>NZ_JBHXRY010000017.1:0-83870 GCF_042714895.1 Nocardia sp. NPDC058666
GGACGATATATCTCGACCGGGTTACATCCTGCCCTGTGCCAGTGCGGATCACCCGGCCAGGTTGCGGCGGCGGAGAAACATGTGCGTGACATTTTGTCGCGGCGCGCAAGTAACCGGTGGCCCAGCGGTCAGGCTCGTACTAGCGTCGAGGGGGTGGCAGTGAGTCTTTTGGGTAGGGCTGGTCACGAACCGGCCGCGCGCGAGTCCGGATATGCCGCGCATCGAGCGGGGGTGAAGCGACTGCTGGACAGCTATCGCGCCATCCCTTCCGGTGCCGTCGTCCGACTGGCGAAGAAGACGTCGAACTTGTTCCGAGCCAGGGCGGCATCCACCGCGCCCGGGCTGGACGTGTCGGGCCTGGGGCAGGTGATCGCGGTAGACCCCGAAGCGCGCACGGCCGATGTGGCGGGCATGACCACCTATGAGGACCTGGTGGCGGCCACCCTCCCGTACGGGTTGGCGCCGCTGGTGGTGCCCCAGCTCAAAACCATCACCCTGGGCGGCGCGGTGACCGGCCTCGGCATCGAATCGACCTCGTTCCGCAACGGTCTACCCCACGAATCCGTGCTGGAAATGGACATTCTGACCGGCGCGGGCGAGATCATCACCGCGACCCCGACCGGCGAGAACGCCGACCTGTTCCACGGGTTCCCCAACTCCTACGGAACCCTCGGCTATGCCGTCCGCCTGAAGATCGAGCTCGAACCGGTCTTGCCGTTCGTCGAACTGCGGCACGTGCGTTTCCACAACCTGCGCGACATGGAAGCCGCGCTCGCCCGCATCGTCGAGGAACGTCGGTACGACAACGAGGATGTCGACTACCTCGACGGCGTGGTGTTCAGCGCCGGCGAAAGCTACCTGACGCTGGGTCGCAAGACCGACGAACCGGGCCCGGTCTCCGACTACACCGGCATGGACATCTTCTACCGCTCTCTGCAGCACGCCGACGGCGTGAAACGCGACCGACTGACCATCGCCGACTACCTGTGGCGCTGGGACACCGACTGGTTCTGGTGTTCGCGCGCCTTCGGGGCGCAGAACCCGAAGATCCGTAGGCTCTGGCCGAAGTCGCACCGTCGCAGCAGTTTCTACTGGAAATTGGTCGCGCTGGACCGCAAGCACCACATCGGCGACCGCCTGGAGGCCCGCAAAGGCAACCCCCCGCAGGAACGCGTCGTGCAGGACATCGAGGTCCCTGTGCAACACACCGCCGACTTCGTCGAGTGGTTCCTGCGGGAAATACCGATCGAGCCGATCTGGTTGTGCCCATTGCGGTTACGTGCCGTCGATGACCCCGCTACGGAGAACGTGCGTCCGTGGCCGCTGTACCCGCTCGAACCGCAACGCACGTACGTCAATGTCGGATTCTGGTCGGCGGTGCCGACCAAGCGAGGTCAACCGGAAGGGGCGGCCAACCGCGCGATCGAGAAGATCGTGTCCGCGTTCGACGGACACAAGTCGCTGTACTCGGACTCCTACTACGACGAGGCCGAGTTCGCCCAGCTGTACGGCGGCGACACCTACACCGAACTCAAGAACCGTTACGACCCGGACCA
Organism: Nocardia sp. NPDC058666; assembly: GCF_042714895.1. Taxonomy (NCBI): domain Bacteria; kingdom Bacillati; phylum Actinomycetota; class Actinomycetes; order Mycobacteriales; family Nocardiaceae; genus Nocardia; species Nocardia sp. NPDC058666. The sequence continues at coordinate 1,557 of NZ_JBHXRY010000017.1, forward strand.
ACGACTGCTGAATCTGTATTCGAAGGCGGTGCAACGCAAGTGACGACATTCAAGGACCGAACTGACAAGGCCGTCGGCCTATCCGAACTGGGGACCCGGCTCACGATCGCGGAGGTATTCGAAACCCTCGTGAACGGCGATGTCCCGGTCCGCCTGACCGCCTACGACGGCAGCGCGACCGGACCGCAGGACGCGCCCTACACCCTCGAGATCAAAACCCCGCGCGGCATCAACTACCTGGCGGGTGCCCCCGGCGACCTCGGCATGGCGCGCGCCTACATCGCCGGCGACATGGTCGCCGACGGCGTGCACCCCGGCGACCCGTATGACCTGCTGAAAGCCATGCAGGGCATGAAGTTCCATCGCCCGTCGGCCCTGTCATTGGTGACGATCGCGCGCTCGCTGGGCTGGGAACGGCTCAAACCGATCGCGCCGCCGCCGCAGGAGACGCTGCCGCGCTGGCGCCGGATCGCGCTGGAAGGCTTACGCCACTCCAAGACTCGCGATGCCGAGGCGATCCACCACCACTACGACGTGTCCAACAAGTTCTACGAGTACGTGCTCGGCCCGTCGATGACCTACACCTGCGCGGTCTACGGCGACGAGAACTGGACGCTCGAGCAGGCACAGGAGAACAAGTACCGGCTGATCTTCGACAAGCTGCGCCTGAAAGAAGGCGACCGACTGCTCGACATCGGCTGCGGCTGGGGCGGCATGGTCCGGTACGCGGCACGACGCGGCGTGCACGTGATCGGGGCGACACTGTCGGCCGAGCAGGCCGCGTGGGCGCAGCAGAAAATCGCTGAGGAAGGCCTGAGCGAGCTGGCGCAGGTCCGGCACAGCGACTACCGCGACCTCCCCGAGGGTGAATTCGACGCGGTGTCCTCGATCGGCCTCACCGAGCACATCGGCGTGCACAACTACCCGTACTACTTCGGCTTCATCAAGGACAAGCTGCGCGACGGCGGCCTGTTCCTGAACCACTGCATCACCCGCCACGACAACACCCGCACCACCAAAGCCGGCGACTTCATCGACCGCTACGTCTTCCCCGACGGCGAACTGATCGGCTCCGGCCGCATCGTCTCCGAGGCCCAGAACATCGGCCTCGAGGTACTGCACGAGGAGAACCTGCGCGAGCACTACGCCCTCACGCTGCACGAATGGTGCAAGAACCTGGTCGAAAACTGGGACGCCTGCGTCGACGAGGTCGGTGAGGGCACCGCGAAGGTGTGGGGCCTGTACATGGCGGGCTGCCGACTGGGCTTCCAACGCAACGTGGTGCAGCTGCATCACGTGCTCGGCGTGAAGTTGGGTCCGGACGGAACCTGGGATGTGCCGTTGCGACCTTGGTGGACGCCTTAGCTTGTTGCCGAGAACCGCGGCGCCAGCCGCAAAAATTACAGCAGTTGGTCGAGGAAGTGACCGGGTAAGGCCTGCAGGATCGGGTGGTCCTGCCCGTCATGGGATTGCGTGCGCAACACGTGGAGCAGGCCCACGACCCCCGGGCCCGCGTCCAACAGCGGTCTGGTCCAGCCGAGTTCGGCGCAGGTGCGCAGGACCGGCAGCACCAGCCCGGTGGCTTCCCCGACCCATCCCGCCGACGCCAGGCACTCGGCCAGCAGCAGGGTCGCGTCCAATTCCGCACGGGGGCGGTTCTGTTCGAGTGTCTGCGCGTAGATCACCCTGGCGTGCCGGGCCGCGCGATCGTCGGCGCGTAGGCGCTGCTCGGACAGCAGTACCCGGATGTCGGCGATGGCGCGCGCCTCGGTGATCAGCGCGGGGGCGCCCTTCTTGCTACGACGCACGCCATTGCCGGACGTGTCCGGTGCGAAGTTGTCGGGACCGGTGGGCAGCCCGAGTCGGGACCGCTCGGCGCGGACATGGGCGTCCAGGCGGGCCAGGTTGTTCTCCGCGGCCACCCGCGCGCCTTCGTCGAGCCGGGCCGAGGCCGTGTACTGGTCGCCGAGCGCGGCCTTCACCCTGGCCCCGATCACGAACGTCGCGATCAGGAAGTCGACCGGCCCGACCCTGGTCACCAGCTCGTGACTCTCATCGAGTAGTCGATCAGCCGCCGCCAGATCACCGCGGCGATAGGCCAACTCGCCCAGTAGAGCGGCTGCGACACGGGCGGCGTCCGAATGCGGGCCGGCTCGCTGCCGCGCGGTTTCGTAGGCCTGCTCGAAACAGTCGGTGGCAGTAGCGATATCGAGCTGCTCGTAGGCAGAATCGCCCAGCGCGCAGAGGCCGAACACCGGACCGAGCGGGTCCTTCGACTGTGCGTGATAGTCCGCCGCCCAGTCCTGCAACTGCGTCACCGCGGCGAAATCGAACTCGCACAGTCGAACGAACGACATCAAGTTCGCGGCAGTGGAAACCGTCCAGACGGGCAGGTCGTTCGGCTGCGCCACCAGGGAGGCGAGCCGGTCGGCCACCTCGGCGGTGTCATCATGCGCCACCCGATCCGCCGCATCCAACACCGTTGCCGCAGACCGCTGTTCGGACGCCTCCGGCCCGTCTGGCGAGCTGCGCGCCAGCAGGTTCGACAACCGACCCAGCGCACTGCGCGCCGACCCCGTTTGCTGCATGTTCATATTCGCCCGAGCCACCGCCATCAACAGCTTCGACCGCGAAGTCACCTGTTGCACAGGCAGTTTCGACACGCTGCTGAGCAGGGTAGCCAGCCGCGACCCATCGATCAGATCCATGCCACCGCTTTCGAGCAGATCGGCGGCCAGCTTGAGATCGGTCGCCGCCAGCGCGTGATCCACCGACTTCCGCAACGACTGATGCTCGGCATACCAACGAGCCGCCCTGCGGTGCAACACTTTCGAACGCCCCGGATGCTCGCGTTCCAGCCGCGCACGCAGATGCTCGGCGAACAACGGCTGCATCCGATACCACTCCGGATCATGCTGAACCCGATGCAGAAATAGCTCCCGTTGCTCGGACTGTTCCAGCATCGCCGCGCCGTCGGGCACATCGGCGAGCAGCCCGGCCAGCGAACCGTTCACCCGCTCGACCACCGAGATCGCCATCAGGAACTCCAACTGCTGCGGCGCCAACGCGTCGAGCACGTTCTCCGCCAGATACTCCCGCATCCCGTGCCCGCCTTCGGCCAGCGAACTGAGCAGCTGCGCCGGGTCGGCCTTTCCGCGCAGCGTCAGGCTCACCAGTTGGATCGCGGCGGGCCAGCCGTCGGTGGCGGTGTGGATCTGCTCGATCTGCTCGTCGGTGAGCGCGAAACCGTTGCGCTCCACCAGGATCTGCCGGGTTTCCGATTCGGTGAGGCGCAACGCGGCGGCATCCAACTCGACCAGTTCGTCGCGCACCCGCAACCGGCTGATCGGCAGACCGGCCTGATCACGGCTCGTGATGACGAAACGCACATGGTGACAACCGTTGTCGAGCAACGCCGCCATCGCCCGATGCACGCCGGGGTCGCGCACGCGATGCCAGTCGTCCACCACGATCACCACCGGTTCGCCGCTGGCGTGGATCTCGTCGATCAGTTTCGCGATCACGTAGGCGACCGCGTCGGCGGGACGTTCCTCCAGCACCTGCTCGAGGCCCGCGCCGACATCGGGGCGCACGCGGCGGATGGCTTCGATGAGGTGCGCCAGGAACCAGATCTCGCTGTCGTCGTCCTGGTCGACACCGAGCCAGGCGACCGGAATGTCGCGAGTGGACAGGTCAGCGCGCCATTGGGTGGCGACGGTGCTCTTACCGAATCCGGCGGGGGCGTGGATCAGGGCGAGGCGGCGCTGACCTCCGTCGCGCAGGACGTCGAGCAGGCGTTGCCGGGGGAACGGTTCACGGGCAGGGGTCGGCGGGCGGAATTTGGTGGCGGCCGTGGGCGGCAGGGTGCCGGTGGTGGTGCTGGGCATGGGCACCGAGGCGCCCGCCGGTTGCAGCGTCAACGGCCAACTGCGATGGCCGGTCACCGATTTCAGCGCGTGAGGCACCTCGTCGGTGGTGTCCGTGGAGTCCAGCAGTGCCATTTCGTCGGGCATCTGCCCGTGCGCGCGCTGGACCTCGCGCAACAGTTCGCCGAATTCGTAGGCCGAGGCGGGACGGTCCGCCGGATCAGGGGACATGGCCCGTTCGATCACCGCGGCCACGTCGCCGGGGATGTCCTGGGCGCGTAAGTCGGGGACGTGCTGGGTGGTGATGCGCAGGAACTGGGCGACCACCTTCTCGCCGGTGTGGCGTTCGAACGCGGCGTGGCCGGTGAGCAGGGCGAACAGGGTCGCGCCCAGCCCGTAGACATCAGACCGCACGGTCGGTTCATAACCTTTGAGAACCTCCGGCGCGGTGAACGCGGGCGACCCGGTGATCAGACTGCTCGACGTCTGGAACCCGCCGGGAATCCGTGCGATGCCGAAGTCGGTGAGCTGCGGTTCGCCGTAACCGCTGATCAGCACGTTCGCCGGTTTCACATCCCGGTGCAGGATCCCCGCGCGATGCGCCGACTCGATCGCCGCGGCCAACTTCACCCCCGCGCGCAGGGTATCCGCCCAGGTCAGCGGTCCGCGATCGTGGATGAGCCGTTCCAGCGAGCCGCGCGAGCAGTACGGCATCACGATCAGCGGCAGCCCCGTCTCGGTCACGTCGACCTGCAGGATGTCGACGATATTCGGGTGCCCCGACAGCCTGCCCATCGCCTGTTCCTCGCGCAGAAACCGCTCCCGGCTCTCCACATCGATCTCCGAGGACAGCACCTTCACCGCGACGGCCCGATCCAGCGCCGGTTGTAAAGCCCGGTACACAACCCCGAACCCGCCCCGCCCGATCTCCTTGGCCCCCGTCAACCCCATGACGTCGAGTTCCGCGATCACCGCCTCGTCCGGCTCCCCCGGAGCCACCGTCCGCTGCGTGTTCAATCCCCCGGCCGCCGCCTCGGAGTGCCCGCGCTGCAACCGCGTCGGCTCCGGATCCATGTGACCACCTCTCGACAATCGGTGTCACCGGCGTTTCAGTCGGTATGCGGCGGCCGAAACCGACCATGCCGCACATATCCAAGCTAGCGCGATCGAGCATCTATCGGGTGGAGATTCGACGCTGTGGCGGCAACGGTTATCCCAACCGCCGCACCCGACGCCTACGACTAAACTGACAACACAACGCGCCCATCCCCGTTCCCACGGTTTTCGGCCGCCTCGCACCCGAGGGGCGAGACGGAACGTCGAAGGCGCAGTATCGTCCCTCGGGTGTGAGGCCCTCAGGGCCGAAAACCCCCGCGGCCCCGGCCGCCAGATAACACAGGAGTGTTGTGCAACCCGGTGATGGTCAGTTCGATATGCAGGCACTGCTGGCTCAGGCTCAGCAGATGCAGCAGGCAGTGATGCAGGCGCAGGCCGAGCTCTCCGAGACCTCGGTGTCGGGTCAGGCCGGTGGCGGTCTGGTGCAGGCCACGATCAAGGTCAGTGGCGAGGTGACCGCGCTGACGATCGATCCGAAGGTGGTCGATCCCGCCGATGTCGACGGTCTGCAGGACCTGGTCATCGGGGCGATCAACGATGCGATGGCCAATGCGCAGCAGCTCGCGGCCGAGCGTCTCGGTCCGCTGTCGCAGGGACTCGGTGGCGGTTCGATGCCCGGTCTGCCCGACTTCTGATGTATGAGGGGCCGGTACAGGATCTGATCGACGAGCTGGGCAAGCTGCCCGGCGTCGGTCCGAAGAGCGCACAGCGCATCGCTTTTCATCTGCTGCAGGTGGAGCCGCCGGAGATCGACCGGTTGCAGGCCGCCTTGCAGAAGGTGCGCGACGGCGTGCAGTTCTGCGCGTCGTGCGGGACGGTCGCCGACGGTGAGCTGTGCCGGATCTGTGCCGACCCGCGCCGCGACCGCACGATGATCTGTGTGGTCGAGGAGCCAAAGGATGTGCAGGCGATCGAGCGCACCCGCGAGTTCCGTGGTCGGTACCACGTGCTCGGCGGTGCGCTCGATCCGCTCAGCGGTGTCGGGCCCGACCAGTTGCGGATTCGGGAGTTGTTGACCCGCATCGGCAATCAGGAGGACGGCATCGATGTGAGCGAGGTGATCATCGCGACCGACCCCAATACCGAGGGCGAGGCCACCGCCACCTACCTGGTGCGGATGTTGCGCGATTTCCCCGGACTCACCGTGACGCGGTTGGCGTCGGGTCTGCCGATGGGTGGCGATCTGGAATTCGCCGACGAACTGACATTGGGTCGCGCGCTGTCGGGTCGACGGACGCTGTAGGGACTAGATCTCCACGCGCGACCAGGTCACGTCGCTGCCCATGTCGGGTTTGCCGTTGGCCCAGTCCCAGATGATGCTCGCGACCTGCGCCGGATCGTCCAGGGTGGTGCCGAAATGCCGGTCGGGGGCGCCGTCGCGGTATTCCAGGGTGTACGGGCCGCTGGGGTCGCGGTAGGTCTGGATGTAGCGCTGCTCGCCCTGCTCGACGATCAGGTACGGGTTGGGGGCGGCCAGGCCCGCGACCCAGCGGTGCGCCAATTCCTCGGTGAGATAGGGGAATTCGCCCGCGCCGCCGTGCGTGACGTTGATCGGGATGTGTCCGGCCGGGTCGATCAGCCAGGTCAGCTGCGGGTCGTAGACGGCGTATCCGAGGGGCGTGGCCAGGTCGAACAGCAGGTTGCGTACGAAGCCGATGGCGTCGTACGGCGAGGGGACGTAGAGCGTGTCGCCGCTGGGGCCGCCCACCGTCGCGATGCTGAGGAACGAGTCCTCCTCGGGCAGTTCGGCATTGCGCGCGTTCAGTTCGGCGGCGATCCGCGCGATCGGCTCGGACTCGGGTAGGCCCTCCTGGGCGGCCAGGTACGCGTCGATTTCGTCGACGGAGCTGGCGACGCCGGACGGCAGCAGGATGTGGTCGTAGCTCACCTGCTTCACCCTACGGGCAGCGGGTTCGCCCGCCATCTATGCGGGTCCGCGGCTCGCGCTATTACCAGCGTGTTTCGAAACGGGTGCCCGTCGGGAAACTCAGGTTTCGTCAGCCCGCGCCGTGTCGGTGGTGTGTGGTCCACTGGGTGAATGGGCATCAAGGTGTCACTCGAGCACCGCACGGCATACTCGTTCGATCGTCTCGTCGAGGTGCATCCGCATGAAGTGCGGTTGCGTCCTGCGCCGCATTCGCGGACACCGATCGAGGCGTATTCGTTAGAGGTGTCGCCTGCGGACCACTTCGTCAACTGGCAGCAGGACGCGTTCGGCAATTTCGTTGCGCGGCTGGTGTTTCCGACGCCGACCAAGGAGTTGTCGATCACCGTCGGGTTGATCGCGGACCTCGAGGTGGTGAACCCGTTCGACTTCTTCATCGAGGATTACGCGGAGTTCATCCCGTTCGAGTACGACGCGGCCCTGGCCGAGGATCTCGCGCCCTATCTGCGGCGTGTCGACGAGGACGGGCCGGGCAGTGGGCCGGGGGAGTTGCTGCAGGACTGGGCGCGGGTGCACCGGCCGCAGGGGCGTATCCGGGCCATCGACTATCTGGTCGAACTGAACTACGCGCTGCGCAACAGCGTGGATTACACCGTGCGCATGGAAGCCGGTGTGCAGACGCCGGATCACACGTTGCGCACCGCGCTGGGGTCGTGCCGTGATTCGGCGTGGTTGCTGGTGGGGGTGTTGCGCGAGCTGGGGTTGGCGGCGCGGTTCGTTTCCGGGTATCTGGTGCAGTTGACGTCGGATGTGCCGTCGCTGGACGGGCCTTCGGGGCCGACCGCGGACTTCACCGATCTGCACGCTTGGACCGAGGTGTATCTGCCCGGTGCGGGGTGGGTCGGGATGGATCCCACGTCCGGTCTGTTCGCGGGTGAGGGGCATATTCCGCTCGCGGCGACCCCGCATCCCGGCGCCGCTGCTCCGATTACGGGCGCGACCGGGATCACCGAGGCGACACTGGATTTCAGTAATGTGGTGCGGCGGATTCATGAGGACCCGCGAGTCACGTTGCCGTACACCGAGTCTCAATGGGAACGGATCGTCGCCTCCGGTGCCGCGATCGATGCGCGGATGGCCGCGGCCGATGTGGGGCTGACGATGGGTGGCGAGCCGACGTTCGTGTCCGTCGACGACCAGGTCAGCGCGCAGTGGACCACCGATGCCGACGGTGCGCACAAGCGTGAGCGTGCGGTCGACCTCAGCGACCGGTTGCGGTCGATCTACGCGCCGACCGGGATCGTGCAGTATCGCCAGGGCAAGTGGTATCCGGGAGAACCGTTGCCGCGCTGGGAGATCGCGATCGCGTGGCGCGCCGATGGGGAGCCGATCTGGACGCGGCAGGATTTGCTCGCTGATCCGTGGACGCCGGTTGCGCGCAGCGTGGCGCGTTCGAACGGGTACGCGCCTGCGGGGGCCGAGGTCGCGTCGGCTGTTGTCGCGTTGGGGTTGGCTGATGACGGCGATGATTCCGTCGATGAGCAGCGGTGGGCGTCGGATTCGGTGTCGGTGCTCGATGCGCCTCGTACGGCCGTGGCCGACAGGGTTTCCGCCGGTCCGGTCGATATGGTCGCGGTGTTCGATGCGCGGCGTCGCGTCGGTGGGGGTGAGGTCGCTGCCGCGGTCGTCGCGTTGGGGCTTGCCGATGATGGGGAGACACAGGGGGTCGGTGGCGATGTGCTCGAGATGGTCGATCCGGGCGGAGTGGGTGATGTCGCCGGGGCGGTGATCGCGCTCGGTCTCGCGGGTGGGGCGGATGCGCCGGGTGAGATGTTCGGGACGGTCGCGCCGACGCCGCCGGATCGGGGTGCGGTGGCTGCCGCGGTGGTCACGATGGGCTTGGCCGATGAGGCGGACTCCGATGCGCGTGACCGCGATGCGAGTGACCGCGATGCGCGTGACCGCGATGCGCATGACCGCGATGCGGGCGACCAACCTGCGAGCGGGCTTACTGCCGACCTCGGCGATCGCCTAGCTGCCGATGTCGGCGATCACGCGGTCGCGGCGGAGTCGGCGGTCGAGGCGGGTTACATCCCCGATTCGGACGTCCAGTCGGTGGAGTTCGAGGACGGGCCGGTGTTGATCGACGAGCCTGTCGGTCTGGTCGAGGCCGAACATCGTCGGCCGACGGAGGCGCAGCAGGCGTGTGCTGATGCCGGTGGTTCTGTTCGCCCGGCGAAGAAGGCCAAGGTGTCGGAGAAGGCCGACAAGAAGGCCAAGTCCGCCGCACGGAAGGGGCTAGGGAAGAAGAAGTTGCGGGGGAAGAAGGCGAAGGCCGCGGCGAAAGAGGCTGCGGCGAAGGGGATTCGCGCTACGGAGTCGCCGCAGCAGAACTCGGCTGCGGGGGTGATTCCGGATCGGGCGCCTGCCGCAGATATCGATGCGGCCAGGGCGCTGATCGCGGAGATCGCCGGCACGCTCGGGCTGCCGGAGGGGCAGGTGCGGCCCGCCTTCGAGGATCCGTTGGCGCGGTTGGCGGCGACGGTGAGTGCGCCTTATGGGGATCCGCCTGTTGCCGATATCGATCCCACGGAGGACTCGCCCGAGGTTCGGCGGGTGTTGCTCGAGACGTTGGAGGAGTCGGTGGACCGGCCTTCGGCGTATGTGTTGCCGATTCACCGGCGCGCCGACGGGGCGGGTTGGGCCAGTGCTGATTGGCAGTTGCGGCGTGGGCGCAGTGAGGACGGGACGGGGCGGATTGTCCTCGCGGATGGGGATTCGCCTGCGGGACTGCGGCTTCCGATCGGGTCGGTATCGTGGCACGCGCCGCCGGTGCTGCCCGACAGCGATCCGTTGTATCAGAAACCGTTGTCCGGCAAGCGGTCCGAGCCGCCTGCCGCGGTGGAGCCGGCTGATTTCACGCCGACGACCGCGCTGGTGGCCGAGGTCAGGCAGGGGCGGTTGCATGTGTTCCTGCCGCCGGTTACCGAGCTGGACGATTTCCTCGATCTGATCGCCAAGGTCGAGGCTGCGGCGGTGGCGATCGGGCAGCCGGTGGTGTTGGAAGGATACGCACCGCCCAGTGACGCACGGCTGCACACCTTTTCGGTGACGCCGGACCCTGGCGTGATCGAGGTGAACATCATGCCGACCAGCTCGTTCGCCGAGCAGGCGCAGGTGTTGAACACCCTGTACGAGCAGGCCAGGCTGGCGCGGTTGAGCACCGAGTCGTTCGATGTGGACGGCACGCACGGCGGCACCGGCGGCGGTAACCACATCACCCTGGGTGGGGTCACGCCCGCGCGTTCGCCGATGTTGCGTCGTCCGGATCTGCTGGTGTCGATGCTCACCTATTGGCAGCGACACCCCGCGCTGTCGTACCTGTTCTCCGGGCGTTTCATCGGACCGACCTCGCAGGCACCCCGCGCCGACGAGGGTCGCGAAGACGCGCTGTACGAACTCGAGATCGCCTTCGCCGAGGTCGCGCGATTGTCCGCCGAGCAGTCCGACGGTTCAACGCCCTCGGAAATCCGTTCGGCGCCTTGGCATATCGACCGGGCGCTGCGGCATCTGCTCACCGACCTCACCGGCAACACCCACCGTGCCGAGTTCTGCATCGACAAGCTGTACAGCCCCGATTCCGCGCGGGGCCGGCTCGGGCTGCTGGAACTGCGCGGTTTCGAGATGCCGCCGCATTTCCAGATGGCGATGGTGCAGTCGTTGCTGGTGCGTGGTCTGGTCGCCATGTTCTGGGACAAGCCGTTGCGCGCGCCGCTGATCCGGCACGGTGCCAACCTGCACGGGCGCTATCTGCTGCCGCACTTCCTGATGAACGACATCGCGGAAGTGGCCGCCGACCTGCGCGCGGCAGGCGTGGACTTCGATACCGCGTGGCTGGACCCGTTCACCGAGTTCCGGTTCCCGCGCATCGGCACCGCGATGATCGGCGAGGCGGAACTGGAACTGCGCGGCGCGATCGAGCCGTGGCTGACGCTGGGTGAACAGACCACCGGACAGGGCACCGCCCGGTACGTCGACTCGTCGGTGGAACGCCTGCAGGTGCGACTGGTCGGCGCCGATCGCGGCCGGTACGTGCTGACCTGCAACGGCATGCCCGTCCCGCTGCTGGCCACCGACAAATCCGACGTCCAGGTGGCGGGCGTGCGGTACCGCGCCTGGCAGCCGCCGAACTCGCTGCACCCGACGATCACCGTCGACGCGCCGCTGGTATTCGACCTGGTAGACGTGGCAACGGGCATCTCCCGCGGCGGCGCCACCTATCACGTCGTGCACCCCGGCGGCCGCGCCTACGACGACGCTCCCGTCAACGCCGTGGCCGCGCAGTCGCGCCGCAACCGCCGGTTCGAGGCGGCCGGACATACGGTGAATCCGATGGATCCCGCCGAACTCCGTGCGAAGATCGCGGCGCAGTCGACCGATGTCGGCGCACCAGGCATCCTGGACCTACGCCGCGCGCGAACCGTGTGGGGCCGCTAGGCGAGAGATTTCGGGTGAGTGCGCGGGCCCTCCACGGGTAGGCGGTCTTTGTCGGGTTGGCCGCGAAAATTACAGGAGGCTCGGGTGGTGCGCGACGAAGCGCTGGGGGACGGGTCGACGACGGGCGTGCGCGCAGCGGTGGCTGAGCAGTTCGCGCGGTATCGGGCCGAGAGCAAGACGCAGGCCCGGTTCGACGAGTGCGGGCGGCCGACCACGGGCTACTACGACGAGTTGGTCGACGGTCGTGGCCGGGTGCGGTCGATGTGGTCGGAGCTGTCGGCGGACTTCGTCGACCAGGGAATCGGCGGCATCGACCGGATCGACCATCGGGTGCGCAGGCAGATCGAGGACGACGGTGTCACCTACACCGAGGTCGGTCTCGGTGGCGACGACGACACCGCCATCCCGCAGCCGTGGCGCCTGGACCCGATTCCGTTGCTGGTGTCCGCGGAGGACTGGACCCGCCTGGAAACCGGGCTCGTCCAGCGTTCGCGGGTGCTCGACGAGGTGCTCACCGATGTGTACGGCCCGCGCAGGCTGCTGAATTCCGGTCTGCTGCCGCCGGAGGTGGTGTTCGGCAGTACCGGGTACGTGCGGGCCGCGCACGGCATCACCATTCCCGGCAACCATCAGCTGTTCCTGCACGCCTGCGACATCAGCCGCTGGAGCGACGGGCAGTTCCGGGTGCTGGCCGACTGGGCGCAGGCGCCGTCGGGGGCCGGGTATGCCCTGGCCGATCGGCGGGTGGTGGCCGCGGCCATTCCCGAAGCGTTCGAGCACGCGGGTCCGCGTCCGCTGACGCCGTTCGCGCGGGCGATGCGGTTGATGCTCGAGGAGGCGGCGCCGGAACTGGCCGACGGGGAAGAGCCCGTCGTGGTCGTGCTCAGCCCCGGCTCGCACTCCGAAACCGCGTTCGACCAGGCCTATCTCGCGCAGATGCTCGGTTTCCCGCTGGTCGAGAGCGCTGATCTGGTGGTGCGCGACGGCGCGCTGTGGATGCGGTCGCTGGGCAGTTTGGAGCGGGTCGATGTGGTGTTGCGGCGCGTGGACGCCGAGTTCTCCGACCCGCTAGATCTGCGGCCGGATTCCCGGCTCGGGGTGGTCGGGCTGGTGGAAGTGCTGCGCCGCGGTGCGGTGACCGTGGTCAATACGCTGGGTAGTGGGCTGTTGGAGTCGCCCGCGCTGAGCCCGTTCCTGCCGCGCATCGCCCGCTCGGTACTGGGGGAGGAGCTGCTGCTCGAAGCCACCCCGAGCTACTGGGGCGGCGACGACACCGAACGTTCGCATCTGGTCTCGCACGTCGGTGACCTGGTGATCCGCTCCGCGGTGGACGGTTCGACGATCTTCGGGCCGAGTCTGTCCGCGGCGGAACGTACCGATCTCGCCGCGCGGATCGAGGTCGAGAAGTGGAAGTGGATCGGGCAGGAACCCGCCGAGTTCTCGGTCGCGCCCGCGGTCGACGGTCCGGCCGGGTTGGCGCCCGCGCCGGTGGGGATGCGGTTGTTCTCACTGGCCAGGCGTGGTGGTTACACGGCGATGTCGGGCGGGCTCGGCCAGCAGCGGATGCGGTTGGAACCCACCCGCAGCGTGATCAAGGTGGCCGCCAAGGATGTGTGGGTGCGCGCGGCCCCGGCCACGGTGCCTGCTGTGAGTTCCGAAGCGCCGCACGAGGAACGGTTGCGCAGGGCGGTGCCGGTCGTCGAGGCGATCAGTTCGCCGCGTGTGCTGAACGACCTGTTCTGGATGGGGCGGTACAGCGAACGGGCTGAGTCGGTGGTTCGCCTGCTGGCGGCTACGCACGACGTCTATCAGGATTACCGCTATCGGCCGTGGCTGGATGGTGCGGAGGCGTTGCCGATTCTCATGCGGGCGTTGTCGATCACGACCGGGACGGTCGCGCCGCAGTCGGTGCTGCCGAACGGAATCGGCAATGTCGGGCTAGCCCCGGTGCGCTCATCCTCTGACGATGTCGACTTGTTCGAGGCCGATGAGGTCGCATCCGAAGATGAAGTCGAACAACACGATTCGACGCTGGTGGCTGATTCGAGCGGGTCGTCCTCACGGCAAACTTCGTCGGCACACGCCGATGCTGAACCTGATGCCGTGCGACAGGAGTCGCCAGCGGCCCCGCCGCCGCTGCAGTCCGCTGGACAAAGTCAATCCACAGGGCAAGGTCAGTCCGCGGGGCAGAGCCAGTCCGCGGGGCAGAGCCAGTCCGCAGGGCAGAGCCAGTCCGCGGGGCAGAGCCAGTCCGCGTCGAGGTCCGAGCGGGACGCCGGAGAGGATGAGGCCGAGGCGCCGTGGGAGCGGGCGGGGACGAGTGCGCTCGCGCGTGCCCTGCGCACCACAGGTGTCACTGCTGAGCGGGGCGTCGAGCCGGAACCGGAGCCAGTCGTCACTCGGTCGCGGCAGACGCAGGGTCAATTCACCCATCGCGCAATGGATTCCAGCGGTCAGGACGGTGTGGCCGCGCGCAGGGCCGTCGCGGGTGCTTCCGCGGAAGGTTTCCAGTACCTTGCCTCGCTGACCGGCAACCGCGAACTACCAGGGTCGCTGTCATACGCGGTCGATCACTACGGGTCCGCCGCGCGTGCGGTCCGTGATCAGCTGTCAGGTGACACCTGGATGATCGTCGGCGCGGTCGACCGTGCGCTGGCTGAATTCCGCAGCGCCAGTACGGAACAGGAGACCGCGCTGTCGGCCGTGCATTCACTGACACTGGCCGCACTACTGTCCCTGTCCGGCATCGGCGCCGAGTCGCTGGTGCGCGACACCGGCTGGTACGTCATGGATATCGGCAAGCGCATCGAACGCGGCCTGGCCGTGACAGCGCTGATCAATGCCACGCTCGGCCGGGAGAGTTCGCCCGAGGCGCAGGGTGTGGTCGCGGAAGCCGTACTCACCGCGACCGAATCGGCGGTGAGTTACCGTCGCCGCCACCGTGGTTCGGCACACGTGGCCGCGCTGGCTGGCCTGCTGCTGTTCGACGCGGGCAACCCTCGTTCGCTGATCTACCAGCTCGACCGTCTCGAAGCCGACTTCCAAGCTCTCCCAGGCGGTTCCGGCGCATCCCGCTCACACCGACTGCTCGCCGACGCCCAGCGGATGTTGCGTCGCGTGGACCCGGCCGACCTGGAACACACCGACGACGGCGGCGTCCGGACCGAACTGGTGGAACTCCTAGAAGGTGTGCACTTGCGACTACGCAAGCTGGCCGAATCGTTCGAGACCACCAAACTGGCTGTGCCACTGGGTATTCAACCGCTGTGGGGTAACACCAGGATGGTCGGATGACCCGCCGATACATGGTGGTGCACCGCACCACCTACAGCTACTCCGACGAGGTGACCAGTTCCTACGGCCGCGCCTATCTCACCCCGCGTGAATACCCCGGCCAGCGCCTGCTCGAACACGAGATCTACATCGACCCGGTGCCTTCGGACCGCTCGATCGGCACCGACGTCTACGGCAACACCACCACGTATTTCCATGTGACATCGGAACATCGGAACCTCGAGGTCACGGGCGAATCCCTGGTCGATGTCGACGGCGAACATCCGTCGAACATGCCAGGTGCCGATATGCCTTGGGAGGCAGCACGACCCACTATCGCCACCGGCCCACTCGCCATCGAGTTCACTCTCGATCTTCTCCCGCCCGAGATCACTCCTGACGTAATTGCCTACGCCGCAGAGAGTTTCCCGCCGGGCAGACCGCTGCTGGAAGCCGTCACCGAGCTGAACACGCGCATCCACCACGACTTCCAGTACCGCTCGGGCTCGACAACGGTGAGCACCAGCGTCGCCGACGTGTTCGCCGCCCGCGAAGGCGTCTGCCAGGACTTCGCCCGCATCGGCGCCGCCTGTCTGCGCTCGCTGGGTCTGGCCGCCCGCTACGTCTCCGGCTACCTCGCCACCGACCCGCCGCCGGGCAAGGAACGCATGGTGGGCGTGGATGCCACGCACGCCTGGGCGGCGGTGTGGTTGCCCGGCCTCGACGAGACCGACCGCACCGGTCGCTGGATCGCCTTCGACCCCACCAACGACCAATTCGCCGACGAGCGCTACGTGACCGTGGCCTGGGGGCGCGATTACCAAGATGTTCCGCCGCTGCGTGGCATCATCTACACCGACGCTAAGCAGTCCACGATCAAGGTCTCAGTCGATGTAGCCCCGGTGGAGGTGTAGTCCGTGCGTGATTTCGTCTGCCCGAATTGCGGTCAGCAGTTGGCCTTCGAGAACTCTGTGTGCCTATCGTGCCGCAGCGCACTAGGTTTCAGCGTGAGCGAGCGGGCGCTGGTGGTGATCGGCGACCCGCCCGGCGACGACGCGATCGATCACGCGGCGGGTGTCGTGGATGCCGACCGATTCCGGTTGTGCGACAACTTGCATGTAGCGCAATGCAATTGGCTCGTCGATGGTCACGTCGATGGCCCGGCACTGTGCCTGTCGTGCAGGCTCACCAGAACCAGACCCAACGATTCCGACAAAGAAGGACTGGTCGCCTTCGCCGAAGCGGAAACGGCCAAGCGGCGGTTGATCTTCGAACTGGTCGAACTCGGACTGCCGATCGTGGGCCGCGACGAAGATCCCCAGCACGGACTGGCGTTCGATCTGCTGTCCAGCCGCACCGACGGCGTGCTCACCGGGCACGTCGACGGCGTGGTCACCCTGGACCTGGCCGAGGCCGACGACCCGCATCGCGAGCAGTTGCGCATCGAGATGGCCGAGCCGTACCGCACCCTGCTCGGTCACTTCCGGCACGAGACCGGGCACTACTACTTCCCGGTGCTCGTCTCCGATGACACTGCGCTGCAACGCTTCCGCGATCTGTTCGGCGACCCTTTCGCCGACTATCAGGCGGCGCTGGACCGCCACTACTCCCAGGGTGCGCCCGCGGGCTGGAAACGCAACTACGTCTCCTCCTACGCGACCATGCACGCCGCCGAGGACTGGGCCGAGACCTTCGCCCACTACCTGCACATCCGCGACACCCTCGACACCGCCGCCGCCTTCGGTCTCGCCCCGGCGGGTGCGACGCTGGATCGCCCGCAGGTCGGCCGGGCGGGCTTCGACAAGATCATCGAACTGTGGCTGCCGCTGGCCTGGCAGCTGAACATGGTGAACCGTTCGATGGGCCGCGACGACCTGTATCCGTTCGTGCTGCCCGAGCCGGTGCTCGAGAAGATGCGCTTCGTGCACGACCTGTGCACCGGCAGTCATGCGCCCGCGCCGGAGGTCGTCGCCTCCGCGCAGTAACACATCGTCGGGCAGTAATGCGTCGCTGATTTTCCTGCGACCGGGCTCACAGTCAGCTACCCTCCGATATTGAGACCATCGCGTCTCAATTCGGGTCGGCTCCTCGGCTCGGACTGCTCGACGAGGATGGCTATGAACTCTCCCCTGGTATCGGTCGGTCTACCGTTGGCGCTGGCGGTGATCATGTTCGGGCTCGGCCTGTCGCTGACCACCGCCGACTTCACCCGCATCGCGAAAACCCCGCGCATCGTCGCCATCGCGCTGGTCTGTCAGCTACTCGTGCTGCCGGTGGTCGCCTTCGGCCTGGTGCTGCTGTTCGATCTGACGCCGATTCTGGCCGTGGGCATGATGCTGCTGGCGGCCTCGCCCGGCGGCACCACCGCCAACCTGTTCAGTCACCTGTTCCGCGGTGACGTGGCACTGAACGTGTCGCTGACCGCGGTCAACTCCATCATCGCCGTGGTCACGGTGCCCGTGGTGACCAACTTCGCCATCGGCTACTTCCAGCCCGCGGGCGAGGACGGCTCGGTCGGCCTGCAGCTGACCAAGGTGATCCAGGTGTTCGCCATCGTGCTGGTGCCGGTAGGCCTTGGCATGCTGGTGCGGCGCTGGTCGGCGGCGTTCGCGGACCGGATGGACAAGCCGGTACGCATCGGTTCGGCGATCACGCTGCTGCTGGTGATCCTGGGCACCATCGCCAGCGAGCGCGAGGCGCTGGCCAACGACATCGCCGAGGTCGGCGGCATCACCGTGGTGTTCTGCCTGCTCAGCCTGACCGCCGGGTACTACCTGCCGCGCCTGCTCGGAGTGGCCGACCGTCAGTCGATCGCTTGCTCGTTCGAGGTCGGCATCCACAACAGCACGATCGCCATCACCATCGCGATCAGCGTGCTCGGCAGCACCGAAATGGCCGTTCCAGCAGCGATTTACGGTGTGTTGATGTTCCCGATTGCAGCTGTGTTCGGCTATGTCATCTCGCGCAAAAAGGAACCCGTTGCGGCCCAGTAGTTATCGATGCGCCGCGTAGATGTGACGAGCCAATTCGTCACGTAGCGCACTGAATTCGGGATGGGCGCGCAGTGCCGCGAATTCCGCCCCGGCTTTGAAGGTGGGCGTCACGTCGTGCACGATGCGTCCCGGCTCGGTACCCATCACCAGAATGCGGGTACCGAGCAGGATCGCTTCGTCGATGCCGTGCGTGACGAACAGGACGGTGTTGCGGCGTTCGCGCCACAGGGCGACCAGTTCGCGCTGCAGGCGTTCCCTGGTCAGCGCGTCGAGGGCGCCGAAGGGCTCGTCCATGAGGACGATGCTCGGGTCGTTGATCAACACGCGAGCGATCTGGGCACGCTGCTGCTGGCCGCCGGACAGTTCATAGGGTTTACGGTCGCCGAGCTGGTCCAGACCGACCAGCTCGAGCAACCGCTGCGCTTCGGTGCGACGCGTATTCTTCGGTACCCCAAGAACTTTGGGCCCGAACTCGACATTGCCGCGAACGGATAGCCACGGGTAGAGGTTCGCCTGCTGGAACACCACCCCGCGATCGTGGTCGGGCCCGTCGATCACCCGATCGCCGATGCGCACCTCGCCCGAAGTCGGTGGCAGGAATCCGGCGAGGATATTCAGCAGGGTGGACTTGCCGCAGCCGGAAGGGCCGATGACACAGACGAATTCGCCGGGTTGGATGATCAGATCGGTCGGCGCGAGCACCTCGATCTCGCCATAGCTCTTGCTCACCCCACTCAGTGTCACCCGTTCGGTCACCGGCCCGGCGGTCACGAGCTCGCGCCTGCGGCGGGCGTGGCGGTGATGCCGTCGCGGTACTGCTGCTCGGTGCCCACGGCGGCAATTCCGCCCTGGCTCAACAGGAATCGCGCGGTGCCGGTGAGGTCCGCGCTGAAACCGCCACCTAGGTATTTCGGTCCGGCCTGCTCGGCGGCGGGCAGGTACTGGTAACCCGCCAGCTGTAGGACCACCTTATCGGGGGCGATGCCCAGCTGCGCGCCGATCGACACCGCGGCTGCCGCCTGGTCTGTCTTCAACTGGCCGACCGCGTAGTCCTGCACCTTGGCCCATGTCTTGGCGAAGGCGGCGTTGTCGGCGAGGAACTTCTTGTCGGCGATCGCCAGGTCATAGGTGGGGGCGCCGGCCGCGGCGGTGTCGGCACTGCTGGTGAGCACCGTGCCGCCGACCTCGGTGAGCTTGGACAACGTCGGGTCCCAGACCCACGCGGCATCGATCTGATTGCCTTGCCACGCACCGGGGATCGCGTCCGGCTGCAGGTTGATCAGGTCCACCTTGCCGGTGAGTCCGGCTTTGTCCAGTGCGGCCAGCAGGCTGTAGTGCGAGGTGGAACCGAACGGCGTGGCCACCTTCTTCCCGACCAACCCGGTCAGCGCCGTGATCGACTTGTCCCGCACCACAAGCGATTCCGACGTACCGATCACATCGTGGATCCACACCACCTGCACGGGCAGGTTCAACGGCGCCGACAGTGCCTTGGTCGCCGGGCTCGAGCCCAATGTGCCGATGTCGAGACTGCCCGCGCCGAACGCCTGCACCACATCGCCGCCGGAGGCGAACTGACTCCAGGTGATCTTCGCGTTGGGCAGGCACGCCTGCAGCAGGTTGCGGTCCTTCACCAGCAGGTCACCGTTGGGAATGGCCTGGAAGCCGAGGCGCACGGTGCTGGTGACACTGGGGTCCGCGGCGAAC
Source organism: Nocardia sp. NPDC058666 (assembly GCF_042714895.1). Taxonomy (NCBI): domain Bacteria; kingdom Bacillati; phylum Actinomycetota; class Actinomycetes; order Mycobacteriales; family Nocardiaceae; genus Nocardia; species Nocardia sp. NPDC058666. The sequence continues at coordinate 20,894 of NZ_JBHXRY010000017.1, forward strand.
GGGCAGCTCGCGGCGGCGCCGGTGTCCTCGCGTCCCGATTCCACGCAACCGGCGGTGACCGCGAGCACGGCGGACAGGGCGGCCGAGGTCGCGACGACCTTGCGCAGGGCGATATTCATGATTTGCCTTTCCACGGAACAGCTTTGGTGCCCACGAACGCGATGGCCGCGTCCAGCAGCATGGCCGCCACGCCGATCACGATGATGCAGGCGATGGTCAGCGGGGTATTCAGTTGCGTGCCTGCGATATACGCCAGGCCGCCGATGCCGGGGATGCCGTTGTTGAGTTCGGCCGCCACGACCGTTGTCCAGGCGAAAGCCGTCGCGATCCGAATGCCGTTGATGACATTCGGGAGGGTCGCGGGCAGCACGACCAGCGAAATGACCTGTGCGCGACTGGCTCCCAGCGAGCGGGCGGCATTCAGATAGTCCTGTTTGACGCTGGTGACGCCGTCGAGCGTCGCGATGACGATCGGCGGGAACGCGGCAAGGAACAGCAGCCAGATCTTGGAGGTGTCGCCGATGCCGAACCACACGATCAGCAGGCCGATATAGCCCAGTGGCGGCAGGGCGCGCAGAAAGTTCAGGATCGGTTCGGTCAGCCAGCGCACCGGCGCGACCATCCCCATCACGAACCCCACCGGCGGCCCGAGCAACACCGCCGCGCCCACGCCGATCGCGATCCGCTGCAGGCTCGCCAGCAGGTGTTCCCACAGGTAATAGTTCTGCTCGCCGACCACGAAGCGGTCCACGCCGTCGGCGATGCGATGGGTGGAGTTGGCGCGCACGAACGCGTCCCACACCGCGCGCGGCGACGGCAGATACAGCGGATCGACCAGCCCGACCGCGGTCACCACGGTCCAGCCCAGCAGCACCAGGGCCAGCGCGGCCAACCCGGCCACGACCGGCCCGCCGCGCCGCGGTGACTTCGCCGCCGCGGGCTTCGAACGGGTCGCGTCAGCGGCGGTGGCCGATACCACTGCGGTCACCCCAGCACTCCTCACCTAGCAGTGCCACGGCGGCACTGTGAGGCGAACGCTATCGGCGCAGGTAGTAGTCGCGGGAGGGTAAAAGTCGGCTTGAGCCGAACTCAGGCGCGCAGACGTTCCTTGCGCAGCTGGGTCACCTCGGGCAGGTCGAGGGGGGCCAGGTCGGTGGCGGGGATGCCCAGCGCCATGGCGATGAGCAGGTCGGCCAGTTCCGGGTTGCGGGCCAGGGCCGGGCCGTGCAGGTAGGTGCCGAAGACCGAGCCCTGGACTACGCCTTCTGTGCCGTCGCCTACGCCGTTGCCCACACCACGGGTGACTCGGGCTAGCGGAGCGGCATCGGGTCCGAGAGTGGTTCCGCCACGGTGGTTTTCGAAACCGGTCAGTGGTGCGGTGAGGCCGGCGACCAAGGGCGTGGTGGTGACTTCGCCGATGGAGCGGACCTTCTGAGGTGCGGTGGTGACGTCGAAAAGACTGACGCCGTCGACCTTTTCGCCCGCCGAAGTCTCGTACCAGTTGCCCAGCACCTGGATGGCGGCGCAAATGGCAAGCACGGGTGCACCTTTGGCGGCTGCCTGCTGGAGGCCGGGGTACTTCTGCAGGTGGCGGGTGGCCAGCCGTTGCGCGGAGTCCTCGGCGCCACCGAGGGTGTAGATGTCGAAGGAATCGGGCACCGGGTCGGCCAGGGTGATGTCGATGATCTCGGCGTCGTAGCCGCGCATCCGCAGCCGTTGCCGCAGGACCAACGCGTTGCCGCCGTCGCCGTAGGTGCCCATCACGTCGGGCAGCACGAGGCCGATACGAATGGTTGACTCGCTCACCGGCGGGCCTCCAAATCACGATTCAGATCACGGAACGCGGTGTAGTTGGCCAGCACCTCGACGTGGCCGGCGGGACAGGAAGCGATGGCGCGCACCGGATCCGGGATCAACGTGTGCTCCACACCGGCGTAGGTCAGGCGCACGGCCAGATCGGTCGCGCGTTCGCCCGAGGCGACCACCTGCACGCCTTCGAAATGCTCGAACCGCACGTCCCACAGCCAGGACAGATCCTCGCCGTCGGGCACCTGACCGTTCACCGCGATCACCAGACCCGCCGACGACGGCTCGATCATCGACAGTGCTTCCTGCCAGCCGGCCGGATTCTTGGCCAGCAGCAGGCGCGCGTCGTGCTCGCCGACGGTGACGGTGCGGTACCGGCCCGCGATCTCGCGCACGGTGCCGGTGGCATCGGTGGCCTTCGCGGGCTCGGCGCCCATCGCCACCGCCGCGGCCACGGCCTGCGCCGCATTGCCGCGGTTCGCCCGACCCGGCAGGGCCAGGTGCAGCGGCGACCGGAAACCGTCAGGGCCGCACAGGTCTTCGCCGTCGAGCCACCAAACAGGTTGCGGGCGATGGAAATCCGCGCCGGTCGAGCGCCAGTTCTCGCCCTCCCAGACGATCGGCTCGCCACTGCGCGGGCAGCTGGTCGCGTCCACGGCCCAGCCGCTGCCCGCCGACACCCACACCACATTCGGGTGGTCGTAGGCGATCGAGGCGACCAGCACGTCGTCACAGTTGGCGATCACGACCGTGTCGGGATGCCGGGCCAGGCCCGCACGCAGCTTGCGTTCGATCATGTTGATCTCGCCGACGCGGTCGAGCTGATCGCGGCTCAGGTTCAACAGCACCACGGCTTCGGGGTTCAGCGCGTCGGCCACGTGCGGCAGATGCAGCTCGTCGACCTCGATCGCGGCCAGCTTCACCCCCTGGTGCAGGCTCAGCGCGGCCACGATGCCCGCGTCCATGTTGGCGCCGTCGGCCTGGGTGGCGACCTCGCCGAGCGTGCCCAGCGCCGCGGTCGTCATCCGGGTGGTCGTCGATTTGCCGTTGGTGCCGGTGATCAGCACCGTTCGCCGTTCGCGACCGAGCTGCGTCATGATCGACGGGTCGATCTGCAACGCGATCAGGCCGCCGATCATCGAACCCTTGCCGCGTCCCGCCTTCTGCGAAGCCCACGACGCTGCCGCCGCCGCTCGCAGGGCCAAGCGCCCACGCACCGAGATGTCTGCCACGCCGCGAGTCTATGTGCGTCGCGCGCGGCGGTGCGGGCGGGAGCGGTTCGGCGTGCGTGAGGACCGTGTTAATTCCTCCGGGCGACCAGGTGCGGACCACGTCGGAGGTGACCGTGGGCACATTCCTGCGCACCCGTTCGGTATCGACCGGTGTCAGGTCGGGGTGTCGAAAAGGTTCGGCAGACCCTGGGCGTAACGGCCGGCGTCGACCGCGCGTAGCGGCTCCAACTCGGGAGTGCGGCGCAGTTTGAAACCGGTGCAGCGCTGGGCATTCGAACCGGACACGTCCAGTAGCGCGTTCACCGCGGCACGCGCGGACTCGTTGGCACCCTCCATGGTCGCCAAGTCGACGTCGGTGCGCACGTAATCGCCTGCCAGGAAAAGGTTTTCGATCGATCCGTGCGCGTTCGGTCGCGCGTCCCACGAGCCCGCCGTATTGATGAGCAGCGGGTCGGCATTCGCGTTCTGTGCGCCCTGCCAGGTGATTCCCGGATCGAGAAACCAGGAATGCACGTCGGCGGGGCGCAGCAGTTGGTCGCGGTCGTTGAGATGGCTGCTCAACTGGGCCCAGACTTCGCGGAAGATTTCCTCGTGCGTGCACTCGGTGGCGGGCTTGCCGTAGAGCATGCCCACCGAATGCCAATCGGAGATGTCGACCGAGAGGCAGTCGGCCACCGAACCGTCGCCGAAAGACGGGAGCTTGTGGGTCCACAACTGATTCTGGCTGATCGACGTCAGTGACCACGGTGTATCGACATAGGCCGTGTGGCCGCGTGAAATACGCAGTGGCACACGGAAATAGATCTGTATTCCGTTCATCCAATCGACGAAGAGACGATCCATCGCCGACAGTTCGGGAGCAACGGCCAACACTTCTGACGACCACAGTTTCCTGGCCTGCTCCACCGGCAGCGCGACCACGAAATAGTCGGCGTCGACAGTGCGTGCGTCGGCGAGGCGAGCGGACTGGATTCGCTTGTCGCGCACCACGAGTTCGGACACGCGTGCGTCGAGTTCGAACCGCACGCCCAGGGTGCGCAGGTGCTGGACCCACGGGTCGATCCAGGCGGTGTTGGTGGTGTTGTTCAGCACGCGGTCCAGGCCGCCGTCGTTGCCGTGGCCCAGCGGGTTGCCCAGGAACTGTTCGCCCATGCTGCCGATGGTGCGGGTGCTGGCCAGATTCTCCTTGGCGGCGACCATGATCGACGTCAGCGACCGGGAGATGAGCGCGCGGAACTCGTGCGAGCGCTGGTTCCCGCGCACGAAATCGTGCCAGGACGTGTACTCCCACTGGCCGAAGCGACGCGCCTCGCAGCTGGTGTTGAACACCATCAGCCGGTTGGCGAAATACGCGCCCTCCGCGGGCGGCATCTTGGTCGCGGTGGTGATGGTGGCGGCCAGAGATTCTCGGATCGAGTCCGGGGTGACCTGGATCGCGGTGAGGCTGTCGGGCAGGGCCAGCAGGATGTCGTCCCCGTCGCGGCGGGAGAACCTGGCCTCGGGGACGGCGAGCAGATTGCTCCACACGCCATCGACATTGCCCGGCACCGGAATTCGACGCATCGTGTCGGGCAGGTTCTGATAGAAGCCGGGGAAGAAACGAAACCCGTGCTCACCGGGCAGATCGGGCCTACCGCCACGCCCGGTGCCCGCCACGCCCACACTGCGCGCCTTCCCGCCCAACGCCCGCGCCTCGTACACCGTCACCTCGAAGCCGCGCTCGGCCAGCTCGTGCGCCGCGGTCAGCCCCGCGACACCGCCGCCGAGCACCGCGACCCGACGCCCCGGTGGCGCCGCGAAACCTGGCGCACCCGCTACGGCCCCCGCCGATATCGCCCCCGCTGCGACCGTGCCGCGAAGGAAGGTTCTTCGCGAAACGGACCACCGCTGTTCCGCCATACGCTGTTCAGCTGCCTTGCTCGAGTATTGCCTGGGATTTGCTACCACTCTAGAGCGCGGCGAAGACCTGGCTATATCGACCTGTGCGTCGTTCGCCCGAGTTGAGAACGGTCACATGCTAGCCATACCCCAGGCAACCGTGGGGCCGAATCAGCCCAACAGCCCTCGGTTGATCAAGCCGGTGCCGGCTCACGAACCGGTACCAGCTCACGAACCGGCTCCACAGCCTCCTTGACCTTCTTGACTCCACCGCCGGTCGTAGCCGCGAACGCTCCCGCGATCACCACCGCTCCACCCAGCAGCGCGAACATCGACGGCTGTTCGTCCAGTACTGCCCACGCCGCGGCGATGCCAACAACCGGAACCAGCAGCGACAACGGTGCCACGGTGCCCGCCGGATACCGGCTCATCAGGTAGGTCCACAGGCCTGAACCGCATACCGTCGCCAGGATCGCGATGTAGGCGACGGCGCCCAGTGCGGGCAGGCCCTCGGCCGAGAACGCCGCCCCCAGCGCACGGAAACCGGTACCGGGCCCCTCGACGGCCATCGACAGTGCCAGCATCGGCAGCACCGGCACGACCGACATCCACAACGTCAGGTGCAGCGGGTTGAAGCCGGGGGAGTCTGCGCCGGCCTGGCGGGCACCGATATTGCCGAACGCCCAACCCAAGCCACCCGCCAACGTCAGCAGGACCGGCAGCAGGGTCGCTGTCGCCATTCGATCGGCGCCGATGATGACCATGCCCAACACCGCCACCGCCAGACCGGCCATCTGCACCGGCCGCAGCCGCTCGCGCAGCAGCACCGCGCCCAGCACCACGGTGAACGGGGCCGAGGACTGCAGCACCAGCGACGCGAGGCCGGTCGGCATGCCGGTGCGCATGGCCGTGAACAGGAAGGCGAACTGCAGGATGCCGAAGCCGGTGCCGTAGAGCAGCAGCCACCGGGTTTTGACCGCGGGGCGCGGGATGAAGATCAGCACGGGGATCGCGATCACCGCGAAACGCAGCGCGACGAAGAAGAAGGGCGGGAAGTGGTCGAGGCCGATGCGAATGGCCAGGAAGTTCAGGCCCCAGAGCACAACGACGGTCAGTCCGAGCATGCGGTCACGAGTGGTCACGGGTTTAATGGTGCGGCCCGCTAAAGATCAGCACAATCGAATAAATGTGGATCAATAACGTAGATTTACTTCATGTTCTCCATCGAGCGGTTGCGGATTCTGCGCGAGCTGGCCGACCGGGGCACCGTCGCCGCGGTGGCCGAGGTGCTGTCGATGACGCCGTCGGCGGTGTCGCAGCAGCTGAAAGTGCTGGCGCGGGAGGCCGGGGTGGCGCTGCTCGAGCCGGACGGGCGGCGGGTGCGGCTCACCGATGCTGGGCAGGCGCTGGTGTTGCGGGCCGACGATGTGCTCGTGGCGATGGAACGGGCCATCGCCGAGATGGCGCACTATCGGGGCTCGCCGCGCGGTCAGGTGCGGGTGGCTTCGTTTCCGTCGGGGGCGGCGTTGCTGTTGCCGCCGGTGCTGGCCGCGTTGGCGTCCAGTGGCGTCGAGTTGGTTGCGGGGGATGAGGATCTGCCGCCCAGTGAGGTGTCGAAGTTGTTGGCGGACTACGACATCGTGCTCACACATCGCGACGAGCGGGCGCCGTCGGTGTCCGGGCCGCGGCTGGCGGCGCGCGTGTTGATGCGTGAACCCATCGATGTTGTTGTGGCGCCTGATCATCCGCTGTCGGGTCGGACTTCGGTGCGGCCCGAGGAGCTCGCCGAGGAAACGTGGGTGAGTGTGCGCGGTGGGTTTCCCGTTGATGACGTGCTCGAATCCATCGCCACTGTCACCGGGGTGCGGCCGCGTATTGCTCAGCGGCTGAATGAGTTTCGTGTGATCGAAACGCTGGTTGTCTCCGGCTACGGTGTGGCGCTGATGCCGCGCTATGCCGTGGCCCACCCCGACCTGTCTGTGCTGCGGTTGGACGGCGTGCGAGCGGCGCGAGTGTACGAGATCGTCACCCGTCCACAAGCCCACCGCAGCCCGGCCATCGCGACCGTGCTGGATGCGTTCGACAGTGCGGCACGGGCGATCATCGCGCGATGAACGGATCGACCCTCGTCACCGGATGACGCTGCGGCGACGGCGACGGGGTCGTCGGCCTGAGGCCCCGACCCGCGTCGACCGTCGTTGTCTACGTCAGACTTGGCCCGGATACTGCTGGCCCGGGAACTGCTGACCCTGGTACGGCTGGCCCGGGTAAGGCTGGCCGGGCTGGTAGGGGTGCTGCTGGAACTGTTGCTGCTGACCGTGGTAGCCGAAATCGTCGGCGACCATGGCGGCCAGTTCGAGCAGGGCGCGCCTGGTCGGCTTGCTCACCAGTTCGAGGTCGATCTCGGCGCCCTCGGCCAGGTGATCGTCGAAGGGGACGATCTGCACGGCGCGGGTGCGGTCGAGGAACAGCTTGCGCAGCTGATCCAGGTCGACCGTGGAAGCGCCACGGCGCGAAGCGTTCACGACCACGACCGTGCGTTCGACCAGCTTGCTGTAGCCGTGGTGGTCCAGCCAGTCCAGCGTCGCCGAGGCGCTGCGCGCACCGTCGATCGCGGGGGAGGTGACCAGCACCAGCGAGCTCGCCATGTCCAGCACGCCCGACATCGCCGAGTGCATCAGACCGGTGCCGCAGTCGGTGAGGATGATGTTGTAGAACGACTGCAGGATGCCGATCGCCTTGCGGTAATCGGCCTCGCTGAAGGCCTCCGACACGGCCGGATCCTGTTCGGAGGCAAGCACTTCCAAGCGGCTGGGAGCCTGCGAGGTGTGTGCGCGTACGTCCGAGTAGCGGGTGATCTGCTGATCTTCGAGCAGGTTGCGCACCGTGGAACGGGTCTGGCGAGGCACCCGGTGGGCCAGGGTGCCGAGGTCGGGGTTGGCGTCGATGGCGATCACGCGGTCACCACGCTGGGACGCGAAGGTGGAGCCGAGACCGACCGTGGTGGTGGTCTTGCCGACGCCGCCCTTGAGCGACAGGATCGCGATCCGGTAGTCGCCACGCACGGGCTGGTTGACGCGCTCGCCCAGATCGCGGAACACCACGTCGGCCGCGGACTCGCCGGGGTTGATCGCGCCGCCGGACACCTTGTGCACGGCCTTGCGCCACCCGCTGCGGGGCGATTTGCGCGCGCGCTTGAGCAGGTTCAGGTCGTTGACCGAATGGCCGGGCTGACCGGGCTGCTGCATGTGCTGCGGCTGGAACGGTTGCTGCTGCGGCGGGGCGCCCCACTGCTGGCCGGACGGCGGACCCGCAGGGCCAGGCTGGCCGGGGAACTGGCTCGGCTGATCGGGCTGCTGGCCCGGGAACTGGCCGAACTGTTCGGGCTGCTGACCAGGGAACTGCCCCGGCTGACCGGGGAACTGGCCGGGCATCTCAGGCTGACCCGGCGCCATTCCGCCCTGCATGGGCGGTGCGAACATCGGCGGCGGCGGCGCCCAGCTGTAGATGGGCTCGGACTGCTGCCCCTGTTCCGAGAACTGCTGCTGCTGTTCAGGACCGGGGTAGGGCTGCCCCTCAGCACCCGGATACTGCGGCGCACCCTCGGCGCCGGGGTACTGCGGCGGCACGCCCGGATACGGCTGCTCACCGGTCGCGTGCGGACCGGGGTACGGCTGCTCGGCACCCGGCTGACCCGGCATCCACGGCTCGCCCTGCGGCTGACCCGGCCACGGCTGCTCGCCCGGCTGACCCGGCCACGGCTGCTGCTCCGGCCCGTTCGCCACATTGCCCTGATACGGATCGGGCATCGAATACGGCGCGCCCTGCGCGAACTGAGCGGGCGGCGCGAAACCGCCGGGCTGATACACGGTCTGGTCGGCGAGACCGGGCTCGGCGATGGGCTGCTCGCCGGTCGACGGATCGCTGACCTCGCCGGACGGCTCGGCCGCGGTCTCGGCGGGCTCGAGCTCGTCGTCGACGGTCGCGGTCTGCACTCCGGAGGGACCGGACGCAGCGTCGGACTCGTCAGCCGACGGACTCTGCAGCCACGGCGGCGAGGTCGGATTATGGTCGTTGTTGGTCACAGTGTCCCCCACTTGCTCGCTGAACGAGCAGGAAAGCTCGGCGCTGAATGTGCGTTAAAACGCTAACACGGAGGCAATTTTCGTGCGTCGGGGGCAGGGCGTCGCGCGCATCGAAGCGATGTCGAATGCGCCCAGCTCAACCGGCATATCCGACGCGAAGTCGACCAGCCGGACCTGACTTATCCACAGGCTCTGGAATCTATCCACAGGGACGAAAGCGGCCGGGACCACCAGGTCCCGGCCGCCATAGAGCGAACTACTGGGCCGCGCGGTTCACTGCGGAGACGACTGCGCGGAGGGAGGCGGTGGTGATCGAGGTGGCTATGCCTACGCCCCAGACGATCTTGTCGCCGATGGCTACCTCGACGTAGGCGGCGGCTTGGGCGTCGTCGCCTGCGGACATGGCGTGTTCGCTGTAGTCCAGGACTCGTACGTCGAAGCCGACGGTGGCGATCGCGTCGACGAACGCGGCCAGCGGGCCGTTGCCGGAACCGGTGATCTCCTGCTCGACGCCTTCGACCTTCACGGTCGCGGTGATCGAGTCCACGCCGCCGTCGGTTTCGGCGGCGGTGACCTTCTGCTTGATCCGCTCGAGCGGCAGGATCGGGTTCAGGTACTCGTCGGCGAAGACGTCCCACATCTCCTTGGGCGTCACCTCGCCGCCCTCGCCGTCGGTGATCGCCTGGATGGCCTGCGAGAACTCGATCTGCAGGCGGCGCGGCAGCACCAGGCCGTGATCGGTCTTCATGATGTAGGCGACGCCGCCCTTGCCGGACTGCGAGTTCACCCGGATCACGGCCTCGTAGGTACGGCCGACGTCCTTGGGGTCGATCGGCAGGTACGGGACCTCCCAGACGATGTCGGCCACATCGGCGCCCTGCGCGTCGGCGGCGGCCTTCATCGCGTCCAAGCCCTTGTTGATGGCGTCCTGGTGGCTGCCGGAGAACGCGGTGTAGACCAGGTCGCCGCCGTAGGGGTGACGTTCCGCGACGGCCAGCTGGTTGCAGTACTCGACGGTGCGACGGACCTCGTCGATGTCGGAGAAGTTGATCTGCGGGTCGATGCCGCGCGAGAACATGTTCATGCCCAGGGTGACCAGGCAGACGTTGCCGGTGCGCTCGCCGTTGCCGAACAGGCAGCCCTCGATGCGGTCGGCGCCTGCCTGGTAGCCCAGTTCGGCGGCCGCGACGGCGGTGCCACGGTCGTTGTGCGGGTGCAGCGACAGCACGATCGAATCGCGACGGGCCAGGTTGCGGTGCATCCACTCGATGGAGTCGGCGTACACGTTCGGCGTGGCCATCTCGACCGTGGCCGGCAGGTTGATGATCAGCGGCTTCGCGGGCGTGGGCGCGATGATCTCGGAGACCGCGTCGCACACCTCACGGGCGTAATCCAGCTCGGTGCCGGTGTAGGACTCCGGGCTGTACTCGTAGCGCCACTCGGTGTCGGGGTAGCGCTTCTCGATCTCCAGGCACAGCTTGGCCGCGTCGGTGGCGATCTTCTTCACCGCGTCGCGCTCGGCGCGGAAGACCACGCGGCGCTGCAGGATCGAGGTGGAGTTGTAGAAGTGCACGATCACGTTCGGTGCGCCGTTGCAGGCCTCGAACGTGCGCTCGATCAGCTCGGGGCGGCACTGGGTGAGCACCTGGATGGTGACGTCGGCGGGCACGGCGCCGTCTTCGATGATCTCGCGGACGAAGTCGAAGTCGGTCTGGCTCGCGGCCGGGAACCCGACCTCGATCTCCTTGTAGCCCATGCGGACCAGCAGGTCGAACATGCGGCGCTTGCGCGCGGGGCTCATCGGGTCGATCAGCGCCTGGTTGCCGTCGCGCAGGTCGACGGCGCACCACGCGGGGGCGCGATCGATGATCTTGTCCGGCCAGGTGCGGTCGGCCACGGCGATCGGCTCGACCTCTTCGGCGAAGGGGCGATACCGGAACGAGGGCATCGAGGAGTTCTTCTGGGTGTTCCACGCGGGCTGGTCGGCCGGGGCCGGTTTGCCGGGGGCCGCGATGGTGCGCGAAGCGGATACGAATGCGTCAGCCGAGGACATGCAAGTTTCTCCGTGAGTGTGAAGGATTCCCTGATGGGAGCGGGTCGACCGGCGCGTTGGAACCCCGCGACGGGAGCCGGTCCTTGTCAGAACCCGTCGCGGCGGCCGAGAAGAAGTGCCCGCTGCAGCATGATCCTTCGAGCTTACCGCGCGCGCACCCCCGCCCGTAAGCGGCCCGGTGAATCAACCTCCCCGAATCAGCTGTCCGGTTGACCAGTACGGTTTCCCCCATAACGCACGCTTGTACGGACCACGCGTCCGACGAGACGTACCAAAGGAATTCGCATGACTTGGTTGCAGCAGGTGGCCATCCTCGCGGCGGGTATCGCGGCGGGTGGCATCAATACGATCGTCGGATCGGGCACGCTGATCACCTTTCCCACGCTGCTGGCGTTCGGGTTGCCGCCGGTGACGGCGAATGTGTCGAACACGATCGGGCTGGTGCCTGGCTCGATCAGCGGGGTGATCGGGTATCGGCGTGAGCTCGCCGGGCAGCAGAAGCGGCTGGTGCAGCTGGGCAGTGCGTCGCTGCTGGGCAGCATCGTGGGCGCGATCGTGCTGATGACGATGCCCGAGTCGGCGTTCAAGGCGATCGTGCCGGTGTTGATCATCGTGGCGCTGATCCTGGTGGTGGTGCAGCCGCGGCTGGCCGCCTGGGTGAAAAAGCGTCGCGAGGGCGGTGAATCGGCCGCGCCCGAACACGGCGGGCCGATCCTGCTGGTCGCGGTGTTCGCCACGGGTATCTACGGCGGGTATTTCGGGGCGGCGCAGGGCGTGCTGCTGCTGGGCCTGCTCGGGGTGTTCGTGCACGAGGACATCCAGCGGCTCAACGGTGTGAAGAACGTGCTGGCGTTGATCGTGAACGCGGTGTCGGCGGCGATCTTCATCGTGATCGCCGACGTGGACTGGCGGGTGGTGGCGTTGATCGCGGTGGGCTCGATCATCGGCGGGCAACTGGGCGCGAAAGTGGGTCGGAAGTTGTCGCCGAACGTGCTGCGCGCGGTGATCGTGGTGGTGGGCACGATCGCGGTGATCCGCCTGCTCACCAGCTGAGTTCTCGCCCGCGCCACCCACCGGTCGTGACTTGCGACAAATGTGGGTACTAGCGGGCGGTTTCCGCTTGTTGCGGGGTATTCTTCGCGTCGGCCATGCGTGATGAGGGAGGTGGCCTGGTGCACAGACGTGCCTTTTTCAAGGCGACGGGACTGGCGGCTGTTGCTGGTGCCGTGGGAACGACGCTGAGCAACGCGCCCGCTTCGGCGGATCCGCGCGCCGCGATGTTCCAGTCCTGGGTGCCGGAGATCTTCGCCCCGATCCCGGACGCGCCCGCGCATTCGCCCGCGATCGTGATCGGATCCGGCTTCGGAGCGGCGGTAACCGCGTTGCGGCTGGCCGAGGCCGGCATCGCCAACACCGTGCTCGAACGCGGTTCGCTGTGGCCCAACGACCCGTGGCGGGAGATCTTCACCGGCGACGACCTGCCCGACGGTCGCGGGTTCTGGCATCGCACCAGCTTCACCGGCGTCACCAAGGTGCCGATGAGCTTCAGCGCCTTCGGCGGCGTGCTGGATGTGACCCAGTATTCCGGGATCGACGTGTGGCGTGCGGCCGCGGTCGGCGGCGGTTCGGTGATCTTCACCGGCGCGATGGTGGCCCCCGAACGCAAGCTGTTCGACCAGGTCTTCGGCGGCGTCGTCGACTTCGGTGAGCTGGAACGCGTGTACTACCCGCGCGTGCGGCAGATGCTGCGCCTGGACGCGATGCCCGCCGACATCTACAACTCCTCGCCGTTCGCGCACTCGCGCGCCTGGGACGCGCAGGTCCGCGCGGCCGGCTACCAGCCGCTGGCCAACGACTCGATCTTCAACTGGGACGTGCTGCGCAGCGAACTGGCGGGCACCTCGCGCGCCTCGGCCACCACCGCGCGCTCCAACCTGGGCAACTCCAACGGTGCCAAGTTCGACCTCAACCAGAACTACCTGCGCTACGCCCGCGAGACCGGCAAGTCGCAGGTCTTCGCAGGTCATCGCGTCGACGCCATCGCGCAGGAGGCCGGCGGCAAGTTCGTGGTCGCGGTGACGAAACTGTCCCCGACCGGCCAGGTGCTGAGCACCCGAAACTTGACCTGCGACAAGCTGTTCCTCGGCGCCGGATCCGTGGGAACTTCGGAACTGCTGGTTCGCGCCCAGGCCACCGGCACCCTGCCCAACCTCAACGAGCACATCGGCGACGGCTTCGGCACCAACGGTGACGTGGTCCTGGCCCGTGGCGCGAGCCAGGTCGCGGGCCACGGCCAGGGCGTGCCCAGCGCCAGCCGCATCTACGACGAATCCAGCGTCCCGCTGACCCTGGAGAACTGGTACATCCCCGGTATCCCGTTCGAAACCGGCGCGCTGGCTTCGCTGGGCATGGTCCTGGACCCGACCCGCGCGCGGTTCGGCTATCAGGCGGCCACGGGCGGCGTCGGCCTGAACTGGTCGACGGCCACTCAGCACGCCGTGGCCGGTGCCGCGCGCGCGGTCGATCACCGGATCGCCGAACGTGCCGGTGCGGTCGCCGAATACGGCGTGCTGGGCTATGACGCCAACGCCCAGTTCACCGCGCACCCGCTGGGTGGCGCGGTGCTGGGCAAAGCCACCGACGGCTACGGTCGCGTGCACGGCCACCCCGGCCTGTACGTGATGGACGGCGCGGCGATTCCCGGCAGCACCGCCACGGTCAACCCGTCGCTGACCATCACCGCACTGGCCGAACGCAATATCGAGGCCGTGCTGCGCGGCTGAACACGCGCCCGACCGGCGTTCGCAAGTCCGCTCGCGGCGCCGGTCGACCAATTAGCGTGGCAAGCGAAGTCGAGGCCGACAGTCGACCTCGAACAGGCCGTTCGGGTCACGGGCTCGAACACGCGGTGTCAGCCGCCGACAGCACAGGAGCATCAGTGGCTTCACCGGGGATCGAACGGGTCGAGGCACTGCCGGACGTGCGCGCCAAAACGCCCACGCTGCGCACCGACCTGTTCATGCTCGCCCTGGCGATCGTGTCGGTGGTGCTGGTCGTGTGGATCACGTTCTTCCACGTCAGCGGGCCGACCTATCACGCGATCGTCATCGTCGACACGTCGATCTGCGCGATCTTCGCCGTGGAATTCCTGTGGCGCTGGCGGCGCGCGGGCTGGCCGTGGACGTTCCCGTTCGTCTACTGGTACGAAGTGCTCGGCATGATCCCGGTGACCAGCCCGCTGTTCCGCGGGTTCCGGCTGTTCCGGATCGTGGTGATCTTGATCCGGCTCGGCCGGGTCGCTGATCGCGCGCTGGGGGAGCGGGTCACCGCCACGATCGTGAACCGGTTCGTCGGCACGATCGTGGACATCATCAAACGTCCGATGACGGTCGCGGTGCTGGACGAGGTCTCCAATGTGCTGCGCGCCGGGCACTACACCCAGAACATCGCCAACGCGCTCGAAGAGAATCACGCCGAGATCGACAACCTGATCATGGACCTGATCAAGAACGATCCGCAGACCGGCAAGCTGCGCTACCTCCCGTTCCACGACGACATCATCCGGCTGGTCGCCGACACGGTCTACCGCATGCTGCGGCAACTGCTGGACGACCCGCGCACCGACGAACTCGTGGCCGACATGCTGCGCGAGAACCTCGATCAGATCAACGACGCCGTGCGCAAAGGGGTGAAGGTGCCACCGTCCAAGTTCGGCGCGTCACATCCCGAACATGGTGTGCGGCACCAGCTTTCTCAGGTCAAGCGTGCCTGATCCGGTCGCGCGGCTGAGCGAAACGGACCGTCTCCGCGACCACCAGTGCGGCCAGTAGCGCGCACAACAGCGTCAGCGAGGCCAGCGCGGGCAGGTGCGCGGCGACCGGGATCAGCGCGAACAGCAATACCGCCACCACCACGCGTTCGATCGAAACAGATTGTGTCGCATAGTATTTCGCGAACGCGATGCCGAGCAGGAACAGCGCAGGGCCACCGTAGAGCGCCCCGAGCGGAATCCCGTACAGCGGATCGGTGAGCGTGTGATGCGAGGAATCGCCGACGTAGTACAGCACCTTCTTCAAGCCCAACGACAACCCGATCACGCCCACGATCATCGGGAAATGCCCGTACATGTAACTGTTCTGGGCGATCTTGATCTGCCGCGCGTCCTTGGCATGGGCGAAGGCGTGCTCGATCGAGATTGCCGCCACGTCGAAGTACAGCCACCACAGCAGACCCGACACCGCAAGCCCCAGCATCGAACCGACTGCGATCGGCCACGAGATCGGCAGTCCGGCCACGCCGACCCCGATCGACACGATGGATTCGCCCAGCGCCACGATCACGATCAGGCCGTAGCGTTCGGCGTAGTGCTTGGCCGAGTTCAGCCGCCAGTCGGTGCCCGCTGCCCACGTCCACACCATGTCGCCGACGATCGCGGCCAGCCACAGCAGGATCTGCACCGCGCCGGTGGTCATCGCGGCCACCACCAACAGTGTGGTGCCCAGGGTGATCGAGCCCAGCGCCCAGCGCAGCAGCTGCCTGCGCAACTGGGCATCGCCCGCGCTGACCATCCAGAACACCGACACGTGCACCAATCGCACGATCAGATAGGCGATGGCGAACACCAGCGGACCGAACCAGCCGCCGGGCATATCCGTGAACGCCTCGGGGATCGTGAGCGCGGCCAGGAACGCACCGCCCATCGCGACGAACATCGCCACCCGCGTGAGGCCCTCGTCGGCGCGCACCACATTGCCCAGCCACGAATACGCGATCCACAGCCACCACATCAGGGCCAGCACCAGCGTGGCCCGCAGCATGTTCACCGCGGTGGTCTCGTCCGCGGCGAGCGCGGTGACCATGGTGAACGCGAAGACGATCACCAGGTCGAAGAACAGCTCGAGCTGGGTCACCGTCTCGCCGTCGCGCACCGGCTGGAACCGGACCCGTCGTTTTCCGCTCATGCCGACAATGGTCGCACTGTCGGCGGCGATCCGCGCGCACGGAAACCGGTTTCGCGGATGGCGGAACTAGCCCGCCGCGTACCCGCTGATCTCCGGGAAGCGCTCGGCGAAATCGATGAAGTTCGAGACCGCCTCGTCGTGCAGCTTGCGCAGCGAGCGGTTGAACAGGATGCCCGGAATGGGCAGTGGCAGTGACAGTTCCACGTGGTAGTCGACCTCGGTGCCCTCGCGACCCTCGGTCAGGTCGATCCAGCCGCCGCCCTTGGAACCGCGACTGCTGTCCACCACCGTCCACGACACTCGGTTGCGTTCCCATGCGTACTCGAGCACTTGGGCGTCGGAGTTGCCCATGAAATGGGCCGTGACGAACACGCGACGGGGTCGGCCGTCGTTGTCGCGCGGGCCCACCCGGACGTCGCTGTAGGAGGTGGACCACTCCGCTGTCATGTCGACCGCCAGTAGCGCGTCCATGACTTGGTCGACCTCAGCGTCCACGGTGAATCGGATGTCGATCTTCGAGCGCATCTTTGTCTATCCTCCGAAACCGCAGTCGTTCGCGCCCGATTGTGCACAGGTGAGTCAGTGATCGTCAACACGTCTATGGTCTGGACATATGACCGGGTCAGCTGCTTATCACACGCTCGACGGCGGTTTCGATCAGCCTCATGCTCTGTTCCTCGGTGAAGATTCCGGGCAGTGTGAGGTGTTCCACGATGAGCCAGTTCAGGGCCAGATACAGCAGTAGGACCGACTCCGCGTCGCCGGGCAGACCGGATGCCAGATGGTTGCGGACGTTGAAATCGATGTCGGCGCGCACCCGTTCGGTGAGCACTTGGCGTAGCTCCGGGCGTCGGGTGGCTTCCAGGCGCAGTTCCAGCAGCGCGAGGTAGGCCTTGCGGTGCGATTCCAGGCGGCCGACCACTTCTTTCATCAGCGCGGTGATGTTGTCGATGTTCTTGGGGCCGTCGCTGACCAGGGCCATGGTCTCCTCGCTGGGCTGGACCACTTCGTAGAAGCGGACGCCTGCCTGGGTGAGCAGTTCGTCGCGATTGGCGAAGTAGTTCGAGGCGGTTCCGGCGGGGACGCCTGCCTGTTTGTCGACGGCGCGGAAGGTCAGGCCGCGCGCGCCTTCGTCGGCGAGGACGTCGATGGCCGCGTCGAGCAGGGCTTGTCGTCGTTCGGGGTTAGTTCGCACTTGACACCACTCCATTCGTAGTACTACGTTGAAACCACTACATATACAGTACAACAACTTAGGCGGTAACCCCATGCGAAAGCTTGTCTACTACATCGGCGTCTCCCTCGACGGTTACATCGCAGGTCCCGACGGCGAGGTCGACTTCTATCCGATCCCGCCGGACTACGTGGCGTGGTTGTCGACGGAATTCCCCGACACCATGCCCACGCACATCCGGCCGCACCTCGGCCTCGACCCCGAGCTCCCTGCCCAGCGCTTCGACACCGTGCTGATGGGCCGCGGCACCTACATCCTCCCGGGCGAGCATGTGGAGAACCCGTTCCAGCACCTACGGCAGTACGTCGTGTCCGGCTCGCTCGCGGCGAGCGATCACCCCGCCGTCGAGATCGTCGACGACCCGGTGGAACTGGTCCGCGAACTCAAGCGGCAAGACGGACTCGACATCTGGCTGTGCGGTGGCGGAAACCTCGCGGGTCAGCTCATCGACGAGATCGACCAGCTGATCGTCAAGAGCTACCCGGTCATCGCGGGCGCGGGCATCCCGGCCTTCACCGGCGTCTTCAAACCGACACTTTTCACCCCGACCCGACGCCACGAATTGGCCAGTGGCACGCAGGTCACCTGGTTCGATCGGAGCTGAAACCGGAGGGTAGCCACAGGTGACAAGCCTGTGTCGTTTCCGCAGGCAGGGTAGGTAGCAGCAAATCCGGTGGCCCGAGCCCGGTACTCTTGGTCGCTGATACCAACCTGACACTCGATCGTGAAGGACCTGCTGTGGCTCTCGTAGTTCAGAAGTACGGAGGATCCTCGGTGGCCACCGCCGAGCGGATCCGGCGCGTCGCTGAACGGATCGTGGAGACGAAGAAGCAGGGGCACGACGTAGTAGTCGTGTGCTCGGCCATGGGTGACACGACCGATGAGCTCCTCGATCTCGCCGAGCAGGTGGCCCCCGCGCCGCCCGCTCGCGAGATGGACATGCTGCTCACTTCGGGCGAGCGCATCTCGAATGCGTTGGTGGCCATGGCCATTCACACCCTCGGTGCCGAGGCTCGCTCGTTCACCGGTTCGCAAGCCGGCGTGATCACCACCGGCGCGCACGGCAACGCCAAGATCATCGACGTGACCCCCGGCCGCCTGCAGGAGGCACTGGCCGAAGGTCAGATCGTGTTGGTCGCGGGCTTCCAGGGCGTGAGCCAGGACAGCAAGGACGTCACCACGCTGGGCCGCGGCGGCTCCGACACCACCGCCGTCGCGCTGGCCGCGGCGCTGAAAGCCGACGTCTGCGAGATCTACACCGACGTCGACGGCATCTTCTCCGCCGACCCGCGCATCGTCCCCGACGCCCAGAAACTCGACAACATCTCCTACGAGGAAATGCTCGAGATGGCGGCCTGCGGGTCGAAGGTGCTCATGCTGCGCTGCGTCGAATACGCGCGCCGCTACAACGTTCCCGTTCATGTTCGGTCGTCCTACACCGACAAGATCGGCACCACTGTTTTCGGATCGATGGAGGACATTCCCGTGGAGCAGGCAATCCTGACCGGCGTCGCACACGACCGCAGCGAAGCCAAGGTGACCGTCGTGGCGCTGCCCGACGAGCCCGGCTACGCGGCCAAGGTGTTCCGCGCGGTCGCCGACGCCGAGATCAACATCGACATGGTGCTGCAGAACATCTCCAAGGTCGACACGGGCAAGACCGACATCACCTTCACCTGCCCCAAGACCGACCTGGTCCGCGCGGTGCAGAAGCTCACCGAACGCCAGGCCGAGATCGGCTTCGCCGAGATCCTGTCCGACGACCACATCGGCAAGGTCTCGCTGGTCGGCGCGGGCATGAAGTCGCACCCCGGCGTCACCGCCACCTTCTGTGAGGCACTGGCCAACGCGGGCGTCAACATCGACCTGATCTCCACCTCGGAGATCCGGATCTCGGTGCTGGTGCGCGATACGGAACTGGATGAGGCCGTGCAGGTGTTGCACAAGGCATTCGATCTCGGCGGCGACGAGGCTGCTGTCGTCCACGGCGGAACGGGGCGTTAAGCAATGGGTGTACGTGTAGGTGTTGTCGGTGCGACCGGTCAGGTCGGCACCGTCATGCGCAAGCTGCTCGAAGAGCGCAACTTCCCGGCCGACGAGGTGCGATTCTTCGCGTCGGCTCGCTCCGCCGGTAAGACCCTGCCCTGGCGTGGCGGCGAGATCGTCGTCGAGGACACCGAGACCGCCGACCCCACGGGTCTGGACATCGCGCTGTTCTCCGCCGGTGCCACCATGTCTCGCGTGCAGGCCCCGCGTTTCGCCGCCGCCGGTGTGACCGTGATCGACAACTCCTCGGCTTGGCGCAAGGATCCCGATGTGCCGCTGGTCGTCTCGGAGGTCAACCCCGAGGCCACCCGCCACCTGCCCAAGGGCATCATCGCGAACCCGAACTGCACCACCATGGCCGCGATGCCGGTGCTCAAGCCGCTGCACGACGTGGCCGGGCTGCAGCGTCTGATCGTGTCGTCGTACCAGGCTGTTTCGGGTTCTGGACTGGCCGGTGTCGAGGAGCTCGCCTCGCAGATCCGCGCGGTGGCACCCGACGGGGAGAAGCTGGTGCACGACGGGTCGGCCGCGGAATTCCCCGCGCCGAACAACTACGTCGCGCCGATCGCGTTCAATGTGATCCCGCTGGCCGGTGCGCTGGTCGACGACGGCTCGTTCGAGACCGACGAGGATCAGAAGCTGCGCAACGAGAGCCGCAAGATCCTCGGCCTGCCCGACCTGCTGGTGAGCGGCACGTGCGTGCGCGTTCCGGTGTTCACCGGGCACTCGCTGTCGATCAATGCCGAGTTCGCCGAGCCGCTGTCGGTGGCGCGGGCGCAGGAACTGCTGGCCAAGGCGCCGGGTGTGCGGTTGGTCGATGTGCCGACTCCGCTGGCTGCCGCCGGTCAGGATGATTCGCTGGTCGGGCGGATTCGTCAGGATCCGGGTGTGCCGAGTGGGCGTGGGTTGGCGCTGTTCATCTCGGGTGACAACCTGCGAAAAGGTGCTGCTCTCAATACGATTCAGATCGCGGAAGTTCTGCTCGAGAACCGCTGAGACATCACTGAAGCGGCCCGGGTCACCTGATGGGTGACCCGGGCCGCTGTGTTTCAACGGATCGCGCGGATGCCTGGGGTGCGGGGGTCGTTGCCTACGCAGGCGAGGATGGCGCAGCCTGGGGGGATGCTGGCGAAGGGGGCGGCCAGGGGTTGGTTGAGGCAGTCGAAGACTGTGCAGCCGGGGTAGGCGCCGGGGCCGATACCGAAGACGGCCAGGAGGATGTTGGCGTCGATGAGTTTGCCTGCGTCGAATTCGAGTGGGGGTTCTACGTAGGGGTCGGCGATCGGGACCTTGGTGTCGGTGATGGCGGTGAACAGGCGGCGGAAGAATTCGTGGGGGAGTTCTTCGGCGTGGGCGAGGATGCCGCTGGGGCCGTAGGCGGTTTGGTTGCCGAAGGGGCCGGTCCACATCACCGTGAGGTCCAGGCTCGGTAGGAAGAACACATTCTGCAGGCCCAGGCCGGACATGAAAAACGTGTCGTCGGGCAGGAATTCGGGAGCTTCACCGCAATCGGCGCCCAACCAGAACAGGTAGCCGTAGCAGGGGTTGGCCTTCGACGGTGTACGGGCCGCGCGCAGATACTCCGATGACAGCACCCGGTGCGCGCCCCATCGGCCGTCGTTGGCCACGAGCAGGCCGATCTTGGCCAGGTCGTTGGGCGGCAGCATGAGGTGCGCGTACCCGTAGGTGTGGCCGGAACGGTCGCTGGCCCAGTAGTAGTCGCCGCGCGGAATGCCGAGCGGGTCGAACAGTTCTCGTTGCGCGAACTGTTGGAGGGGTTCGCGCACGGCCAGTTCGATCACATACGACAGCAGGTCGACATTGCGCTGGCTGTAGCTGAAGGTGGTGCCGGGCGGGTTGGTCAACTCCACCGACAGCGCCTGCACGGCAGAGTGCGGGTCGATCGGGATCACCGCGGTGATGCCCTCCGACAACACCCCCACCTTCATCCCCGAGGTCTCGGTGAGCAGGTTCTCCACGGTGATCGACCGGTGCACCGCATCGCCCAGACCCGGCGGCAGATAGCGGTCGATCGGGGCGGAAATGTCGAGTTTGCCTTCGTCGGAAGCGATTCCGGCCAGCATCGACACCACCGATTTGGTGACGCTCCAGATATTCCACGGCGTATTGCCGGTCTCGCCGTTGCGCAGCCCTTCACCGACGAGGCAGTTGTGCCGGAAGATCTGGACATTGAGCCGATTGCGGGTGGCGGCGAACTGCAGTGCCGCTTCGAGTTTCGCCGAATCCATCCCGACCTGTTCGGGTTGCGCACGTTCGAGGTCGCGATCGGAAGTCACCTCGCAGGTCGCACTCGGCGCGGCCCCGGCCGGGACGGCGATCAAGCTCGCCGAGGCCAGCACAGCAGCGATCGTGGATGCGAAAACGCCCGTGATGTGCCGCATGTGGGGCAGCGTAGACCCGTTTCCGCACCGTAACCCGTATAGCGGGGCCGCCGCATCCCCTATTCGCCGGTATGTTCACGTCCCCGTAATGCGTACACCGCCGCACCCACCGCGAGCACACCAAGACCCGTCAACACCGACCCGATCGGCAACGAAAACCCGACCACCACACACCCCACCGCACCCAGCACCGGAACCCACCTCGCCGGCCTGCCCTCCGCCACGGTCAACGTGGCCGCGGACAGATTCGCGACAAGGTAATACGCGAGCACCGCGAACGACGAGAACCCGATCGCCGCCCGCAGATCCACCGTCGCCGCCAGCACCGCGACCACCACACCCACCGCCAACTCGGCCCGATGCGGCACCGCGTACTTCGGATGAATCGCCGCCAACGACCTCGGCAGATGACCATCCCGCGCCATCGCCAACGACGTCCGCGACACCCCCAGGATCAACGCCATCAGCGACCCCGCCGCCGCCAACACCGCACCCACCCGCACCACCGGCGCCAACCACGACGCCCCCGCCGCCTGCACCACCTGCGCCAACGGATCACGCGCCGCCGCAAGCCCACCCGACCCCAACGTCACCAACGCGGCCACCGCCACCAGCGCGTACACCGCCAACGCCACCGCCAACGCGAGCATGATCGCGCGCGGAATAGTCCTTTGCGGATCCCGCACCTCCTCGCCGAGCGTGGCGATCCGCGCGTACCCCGCGAACGCGAAGAACAACAACCCCGCCGCCTGCAACACCCCATACGGGCCGACCGCAGCATCGAGAACTGTTGCCTCAGAACGACTTCCACCCAACCCCACCACCACAACCGCGGCCAACACCGCCAACACCAACACCACGATCACCCGCGAAGCCAACGCCGACTTCTGCACCCCCACATAGTTGACCCCCGTCACCACCACCACAGCCCCCACCGCCACCGCATTCGCCTGCCCCGGCCACGCATAACTCCCCACCGTCAACGCCATCGCCGCACACGACGCCGTCTTCCCGACCACAAACCCCCACCCCGCCAAATACCCCCAAAACGCACCCAACCGCTCCCGCCCATACACATAAGTCCCCCCCGACACCGGATACAACGCAGCCAACCGAGCCGACGACATCGCATTGCAATAAGCCACAACCGCCGCCACCCCCAACGCCACCAACAACCAAGACCCACCCACCCCCGCCGCAGGCCCCAACGCCGCAAAAACCCCAGCCCCCACCATGGCCCCCAACCCCACCACCACCGAATCCCCCAACCCCAACTCGCGCCGCAACTGCCCGTTCGAAGTCATGCGTCCATCCTCGAGCATGCGAGCCCGCCGCGCGACTCGGCCCCGGATACAGCAAACGCCGCCAGGTCGATGAGGGTGACCTGGCGGCGTTCGAGTCGATGGGCCGCCTCGAGGACGGCCCGTCAGGGTGTCGGCGCCCCACAAGCGCCTCTCGGCGGGTGGTCGCTCGTAGCGACAAAGGGGTGAGGCCCGGGGCTGTTCGGACGCCGACGAATAGTTCCAACACGCACACCCCCGATCCCATTCCGAACCGGGCGTGTGACGGTCGTGACAGCTCTGCTCAGCCGTTGCAGAACATGTAGCAGGGGACCGGCGGATCGGCCAGCTCGGTGGTGGTGACCACCGGCGGACCGGCCATCGCCGGCGGACCGGGCGCCATGATGACGTCGGACTGGCCATAACATGGCTGATCCATCCCGGTGACGTCGATTCCGGCCATCACGGCGATGGCGAGACTGATCATCACCCCCAGCCCGTACGCGAAGTGCGCGAGGTTGTACCGACGCCCACGAGGCAGCGCCCACAGCAGCAGATACGGATCGATCATCACCGTGCCCCGTCCTGGTCGGCAGCCGCACCGAGCGCGACAGACAGCGAATCCGTCGGAGCGCGCGCGGCCAGCAACATCATCACCGAGGTCAGCGTCAGCCCCAGTTCGGCCGCCATGATCTCGGCCAGCTCGAGGTCCAGACCCGCGGTCGCGAAGTCGGTATCGAGGATGATCATCTCCGCCAGCACCAGGCCCGAGACGGCTTGTTCCTTGGTCAGGGACCAGTACTCTGGCAGGTAGGACAGTTTCCACCTGCGCTGGGACGGGCCCGGCAGGTCGAATCGGTAAGCAGCCTCGTGTGCCACATCGCTGGTGATGAACCACTCCGCGTTGTTGACGATTGCCATGCGGTGGTCCCCTTTCGATCGTCGAGCTTGTCGCTCGGTGTGATAGATCAATGATCTTCTGGGGGTACGGCGTGTTGGCAGGGGCGCGCAGCTGGCAAATTTTCCGATAACAACATCGCCTTGACCTGGGCGAATGTGCCTGGTACTCAGGAAATATCGCGATGGCGGCCGCAGATTCTCCGGCGCGGTTCACGCGGACTCACCAGGGGCGGGGATGACCGACAACAACGGCGGGGATTTCGGCGCGGATGCGCAAGGGCGGCGACGGCTGCGTCAGGTATTTCGCGGAATCGGGCTGTCGGATCGCGAACTGGTCGCGCCGATGGCGGTGGAAATCCTGCGGCAAGGCCACCATCGACCCCGGCAGGCGTGGCGGTTGGCCAACTTCCTGACCCAGGAGGCGGTGGCCGATCGGTTCAACCAGCGGGCGGTCGATCTAGAGGCGCCGATGATCAACTCGCGTATCGCGGCGATCGAGGCGTGGCCGAACGGGCGTCGCCCTTCGCGTCCCACGGTGCGAATCCTCAAGATCCTGGCCGAGATCTATGGAACGACATGGGATCAGCTGGTCGATGCCACCGATATCGCGCACCTGCCCCTGTACGTGACCGCCGAGCTGGCCGAAGCCATCGCGGCGCGGACAGGATCGGGATTCCAGACGGGTCGGGCATCGGGCCGCGAACTGCCGACCGACCTGTTCGGTTTCGTCGGGCGTTCCGGCCAGTTGGACGAGATCAACCGTCGGGTCATCGAGCATCTGCACGACCGTGGCCCGTCCGTGCACGTGATCGCCGGGCCCATGGGCGTGGGCAAGACGGCGCTGGCGCGGCACGCCAGAACAGCGTTCGCGCGTCGTTATGCGGACAACAGTCTCTGGGAAGATCTGCACGGACACACCCCGGGCACGAATCCGCGCGACCCCGCCGACGTGCTGGAGCAGCTGCTGCTGCAGGTCGGCGTCACGCCGGAGGCGATCGCGAGCGACCTGGCGGGCCGCGCGAACCAATGGCACGAAGTGATGCGCGACAAGCGTTGCTTCATCGTGTTCGACAACGCGCTGGACAGTAAACAGGTCCGCTACCTGCAACCCCAGTCCAGCGGGTGCTTCGTGTTGATCACCAGTCGCGGGAGGTTGACCGGGCTGGCCGGTGCCGCGCCACTGTCGTTGGA
Organism: Nocardia sp. NPDC058666; assembly: GCF_042714895.1. Lineage (NCBI taxonomy): Bacteria > Bacillati > Actinomycetota > Actinomycetes > Mycobacteriales > Nocardiaceae > Nocardia > Nocardia sp. NPDC058666. Next base: position 45,962 of record NZ_JBHXRY010000017.1, read on the forward strand.
AGTGATGACCGACGACGAAGCCAGGGAGCTGTTGGTGCGGCTCGCGTGCCTTGGCCCCGATCACGATGTCGAGGCAGTGACGCAGATCCTGCGGACCGCAGGCCGGTTACCGCTGGCGATCAAACTCATCGCCGGCCAGATCGCGCAGTACGGTCCGGAGATGCTGGCCGAGTGCGCCCGCGAATTCGTCCAGCAGACAGCGGCTTTGAAGTCCGCCCCGCCCGACGACCCGGGTGGCGAGTCCGCCGCCGAGCACATTCTCGGCTGGTTCACCGCGGAGGATCAGTCGCTGCTCGCGGCGTTCGAGCTGTCCTACGACCGACTGGGCGATCCGTTGCAGCGGCGCGTGCTGCGCCTGATCGGGTGGTTCCCCGGCCGTGAGATCACCGCGGAGGCGGTCGCGCTGATGGCGCAGATCAGCCTCGCGGCGGCGAAGTCGGTGTTGCGCAGTCTTTCCGAGGCTGGATTCATCGACAGATCAGTCCGCGCCGGACACTGCTACCGGGCCCACGATGTGGTGCGGCTGTGTGCGCGCATGCGGGCCGAGCAGGAGAACCCGCCGGGTGACCATGCCGCGACGATCGCCCGGCTGATCGACGGCTACCTCGAGAAGGCTCGCGAACAGGTGGTCCCCAGCACCCGGCGACCCGACCAGATCCGCCGGTACAGCCGGCTACCCGAGGTGTTCGAAGCGGCGGAACTCGACCCGGAAGCCGCCCAGGAATGGTTGACGGTCGAGCGCGCGAATCTGCTCGCCTGCATCGCCGCCGCGCGCCCGACCTCGCAGACCGCCGAGCTCGCCAAGCTGCTGGCCCAGCCCCTGTGGAACCTGGGGTGCTGGACCGATGCCCGACGCCTCTACGACACGCTGCGCGACATCGCGGTGACGGTGAAAGATCGACCGGCCGAGGCGAAAGCGCTACTGCAGCTGGGGCGCATCGATCAGATCGGCGGCTACTACGACGATTCCGAATCGAGCTTGCAGCACGCGTCGGTGATCGCGAGAGAAATCGACGATCCACACCTGCGGGCCGACATCCTGTGCGAACGCGGGCAAACAGCCTGGCTCGACGGCGCGCACGCGGAATCCGAGGAGTTCTACACCGAGGCGCTCGTCCTGGCTCGCGACATCGACTACCCGCCGGCGGTCTCCGACGCGCACCAGGGCATCGGACACGTGCGCAGGCTCGAATGTCGTTACGGAGAGGCGACTTCGCACTTCGTGACCGCGGGCGAGATCGCGGAATCGATCGACGACCCGTGGCGCTGCGCCTCGGTCCGGTGGGGCCACGGCGAGGTGGCGCGGCGCCTCGGCGACAACGCCACCGCGATGGACGACTACACCGCCGCACTGCGGATGGCCCGAAAAATCGGCAACGAGATCACCGTGGGCGACGCCCTGCGCGGACTCGGGCACCTGGGCCGACTCGCCCGCGATCCGATCGCGAGCGCGTATTTCGCTGAGTCACTGGAGATTTCGAACAGGCTGTACGACCGATACGGCAAAACCTGGTCACTGTGGGGGCAGGGCAATCTGGATCGTGACGCGGGCCGATGGGAATCGTCGCGTCGGTGCTATACGGAAGGGCTCGAAATCGCCGAGGCGATCAAGTTGTCGCTGGCCAGGGTCGACCATCATCGCGGACTCGGGCACATCGAACGTGAATACGGCGACTACGCGGCCGCGATCGCCCACTACGAGGCGTCGCTACGGATCGCCGAGGACGTGAACGACCCCAACGGGCAAGGTGATGCGTTACGGGCTCTCGGCAGCGTGATGCACCTGCAGGGCAGACAGGCAGAGGCGGGAGAACTGCTGCGTGCCGCGCTGCGATGCTACGACGCGATCGGCGTCCCCGCGTCGGAGCGAACCCGAGAACTGTTGCGCGAGTACGGATGTGACTAGGCGCAGCGCAGCACCACCAGCGCCGCCAAAGTGCGTGCGCAGGCTCGCATTTCGCTGATGAGCACGTGGTGTTCGGTATCGGGTCCATCGCCTCGGGGGCCGAACAGACAGCAGTCGATACCGGCTCTGCTCAGGTGGGTCGTGTCGTTCCCGCAGTACGAAAAGGGCAGTGCCAGGCCTGTTTCGGTGACGGCGTAGTCGCTCACCTGCGGCAAGAGGGTGGCGATATCGGTGACGATGGGCGATTCCGGCGACACGTCCATCGGCGGCATGGCGCTACCGCCGACCCGGAACGCAGGCTCGGGCGGGCAGTCGACCGTGATCTGCGCATTCGGGAACCGGTGTCGCGCAACGTCTACCGCTGATTCGATGGCGGCGGCAACGTCCGTGGGCTCGAACGGCGGCGGGTAGCGGATGTCGATCAACGCCGTCGCCTTGTCGGCGAGGTAACTGATTCCGGACAGCTCATGCGCCTCGCCGCGCCCCGCGATGATCCCGCCCACCTGCAGGCGGGGCAGCGGCGGGAAATCGGGATTGTGCAGTCGCAGATCGGTGGAATCGAGGTGGTCGAGGACCTGTCGCAGCACCGCCACCGCATCGACACCCTCGTCGTGACGGCTGGTGTGCGCGGTGCGGCCACGCACGACCAGCCCGAACTTGTGCACGCCCGCGGTCCGGGTGATCACTCGGCGCACCGAGTACGGCTCGGGAACAACCGCCGCGTCGGCGGTGAGTCCGGACTGCAACGCGAATCGGGTACCCACACCGCCCTGCAGCTCGCCGGCGACGAACTCCAGCAGCAGCGGTCTGCGCAATTCGATACCGCTGCGCCGCACCGCCAGCGCCGCGCCGAGGATCGCGGCGACACCGCTTTTCATGTTGTGCAGGCCCGCGCCATAGAGCTTGTCGCCTTCTCGGCGGGTGGTGAACGGGTCGCTCGGGTGATCGCGTCCGAGCGGGTCCATGTCCAGGTGCCCGTTCAGCAGCAGTGCCGCCTGCCCTTCGGGGCCGAGCGTGCCGATCGTTTGTCGTCGGCCGGGCTGGACTTCCTGGGTGTACGAGCGGATTCCGTTGCTCCGCAACCAGTCTCGAATGTGGTCGGCGAGTTCGGACTCCTCGCCGGTGAACGACGGGATGGCGGTGAGGTCGGCCGCGATGCGGATCAGTTCGTCGTCGGGAAGTAGATCGTCGAGGTCGGCGACGAACCGATCCAGCGTCGTCACTGCGTGCGGAAACCGATCAGCAGTGCATCGCGAAAGCCTGGGGCGGTGGGGTTTTCGCGCTCGATATCACGGGTGAAGTGACGTACCCGGCTGTCGTGGAAGACGAACGAGTCCATCGGGTCGGTCAGCCGGCCGCTGTGCAACGGATTCTCGCTGTCGACGTTGTCGTACAGCTCCGAGATGTCTCCGGTGATGTTGTTGCGGCGCAACAGGTGTGCGGATCCGGCAAGGAGGCCATCGCGGTGCATCCCCTCCGGGCACGGCTTCCCCGGCGCAGTGATCCTGATGTAGTGCACGTCCACGAGACACCGGGGATGCCGCTCGGTATCGAGCACGTCCGCACCGAGCAGCACGCGCGCCACCGACATCGCGACACGTGCCGCGATCGCCGTCGCCGGATGATCGACGGGAATCACCGCGAACCGGCGCTCGATCCCGCCCGCGACCCGATTCACCGCCATCGACTGCCGATACGGCGCGGGCTCGGCGATCGGGGTCCACGACAGACCGGCCACCTCGAGATCGAAACACTGATAGGCGCGCTCCCGATACCGCTGCCCCTCGGGTAGCCAATTGTCGGGTTCTAGTTCTCGATCGTAGAGGTTCGATAGCACATCGAGATCGGCCTGGGTGAGGTCGAAATCGTCCCGATTCATGAGCGCGAACGCCTTGTCACGCAGGCTTTCCTGCGGGTTCGCGCTGGTCAGGGTGCTGTCATGGCCGTGAATGGTGAACTCCTTCCTGATGGAATGCAGAACACAGATTGGCCCACAGTACTGCTGGTCCGAGGCCCTCGTCGGGTGGGTTGGTTTGAGGCCTCTGTGAGGTGGGTAACGGCGGGCCCTCCGAACGCGCGAAGGCAGCTGCGCCGGACGGCGCAACTGCCTTCGGGTAGTGGCCGAGATCGGGTGGCGCGGTGGTCGGGCCGCCCGGGGGATCAGGCTTCAGAAGTTGCTGAACCAGTACAAAATGCTTGCCAGCAACCAGACGATCGCAGTCTCCATCGTCGCTCTCCTTTGTCGGTTCTTCCATCATCGCGCAAGACCCGCTGGTGCCGACAAGTTGTTCTTAAGAAGCTCTAGAGACCGACACCGCATTGTTGTTTGGGACACCGGAACATCCGGGTCCGATCGGTGGCGAGGGGTGATCGGTCGGACCCGGCGGTGCAGACCAGTGGGCGGCTCTTCCAGACGCTGAAGCCGCACTGCCGACGGTAACCGCACTGACGGGCTGGGCCGAGCAAGTTCCATGACGTGTCGTGCAGTAGTGGGCCGGGCCGGTCGCAGTGTTGGTGATCGGCCCGGCCGTTTGCGTATGTCACGGTTTCGGGTAAGGGTTGGGGGGTGGTCGATATTGCGGAGCACTCCGACGCGCTCGACCGTGCTGAGGTACGGCTGCGCGAAGAGTTCGCGACGATGTTCGAGCTGGAGACGATCCATCGTTTCCTGCACTCCTCCTACCAAGACTTCGCCGCCAGGGCGTCGGTGACCCTGTACTTACCGTTGCTGGCCGAACGATTCGGGCGTCAGCGGTTGCACGCGCTGGCCAAGATCGAAGGCAAGGTGGCCAAGCCGCGTCCGACGGTGCTGTTCCTGTGCACGCACAACGCGGGCCGATCGCAGATGGCGTTGGGCTTCTTCGAACAGTTGGCGCTGGATCGCGCGGTGGCCTGGTCGGGTGGGTCGGTGCCCGGCGGGCAGCTCAATCCGTCCGCGGTGGCGGTGATGAGCGAAGTGGGCGTTGACATTTCGCGTGAATACCCGAAACCGTGGACCGACGAGATCATCCGCGCCGCCGACGTGATCGTCACCATGGGCTGCGGCGACACCTGCCCGCTGGTGCCGGGGGTGCGGTACGAGGAGTGGATCATCGAGGACCCGGCCGGGCTGGAAGTCGAGCAGGTGCGGCCCATCTGCGACGACATCGGTGCGCGCGTGATGGGCCTGCTCGCCGAGTTGGGAATCGACGTCACCGAGCCTGTAGGTACGCCACCCAGCCTCTGAAATCGGTGATATCGGTGGCGGCAACGGCGGCGTCGTAGGTGCAGGCGAAGCCGACTACGCGGCGTCCGTCGGACAGATCGATGCTGGTCAGGGCCATGGGCGGCGGTAGTTCGGCGAGGAATCGGCCCAGTCCCGCGGGGGAGATCAGGAACAGTTCGCCTCGGATCGGGGCGCCCTGGCCGTCGCCGTGGCGGACCAGTCCTGGTTTGGGTGGGGTGGTGTCCAGGGCGGTGAGGCGGTAGGCGTCGGTGGTGGTGATCTCGTCGGCGAAGCGGGCACCCAGTTGTTCGAGTTGCCAGTGCAGGGGTTGATTTCGCAGGTGTGCGCCGAAAACTGCAAGGGGTACACCGGTTTCGACGAATAGTGGGGGTGGGGTTCCGGTGATGCGAGCGGCTAGGTCGACGGCGATTTGGTCGGCGAAGGCGGGGACTACGACTGTCACGCCGAATGGAAGTCCTTGTGCCGTGGGCTTTCCGGGGACGGCTACGGCCGCGAGGTCGAGCAGGTTGCAGAAGTTTGTGTAGGTGCCCAGACGGCGGTTGATGGCGAGTGGGTCGGCTTCGACTTCGGCGATCGAAGGGTGTTCGGTGGTTGTCGGGAGGAGTAGTCCGTCGAAGTCGGCGAGCAGTGCAGTCGCGGTGGTGCGTGCTGTGGCCAGGTAGTCCAGGTCTTGCGCATAAGCGGGTGCGCTGAGTTCTTTTGCCGCGCTGATGATTGCGGCGACGGTGGGGTCCAGCCCCGGCACACCCTTGTCGACGAACTCGCCGACGGCCGCATAGCGTTGCGCGACTATCGCTCCGTCGTAGAGCAGCCGGGCGGCATCCAACAGTGGTGAGATATCGACTTCGGTGATGCGCAAGCCTTGATCACGCAGGGCTGCAACGGTTTCGGTGAAGGCGGCACGATACGGGGCGCTCAGTGGTTCGAGATCCTCGGAGCGGGGGATCGCGAGAGAGGGTTCGGTGGATGGGGCGAGGCGGACATCGGCAGGCCAGTCCCTGCTGCGTGGGTCGCGAGAGTCCGTGTCCGTCATCACTTTTGCGGCAGTGACCGCAAGCTCCAAGTCGGTGGCGAAAACGGTGACCGCGTCATAGTCGGCGCAGGCCGGCACCACCCCGTGGGTGGGGATCACGCCCAGAGTCGCCTTGATGCCGACGATGCCGTGCAACGCGGCGGGCACGCGACCCGAACCGGCGGTGTCGGTGCCGATGGCCAGGTCGACGATGCCCAGCGCGACAGCCACCGCGGAGCCGGAACTCGAACCGCCCGAGATCAATTCGGGGTAGAAGGCGTTGCGCACCGCGCCGTACGGGCTTCGAGTGCCGACCAGTCCGGTCGCGAACTGGTCGAGGTTGGTCTTGCCCAGTACCAGTGCACCCGCCGTGACCAGGCGCTGCACCGCCGCGGCGGTTTCGGTTGCCTCATAAGCGAATTCGGGACACGCGGCCGTAGTGGGCATCCCCGCGACGTCGACGTTGTCCTTCACGGCCACCAGCAGACCCGCCAACGGCAGATCCGCACCCGCGGCGACCCGACGTTCCAGCTCGACAGCCTCGGCGGCCAGCGCATCCTGCGCACGCAGCGTGATCCACACCTCGGGCCGATCCACCTCGGCGATCCGGGCGTAGGCGGCGGTGACCCGCGCGGTCGGGGTGATTGCGGACATCGACGCTCCTGTTATTCGCTGCTCGACATGGCGGCGACCGCCCGCGAGATCCGTTCGAGCACCACATCCAGCGAATCGCCGATGTGGGTGTGCAGCAGGCGCTGCGCCAGCACGAGATCGCCCGAGAGCACGGCGTCGAGAATGCCGAGATGCTCGCTGATCGTGGTCTCGATGCGGTTGTTGATCATGAAGTCGTACATGCGCACATGCCGGATCCGGGAGTTCACCGCGACCAGCGCGCGCACCATCTCGGCATTGCCCGCCGCGGTCAGCAGCGCGACGTGGAACTCCTCGTCGACCACCACGAACCCCGGCTCCTGGGCGGGCGGATCGGCCTGCAAAGCCAGCCACTTGCGCTGCTCGGCTCGCAACAGCGCGGCGTCGTGGGTGATCCGCGGATCCACCCGCACCCGCGTCATCCCACCCAATTCCAGGGTCAGCCGCAGTTCGTACAGATCGCGAATCCGCGCCACACTGGGCCGCACCGGACTGAACCCGAACTCCTCCCGCTGCAGCAGCCCGTCCGAGCACAGCATCGTGAGCGCCTCCCGCACCGGCGTGCGCGAAATCCCGAACCGAGTCGACAACTTCGGCTCGGTGAGCCGCTGCCCGAACCGAATATCCCCGTTCATCAACTCCCCCCGCAACGTCGAATACACGACGTCCCGCAGCGGCCTGCCAGCCCCCTCGCCCGCTGCATCCACCCTTGTCGACATGGGTGTATACGCTATCGACCACTAATTTCTATCAAGTGACAGAAAGTAAGCGCCACGTTATCCCTTGCTCACACACACGACCCTCACCATTCCCATCCCGACGCGGGGAGATCTTCTCAACCAACCCCGAACACCCAGGCAACCCCACCCGACACCGGAGCCGCCCACACTGACACCACGAGCCCACCGCCGCGCTCCCCACTCCGCTAACCCGGAAGGGCAACCCATGAACCCCGCCATCCTGGCCCTCATCCTCGGCCTGCTCACCACCACGGCCCTCACCATCTACTGGCCGAACCCCCTCGACCGCAACCCCTCACCCGACCTTCGCGAATTGTCCGTTCATCGCCGACGGCGCGCATGGCGCGTGGTCGCGATCGACCGGCGAGTGCGCTCGGCCCAGACGCGAAGGTCCTGAGTACGCCGATGACGCGGGATGGCGCTGTTCGGACTGAGCCGTGTCTCTCGAGCCCTGATCGCGGGTGGGTGCCGAAAGGTTGCCGGGTGGTGGAATACTCGCCGGGTGCTGCTGGCCTTCCTGGACGAGTCATATGACAAAGGTGAGTACTGGATCGCTGCTGTCATCTGCCCGTCGAGCGAAATCCTAGGCCTGGCAAGGCGACTGGACGCCGTAGTGATGAAGGCGTCCAGGGGGTGGGGGATCGACGAGCGCGCCGAACTACACGGCAACGATCTGGTTCAGGGAAAGTGCGATTGGGCGCCGATCGCCCGGGAGGTTCGTGCGCGGATCGGTGTCTATCGGGATGCATTCAGAGCGGTCGCCGAGACCGGTGGCCTCGCTGTCATGCTCCAAGGAGTCGACCGCCAGGCGCTGGAGGCGCGGTACGAGGTTCCATGGCACCCGCACCGAGTAGTCCTGGAGCGTCTGCTCGAGCAACTGAACGACGAGGCCTCCCGACAGGATCTTCCCATCCTGGTTATCGCGGATGAAGTCGACGGCCATGACGGTCATCGCAAGAGCCTGTGGGAGTACCAGCACACCGGAACCGGCGGGAAAGACGGCAAGATGTTGACCAACGTGGCCGACACGATCCACTTCGCACCATCTTGCGACAGTCGACTGCTGCAGGCCGCCGACCTGGTCTCTTACATGCACTACCGAATGCGTCGAACCCAAGTGGCCGACGAGCGCGCCAAGAAGGCCAACGAGATGCTGTGGGCGGCGATCGAGCCGAAGGTGCGCTCCGTACAGATCTGGAAGCCCTGAGACGCACGACGACCCCGCCGCGCAGGCAGGGTCGAAGGCTAATCGGAGTCCGTAGGACGTCCTAGCGCAAGAGTACCAACTTCGAACTGGTGCAGACAACTGATGGAGCCTCACCCAGATCCCCATTGTGAAACCATCGCGGCTCTGGAAGGTTGGCGCGACAGCCGTGTTGTATGCGGCCGGGCGCGGACAAAGGAGCGGTGATGCCGCCTTTTCGCTGCCTCGACGGGCCTTCGGGCCGTGGACCTCGGACAAGCGAAAAGCCCCCGACCGAAGTCAGGGGCTTTTCTGTGTCTCAACCAACACGTCGGGGTGACAGGATTTGAACCTGCGACCTCTTCGTCCCGAACGTTGCTCCGGCGTATTGGGTGGTCGCACCTTGTGCCATTGAGCTGGCAATTCGTACCGTCTTGTACGGTCTCGTTCCGGGCTGTATCGGGGCTCTCGCTGTATTTCTGCTGCATCGCCGCGCCGGTGACTTCCCTTCCCCTGCTTCCTCATACTGGCCATCTCTGCGCTGAGGGAAGGGCTAGTCAAGGGGGCCGATAGGCATCACGGAGTGACGCGAAGCGCCCTTTACTCGTCCGCACCGAAGTCAGATCATCGGGCCATGAGGAGGCTGGGAAACCCTGTTGCTCCCGCGGTCGTTGTCGTTGGCGTTGTCGGTCGGGACCACAGCCAGTCGACCGGGCAGAGTGGCGGCGGATTCGTCATCGACTGCGGGAGGCCGATCGGGTACGGCACCCGTCGCGCCCTGCCCTGCTCGGTTGTTGCAAGAAGCAGCCAGATAGGCGAAATGGGCGTGCTGCCACTCGCCAAAGCGGTGCCGACGCGCCCAACGTGCCCGCCTGCCGTAGCGAAGCGGAGGCCGGCGGTTGCACGGTGCCGCGCGGCGGCGCCGCTGGGCGGCGCCAGCCGCCCCTTGACTCTATATAGCGGAATTCGGCAACCACTTCGTGAAGTGACGGGCGCTCAACAACTCGGGGTGCCGTGAATCCGGCCCTGACCTGCACCAGATCGGTTGTCGTACATGCCTTTCCACCATGTTCGCTCGACAGGTGAGGCAGAGGTCATGGCAGCGATTTTCGCGTCACAGGACCACGGGGCGTCAGGACGACCGAGAATCGAAGCATGAGCGGGCTGGTACTGACGACAGAGCGACGGATAGAACTGGCAGAGCTACTCAAGGACGAAGCGAGGTTGAACGCAGCGTTCCCCCACGTCGCGGACTATCTGGATACCGTGATGCGCCTGCCGGGTTCGGGGGATCGGGAGCAAGATGCATCGTTCGATCTCAGGATGGTGCATTTTCTGACGGGAGGGGCGACTGCATCCGGCAACCCGTACTGGGACGTCGTGGCACCAGTCGTCTCCCGAGACAGCGAAGGCCGCCGTGGCATCCATGGCCATTCGGGTAAGGCGCGACTGGCGTACGCGGAGACAGTCCTACAGGCCGCCTACGCGTATGCGATTCCGTCGCCTGAGACGCTGGCATGGGTCGGGGACTTCACCGCTGGCCGCACGCTGCTGGAACTGGGAGCGGGTCGCGGGTATTGGGCTGGCCAGCTCGCGGATAGGGGATGTCGGGTAAGGGCGTTCGACTCCGAACCGCCGAACGAGACAGTGAATCCGTCATTCCCCGTCGTGAGCGGGCAGAAGGCGATATGGCACCAAGTAGAGGGCCTGGAAGCGTATGCCACCGCGGACAAGGCCGATGCCGTGTTGCTCCTGTGCTGGCCGCCTGGGTGGGGGGATTCGATGGCGTCCGACGCGCTGGCCGGGTTCGAGCAGGACGGCGGTACCCGGCTCGTCTTCGTCGGTGAGCCCCAGGGCGGAAAGACGGGCGATGATGCGTTTTTCGCCAGGCTGGCGGAGCGGTGGGAGCTCGTCGCGGAGGATGCCGATTACGTGGCGTGGTTCCGTAACTGCGACGTCGCACAGGGATGGGTCTTGCGGCAGTAGCGGCACACAGAACAGCCCGGCCACGTCATCGGTGATGGTGTGACCGGGCTGGTGCTCTGACCTGCTTTAGCCGTTCGTGGCGTCCGCGGGGTTCAGCGACATGCGAAAGACGAACGCCTCGTAACGATCTCGCGGGTAGGAGACGTACGAGATCATCACGACCTGGTCGCCTGGAGCGATGAAGCGCTGGTAAACCGACTTCACCAGGCCACCAGGCGAAGCCCTCAGCCATTCCGCGTGAGTAGCCGTCGGGAGACTGTCCGAAATCGTCTCCTCGAGGAACGTTGCACCGGCGATGCCCTCGACGCCGATCGGCTGGTAGGTGTCCGAGATCGAAATAGGCCGGCCATCTTCGCTTGCGCGCGTGATGGTGTGGGTGACCCGAGTTCCTGGCTTCAGCCCGAGCGCTGCGGCCACCTCGTCGCTGGCGCTGACCTCCTGGACGTGGCGGTCGACTACGACCTTCTGCTCGGACTCGTCGTCTGACTCGCTGCGGAACGTGTCTTCGGGATCCTCGAGCTGCCGTTCCGGAGACACCCGCACCAGATTCGGCCGGTCGGCGACGAACGTCCCTCGCCGCGGCACCGTCCTCACAAGCCCCTGACTGATCAGCAGGTCGACTGCCGCGCGGATGACGATGGCCGAGACGTTGTGCTTCGTCGTGAGTTCCGCGTAGCTCGGTAGCTGAGTGCCGGGCATCAGCTTCCCGCTGCGGATGTCGCGGGCGAACTTACCGGCGATGGCTACGTACTGCGGCTCGGACATGAATTTCATCCCTCTCGCGTTGGGCGTGTGTCTTCTTTTTCAGTATACGCAACTGGTCATACACACAGGTCAATGCCCACATACGCCCCGGTTGGCAAACGTCCAGCACTTACGACTTCCATGCAACTCCTTGTGTGCATACACAACTGCGCATACACTAGAGTCACGGCCGGAGGACGAACCGGCCAGAGACTCGAAATGTCAACCGACACAAGGAGATACGGCAATGGCCATCACACGCGGATTCCGCTTCCAGGTACCGAACTTCCGTGAGGTCTTCCCGAAGGACCTGATCCTGATGGGCGAAATCGAGCCCCTGATCAAGTACAACCCCGACCGCAACGCGATGCCCGAGCAGCGTCGCGACTTCGACCCGAAGACCGGTACCGGTACGGGCTTGCTGATGTGGAAGGCCAACGTCACCGACCCGACCGAGTTGAAGGCCAACCGGGCGTCGTTCGCGCTGTGGTTCATCGCGGAGGTTGTGCCGATCCCGCAGGCGGAGGAGAGCTTGCCGGGGATGCGTCGGCTCGTGGTCGAGGGCCTGATGGCGGAACCGAAGATCGCTGGTCAGGGTGACTTCAAGTACCAGAGCTACCAGTTCTACGCCACCGGCATCGCGGGCGATAACTCCGGCGCAAAGGGCAACCGTCCCGTAGCGGACAAGGCCGCGTGATCGCCATGTCGCACATCCACATGTCAGGCAACCTCTGCGATTCGATGACGGTCGAGTACCACGGTCCTCGCACTGACCCCGACTTCGGGTTCACGCACCCGGCGAAGGTGTGGGTTCAGCTGGAAAGCACGGCGGGGCATTCGACGGTGTTCCTCACCATGGACCATGTTCGCCAGCTCGCCGAGCAGCTGCCGGGCTTGCTGATGGTCCATGACGCCGCCGAGCACGTCCGTACCGAGCAGATAGCCGCTGTGGCGGCCGCGACTGAGCCCAAGGCGGCGTGACCGTGAGTACGGCGGATCAGCAACCCCAGGGTGTTCGGTGGGCGCGCTGGTCCGCCGTTCTCGTTGTCTCGGTTATCGGCCTGGCTGCGTTCGTGCTGTCGTTCGCGGCCCTGCGTGACCTCGCGGTCATGGCCCACACACCTACTCATCTGGCGTGGCTGTTCCCGGTCATCGTGGACGGCACCATCATTCAAGCCACCATCGCGGTCCTGGCCCTGGCCGACAGCCCCGAACGATCGTTCTTCACCCGTGTGCTGATTGCCGGGGCGACGGTCTCGATCGGCGGGAACATCGCTCACGCGCTGGCCTCGGGGCACGGTGCTGGTGCGGCGATCCTCGCGATTATCGCCCCGGCTGCTCTGCTGCTCGATACTCACGGCCTGGCGGTGCTGCTCCGCGCCCGAAGTGCCCCTACCTCCGAACCTGCAACTGTGCCCGAACCGGTTGTCCCAGAACCGATTTCGACGACTGCGCCGACTCGTTTACCGAATTCGCTGGCGTCCGTCCAGCCGATCACCGTGCCGCCGGTGCGGGCGGTCCAACCCTTCCAACCTCCGCGCCCCACCCCGGTCGCGGCTCCTACCGGGAGTTACTGACATGGCAAACACTGATCCCTTCGTCCCGATCTACCACGACAACGCCACCGACGTGGTGCCCGTGACCGGCGACCTCAACGCGGGCTACCTGCACCACCTGGGCCTGGTCGCGGTCTCCATCGACGGTGGTGCACTGTTTCTGGAACCCACGCAGGCCGCGATCCTGGTCGACCTGCTCACCGCGGCCCTGAACGACTACACCTTCACGCTGCGGGCGGTGGCGTGATGGGTACCACCGTTGTCGCCCTGTCCACCGTGATCGCGGCCGGTGTGCTGCTGTGGTGGCGTCACCTCGACGGCGTTGTCTACCTCGGTCGCCAGGTCGATCCCCTCGACGCAGTGCCGGCGGAATTGCGCACCGCCGCAGTGATCCTGACCAACGAACGCCAGCTCGCTCTCATGTGGTCCGCGCTGGGCCTGGGTGCTCCCGGTTGCTGGCCGACCATCATCGGTGGCGTCGACCGAACCCCTACCGGCGCCGTGCTGGAAGTGCAGATCGTGGGCGGACAAAAGCTCACGGACTGGACCAACGACGACACCGCCGACGCCCTGGCTCAGTACCTCGGTGTCCCGAAAGTGCTTATCTCCCAAGCCGGTCCGGGATTCGTTCGCCTGGAACTGTGGTGCTTCGACACCCTCGCCGAACCCGTCGAACCCGTTGTCTCGGTGCAGGACGCGACCGGGGTAGACCTGGAAGCGATCCCGGTCGGTGTGCACGAAGACGGCCGGTTGTGGCTGCTGCGGATCTTGGGTGCTCACATCCTGCTCGCTGGTGCCACCGGATCGGGTAAGGGCTCGGTGTTGTGGTCGATCGTGGCCGGATTGGCTCCCGCGGTGAAAGCCGGTTACGTCGATGTGTGGGTCGCAGATCCCAAGGGCGGCATGGAGTTCAGCCGCGGGGAAGACCTGTTCACCCGGTTCGAGTGGGACTCGGCAGGCATTTTGGCCATGCTCGGCGAGGCTGTGGCGCAGATGCGCGAACGCACGTCCAAGCTCAAGGCTGCCAAGGTCCGTAAGTTCGTGCCTTCCCCGGCTGATCCGCTGGTGCTGATCATTGTCGATGAGGCTGCTGCCCTGTCGTCGTATGCCACCCGTGAGGAGCAAGAAGAGTTCCGCCAGCTCACCGGCTTGTTGCAAACCCAGGGCCGTGCGGTCGGGTATTCGGTGGTCTCGGCGGTGCAGGACCCGTCCAAAGAGACCATGCCCAACCGGCAGCTGTTCACCGTCCGGATCGGTTTGCGTCTGGACGAGCCGACCCAGATCAAGATGGTCCACGGCGAATCGGCCAAAGACCGTGGTGCCCGCTGTGATGAAATCCCCACTGCTACACCGGGTGTGGGTTATGTCGCCGAAGACGGTCGGGCGGGATTTTCTCGGGTGCGCGCGTTCTGGGTGTCCAACGACGATATCGACACCCTCGTTGCTACGTACGCCCCTGATCGGCCTGACTACACCCCGCAGGGTGACTACACCGATTTCGATCCGGACTTCATCCCTGGTGAAGACGACGACCTCGGGCGGGCGGCATGAAACGCGGCCTGGTTACCGAGTCTCACGTGGTCATCTACTGCGACACCTGCGGTGATGTCCTCACCGACGCCGATGGGGAATCGATCTGCTTCGACACCACCAGCCAAGCGGTTTCGTTCCTGAGCGTGAAGATCGGCGGCTGGGTCTACGACGGGGACCGCATCACCTGCGACGCCTGTACCGCCACCGCTGAATGCGAAGCGAACGGGCATCGCTGGCCGCCGACCTGGCAACAGGCGATCTGGGCCAACTCGTCCGTCGAAGCCGACTGCCACACCTGCGGCATCACCAAATCCGAACTACCACAGGAGAACTGATCATGGCACGTAAAGGCACCCGCACCGGTCTCGCGGACGTCATCGACTTCCAAGCCCGTTCCCGCTGCCGCTCCGAAGCCCGCGGCCTGGACCCGATCACCGTCGCGGTGAACCTCCTGGCCGATACCGGCTCGATCCCGGCCGCCTGGGACTACGACCCCGACCCCTACGGCACTGCGGCATGAAGCCCCCAGGCAAAGACCGCGCCCGGTTCTGGGGCCTGCTGGTCGCCGGGCGGGTGTACTCGCTGCGCAAGGCCAGAACGGTCGCAGACGCCTATATCGCCGCGTGCGCCAAACGCCATTCCATCGTGGTCTACCGGATCGCCGAACACGACACCTGGCGCACCTACTCCGACGACATACCCGTCACCACACAGCTCGAATTCGATTGGAAGACACGATGACTCGCACAACCACCACAACCACGAACGTCACGGAGTTCGGTGACGTGATCATGGATCTGCTCGGCCGTGCACTGATCGGCATCGTGGTCGCGGCATTCCACCTGGCTCGATGGGCGATCCTGTTCCCGATGGTTTCCGTGCCCGCCGGCCTTTCCATCGCGGCCGGATGGTTCTACGGCTGGGCGTTCGGGATCGCGGTGGCGGTGCTGGCTGTCGCGGGGATGGTGCTGTGGCGAGTGTGGAGCCCGCAGACCTTCGAGCGCTGGCTCACCGGTCGCATTCGGTCCCGGTTCCTGGCCTGGTTTCGCTACCGCCGGGTCTGGGTCAAGATGATCACCGCTACCGGCCTGGCTACCCGTGACGGTGACCGGGTGTTCATCCCGCGGCTGGTCTCGGTGCACATCGGGCAATCCCTCGACACCGTCCGGGCTCGCATGTTGGCCGGTCACTGCCCCGACTACTGGACCAACCGCGCCGACCACTTCGCTCACGGATTCGGTGCTCAACAAGCCAAAGTCGGGCTCATCGGCCCCGGCCTGGTCGAAATCACCTTCCGCCGTTCCGATTCGCTGGCTGAACCGATCGTCGTGGACTTCGGCTCCCGCACCGATTCGACGGTCCTGCCACTGCGCAAGGCCGCATGACCACCACCGACAACCACCCAGCTGAGGGAGGCCACACCATGGACAACGCCACCAACACCGTCGAATCCACCCCCGCGGCCTCCCTCGGCCGTACCACCGCCGCCCAGCGTCGCGCACTGCCCAACCTGCGCGACATCGCCGAATCCGCCGCCGAGAAAGAAGGCGTGTGCGCGCGGGTGCTGCCGATGCGTGCCGTGGATGACCGCACCGGCACCATCAGTTACGTCGGCGCACCCTGCAAGTCCCGCAACGAAGCAGTCTGCCCGGCCTGCGCCAAAGCCTTCCGCCACCTGCGCATGGACCAGTGCCGCGAAGGCTGGTGCCTGGCAGCCGAACCCGTCGACACCCCCGTGGAACCCACCCAGGCGCAACGTGAATTGTTGACCGCACGCGCTGAGCTGTTCACCCAGTACCACGACGCTCGCCGCGACGACGATCACGAACTCGCCGAATCCATCGCCGCCCTGGTGGCCGACCTCGACGCCGAGCTGCGTGAACTCGGCGTGCGTGGCCGGTTCCCGACCCTGCACGACAAGCCCCGCCGCAAAGCCAAGTCCACCCGCCGCCGCCAGGACGTGCCCAACCTGCCCCGCCGCAAGGTCGAAAAGCGCACGGTCGGAGCGGTCTACAACGGCTACCAGCCCTCGACCTTCCTCACCCTGACCCTGGACGGGTACGGCGCGATCAACTACGTCTACGACCCGAAAGCGCAGAAGTC
This sequence comes from Nocardia sp. NPDC058666, assembly GCF_042714895.1. Classification (NCBI taxonomy): domain Bacteria; kingdom Bacillati; phylum Actinomycetota; class Actinomycetes; order Mycobacteriales; family Nocardiaceae; genus Nocardia; species Nocardia sp. NPDC058666. Next base: position 62,602 of record NZ_JBHXRY010000017.1, read on the forward strand.
GGTCTCGGATGGTTCCCCGGTCGATCCCGACAGCTATGACTACACCCGCGCCGCTCGCGACATCGTGCACTTCGCGGCCCTGTTCGATCGGTGGGCGCAAAACCTGCGTCGCGCGGTGGGCTGGGAGGTGCAGTACTTCGCCACGGTCGAACCTCAGAAGCGCGGTGCCCCGCACCTGCACATCGCGATCCGCGGATCGGTGTCGAACAAGCTGCTCAAGGCCGTCACCGCGGCGACCTACCGTCAGATCTGGTGGCCGCATTTCGACCGACCCGTCTACGAGACCGGGCACATGCCGGTATGGGACTACGAGGCCGGCCTTTTCTGCGACCCCGACACCGGCGAACCACTACCGACTTGGGATGAAGCCCTGGACGTGATGGATTCCGTCGATGATCTCGAACCCGCGCACGTGGTCCGCTTCGGCCAACAGTCCAAACCGATCCAGGTCATCGGCGGCACCGACAAGGCAGAACACCGAGTGCGCTACCTGACCAAGTACCTCACCAAGGACGTCGCCAGCCTGCTCGAACCGGGCTCACGCCGCGTAGCCGAGCACTACGACCGCCTCCACGCGGAACTGTGCGTGACCCCGTGCTCCCCGCGGTGCGGCGTCTGGCTGCGCTACGGGATCGTTCCCAAGGGCGCGACCGAGAAGACCCAACCCGGCCGGTGCAGGGGCAAGGCGCACCGTCGCGACACCCTCGGCCTGCCCGGTCGGCGGGTGCTGGTGTCGAACAAGTGGACCGGCAAGACCCTGCCCGACCACAAAGCCGAACGCGCGGAATTTGTTCGGCAACAGCTCGCCGCCGTCGGGATCGTCAAGCCGGACACCTCCCACCTGCGGGTGTATCCGGTCCCGCCAGGCGATCCGGACGCACCACCGCGCGAACACCTCGTCATCGCGCTGGTAGCGGCTCGGTCGAAATGGCGAAACGAGTACAACGCCGCCCGTCTCGCGCTGGCAGAAGATCCGCCGGGTGACCTGGGAGTTTCACGTGAAACCGTTGTGCCACAACAGATTTCAACTATTCAGCAATCCGCAGCGTAAGGAGTAGAGGTAATGCAACTGGTCAAGGATGGGCGTCGGGCAGAACCGGCGACTTACACCGTCGATGAGGTCGCGGTGATGCTCGGTATCTCGCGAGGTGTGGCATATCAGTCTGTCCATGACGGGGAGATCCCGGCCAAGCGCATCGGTCGTCGCTGGGTGATCTCGCGTGCAGCGTTCTCGGCGTGGCTCGATGCGTCGGACAATCTTCCAAAGGCGGTGTAAGGCAATGGGATACGTCAATCAGGCAAGTCCGGGAACATGGATCGCGTTCTGGCGTGAGGCTTCCGGAAAGCAGCGGTCGAAGTCGTTCCGGACGAAGAAGGCCGCGACTACCTTCCTCGCGCAGGTCGAGCTGTCGAAGTCGAGCGGTACCTACGTCTCGCCGCACGCTGGTCGGGCGTTGTTCGGCACCCACGCTACGGAGTGGATGAAGTCGTGGAACACCGAGCGGACTACTCGCGCACGTGATGAGTCGATCATGCGTACCCATGTGCTGCCGAAATGGTCTACCTGGCAGCTGGGCAAGATCGATCACCTGTCGGTGCAGACATGGCTGGGGGAGATCGGCGAGGGGCGTTCGCGGGCAACGGTCGCCGAGGCGAAGCGGCTGATGGCTGGGGTGATGCAGTCCGCGATGAAGAACAAGCTCATCGGGTCAGATCCGACTGCGGGTGTCCGCATTCCGAAACGGCGCGAGCGAGACACCGATGAGCGGCTGTTGACGCGGGATGAGGTTCGGCAACAGCTCCTCCCGATGATTCAACCGCAGCGATATCGGGCACTCGTGGCGTCTGGCGCGTTCGCCGGTCTGCGCTGGGGTGAGGCAGCTGGCTTGAGTGTGGATGCGGTCGATGTCGACGCTGGCGTAATCAACGTGATTCGCACCGTGACCGAGGTGGCTGGACATGTCGAGTTCAAGGCGTTCCCGAAGTCGCGTGCAGGTCGGCGCAGCATCCCGATTCCGGGGTGGCTGGTGAATGACCTGGTCTGCCATATGGAGGATCACGAGCAGGGGCAGAACGGGCTGATCTTCACCAACGAAGTCGGCGGGCCGTTGCGTCGAACGCTGTTCCGGTCTCGGGTGTGGCGTCCGGCGCTCGTTCGGGCTGGGTTGCTCGGTGAGGTGTCCGCGGTCGGCAGCAAGTTCGAGGCGGTGTGGAAGAACGCGGCGGGTGAGGTGGAATCGGAAGTGTTCGGCAAGTACGACCAGGCCGTCCGGATGGTGGCTCGGTCGGAATCCGGGGGAGTCCGGTTCCATGACCTGCGCGATATGTACGGAACGTGGCTCGCTGATGACGGGGTGCCGCCGCACAAAATCGCCGTCGTGATGGGGCATGAGAACGTCGCGACCACGTACCAGCACTACATCCGCAAGACCGACGATCACGACGCCGTGCGCCGGTCGATGGGCGACGAATGAAAGCTGCCGCTGTATTTTTGCTGTATTTTCGGGCCTGCTCGGGGTGAAGACCTCCGGACATGCAAAAAGCCTCTGACCTAGAAAACCAGGTCAGAGGCTTTTTGGTGTCTCAACCAACACGTCGGGGTGACAGGATTTGAACCTGCGACCTCTTCGTCCCGAACGAAGCGCGCTACCAAGCTGCGCCACACCCCGTGAGGCGAACCTGAAGTAGCTTACAACGTGGGGTCGGTAATCGTTAAATTGGCTGGTCAGCAGCCTAGCGGGCGACGGCTTCCGAGGTGGAGATGCCGTAGCCGGTGTCGGCGGAGTCGCGCTTGGGTTGGGCGCCGACCAGGGTGAGCAGGGTGGCTTCGGGGCGGCAGCAGAAGCGGTAGGGGGCCCAGGGGGAGGTGCCGATGCCTGCGGAGACGTGCAGTTGGGTGTGTTCGCCCCACTGGGAGGCGCCCTTCACGCGGGAGCGGTCGATGCCGCAGTTGGTGACCAGTGCGCCGTAACCGGGCATCACGAGTTGACCGCCGTGGGTGTGGCCTGCCAGCACCAGGTCGTAGCCGTCTTCGGCGAAGCGGTCGAGCACGCGTGGCTCGGGGGAGTGGGTGACGCCGATGCTCAGCTGGGCGAGCTGGTTGGGTGCGCCGGCGACGGTTTCGTAGCGGTCGCGCTGGATGTGCGGGTCGTCCACGCCGGCGGTGGCGATGCGGATGCCCGCCACTTCGAGGTCGCGGCGGGTGTGGGTCAGGTCCAGCCAGCCGCGTTCGGTGAAGGCGGCGCGCAGGTCCTTCCACGGCAGCGGGTCACCGTAGACGCGGCGGTGATCTTTCTTGAAATACTTCAGCGGATTCTTCGGTACCGGTGCGAAATAGTCATTCGAACCGAACACGAACAGACCGGGCCGCGCGAGCAACGCACCCAGCGATTGCACGACGGCGGGCACTGCCTTGGGGTGCGAAAGATTGTCGCCGGTATTGACGACCAGGTCGGGTTCGAGGCGATCGAGTTCGCGCAGCCACTGCTGTTTGAGCTGCTGGCCCGGCATCATGTGCAGGTCGCTGATGTGCAGAATGCGCAACGTCGGCGAACCCGGTGCCAGCACCGGCATCGTGGCTTCGCGCAGGACGAACGCGTTCCGTTCGATCAGCGTGGCGTAGCCGATGCCTGCGACGGCGGCCCCAGCGGCTCCCAACGCGGTTCGGCGGACAGCGGACGTCGAGATAACGGGCATTTGCCCAGCATAGGCGACCCCATCCCGGATCGGCGTATGTGTTTCCGCACAAACGGTCCGGATTTTCTGCAGCGGTCGAAATGTAATGGGCACTCGCGGGGCGAACGACTACGGTAAACCGCATGTCGGAACTGAAAGCCAAGCTGCGCGCGGATATGACCACCGCGATGAAAGCCAAGGACAAACTGCGTCTCGCGACCCTGCGGATGCTGCTCGCCGCGATCCAGAACTCCGAGGTCTCGGGAACCGCGGCGCACGAGCTCTCCGATAACGATGTCGTGGCGCTGCTGCAGAAGGAAGCGAAGAAGCGCAACGAGGCCGCGGTGATCTACGAGCAGAACGGTCGCGGGGAACTGGCCGCGAACGAGCGCGCCGAGGAACAGATCATCGAGGAATACCTGCCGACTCAGCTCGACGACGCCGAGGTGGCGCAGGTCGCCGATACCGCGATCGCGCAGGTCGCCGAGCAGCTCGGGGAGCGTCCGGGGATGAAGCAGATGGGTCAGGTCATGAAGGCCGCCACCGTGCTGGCCGACGGTAAGGCCGACGGGTCGCGGATCTCGGCCGCGGTCAAGGCTCGACTGTAGGAACCAGCGCTGTAGCACCCAACGCAAAGGGGCCGTCATCCAGTTCGGATGACGGCCCCTTGTGCTGTGACTAGCGCGGCACCGGGATCGGGATCGGTGGCAGGCGCGGAATCTGCGGCAGTCCCGGAATCACCGGCGCGGGCGCGGCGGGCGGGGGATTGGTCGGCGCGGGCACGCGGACGGTGCCGTCACTGATGTAGATCGTGACGACCGAGCCGGGGATGGCCGAGCCGTTGGGCGAACTGCCCATCACCGTGCCCTTGGGCTGCGAACCGGCCCCGGTCACCGCGGAGACCTGGAAACCCGCGCCGGACAGGATCGAGGTGGCCTCGCCCTGCGACTTGCCCGCGACGTCGGGGACCTGCGAGTTGTTGGCGCCGCGCACGTACTTGTCGTCCACGGGCGGCAGTCCGGGCGGCGGGAACCGGACGAGCATCGGTTTGATGGCGTTGAACCAGGTGCGGGCGGGCTCGTTACCGCCGTAGAGGTCACCGCTGCCGCAGTTGCGCAGCGGGGACGAGCAGATCTCGCCGGGGGTGGGGCTGTCGCCGTAGACGTAGACCGACGAGGCCAGCGCGTTGGTGAAGCCCAGGAACGCCGAGGAGCGGTGGCTTTCGGTGGTGCCGGTCTTGCCCGACATCGGCGCGGCCCAGCCCGACGCGCGTGCGGCGCCCGCGGCGGTACCGCTGATGTCGTCCTTGCTCATCGCGTTGGCCAGGGTGTTGGCCAGGCCGGGGTCGACCACCTGCTCGCAGGCCTGCTGGGTGAGCGGGACGGTCTTGCCGCTGCGGTCGACGACTTCCTTGATCGGCGACGGCGGGCACCACTTGCCCGCCGAGCTCAGCGTGGCGGCCACGTTGGTGAGCTCGAGCGGGTTGATCGCGAACGGGCCCAGCGTGAACGAACCCATGTTGTTGTTCTTGATGTGGTCGGCCAGGCTGGCGTTGCCGCGCCCGGAGGTGCCGGGATCGGTGTAGGACCGCATGCCCAGACGCACAGCCATGTCCACCGCGGCTTCCACGCCGACGTCCTGGATCATTTTCACGAACGTGGTGTTGGGCGAGGTGGCCAGCGCGTCGGTCACCGACATCGAGCCGGGGTAGGCGCCGGCGTTCTTCACACACCACGCGTCGGCGGGGCAGCCAGGGGAGTTGGAGTAACCCATGCCGCGCGCGGCGTAGGTGCCGGGCACGTCGACCTGGGCGGCGATGCCGAGGCCCTTCTCCATGGCGGCGGCGGTGGTGAACAGCTTGAAGATCGAGCCCGCGCCGTCACCGGCCATCGAGTACGGCTGGCCCAGCAGTGTCTCGTTGGCGTCGCGGTTGAGGCCGTAGGTGCGGCTGGAGGCCATCGCGAGCACGGGGTGTGAGTCCTGGCCGGGGCCGACCACGGACATGACCGAGGCGATGTCGTCGAGGTTCGGGTCGGCCTGCTCGTTGACCGAGCGTTTCACCGATTCCTGCAGCACCGGGTCCAGGGTGGTCTTGATCAGGTAGCCGCCCTTGTCGATCTGTTCGCGGCTGATCCCGGCCTCGGCCAGGTACTGCAGCGCGTAATCGCAGAAGAAGCCCTTGTCGTTGGCGGAGATGCAACCGCGCGGCAGGCCCTTGGGCTCGGCCAGCACGCCCAGCGGCTCGGCCTTGGCCTTGCTGAACTCCGCGGCGCGGTGCGGGATGTTCTGCATCAGCGTGTCGAGCACCGTGTTGCGGCGGTCGGTCACGCCCTGCACGTTGGTGTACGGGTTCAGCTTGGAGCTGGACTGCACCATGCCCGCCAGCATCGCCGACTGGGTGATGTTGAGCTGGGAGGCATCGATGCCGAAGTAGGTCTGCGCGGCGTCCTGGATGCCGTAGGAGCCGTTGCCGAAGGGCACCAGGTTCAGGTAGCGGGTGAGGATCTCGTCCTTGCTCAGCTCGCGGTCCAGCGTGAGCGCCATCCGGATCTCGCGCAGCTTGCGCGCCGGTGTCGTCTCGATCGCGGCGCGGCGTTCGGCGTCGGTCTTGGCGACCACGAGCAGGTTGAAGTTCTTCACGTACTGCTGGTCGAGGGTCGACGCGCCCTGCTGCACCGCACCGGAGGAGGTGTTGGTGAGGAACGCGCGCAGCGTGCCCTGCCAGTCCACGCCCTTGTGGTCGGCGAAGCGTTTGTCCTCGATGGACACGATCGCCAACTTCATGTTGTTGGAGATCTTTTCGCTGGGCACTTCGAAGCGGCGTTGCTCGTACAACCACGCCAGCGGCGACCCGTTCGCGTCGACCATGGTCGACACGGCGGGGACCGTGCCTTCCACCAGTTCGGCGGACACGTTGTCGACGGCATCGGCGGCGCGGTTGGAGATGAACCCGAATCCACCGGCCAAGGGGAACAACAGCCCAGCGACAAGCACGGCGGCCAGCGCGCAGCTGCCGGCCAGCCTCGCGAGCGTTTGAGTGATCGGCACGATCCCAGACTAGAGGGTGGGGTCGACAGGTTCATGGGTGTGCTGCTCGAGGTCGCATGTCCGGCCGATGCCGAGGGGGTTGCTCGGGCGTGTCAACAAAATGATCACATCGGCGTGTCGCGACCGGCCACGCCGGTGATCAGCACTACTGCGCGGTTCTGGCCCGATTTGAAGGGACGGTCGTACCAAAAAATCGGGGGGCGGTCTTGCGCAATCGCCATACCTTTACCTAGATTGAGTACCCAGTGTGATAGAGCTAACACTCAAAGTGGAATGTGGTGCGGACCGCAGCGGTAGTTGGGTTGCTGTGATCCGCGCTCGCGATTCTGGAGCGCCGCACAACGGTGTTCGGACTGCAAAGGGGCACATCAAATGCACATCACAACCCCCATCGCCCGACTGGATGTAGAGCAGGCCGAGGCAAGGATCGCTTGGGTTGCCCAGGCGCGATGCAAGGAAGTGGACCCTGATCAGCTGTTCGTTCGCGGTGCGGCACAGCGCAAGGCGGCAACCATCTGCCGTCATTGCCCGGTGCTGATGCAGTGTGGTGCCGACGCTCTCGACAACCGGGTCGAGTTCGGCGTGTGGGGCGGGATGACCGAGCGGCAGCGGCGTGCGCTGCTGAAACAACATCCGGACGTGACGTCCTGGTCTGAATTCTTCAACGCCCAGCGCCAGCATCAGGTAGCGATCTAGCAGGTCGATACCGGACTGTTATCACAACGGCGCCGAGACCGCGTGGTTTGCGGAATCGGCGCCGTTGGCCGGTGTTGCTTCGAGTGCGAGCTATAGCCGAATTGTCTGAATCGATCGGGCTGTGGCCGCAGCGATCAGGCCGAGGCCGGGGTACCGGTCAGCTGATCGCCGACCGCGCGCAGTGCTTCCAGGTCCGAGACCTCGAAGGGCAGCGCGGTCACCGAGACGATCTTCACCCGAGGATGCGCGCCGGTGAACCGATGCAGCAGGTGCCGCTCGCGCGTGGCGGTCGCGACCCGGTCGGCGTGGATGCGCAGCACCGCGGCGGTCAGCGGGTCGGCATCGGCCAGCTGGTCCGCGGCGGTCTGCGCGTGATCACCGGACAGCCCCGACAGCGCGGGGTGCGTGCGGTTGAGCACCAGACCGGCCAGCGGCATGTTCTCCGTCGACAGCCGGTCCACGAAGAACGACGCCTCGCGCAGCGCGTCCGGTTCCGGCGCGGCGACCACCAGGAAGTGCGTGCCCGGCGTGGACAGCATCGCGAACGTGCGCTGCGCGCGGTCCTGGAACCCACCGAACAGCGATTCCAGCGACTGCAGGAACGTCGAGGCGTCCTTGAGCATCTGCCCACCGACGATGGTCGACACTCCGCGCATCGCCAGGCTCATCGCCCCGGTGACGATCCGGCCAACGCCACGACCGGGCGCCATGATCAGCCGGATCATCTTGCCGTTGAGAAACGTGCCGAGGCGCTTGGGCGCGTCGAGGAAGTCCAGCGCGTTGCGCGAGGGCGGCGTGTCGACCACGATCAGGTCCCACTCCTTGCGCGCGGCCAGCTGCCCCAGCTTCTCCATCGCCATGTATTCCTGCGTGCCACCGAACGACGACGCCACCGTCTGATAGATCGGATTGGCGAAGATCTGCTCGGCCTTGTCGGCGCTGGTGTGCTCGAGCACCATGTCGTCGAAGGTGCGGCGCATGTTCAGCATCATCGCGTGCAGCTCACCGGGCACCTCGGGGCCCAGATCCACGCGCTGCGGGGTGTTGTCCAGTTCGGCAACGCCCAGCGACTGCGCCAGCCTGCGCGCGGGGTCGATGGTCAGCACCACGACCTTGCGGCCCGATTCCGCCGCGCGCAACGCGATCGAGGCGGCGGTGGTGGTTTTGCCGACGCCGCCCGACCCGCAGCACACGATCACCTTCGCGGTGGGATCGGCGATGATCTGCGCGACGTCCAGCAGCGGCGGGGTGGACACGTGCTCGCTCATCGGACTCCCTGCGCGGATAGCTGTTCGGCCAGTTCGTAGAGGCCACCCAGGTCCATGCCCTCGCCCAACGCGGGCAGCGACAACTGGGGGACATCGATGCCGGCCAGTTCGACGGCACTGGCGTTCTGTGCGGTCAGGACGATCGCGTGGTCGACCGTTTCGGCGATCAGGCCGTCGAAATCCGATTCCGACACGGTGATTCCGGCCTTGGTCAGGCCGGCGGCGATGGCGGTGGTGTCCAGCTCGCCTGCCACGGCCGCGTCGCGCTGCGACGGGGTGAGTTCGGCGGTGGCCGCCCGGTTGACGATCACCGTGCCGACCCGCAGGTCGTTCGCGGTCAGTTCGGTGATCGCGTCGGCGGTCTCCTGCACCGGCAGCGCCTCGAGCAGCGTGACCAGGTGGATCATCGTCTGATCCGAGTGCAGCAGCTTGGACACGCCCTCGGCCTGCGAGGCGATCGGTCCGCCCTTGGCGATCTCGGCCATGGCCGAGGTCACGTCGAGGAAGCTGGCGATCCGGCCGGTCGGTGGGGCGTCCACGACGATGTCGTCATAGGTGGGCTTGCCGTCCTTGCCGGTGCGGACCACGCATTCTTTGATCTTGCCCGTGAGGATCACGTCGCGCAGACCGGGAGCGATGGTGGTGACGAACTCGATCGCGCCCATGCGGCGCATCGCGCGACCCGCGAACCCCAGGTTGTAGAACATGTCGAGGTACTCGAGGAACGCGTATTCGATGTCCAACGCGAGCGCGGTGACCTCACCGCCGCCGTCGGCGCTGGCGATATGGGTCTCGGTGGGCGGCAACGGCGGCCGGTCGAACAGTTGCGCGATGGACTGGCGGCTTTCGACTTCGACCAGCAAGACCTTGCGTCCCCCGGCGGCCAGCGCCAGCGCGAGTGCGGCCGAAACGGTCGACTTGCCGGTGCCTCCCTTGCCGGTCACGTAATGCAAGCGTGCCTTGGCCGCGCGTTGAGGCCATCCGGTCGACGGTTCGGGAACCGACGAAACCGGCTCTGCTGTTGGTGCTCCCACGTCGCCGAGCCTATAACCCGTTTCGCCGTGACGTTCGGGGTGAGCCCTAAACTCACACCATGAGTGAAGTCACCCTGTGGGAGTACGCGACCGTGCCGCTGTTGACGCACGCGACAAAGCAGATCCTCGATCAGTGGGGGTCCGACGGCTGGGAACTGGTTTCGGTGCTGCCCGGCCCGACCGGCGAACAGCACGTCGCCTACCTGAAGCGGCAGAAGTAGCCGTGGCCACCGCGTGGAAGGACGCGTTGGACCGGCTCGGTGTCACGCTGCCGCCGGTCGCCGCGCCTGTGGCGGCCTACGTCCCGGCGGTGCGCACCGGTTCGCTGGTGTACACGTCGGGCCAGCTGCCTTTCGTCGACGGTGAACTGGCGTCGGTGGGCAAGGTCGGCGCCGAGGTGGATGTCGAGCAGGCCAAGGAGGCGGCTCGGCTGTGTGCGCTGAACGCGTTGGCGGCGGTGCACGATCTGGTCGGCCTGGATCAGGTGGTTCGGATCGTGAAGGTCGTCGGATTCGTCGCCTCGGCACCGGGATTCAACGATCAGCCGATCGTGATCAACGGTGCGTCGGAGTTCCTCGGTGAGGTGTTCGGCGAGGCGGGCGTGCACGCGCGCTCGGCCGTCGGCGTCTCCGAACTGCCGAAGAACACGCCCGTAGAGGTGGAATTGATCGTCGAGGTCGGTTAGGCAGCCGCTATGGCACTGGAACATCCCGCGTACAGCCAGGTTCGTCAGGTCACCCCGACGGCGTCCGTTCTGCTGGCCGACAACCCCGGTCAGATGACGCTCGACGGCACCAACACCTGGCTGCTACGCGGCCCCGACAGCGACTCCTACGTGGTCGTGGATCCGGGACCGAAGGACAAGAAACACACCGCCGACATCGTCGAAGCCACCGGCGGTCGGATCGCGTTGACCCTGATCACCCATCACCATCCCGATCACACCGGCGGTATCGATCACCTGGTGAAAGCCACCGGGACGCCGGTGCGTTCGGCCGATCCTAAGTACCTACGCGGTGACGTCGTGCCGTTGGTCGACGGCGAGATCATCGACGCCGCAGGCCTGCGAATCACCGTGCTGGGCACGCCCGGTCACACGTCCGATTCGGTGAGCCTGCTGCTGGACGACGCGGTGCTCACCGGTGACACGGTTCTCGGGCAGGGCACCACGGTGCTCGAATCCGCGCCGGGTGCGCTGGCCGGGTTCTTCGCGTCGCTGGAAAAGCTGCGTGACGTGGGCGCGGGCAAGGCGTTGCTGCCCGCGCACGGACCCGACCATCCCGATGCCGCGCCGGTCGTGCAGTACTACCTCGATCACCGGCGTGAGCGACTGGATCAGGTCAGGGCCGCGCTGGTCGAATTAGGGCCCGACGCAGGCGCTTTCGCGGTGGTCCGCAAGGTGTATGCCGATGTGGACAAGCGGTTGTGGCCGATCGCGCGAAGTTCGGTGCAGGCGCAGCTGGAATACCTTCGGGCCGAACAACACTGACAACTGCTCGATCGCCGACGTGACTCGTCGGCGATCGAGTTGTGCGTGAAACGCAGACGTCCCGGCACGACGAAACCGCGACGGTGTGGACGAGGCCCTCTCCTCGTGAGCCCACACGCATGCGCGGTCCCGTTGTACCGGGACGGCAGTAGTTCTACGTCAGCGGGCGCGACGTGCCAGACGCTCGGAATCCGAGATCAGCACGCTCTTGCCCTCGAGGCGCAGCCATCCGCGATGTGCGAAGTCGGCCAGCGCCTTGTTGACGGTTTCCCGGGAAGCACCGACCAGCTGGGCGATCTCCTCCTGGGTCAGGTCGTGGGTCACGCGCAGCGCGCCCGCTTCCTGGGTGCCGAACCGCTGCGCGAGCTGCAGCAGTGCCTTCGCGACGCGACCGGGCACGTCGGTGAAGATCAGGTCGGCGAGGTTGTTGTTGGTGCGGCGAAGGCGTCGTGCCAGCACGCGCAGCAGTTGCTCAGCGATCTCGGGGCGCTGATCGATCCACGACTTGAGTGCGTCGCGATCCATCGTCACGGCGCGGACCTCGGTGACCGTGGTGGCGGTCGAGGTACGCGGGCCCGGGTCGAAGATCGACAGTTCACCGAACATGTCGGACGGACCCATGATGGTCAGCAGGTTCTCCCTGCCGTCCGGGGACCGTCGGCCGATCTTCACCTTGCCCGTCGTGATGATGTACAGCCGATCGCCGGGTTCGCCCTCGTTGAAGATGACGTGCCCGCGCGGAAAATCCACCGGCTGCAACTGCTTGGCGAGCGCGGCCACCGCGGTGGGCTCGACGCCTTGGAAGATGCCTGCTCTGGCGAGGGCCTCGTCCACGAATGTGCTCCTTATGGGATATGGCTTGCGAACCTGGTCGAGCGAATCGACCAACCGCGCAGTCTACGCGGGATTCCGGCACCACAGTGACAGACACCACGTAAAGAGTGGATTGCGCGATGTGCGCACAGTGTGAATCGGCTGGTCAGCTCGCCTTTGCTACATCCAGATCCGGGTTTTGGGTACGGCGCTTGCGCACGCGCGCCACAGCGGCGGGCAGGCCGAGCTTCGTCAGCTCTTTCACTTCGGCGTTGCTGGCGCTGTCCAGGTACTTTTGAACCTCTTCGTCGGGTTCGAGAAGCTTTCTGAGCCGATTCTCGACCCGCTCCATCCCCAGCGCGAACAGCATCAACAGCACTGGGAAGAGCACCACAGCGAGTCCTTGCATGTCTGGCAGTAAACACGGTCCAGGTCTCAGATGGAACACAGCGGGCAATCTGGCGAGGCAATGTTGTCGGAGTGGTTCCGTATGGTGAAGCGGTGCCTGTTTCCCCTGCCCCCGCCGCCGCAGGCGATGCCGATTCGACCGCGGTTCCCACCGGGATCACCGCCGCCCGCAAGCGGAAGAATCGTGCGATAGCTGGGGAAACGCGGATCGGTCTGGTCCGGCGCGCCCGCCGGATGAACCGCACCCTGGCCGAGGCGTTCCCCGGTGCGCACTGCGAGCTCGACTTCACCACTCCGCTGGAACTGGCCGTGGCCACGATCCTGTCCGCCCAGTGCACCGATGTGCGGGTGAACCTCACCACTCCGGCCCTGTTCGCCAAGTACCGCGGCGCGCACGACTACGCGCAGGCCAACCGGGTGGAGCTGGAGGAATACATCAGGGCCACCGGCTTCTACCGGAACAAGACCAGCTCCCTGATCGGCCTGGGTCAGGCCCTGGTCGAAAAATATGACGGTGAATTGCCTCACACCCTGGACGAATTGGTGAAATTGCCCGGGATCGGGCGCAAGACGGCCAACGTCATCCTCGGCAACGCCTTCGACGTTCCCGGCATCACCGTCGACACCCATTTCGGCCGCTTGGTGCGCCGCTGGAAGTGGACCGACGAGGAAGATCCGGTCAAGGTCGAGCACGCGGTAGGGGAGCTGTTCGAGCGCAAGGACTGGACGATGCTCTCGCACCGGGTGATCTTCCAGGGCCGCCGCGTGTGCCATGCCCGCAAGCCGGCCTGCGGTGCGTGCGCGCTGGCCGACGACTGCCCGTCGTTCGGGCTCGGACCCACCGATCCGGCGGTGGCCGCGGAGTTGGTGAAGGGGCCCGAGCGCGAACATCTGCTGAAGATGGTCGGCTTGTGAGCGAACTTCTGCGAAGGCCCGCGGTGCGGTGGGTGCTGGCCGCGGTGATCGTGGTGTTGGCGGCGACGGCGGCGCTCTGGCCGCGGGAGGGGGCGGGGAACACGGGGGTGGTTTCGCAGACTTCGCGACAGCCGTCGGGCGTGTCGGCCGAGGAGCGTGCGGCGGTCGGGTTGTCGGCGTGTCCAGGACCGGCGGCGTCCGAGCCGGGAACGGGAGCGGCTGGATCCGCACCGCAGGCGACCGAGCCTGGACCGCAGGCGAACGAATCCGGACCGCGGGCGACCGAGACGGTGCCGCTGGCTGGAATCCAGCTGACCTGCCTGGCTGATGGCAAGCCGGTGGACCTCGCGGCGGCGCTGGCCGGAAAGCCCGCGCTGCTGAACCTGTGGGCCTACTGGTGTGGGCCCTGCGCCGTGGAACTTCCGCATCTGCAGGAATTCGCCCAGCGGGCGGGCTCGGCGCTGACCGTCATGACCGTGCACAGCGATCCCGACGAGGCGAAGGCGTTGTCGCGGTTGAGCGGTCTCGGCATCACCCTGCCCGGCGTCGAAGACGCGCAAGCCGCGGTGCGCAGCGCGGTCGGTGCGCCCGCCGTGCTGCCCATTTCGGTGCTCGTGCGGGCCGACGGCAGCATCGCGAGTGTGGAAGTGCGAACTTTCGCCGACGTGGCCGACATCGCGGATACGGTAGCCGCGAAGCTCGGGGTCACGGTATGACAGAGGACGTGATGGTGGCGTGCGGATCGAAGGCGATGGCGTGAACGAGGTAGGCAAGCTCGACGATTCCGGCATTCCGCCCTGGTTGCGCACCGCGATCCGGGCAGGCGGCCCCGACGCCGACGACACGCTCGCCAAGTCCCGCGCCCTGCGCCGGGCCATGTCGCTGACGGGCAAACCACGCCAGGCCGCGGTGCTCGTGCTGTTCGGCGGCTCGCCCGACCCCGACGAGTCCGCGCCGGGCGGCCTGCCCGCCGATGCCGATGTGCTGCTCACCCAACGTGCTTCGACCATGCGTCAACACGGCGGCCAGATCGCGTTCCCCGGTGGCGCCGCGGATCCCGGCGACGGCGGTCCGATCGGCACCGCCCTGCGCGAGGCCGCCGAGGAGACGGGTCTGGACCCCGCCGGTGTCGCACCGTTTGCCGTGCTGCCGAAACTGTTCGTTCCGCCGTCGAAATTCGATGTCACCCCGGTGCTCGGCTACTGGCGGGCACCCACCGCGGTGCGCGTGGTCGATCAGGGCGAAACCGAGCGTGTCGTGCGTGTTCCGCTGGCCGAATTGCTCGATCCGGCACACAGATTCATGGTCCGTGGCAGTCTCGGCTACCAGAGCCCCGCGTTCCAAGTCGATGGGATGCTGGTCTGGGGCCTCACCGGCGGTATTCTCGCCGGCATCATCAAATCAGCTGGGTGGGAACAAGATTGGGATCGGGGCGACGTGCGTGACCTGGAGAGCTCGCTGGCTGCGGTCGGAATGACGCTGTGACCCCGTCGGTGTGGCTGGACATCGCGGTGGTGCTGATCGCACTGGTCGCGGCGTCCACCGGCTGGCGGCAGGGTGCGGTGGCGTCGGCGCTGGCGTTCTTCGGTGTCGCGCTGGGCGCGGTCGCGGGCATTCTGATCGCACCGCACATCCTCAAACACCTCAGCGAGGGCCGCAGCCGAGTGCTGGGCGGCATCCTGCTGATCGTGCTGCTGGTGATCATCGGCGAGGTCGCGGGCATGGTGCTGGGCCGAGCCGCGCGCACAGGCATCCGCCAGCCGGTCGCGCGCAGTGTCGACAGTGTCGTGGGCGCCGTGCTGCAGGCGGTGACCGTCCTGGTCGCGGCCTGGCTGCTCGCGCTACCGCTGGCCACCGCGTCCCAACCGGCCGTGGCCGCCGCGATCAACGGGTCGAAGGTGCTCGCCGACGTTAACTCGGTGGCACCCGACTGGCTACGCAAGGTCCCCAACGAGTTCTCCCGACTGCTGGACACGTCCGGACTCCCGGATGTGATCGGCCCGTTCGGTCGCGCGCCGATCGCCGCGGTCGAACCCCCTGACCCCAGCGTGCTGGCCAGCCCCGTCGCCGCCTCGCTGCAACCCAGCGTGCTGCGCATTCGCGGCACCGCCCCCAGTTGCCAGCGCGCGCTGGAAGGTTCGGGTTTCGTCGTGGCCCCCGAACGCGTGATGACCAACGCCCACGTCGTGGCAGGCACCAACGCGGTAGCGGTCGATACCGCCCGCGGCGCCCTCAATGCCACCGTCGTGCTGTTCGACCCCTCCAAGGACATCGCGATCCTGAGCGTGCCCGGCCTGACCGCCCCCGTCCTACCCCAGGCCCCCGAGCCCGCCAGCTCCGGCGAGAGCGCGATCGTGCTCGGCTACCCCGGCGGCGGCCCCTACACCGCCAGCGCAGCCCGAGTCCGCGAAACCCTTGACCTCACCGGCCCCACCATCCACCGCGACGGCACCGTGGAGCGCGAGGTCTACACCGTCCGAGGCCAAGTCCGCGCAGGCAACTCCGGCGGCCCCCTGGTAGACACCGAAGGCCAACTCCTGGGCGTAGTCTTCGGCGCCGCAGTAACCGACGACGACACCGGCTACGTCCTGACCCTCAACGAGGTGTCCTCCGAACTGGCCGCAGCCACCCCCAGCACCACCCCCGTAGACACCGGAGCCTGCGTCCTGAGCTGAGTTTTTGGAGCGCTGGCGCGCTCGAGCGGGCCCCAAGGGGCCCTGATCTTCCCTCCCTCCGGGTGCTCCTTCGTCGCACCCTCCGGTCAGTCCAGATCAGGGCGGGGCCCTTTGGTAGAGACTTCCTGGTGACTACCCGCACCGAAAAGGTGGTGGGCAAACCCTCAGGGCGAAACCAAATCATCGTGCGGCGACCCGTTCTGCTCCCGCCACCGCGTAGTCAACACCTCATTGACCCTGCTCGGATTCTCCTGATGCGCATAATGCCCAGCCCGCGGAATCGACACCAACGTCCGATTGGGCGACAACGCCTCCCCCCGCTGAAACGTCGCATCGAGCAGATAATCATCCTGCTCCCCCCGCAACATCACCACCGGTATATCGATCGGCGTCCGCATAGTCGCCATGAACCGCTTACCATCAGGCCGCCACTGACTCCGGAACGCCCACCGCTGATACTCCAACGCACTGTGCGCGGCCCCCGGAATCCGGATGGCATCCCGCATCCGCGAGGCAGTCTCGACGAATTCCGCACTGCCCGACCATGATTCACCGACCCGATCGTGCAACAACCGCTCCACTTCGGCCCCACCACGCCGCGTGAGCAGGTTCTCGGGGTACCGCGGCAGCTGGTACCGCAGGAACTCGGGCAACCAGGCCGCCCGCTGCGCCGGATCCCGCAGCACAGCACTTTTCAAAGCGGCCGGATGCGGCGAACTAACCAGCGCGATCGAACGAACCAGTCGCGGGTGCAATACTGCGGTAGCCCAGCAGACCAGCCCACCTTCGGCGTGACCGACGACAGTGGCCTGCGTGTGGCCCAGCGCGCGGATCAGCCCGGCGATGTCACCCGCGAGGGTCCACCCGTCGTAGCCGCGCGGTGGTTTGTCGGTATCGCCGTATCCCCGCAGGTCGACCGCGACGGTGCGATATCCGTGGTCGGCCAGGGCGGTCAGCTGATGCCGCCACGACCACCAGAAGTCGGCGAAGCCGTGCAGCAGCAGCACCAGGGGGGCGTGGGCGCGGTCGGGACCGTCGGCTTCGACGATGTGGAAGCGGATTCCGTTGGCGTGCACGTCCCGGTGGGTCCACGGTCCGTCGAAGCGGACGCTGGAGGGATCCGGGAATGAGTTGGACGACACGCCGATCGAGCCTAGTGGGCGGGTCCGGCTGTCGCGACCGGGCCCGCCGGGCGCGTCAACGGTTACTGGACTTCTCCAACGATGCGTGGGGTGTGTGCGCGCTGTCGCGGTGTGCGAACGCCGCGGGCAGCACCTCGGCGGTCTGCTTGAGCGAGCCGATCGTCTTCTCCGGCGCGCGCACCTTGCGTACCTTGAGCCAGCCCAGCAGCGCCAGGCCCACGGTGGCGAGCACCATCAGCACGAACACGATCAGGAACGCGGCCCAGCGGGCCAGCCATACGTCGAGCAGTTCGGCGATGAAGAAGAAGAAGAAGAACGAGCTGAACAGCAGCACCACCAGCGCGAGGATGAAGAAGACGCTGCCGGTGAGCCCCTTCTTGATCTCGCCGGTGACTTCGGCCTTGGCCAGTGCCACTTCGGCGCGCACCAGCGTCGACATCTGTTCGGTGGCGTCGCGCACGAGGCTGCCGATGCTGGCCGATCCGGGCGGATTGGCGTCGGTCAACGGGATCGAAGTGACCGTCCGACCGTCATTTCCGCCTTGGGTGTAACTCACTTCGTCGACCCTTCTCCCTGTGGTAACTGGTCTGCATCACGGCGCGCGGAGTGCACACGTCCTCGGCGCAACAGTAGCGCCGATCCGATCAGCGATGCTGCCATCGAGGTCACCAGAACGGCGGCCTTCGCAAGATCGATGGCCTCGGTGCCCACATCGGCGAGCGCGAGTTCCGCCACGAGCAGGCTAACGGTGAACCCGATCGCGCCCAGTACCGACAGGGCGAACATGTCGCGATACTCCAGTCCCACTGGGCGTTTCGCCACGCCGAGCCGGATCGCGACCCAGCTCACGCCGAAGATTCCGATGGTTTTGCCCAGCAGCAGGCCGAGGATGATCGCCAGTGCCAGCCGGTCGGTGAACAGCGAGCCGAACACGTCGCTGTTGAGCGGCACTCCCGAGGCGAACAGCGCGAACACCGGCACGCAGAATCCGGCCGAGATCGGTTGCACCACATGCTCGAGGTGGGTGGCGGGCGCGGTTTTCTCGCCCGGATCCTTGCGCACGCGGGTGAGCAGGCCGAGGGCGACGCCGGCCAGCGTGGGGTGGATGCCGGCCTCGTGCAGCGCGTACCAGCAGATCAGCGCGACCGGAATGTAGAACAGCGGGGTGTGCAGCCGGAACTTCTGTGCCAGCGCCCATGCCGCGCAGCAGGCGATGGCGGCGGCCAGCCACAGCAGTGACAGCGAGGCGGTGAACAGCACCGCGATGAGCACGATGGCCAGCAGGTCGTCGACCACGGCCAGGCTGAGCAGGAACACCCGCGCGCTGGTGGGGATGCGGGAGCCGGTCATCGCGAGGATGGCCAGGGCGAACGCGATGTCGGTGGCGACCGGGATGGCCCAGCCGTTCTCCATGCCGGGCACGCCGTGGCCGACCACCAGCGCGATCGCGGCGGGGGTGACCACGCCACCGACCGCGGCGATGATCGGCAGCGCGGCGCGTTTCGGGTCGGCCAGCTCGCCCACCGCGAACTCGCGTTTGAGCTCGAGCCCGGCGACGAAGAAGAAGATCGCGAGCAACCCGTCCTTGGACCAGTCGGCAAGCGTGAGGTCCAGGTGCAGCGGGGGGATGGCGAGGCGGGTGTCGATCAGCGTTTGATAGCTGGCACCCCATGGCGAGTTCACCCAGATCAGGGCCACGGCGGCGGCCACGAGCAGCAGCGCACCGCCGACGGTCTCGGTGCGGAGATAGCGGGTGAGCTCGGAGCGGACGCGCGTGATCAAGGGCAAGCCTTTCGGCAGAGGTCGACGGGGTCGCGGCCGCTGTCCGGCTTCCCGGATTCACGACCGCACGCCGACCAGACTTCCCGGCACACCTGAAGTCATGAGCCTAACGGACCCGGACGGCGACAGCGCGTTGTCACCGTCCGGGGTTGGTCAGTTGTTACCCGCGCGAATGGCCTCGAATACGCCCGGATCGACCAGTGTGGAGGTGTCGCCGAGCTCGCGTCCCTCGGCGATATCGCGCAACAGCCTGCGCATGATCTTGCCGCTGCGCGTCTTGGGCAGCTCGGGCACGATATGGATCTCGCGGGGCCGCGCGATCGGGCTGATCTCCTTGGACACCGCCGCCTTCAGCTCACCGACCAGGTCGTCGCCGCGCACGGCCGCCCCGGTGAGGATGACGAACGCGACGATCCCCTGCCCGGTCGTGTCGTCGCTGGCGCCCACGACCGCGGCTTCGGCCACGGCCGGATGCCCGACCAGCGCGGACTCCACCTCGGCGGTGGAGATCCGGTGACCCGACACGTTCATCACGTCGTCGACCCGCCCGAGCACCCACAGGTCGCCGTCGGCGTCGAGTTTGGCGCCGTCGCCCGCGAAGTACCACCCCTGTTCGGCGTAGCGCTCCCAGTAGGTGGACCGGTAGCGGTCCATATCGCCCCAGATGCCGCGCAGCATCGACGGCCACGGCTTGTCGAGCACGAGGTACCCGTTGGCCTCGGTCTCGCCCAGCTGTACCGGGTTGCCCTCTTCGTCGACGACGGTGGCGGAGATGCCGGGCAGCGGTCCCATGGCGGCGCCGGGTTTGGTGGCGGTGACGCCGGGCAGCGGCGAGATCATGATGGCGCCGGTCTCGGTCTGCCACCAGGTGTCCACGATGGGAGTGGCGTTGGCACCGAACACTTCTCGGTACCAGCGCCATGCTTCGGGGTTGATCGGTTCGCCGACCGAGCCCAGCAGTCGCAAGGTGCTCAGATCGTGCGCGTCGGGGATCTCGCGCCCCCACTTCATGAAGGTGCGGATCAAGGTCGGTGCGGTGTAATAGATTGTGACGCCGTACTTTTCGATGATCTCGAAGTGGCGATGTTCGTTGGGGGAGTTGGGCGTTCCCTCGTACACGACCTGCGTGGCCCGGTTGGCCAGCGGTCCGTACACGATGTAGCTGTGCCCGGTGACCCAGCCGATATCGGCGGTGCACCAGTAAACATCTTGTCCTGCTTGATGATCGAAGACGTTGTGGTGCGTGTACGCGACCTGGGTGAGGTACCCGCCGGTGGTGTGCAAGATCCCCTTGGGCTTCCCGGTGGTCCCGGAGGTGTAGAGGATGAACAGCGGATGCTCGGCCGGAAACGGCTGTGCCTCATGCGAAGGTGAAGCGGCAGACACGGTTTCGTGCCACCACAGGTCGCGACCTTCGGTCCACGGCACCTCGGTCCCGACCCGGCGCACCACCAGCACATGCTCCACCGAGGACGGATCCGAGCCCAGCGCCTCGTCGACGGCGTCCTTCAACGGCGCGGGCTTGCCGCGCCGCCACTGCCCGTCGGTGGTGATGATCAACCGCGCCTCGGCGTCGTCGACCCGCTGGCGCAGCGCGCTGGGCGAGAACCCGGCGAACACCACCGAGTGCGTCAGGCCCAGCCGCGCGCACGCCAGCATCGACACGATCGCCTCGGGCACCATCGGCATGTAGATGGCGACGCGATCGCCTGCTTCCAGCCCGAGTTCGGTCAGGTAGTTGGCGGCCTGGGAGACCTCGGCGAGCAGTTCGCGGTAGGTGATGTCGCGGGAGTCGCCCGGTTCGCCTTCCCAGTGGATGGCGACCTGTTCGCCGTGCCCGTCGATGACGTGGCGGTCCACGCAGTTGTAGGCCACGTTGAGCTCGCCGTCGGCGAACCAGCGCGCGACCGGAGCGTCGGTCCAGTCCAGCACCTGGGTGAAGGGTGTGTGCCAGTGCAGCCGGTTGGCTTGCTCGGCCCAGAAGCCGTCGCGGTCGGTCTCGGCACGCGCGTAGAGGGCGGCATCGGCATTGGCGGCGGCGGTGAACTCCGCGCTGGGCGGATACGAGTCCTGGTGGCCTGCAGCGGTTTCGGTCATGTTGATTCTGCCTCACATGCCTGGTGCGGTCGGGTCGGTCGCCGGGTGTGGCCCAGCGGTATCGACAGTAGTCAACACGGGCGGGCGGGGTCGCGCAGTTGTATCGGCCAGGTTTCCCGCGCGGTCAATAGGGCTAGTGCCGCGTCAAGCAACGTTGGGTAGGTAATCCGGGCGCCGGATCTTCGAGCCGACCGCGAAGTCCCGGATAGGTCCGGCATGCTGGTTAC
>NZ_JBHXRY010000018.1:0-77516 GCF_042714895.1 Nocardia sp. NPDC058666
AAAAGAAAAACAAAAGAACGGCGAGCAAAAGACAGAGGACGGGCGGGGAGGACGACAGGTGCTGTGTTTGCGGGCAGGAGGGCCCCCCCCCCCCCCACAGCCATGCAAACCGTCAGGTTTGTGAAAACGCGCGCACACGCGCGCCCGAACACAGGGAGCAACTGTGCGTGACATGGTCGAAATCGGTATGGGGCGGGTCGCCCGTCGGACCTACGAGCTGGACGACGTCGATATCGTGCCTTCGCGGCGGACGCGTTCGTCGAAGCTGGTCTCGTTGGCCTGGCAGCTCGACGCCTACCGTTTCGAGATCCCGGTGCTCGCGCATCCCACCGACGCGCTGGTCTCGCCCGAGTTCGCGATCGAGCTCGGTCGCCAGGGTGGCCTCGGTGTGATCAACGGTGAAGGCCTGTGGGCGCGGCACGCCGATGTGCAGTCCAAGATCGACCAGCTCATCGATCTGGTTGACAAGGGGGGTTACGAAAAGGCCATCTCGCTGCTGCAGGAACTGCACGCCGCGCCGATGCAGCCCGATCTGCTCGCCGCCGCCGTCGCCCAGGTCCGGGCAGCCGGGGTGACCACCTCGGTGCGGCTGAGCCCGCAGAACGCCCGCGCGTTCACTCCCGCGCTGGTCCAGGCCGGTATCGACCTGCTGGTCGTGCAGGGCACCATCATCTCCGCCGAGCACGTGGGTGGCGAAGAGCCGCTGAACCTCAAGACCTTCATCGCCGAACTGGACGTGCCCGTCGTGGCCGGAGGCGTGAGCGATCACCGCACCGCGCTGCACCTGATGCGCACCGGTGCCGCGGGCGTCATCGTCGGTTACGGCTCGTTCCCCGGCGCCACCACCACCGGTGAGGTGCTGGGCATCGGCGTGCCGATGGCCACCGCCATCGCCGACGCCGCCGCCGCGCGTCGCGACTACCTCGACGAGACCGGCGGCCGGTACGTGCACGTGATCGCCGACGGTGACGTGGCCACCTCGGGTCAGCTGGCCAAGGCCATCGCCTGTGGCGCCGACGCCGTGATGCTCGGGGTGCCGCTGTCGGCGTCGGCCGAAGCGCCCGGTCGCGGCTGGTACTGGCCCTCGGCCACCGCGCATCCCTCGGTGCCGCGCGGTTCGTTCCTGCCGGTCGACGAGGCATGGATCGACGGTCCCGACGGTGCGGTGGCTCGTCCGAGCCTCGAGCGGGTGCTCTACGGGCCGTCCGACGACCCGTTCGGTTCGCTGAACCTGGTCGGTGGGTTGCGTCGTTCGATGGCCAAGGCCGGGTACTCCGACCTCAAGGAGTTCCAGAAGGTCGGGCTCAGCGTTCGCTAGCGCACGCGGGTCAACGAGACCCGATCTCGCAGGAACCGGGCGATCGCGGTATTGACCGGTTCCGGGTGGGTCATCGTCACGGCCAGGCGGGCGCCATCGATCTCCACGAAGGTGGAGGCGGTGAGCCCGTCTGCCAGCGTGCGGGCGCGATCGCCGGCGATCCCGCTCTGGTTGGCGTGGATGATCAGCGCGGGGCAGGTGATCTCGCGCAGCCGGTCGAGCACCGAATCGCGGCCGAGCAGGCAGCCCACGGCGGCGTCGAGGCCGCTGTGCGCGTCGCCGACCCAGCGCCGGGTCCAGATGTCGCGGTACCAGCTGTCGTCGCCGATGAGCCAGTCGGCCAGGCGGCCCGCGGCTTCCTCGCGGGAGCTGCGGTCGTGCCACTCGTCGAGAAAACGTTGCGTGGCGGCGGACTGTTCCAGCGTGGGGCCGTGCGCCTCGGTGCTGATCAGGATCAGCGCGGCGACCCGTTCGGGTGCCACCAGTGCTGTGCGCAATGCTGTGAAGCCCCCTTGCGCGGTGCCGCCGACGATGGCGCGTTCGGCGCCGATCGAATCGAGCACGGTCAGCGCGTCGCGCGCGGCGGTCCAGTACGTGAACGGCAACCGCTGATCCCTGGTGCGGCCGTGTCCGCGCGCGTCCCAGGCCACGATCCGGAATTCGGGAGCGAGTGCGGCCTGCTGCGAGGCGAACATCGTGCGATCCATGAAGAATTCGTGGGCCAGCAACACCACCGGACCCGTGCCACCGCTGTCTTCGTAGTAGATGTCGGCATCGATCGCGCGGGCGAATGGCACGTGCACGAGGATAGCCAGCCCCACCGCGCCACGCCCAAGAATGGGGTTGCGTGGTGGACTGTCACCGTGTGGCACGATGCCCGCTGCTTGCTCGTGTCACCCCGTCACTAAACTGGCCCGGTGGCTGATACTCAGAGACCCGTCCTCGTTGTCGACTTCGGCGCGCAGTACGCCCAGCTGATCGCCCGGCGGGTGCGTGAGTCGCGGGTGTTCTCCGAAGTCATTCCCCACACCATGACCGTGGAGGAGATCGCCGAGAAGCAGCCGTTGGCCGTGATCCTGTCCGGTGGTCCGTCCAGCGTGTACGCCGAGGGCGCACCGCAATTGGACGCCCGCCTGTTCGACCTCGACATCCCCGTGTTCGGCATCTGCTACGGCTTCCAGGCCATGGCGCAGGCGCTGGGCGGCACCGTCTCGCACACCGGCACCCGCGAATACGGGCGCACCGAGCTCAACATCGACGGCGGTGTGCTGCACGGCGGCCTGCCGACCATTCAGCCGGTGTGGATGTCGCACGGTGACGCGGTGACCGATGCCCCCGAGGGCTTCGACGTCACCGGTACCACCGCGGGCGCGCCCGTTGCCGCGTTCGAGGACCGTGCGCGGCGCCTGGCCGGCGTGCAGTACCACCCCGAGGTGTTGCACTCCCCGCACGGCCAGCAGGTGCTCAGCCGCTTCCTGCACGAGATCGCGGGCATTCCCGCGCAGTGGACTCCGGCCAATATCGCCGAATCGCTGATCGCCAGTGTGCGCGAGCAGATCGGTGACGGGCATGCCATCTGTGGGCTGTCCGGTGGGGTGGACTCCGCGGTGGCGGCGGCGCTGGTGCAGCGTGCCATCGGCGATCGGCTGACCTGTGTGTTCGTTGATCACGGTCTGCTGCGGGCCGGTGAGCGCGAGCAGGTCCAGCAGGACTTCGTCGCCGCGACCGGGGCCAAGCTGGTCACTGTCGACGCGGTGGACAAGTTCCTGGGTGAGCTGAAGGGCGTCTCCGATCCCGAGGAGAAGCGCAAGATCATTGGGCGTGAGTTCATTCGTTCGTTCGAGGACGCGGTCGCCGGGATCGTGATCGAAGAGGGTGCGGTCGAGGGCACTTCGCCGAAGGTGGAGTTCCTGGTGCAGGGCACGCTGTACCCCGATGTCGTGGAATCCGGTGGCGGTACCGGTACCGCGAACATCAAGAGCCACCACAATGTCGGTGGTCTGCCCGACGATCTCGAGTTCGATCTGGTCGAGCCGTTGCGGCTGCTGTTCAAGGACGAGGTGCGCGCGGTCGGTCGTGAACTCGGCCTGCCCGAGGAAATCGTTGCGCGCCAGCCGTTCCCGGGGCCGGGTCTGGCTATTCGCATCGTCGGCGAGGTGACCGCGGACCGGCTCGAGCTGCTGCGTCAGGCCGACGCCATCGCCCGCGAAGAGCTCACCGCCGCCGGGCTGGACAAGCAGATCTGGCAGTGCCCGGTGGTGCTGCTGGCCGACGTGCGTTCGGTCGGTGTGCAGGGCGACGGTCGCACCTACGGTCACCCGATCGTGTTGCGTCCGGTGTCCAGCGAGGACGCGATGACCGCGGACTGGACCCGCCTGCCCTACGACGTGCTCGAACGGATCTCCACACGCATCACCAACGAGGTGGCCGACGTCAACCGGGTTGTCCTCGACGTGACGAGCAAGCCGCCGGGCACCATCGAGTGGGAGTGAGTTAGACCGGCCGCGGCGGCGCCGCCTGGGTGAGCAGGAGCCTGCCAAGGAGGAAGCCGCCGGTGCGCGGTCGGTGGATGGCTGGTGGCAGGACCTTCGCCAACGAAGTCTTCGGCTGCTGGTCGCGTGTGGATTCGTCCATGTGCCTTGTCTTTTCGTTCAGTTGTCGAACAGCAATGGCCCGTCATCGTTGACGGGCCATTGGTGTTCGCGGGGGTTGCGCCTCAGTGGTGTTTGCGGCTGGGTGCCAGCGTGAGCAGCAGGCCGATGACGATGGCGGCGATCACCACGCCCCAGCCGACCGGCAGGAAGCCGCCCTCGTCGGGGGTCGGTGCGCCCAACAGCGCCCAGACGCTGATGGCGAGCGCGATCAGGCCGGTGGTCAGCAGGGTGAACGCGGGGCGGCGTCGGGTTTCGACGCTGTTCTGGTCAGCCACGGTCCACCACCACTTCGCCGGCCTGAACGTCCACGCGCAGGTCGAGGACCGGGGCACCGGGGACGTTGGGCCCGGAAATGCCTTCGGTGCACTGTGATTCGCCCATATTGACCTCGCAGGTTGTTTTCACGGTCATGTTGTCCGGCAATAGCACGGTGGCCTCGCCCAAGTTCACCGACACTTCGACGCTGCGGGATTCGGTGAGGTCCAGCCTGCGCAGATCCAGCGTGCCCGAACCCATGTTCACCTCGTAGCGGGGCTGCAGCTCGGTGATCGAGGCAGGTGCCCAGGTGTGCTCGCCCATGGTGGCGCTGTCGAATTCGATCGGGCCGATCAGCGAGGCCAGCACCACGAATCCGGCCAGGGGAGCGGTGAGTATCAGCAGCCCGTACCCGCGCCGCAGGAACGCGCCTGCGACCAGACCGAGTCCGACGACCGCCAGTGCCAAGGCCGCGATCCGCGCGGTAGTCATCCATTCCACGCCCGCCGACGCTGCCGCGCCTCCTAGTGCCGCGGCGAGGATCGCCAGGCCGATGGTGACCGGAGTCAGCCGGGAGCGTGGACGTTTCGGTGCGGCATGTGGTGGTGCCGCGGGTGCGAACTGGGGTGCTGCTTCGGGTAATTCCCAGGCCAGGGGTGCGACGGCGAGCGGGTCCCAACCGTTGGGTACCTGTGCGTTGATTCGCGGGGGTTCCGGTGCGGCGGAGATGGTTCCGGCCCTGTGTAGAACAGCGGTGTCGTTCGAGACCGGCTGCTCGACCAGTGCCGCGATCTCGGCGACGGATACATCGCCGACCACCGATCTCGCGCTGTCGACACGCTTATCGAGATCGATGCGGGTCGAAGCAGGGGCTGACTGAATCGAATCAGTAGCCGGCAGAACCGAATCCGGTGTTGGGTCGGTGACGATCATGCCGGGGTCGGTTTGCGGTGCCGTCGAAGCTGACGCGTGCACGTCGGCATCGGCCTCGAGCCGGCTTGTCGAATCCTGTTCGCCAGACGTGTCGAGGTTCGTCGCGCTCCGATCAGTGTCGATCGACTCCGTCGCAGTGCTGTCGGTTTCGTCGGTGTCCTTGTGCAGCACAACCGTTTCGGTGGTATCGACCCGTAACAGCGGTGTGGATTCGGCCGAGAACATGCGGTTCGGATCCTGTATGTACACCCGCGCCTCGGGCGAACGGGGAACGTAGATCTCGGGGAGCTTGGTGTACGGGGTGTACAGCCCCGTCGGCGGTACCTCCGGGTTGTACGGGTAGCCGCGCACCGGAACGCCGGTCGGATACCCGGCACCGGGGTAGCCCGCGCCCGGGTAGCCGGTCGTGTTGAGCGGAGCCCGGTAGGCATCGAACCCGGCAGGCAGCTCGGGATGCCGCAGATACAGCATCCACCAGCCGGCCAGCATGAGCCCCATGCTGATCACCCCGGACCCGCCCATCCCCAACCCGATCGGGCCCATGGTCGACACCGCGATGGCCAGCGCCACGATCAACACGATCGTCTTGGTCTGCGAATGCGACGACCCCTGATCGTGCGAGGTCAACGCCTGCGCCGCCGACACCTCGTTACCCGCCGAACTCAACACCAGCCAGGCCAGCAGATACAGCAGGATCCCGGCCCCGCCGAAGATCGTGGACACCACGAAAGCCACCCGCAACAGCACCGGATCGACCCCGTACCGCAACCCGAACCCCGCGGCCACCCCGGCGATCGGACCCTGCCGAGGCAGCCGGACGGGCCGCGTCTGCCACATCTGGGAAACCTGGTCGGCAAAGCTCGTTCTGCTCATGCATCCATGGTGTGCCGCGCAACCCCTTTCGCACATCGGGGGTAACCCTGAGAATTTCCCCGGGTTCGGGTTCGGGTCGGCGACTCACATGAACATGGTGTCGCCGAAGATCGAGTTCGTCGCGCTCACCTGTCCGGTGCTCGCGGTGACCGTCGCCCACGAGTAGACGTTGAGCGGTCCACCGCAGTTGCCCACCATCAGATGGAAGTCACGGTTCACCAGATAGGTGGTGCCCGCGCCGAGCGGCATGGACCCGACGTCGATCTTCTTGATCTCGCCCGGCGAGAGCGACAGGTTCAGATTGATTCCGGCCGAGATCGACGGACCGATATCGGCGGACGCTTCGGGGCCGGACGAGCCGGTTCCGACGCTGGCTCCCGCGCGCACGTCGATGCCGCCGTCGAGCCCGACCGACAGGGTCAGGTCTACCGCGCAGGCGACGAAGTACCCGGATTCGAGTGTGCCGGTCGCCCCGATCGGGGCCGTCACGTAGGCGGTGTTGTCGAGGAATACCTCCCGGTTGGTCGGCATGGCGTTGAGCGGGGGCACCATCCGGTAGGACTCCTCGGCGTGGCCGATGGTGAGTTCGAAGCCGGCGGGCCCGTGATAGGTCCTCTCGTGCGGTGCCATCGGCGTCGCCGAAGCGATCGGCGTCATCGCGAGGGTGCTCAGTCCGATAGTGGCGGCGCCGAGCACGGTGGTGATGATGTTCACGGTGTTCCTCCCCTGAAGCGGCGGCCGCAATTTCGGCCTGCCATCAACGTAGAAAGATCTTCTGCGGTCGACCTTTCGAAAGACCGTGGAATCGGCTGAAAACCCTGCTGGGGACGCCTGCGTGGGTTTTCCGGTCCGGCGCAGGCCACCCCGAGCCCTGTCGATACCGGATCCGACATTCACGCAGGTAGGGGCTGATTCCTGTCCGGACCGGACAGCTCGCCGACCAGGTCGGCGCCGGATCGCTGACATCGGGGACGAGATCAGGGACTTTCCTGATGCCGGTACCCCGCCTCGCGTGCCACTATCGAGGGCATGGATCCGTTCGTTCCCGCCCACGCCGCTGCCAAGGGGTCTGCCACCCCTGCCGGGCGCAGCGCTGCCGCCGGGAACAACGCTGCCCACAAGTCGCCGGATCCGCGATCGGGTGGGCATCGCCTGCGTGGTCCGGCGCGTCTGGTCGAGCTCGCGTTCGGGGGTGAGCCGGTGTCCGATGGGGCGTCGCAGCAGAACTTCCCGCCGCAACGGAGCTTCCCGCCGCAGCAGTACCGGTCCGCGCCGGGGTACGCGCAGTACCCCGGTGTTGCGCAGGGTTACGGCGTGCCGCGCGGTTATCGGCCGATGCTGCCTGCCCCCGGCCCCGAGCCGACGGGGACGCCGGTGCCCGAGACTCCACGGCTGGTCCGTCGGACCGGTGGGCGGGTGGTCGGTGGGGTCGCGGGTGGGCTGGCCGATCACCTCGGTGTCGACGTGGTCAAGGTGCGGTTGGCGTTCGTGCTGCTGTCCGCGCTGGTCGGGGCGGGCGTGGTCGCGTACGGGCTGTTGTGGATCTTCACTCCCGGTGGGGCCGATGCCGCGAAGCCGACCGGTGACGAGCGCAGGCAGGCGATCGGGCTGGCGTTGCTCGGGCTGGGTCTCACGGTCGCGGTCGGCTGGCTGTTCCAGGGGACCGCGGCGCGGGTGATCGCGCCGATCGTGGTGGTCGCGGTGGGTGCCGCGCTGGTGTGGCGTGAATACGATGTCGCCGCGCCGGGTCCGCGTGCGCTGTTCGGGCTGCCCGCGAGACCGTCGGTGGTCACCTGGTCGCGCATTGTGGCCGGGGCGACGTTGATCGTGGTCGGGCTCGGGGTGGTGGTGCTGGCCAGGATCGATCTGAGTTCGCTGGGGTCGGCGCTGATCGCGGTGGCGGTCACGCTGGTCGGTGCGGGGTTGCTCACGGTGCCGCTGTGGTTGCGCATGGTCCGCGCGCTCAATGCCGAGCGCAGTGCCCGCATCCGCAACGAGGAACGCGAGGAGATCGCCTCCCACCTGCACGATTCGGTGCTGCAGACGCTCGCGCTGATCCAACGGCAGGCCGAGGATCCACAAGAGGTTTTACGCCTGGCCCGCAGCCAGGAACGCGAACTGCGCAAATGGTTGTTCGACGACACCGCGCCCGCCCAGTCCAGCCTGTCCACCGCGCTGCGCACCATCGCTGGCGAGGTGGAGGACCAGCACGGGGTGAAGGTCACCCCGGTCACCGTCGGCGATGTCGCCATGGACCCCGGCGACACCGGCGCGGGCCTGCCCAAAGAACACTTCACCGCGCTGCTGGGTGCCACCCGCGAGGCCCTGGTCAACGCGGCCAAACACGCCGACGTCCCCGAGATCGACCTGTTCGCCGAAACCGAGGCCCACCAGGTCAGCATTTTCGTGCGCGACCGCGGTGCCGGTTTCGACGTGTCGGCGGTGCCGGGCGACCGTCGTGGGCTGGCGAAATCGATCCGCGCCAGAATCGAACGCCGTGGCGGCACAGCGGAGATCGACTCGACCGTCGGGCGCGGGACCGAGGTGCGGATTGTCATGCCGCGCACCGATTCCGGGACTTCCGAACCGGATGAGATGGCAGATGAATGCGCAATCTCTGAGCCAGGCGAGGTTGTGGAGGGTGCAACGTCTGAGCCTGTTCAGGTCGCCGATGAGGGCGCAACATCTGAACCGGTCGCAGGCGCAATGTCCGCGCGGGACCAGGTGGGGGTGATGTCCGCGCGGGACCAGGTTGTGCAGGGCTCCACATCGGGGCCGGACGTGAGTGTCGGTTCCGGGCCGCGGGACGACCGGCCCGGAACCGACACCTCCGACGACGCCCCGACCGTTGTTCTGCGCCGGGGGGATCACGTGTCGACCCAGGATCACCCGACTGATCGCTGAGCGGGCGGTCGCACCGGACCTGCGTCGATCTCGACGCGGCGACTCCGCGATGTGGTACCGATGACAGCAGGTCGATCGACACGGTTCGAATGAGGAGTCTGGTAGTGAGTGTGCGGGTGTTCCTGGTCGACGATCACGCGGTTTTTCGGTCGGGGGTGCGGGCGGAGTTGAGCCGGGAAACCGACATGGACGTCGTCGGTGAGGCGGGGGCGGTGGCCGAGGCGGTGGCCGGGATCGATGCGGCGAAGCCGGACGTGGTGTTGCTGGATGTGCATATGCCCGACGGCGGTGGCGTGGCGGTGCTGGCGGGGATCGCGGCGGGGCCGGTGTGTTTGGCGTTGAGCGTGTCCGACGCGGCGGAGGACGTGATCGCGGTGATCCGGGCGGGCGCGCGCGGGTACGTCACCAAGACGATTTCCGGTGCCGAACTGGCCGATGGTATCCGCCGGGTCGCGGGTGGGGACGCGGTGTTCAGTCCTCGGTTGGCGGGGTTCGTACTCGACTCGTTCACCGGCCGCTCACCGGTTCCCGAGCCGCCGCTGGATCCCGAACTGGACTCACTCACCCCACGCGAGCTGGAGGTGCTGCGTTTGCTGGCGCGCGGTTACACCTACCGGGAGATCGCCGAATCCCTGTTCATCTCGGTGAAGACCGTGGAGACACACGCGTCGAATGTGCTGCGCAAGACACAGCAGTCCAACCGGAACGCGCTGACGAGATGGGCGCACCGACGACGGATCGAGTGAGTTCTGGGCGCACGGTCTGGCGGGTGCGGCTGGGGCGCGCGGTGGAGTGCGGCTCTACATCACGGCGATGATGATCGCGATCAGGATCACCAGGCCGATCAGCACGCCCGCGCCGATGGCCAGGGGAGCGCCGTTGGGCAGGTTGTCGATGAAGCTGCCGGTGCGCTGCTGTTGGGGTGCGGCGGTGGCGGCGATCGGGGCGCGGTGCGGGCGCGGGAGGGGGGAAGCATTGGGGCTGCGCAGGCCGCTGGCGGAGTTGCGGGTGGACCAGGCGGGAATGGTGCCGTCTTCGGTGCGCAGGGGCACACCGAGGATGTAGGCGCCGGTTCCCGGCCCGAAGGCCGCGGTGAGGATTTCGTCGCGGGCCTGCGCCATGGTCGGGCGGCGCTGGGGTGCGGGCTCGAGCATGTGCAGCAGGGTCTGCGTGAGGATGCCGCTGCGGGTGGGCGGGATGATCCGGCCCATCGCGGCCTTGGCCACGACGTCGTTGTCGTCGGAGTCGAAACCGAACGGCGGCTGACCTTCCAACGCGGTGTAGAGAGTGGCGCCGAGGGAGAACACGTCGCTGGCCTCGGTGGGAGTGGCGCCGCGCGCGACCTCGGGCGGGAGGTAGGCGGGAGTGCCGGTGATCATGCCCTCGGGTTCGTCACCGTGCGTGTCGCCTGCCCCGCGCGAGATGCCGAAGTCGCTGAGTTTGGCCAGGCCCACACTGTTGCCGCGGTCGGCGACCAGGATGTTGCCGGGCTTGATATCGCGGTGCACGATGCCCGCGGCGTGCGCGGCGGCGAGCGCGTCGGCCACCTGCGCGCCGATCTGGGCGACCTCGACCGCGGGCAGCGTGTCGACCAGCGCGAGCGCCTTGGCCACGCTGCGCGAGGGTAAGTACTCCATGACCAGCCAGGGCTCGCCGGCCTCGATCACCACGTCGTGCACGGCCACGGCGTGGGTGTGCGACAGCTTGGCGGCCACGCGGCCCTCGTGCACGATGCTGCTGCGAATCCGCTCGGCTTCCGCGGCGCTCAGGCCCGCGGTGGACAGCACCTGTTTGATCGCGACTTCCCGGTTCAGCAACCGGTCGGTGGCCAGCCAGACCGCACCCATGCCACCCCCGCCCAGCTTGGACTGCAGGCGGTAGCGGCCCGCGACCAGGTAGTCGGGGCCGATATGGGGACGAGCACGTTCGTTCACGGGTGCGAGGGTAGTCGAATATGGCGCTGACTGGCCGGGATCTTCGCGCTGCTGCGCGGTGGACACGGGGAGGGGGCGGGTGTCACGCTGGTCGCTATCGAACGTATATTCGAATACGATCGATAGCTGGAACGGTGCTGCTGTTCCGGCTCAGGGCGGTTTCTCGCCCGCGGGTCCATCGTGGAAGTAGGTGGTGTTGATGGGTTCGGAAGCGTTGTCGCCCGACCGGGGCGCACGGGAGCGCACGCTCGAACAGCTGCGCGCGCGCATGGCGGCGGTGCCGGGACGCGGTGAGTCCGCGACCGGTCATACACCGCGTGACCAGCCGTTACGCCGAGATATGCTGCCGGTTCCGCCACCGCTGGCAGACCTGCTGCCCGACGGCGGTCTGCCCAAAGGTGCCGTCGTCGCCTACACCGGCGCGCATTCGCTGCTGACCGGTCTGCTCGCCGCGGTCACTGGAAACGGCGGCCACGCCGCGGTCGTCGGCCTGCCTCGACTCGGTTTGCTGGCCGCCGCCGAGATGGGTGCCGAGCTGTCGCGGCTGGCCGTGATCGCCGACCCCGGCCCCGACCCCGCCGAGGTGGCCGCGGTCCTGCTCGACGGCCTCGACCTGGTGGTCTTGGGTCTGGGCGGCCTCGTCGTCCCACCCGCTCGCTGCCGAGTCCTGGCCGCGCGCGCCCGCAACCGCGGCGCCACCCTGGTCGTGGCGGGCGAATGGGTCAACCCGACCCTGCGCCTGGACTCCCGCGTCACCGGCTATCAGGGTCTCGGTCCCGGTCGCGGCCGCCTGCGCTCGGTCTGCCTCGATGTGCGCGTCAGCGCCAAAGCGGGCCAGACCCGCCACGGCCGGATGGACCTGTGCGCCAAAGTCGGCCGCACCGAATGGCTGCCTCGCGAAACCGTCACCCGCGCAACCGAACTCACCGCCTTGCACGAGGCGGTCTCGTGACCGTCGGCCCGTTATCCGGTTCGCCACGATGAGCCTGGGTTGGCTCAGTTCGACCGTTCGGTGGCGTGATGGCGCGCGTTGATCGGGTGTTGGCGGTGTGGTGTCCGGACTGGCCCGCGGTGGCGGCGGCCGCGGTGGCGGGGGTGTCGGCGGATCGGCCGATCGCGGTGTTGCGGGGCAGTTCGGTGGTGGCATGTTCGGCGATCGCGCGGGCCGAAGGAGTGCGGCGCGGGATGCGCAGGCGCGATGCGCAGGGGTTCTGCCCGGAACTCGTTGTCGTAGAAGATGATCCGGATCGAGATGCGCGGTTGTTCGAGCCGGTCGTCGGCGCCGTGGACGCGACGGTGCCGGGGGTGGAGGTGTTGCGCCCGGGCTTGGTCGTGCTCGGAGCACGCGGTGCCGCACGGTATTTCGGTTCCGAGGAGGCCGCGGTGGTGCGGTTGATCGATGCGGTCGCCGCCGCGGGTGCCGAGGCGCAGATCGGGATCGCCGATGCCCTGTCCACGGCGGTGATCGCGGCCAGACGCGGCGCCATCGTGGTGCCAGGGGAGGGTGCGCGCTACCTCGCCGCGCTCCCGATCGCCGAGCTCGCGGTGGAACCGAGTCTGGCCGCACCCGAACGACAAGACCTGGCAGACCTGCTGCGCCGCTTAGGATTACGACGCATCGGCGATTTCGCGCGCCTGTCGCCCGCCGAAGTGGCGTCCCGGTTCGGCGCCGACGCCGTGCTCGCCCATCGCACCGCCCGCGCCCTGCCCGAACGCCCACCCTCGGCGCGCCGCCCCGCCCCCGAACTCACCGTCGACCTGGCCTGCGACCCACCCATCGACCGGGTCGACGCGGCCGCGTTCGCGGGCAGGCACCTTGCCACCCGACTGCACACGGTCCTGTCCGCGGCGGGCGTGGCCTGCACCCGCCTGGCCGTGACCGCGCGCACCGAGACCGGCGAGGAGCTGACCCGGATCTGGCGTTGCGCCCGCCCGCTCACCCCCGCCGACACCGCCGACCGCGTCCGCTGGCAACTCGACGGCTGGCTCACCCGCCGCGCCCGCCCCACCGGACCGATCGTCGCGCTCACACTGGAACCGGTCGAGGTGGTCGCCGCGGGTGCCCTGCAACTGGGTTTGTGGGGCGGCGAAGGGGAGGAAAACGAACGCGCCCGCCGCGCGCTGGTCCGCGTGCAAGGGCTGCTGGGCGGTGAAGCGGTCCGCATCGGCGTGCTCAGCGGCGGCCGCGGCCCCGCCGAACGCATCACCATGATCGCCCTCGGCGACGAACTCACCCCCGCCGCCGACCCCACCCACCCCTGGCCCGGCCGCCTCCCCGAACCCGCCCCCACCCTGCTGCTCCTGCATCGCCCGATCGTCCACCTGACCGCCGCCGACGGCACCGGAGTAGAAATCACCGACCGCGGCCTGTTCACCGCCACCCCCACCCGCTTGCGCTGGGGCCGCAAGGAGTGGGCCCTGCTCGGCTGGGCGGGCCCATGGCCGATCACCGAACGCTGGTGGTCCACACCCGACCCCGCCGTCCTGGCCGTACGAGTCCAAGTCCAACTCGACGCCGACCCCACCGAAATCCGCGCGGTCCTGCTCGTCCACGAGTCTGCCCTATGGCACGCCGAGGGCGTCTACGAGTGACCCGCCCCGCCGCCGATCGCGATCGGACCGCGGATGCGTGGGTGTGCGTCGACGTGGCCGACGCCCCCGGGTTCTAGAGTGAAACGACCCCTGCCCCGGATCGCCCGGCCAGGTCGCGAAAGGAGCACCGTGAACCCCTTCGAGGGCATGTTGTGTTCGGCGGCCGCCGCGGACCTTCCGCTGCCGGGGACCGCGGCGCATGTCACCGGGTGGTTGTGTATCGAGCAGCCGGGGGCGTGGGGGCGTGATGTGATCGGTGACCAGGTGCTGGGGCCGGAGATCACCGCGGAACTGGCGGCGCGTACGTCGGCGGCGAAGGTTCGGCCGATGTTGATCCGTCGTCCTGGGCGCAACGAGTTCACCGGGACCCGCACGGTGTTGCTGGCCAGTTCGCGACCGCAGGGGTCGTGGTGTGTGCGGTTCGAGATCACCGATCTGCGCCAGCTGTTCGATATCGACTTGCACCTGGTCGATGGACCCGCCCCGGATATCGGTGTGCGCGTGGATGATCCGGTGGTGTTGGTCTGCGCGCACGGCAAACGCGACCAGTGCTGCGCTCTGTTCGGCCGCCCGATCGCCGCCGCCTTGGCCGCGGACTACCCCGACCGCGTCTGGGAGGCCTCCCACACCGGCGGCCACCGTTTCGCACCCGCGGTCGTACTGCTCCCATCGGGCCTGACCTATGGCCGTGTCGACGTCTCCGCCGCGCGGGCGCTGCTCGAAGCCGCCGACGCCGGCGAGGTCGCGATGACCGGCCTGCGCGGCCGCAGCTGCTACCCCCCGATCTCCCAACTGGCCGAAGTGGCTGTGCGCGAACAGATCCCGGCCACCGCCACCGAACTCACCGCCCACCCCGACCCCGCACCCACCCACGACCCGACCCTGGCAGGCGCCGCCATCGTCGTCCACCGCGACGGCCGCCGCTGGCACGTCACCGCCCGCACCATCCCCGCCGTCCCCCGCCAAGCCAGCTGCGCCGCCGCCCCCAAACCGGCCACCTACTTGGAACCCGCTGCGATAGAACAACTTCCCCCCGGCCTCTGACCGGCGAAATCACGCACTTCGCGCCCTTCCCGTCAGAAAACTGATCGAAAACGTACGAAGTGTGCGATTACGCCGGTGCGGACGCGATCCGGTGGACTGATGGAACTACCACGCAGTGGCCCTCCCGCTCGATCCTCGACAGACCTACCGTCGACTCCATGATCGACATCCGCGAAATCGCCGGCGACGACACCGAATCGGCAACGCCTGCCCTGCTGGAGCTACGCCCACAGTGGGGCACGACAGCCCGACTGGCCGAGTTCATCGACACCGAACTCCGCCCCGTGGGCTACCGGCTGGTCGGCGTCTTCGAATCCGGTTCTGCCACAGCGCTATCGGTGGCAGGCTTCCGCGAATCCCGCTCGACCGCCTGGGGCCACCACGTCTACATCGACGACGTCTCCACCCTCCCCGCAGCACGCGGCCGAGGCCACGCCGATCGCCTCCTGGACTGGATCACCGCCGAGGCCACCCGCCTGACCTGCACGGCGATCCACCTGGACTCCGGTGTCGGCCCTGCCCGCGCCGCCGCCCACCGCCTCTACATGCGCCACCGGATGACCATCACCGCCCACCACTTCACCCTCGACCTGAACTAGCGCGACTGGCGTAATCGCCCACTTCGTAGGTGTTCAGGCCGGAAATCGGGTGGAGCCGGTGCGGATTGGTCGATTACGCCGGGTTACCAGTGGGTGCCGGGGACCCAGCGGGCTGCGCGGCGTAGGGCGGTGCCGGTGACTTTGCGGGCGGTGGAGGGTTGTTCGGGGGTGGTGGGGGTTGGTGGGTCGACGGGGTCGACCGATTCGCCTTTGGCTGCGGGGGAATCGGGCAGGGCCCGGTAGTAGCGGTGCATGATGCGGTCGCGGAGTTTGGGGGTGAGGATGCCGCCGTATTCGGCGATGGTGCCGAGGGGGACGTCGATGCGTTTGGGGCGTTCGGACAGGGCGCGCACGATGGTGCCCGCGGCCCATTCCGGGGATTCGGAGGGGCCTTGGTCGCCGCTGGGGGCGATCATCGGGGTGCGGACCAGGGGCATGTGGATGGTGGTGAAAGTTACTCCGTCAGCGAGGGTTTCGACCGAGGCGACTTCGGTGAACTTGTCCAGGGCGGCCTTGCTGGCCAGGTAGGCGGCGAAGCGTGGGGTGGCTACCTGGACGCCGGCGCTGGAGATGTTGACGATGTGGCCGAAGCCGCGTTCGCGCATCTGCGGCAGTAACGCCAGGGTCATGCGCAGGGCGCCGAAGTAGTTGACCGCCATGGTGCGTTCGAAGTCGTGCAGGCGGTCGGTGGAGCGGTGGATGGCGCGGCGGATGGACCGGCCCGCGTTGTTGACCAGCATGTCGACGTGGCCGTGCTGGTCGAGGATGGTTTTGACCGTGGCGTCCACGGATTCGGAGTCGGTGACGTCGCACTGGTAGCCGTAGGCCCGACCGCCCGCGTCGAGGATCTCGGTGACCACCGCGGCCAGTTCGTCGCCGCGGCGCGCGAGCAGGAACACCACCGCGCCCTTGTCGGCGACCGCGAGCGCGGCGGCCCGGCCGATCCCGGACGACGCGCCGGTGATCACGACGTGCCTGCCGGTGAGGTCGCGCCGCCGTTTGCGGCCCTGTTCACCCGGGGATCCCTGTGACATCTCACTGCTCCTTGGTTCGTTGGCTACGAACTTACTCTCAAGTAAGTTCGCGGGCCAGCTCTTCGAGAAACTCGAAAATATGTTCGAACGCCTCTCGCCTTTGTTCGAACGTATGTGCGATACTTGTGCACATGGCGGACGATCGGATGGCGGACATCTATGCCGCGGTGCGGCTCGGCGGTAACAACCCTGACGCCGCGCGCGCGGCGCTGACCAGGCTCTGGAGTGAGATAGGGGAAGGCGGCAACCCGTTGTATCGCTGCGTGGTGGCGCACCACCTCGCGGATGTGCAGGAACTGCCCGAGAGTGCGTTGCTGTGGGATCAGCGGGCGCTGGCCGCGGTGTTCGGGCCGGGCATTCCGTTGGATGAGGGGCTGCGCGGGTTCCTGCCCTCGCTGTATCTGAACCTGGCCGACAGCCACCGACGCGTGGGTGACTTCGAGATGGCGCAGATGCAGTTGGCCATCGCGCGCGGGCACCTGGACGTGCTCGCCAACGATGCCTACGGTGCGGTGATCCGTTCGGGTCTGGGTCATGTGGAGGCCGCGCTGGAAACGCGGTCGATGGAGCGCTTGCCCGCGAATTGAGTTGTGCGGCAACAGGAGAGGGGTGCGGTGATGCGGGGGTCGTGAGAGGAGAGGGTGCATGGGCTGGAGCAACGGGCCGCCGACCTGGTCGGAGCTGGAACGGGTGCTGTCGGGCAAGCCGA
The DNA here is from genome assembly GCF_042714895.1 of Nocardia sp. NPDC058666. Taxonomy (NCBI): domain Bacteria; kingdom Bacillati; phylum Actinomycetota; class Actinomycetes; order Mycobacteriales; family Nocardiaceae; genus Nocardia; species Nocardia sp. NPDC058666. The sequence goes on from NZ_JBHXRY010000018.1 coordinate 16,850, forward strand.
GCGGCAGGCCCGCGGAGGACATGCACCCCGGCGACGGCGGCGACAGTCCGGCCTGGTCGCGCAAACGCGGCGAGTACCGTGCCGCCGAGGTCGACCGGCCGTCCGCGACCGTGCCCTACGCGGAATTGCACGCCCACTCCGCCTACAGCTTCCTCGACGGCGCGAGTCAGCCGGAGGAGCTGGTGGAGGAGGCGGTGCGGCTGGGTCTGGAGGCGCTGGCGCTGACCGACCACAACGGGTTCTACGGGACCGTCCGGTTCGCCGAGGCGGCCAGGGAATGGGGAATGCCAACGGTTTTCGGTGCCGAACTGTCACTGGGAACCGATGCGAAGGCGGCGCCGGGCCGAGGGGATGCGGTCCGGCGCCGTTCTGTACCTCGGGGCGGAGTGCGTTTCGCGCCGGGTGAAGGTAGAGCTGAGGGGCGCGAAGTCGGTGCCGCGATGAGCGACCGGGGAAGAGTGTCCAGTGCTGAGGGCGCGGCGGACGACGGTATGGGCGATGTCATCGGATCGGCCGGGCTCGGGGATCGCGGGCAGGCGGCCGGGTTAGGTGTGCGCGGGGGTGCTGTCGGGCAGGGCAGGGGGCACGCGGATGCGCCGGATTCGGTGCCGCGCACAGGTTCTCCCGATCCGAATGGCCCGCATCTGCTGATCCTCGCCAGAGGGCAGGAAGGGTACCGGCGGCTGTCACGGGAGATGGCGGCGGCGCATATGGCGGCGGGGGAGAAGGGGGTGTTGCGGTATGACCTGGACACGCTCGCCGCGGCAGCGGGTGGGCACTGGCATGTGCTGACCGGTTGTCGAAAAGGTCACTTGCGCACCGCGCTCGAACAGGATTTGAACGCCAACGACCTGCGATTGCCGAAAGCTGAAGCGGCACTGCGGGATTTGATCGAGCGGTTCGGGAACAGTCGGGTGAGTGTGGAACTCACCCATCACGGCATCGCCACCGATGACGAACGCAACGCGCTGCTGGTGGCACTGGCCGATCGACTCGATGTGCCCGTACTCGCCACTACCGGTGCGCATTTCGCGTCACCGGCGCAGCGTCGTCGGGCGATGGCGGTGGCCGCGATCCGTGCCCGCAGCAGCCTCGACGAGATGGCGGGCTGGCTGGCGCCCACCGGCGGCGCGCACCTGCGTTCGGGCGCGGAGATGGCGCACCTGTTCGCGCAGTACCCGCACGCGGTGGCCAACGCGGCGACGCTGGCTCGTGAATGCGCGTTCGACCTGCGGTTGATCGCCCCGCAACTGCCCCCGTTCGACGTGCCGACCGGCCACGACGAGAACTCCTGGCTGCGCCACCTGGCCTACGACGGTGCGGCGCGACGGTACGGTCCGCCGGAACGAAATACCAAGGCATACCAGCAGATCGATCACGAACTGGCGGTGATCGAGGAGCTGAAGTTTCCCGGCTACTTCCTGGTCGTGCACGACATCGTCGAGTTCTGTAAGCGCAGCGACATCCTGTGCCAGGGCCGGGGTTCGGCCGCCAACTCCGCGGTCTGCTACGCCATCGGCATCACCAATGTGGACCCGGTGGGCAACCAACTGCTGTTCGAACGGTTCCTCTCGCCCGAACGTGACGGGCCGCCCGACATCGATGTCGATATCGAATCCGACCGTCGCGAGGAGGCCATCCAGCACGTCTACGCCAAATACGGCCGCGACTATGCCGCGCAGGTGGCGAACGTGATCACCTATCGCGGCAAGTCCTCGGTGCGCGATGCCGCACGGGCGCTGGGCTTTTCGCCGGGGCAGCAGGACGCGTGGAGCAAGCAGGTGAGTCGCTGGTCGGGGGTGGCCGGCGAGACGGGCACCGATATCCCGGAGGCCGTGCTCGAACTGGCAGGCGAACTAGACGGTCTCCCACGGCATTTGGGCATTCACTCCGGCGGCATGGTGATCTGTGATCGGCCGATCGCCGACGTGTGCCCGGTGGAGTGGGCGCGGATGGCCGGACGCAGTGTGTTGCAGTGGGACAAAGACGACTGCGCTGCAGTGGGTTTGGTGAAATTCGATCTGCTGGGCCTTGGCATGCTCTCGGCGCTGCACTACATGATCGACCTGGTGCGCGAGCACAAAGGCGAGACGGTGGAACTGCACGCCCTCGATCTCACCGAGGCGGGCGTCTATGAGATGTTGCAGCGCGCGGACTCGATCGGGGTGTTCCAGGTGGAGTCGCGTGCGCAGATGGCGACGCTGCCCCGGCTCAAGCCGCGCAACTTCTACGACCTGGTCGTGGAGGTGGCGCTGATCCGGCCGGGACCGATTCAGGGCGGCTCGGTGCACCCTTATATCCGCAGACGAAATGGCAAGGAGCCGGTGGTTTTCGACCATCCGTCGCTGAAACGGTCGCTGGAACGCACGCTGGGGATTCCGCTGTTCCAGGAACAGTTGATGCAGATGGCGGTCGATGTGGCCGGGTTCAGTGCGGCCGAGGCGGATCAGTTGCGGCGGGCGATGGGGTCGAAGCGGTCGCCGGAGAAGATGGCCAGGTTGAAGGCGCGGTTCTACGAGGGCATGCGGGAGCTGCACGGGATCACCGACGAGGTCGCCGACAGGATCTACGAAAAGCTGTATGCCTTCGCCAATTTCGGGTTCCCGGAAAGCCATTCGCAGAGTTTCGCGTCGATCGTGTTCTATTCGTCGTGGTTCAAGCTGCACCATCCGGCGGCGTTCTGTGCGGGGTTGTTGCGTGCGCAGCCGATGGGTTTCTACTCGCCGCAGTCGCTGGTGGCCGACGCTCGACGGCATGGGGTGCGGGTGCACGGGCCCGATATCAACGCCAGCCGCGCCGAACCCACCTTGGAGAACGCGGGTACGGAGATCCGCCTCGGGCTGTCCGGGGTGCGTCACATCGGCACCGATCTCGCCGAGCGCATCGTGGCCGCTCGCGCCGAGCACGGACCTTTCGCTTCGATGCTCGATCTCACCGGTCGCGTGGAACTGTCTGTCGCGCAATCGGAATCGCTGGCGACCGCAGGGGCGCTCGACGTGCTGGTCGATGCCGAACCGCGTGATTCGCGTGGTAGCAGCGTGCGCAGGGCGGCATTGTGGGCAGCGGGTGCGGCGGCCGTGGAGCGCCCCGACCGCCTGCCCGGCACCGGCCCGGCGACCGTCGCCCCTTCTCTGCCCGGCATGAGCGCACTGGAACTCGCCGCCGCCGACGTGTGGGCCACCGGCATCTCACCCGACTCCTATCCCACCGAATTCCTTCGCGCCCACCTGAATTCGCTCGGCGTGGTTCCCGCTTGTGACCTGCTGCTGGTCGAAGATGGCGCCCGCATCCTGGTGGCGGGCGCGGTCACTCACCGTCAGCGTCCCGCCACCGCCGCGGGCGTCACGTTCCTCAATCTCGAAGACGAAACCGGCATGGTCAACGTCGTGTGCTCGGTGGGGCTGTGGGCTCGCTACCGGCGCCTCGCGCAGAGCGCTACCGCGCTGCTCATCCGTGGGCGCATCCAGAATGCCGAGGGTGCGGCGAGTCTGGTGGCCGATCATCTCGAACATCTCGATCTGACCATCGTCGCCCGGTCCCGCGACTTCCGCTGAGTTCCTCGCACGGTGCACGCGGACCGTTCAACGCATTACGCTGCGAACATGCGCAAGATTGCGGTGGTGATGATCGCGTTGCTCGGCCTGCTGTTGCTGGCCGGGTGTGGCGGGGACGAAAGTGCGGACCAGGCTGGTCGGGCGTCAGCGCCCACTGTCATGGGCGGGCCGGCTCCCGCGATAGCGCCCGGATTTCGGGAAGGCGCGCCGCAGAAGGACAGCCCGGCACCCGACCAATCGAACCGCAAAGAGGTGATCACCGGCTCGGTCGATGTCACCGCCGGCGATCCGATCGCCGCCGCCGCGACCGTCACCGACCAGGTCCGCGCCGTGAACGGCCGCATCGACAGCCGCACCGAACAACCTGGCACCGACAAGCGAACCGCCCGCGCGGTACTCAGCGTGCGCGTGCCCGCGGACTCCACCGATGCCTTCATCACCGGCCTCGGCGGCGTGGGCACGGTCACCCGCGTAAGCACCAACCGCGATGACGTCACCATGCAGTGGCAAGACCTCGACGCCCGCATCCGCGCCCTGCAGGCGTCCGTCGACCGGCTCAAAGCGCTGATCACCGGCGCCACCAACACCGCCGACCTGATCGCCGCCGAGGAGGCGCTGTCGAGCAGGCAGGGCGAACTCGACAGCCTCACCGCGCAGAAACGCAGCCTCGACGACCAGGTGTCGCTGTCGACACTGACCATCACCCTGACCGCCGACGACAAGCACGCGCCCGGCGACCCGGACAACTTCTGGGACGGCATCGTCTCCGGCTGGAACTCGCTGGTGGACTGGTTGCACGACGCGGTCGTCTTCGCCGGTAAGGCTGTGCCGTGGTTGGGCTTCCTCGCCGTGATCGGCGGATTGCTGTATGCCGCACTGCGTTTCCTGCGCGGTCGACGCGCCAGAGCGACTACGCCAGCAGCCACAACCCCGGCGACCACCGCATCCGCGACCGCTGAACCGGCGACGGCTGGACCCGCCGCGGCAACCTCACCCTCAGCCCCCACTCGCGAGGCCGGGAAGGAGACCTCCGGTGCCCACAGTGCGGGCGACGATCAAACCGAACAGCCGTAAAGGCCCCCTGGTCGAAACCGCCGCCGACGGCACCCTCACCCTCTACGTCCGAGCCCCCGCCGTCGAGGGCAAGGCCAACAAGGCCGCGATCGAATTGCTCGCGGACCATTTCGGCGTCGCCAAGTCCGCCGTCCGGCTGACAGCGGGCGCCACCTCGCGGTTCAAACGTTTCGACATCGCCTGAGGAGGCCGCCGCCATGACCGAGCAGCAGCCGCAGCGCCCGTGGCGGATCGTGGTGCGTCGCGGTGTGGCGGGCAGTCGCGACGCGCTGTCGGAGGTCGCGCGTTGGAAGACGGTGGAGGTCGACACGCTGCGGCTGCTAGCGGCGGGATTGTCGGTCGCGCTGCCGGTGGCGATCGGGGAACTGGCGGGCAATCTGGGTGCGGGCATGACGGCGGCGCTGGGTGCGCTGCTGATGTCGAGCAGCGGGCAGGCGGGTTCAGCGCGCCATCGCGTCGTCGACCTGCTCAACACCTTGGTCGTCGGGTTCTTCGGCATGTTGATCGGCGCGTGGTCGGCCGGGCTCGGCGCGTTCGCGAGTTCGGTGGTGATCGTGGCGGTGGCGTCGGTGGCCGTGGTGCTGGGTGGGATCCGGGGCAGCGCGGCCAAGGTCACCACCCTCGCGATCGTGTTCATGATCATCGGTGCGTCGCTTGGCCTGCACATCGAAACCCGTTCGTTGGCAACATATTCCGTGCTGGGCGGGTTAGGCGCGGCGATTCTGACGATGCTCACTTTCGCCCTGACCTACCACCTGCTCGGCAAGCAGGCCGCCGCCATCCCACCGTCCGCACCGTTGGCCGACGACCTGCGTCAGTGGGCAGCACGACTGAAAACCGTTGCGGGCTGGCACTATCCGGCTCGCTTGATCAGCAGCATGATCGTCGCCGAACTGATCGCCCACCAATTACACGGCACGCATTCGTACTGGATCGTGCTGACCGTGGCCCTGGTGGTCCAACGCGACCACACGTCCGCGCTGACCCACAGCCTGCAACGCGGCCTCGGTACCGCACTGGGCGTGCTGCTGGGCGGCCTGTTCCTGGCGTCGATCCCGATCTGGGTGTTGGTCCTGGCAATCGGACTGATCGCCGCGTCGCGCCCCTACCTGCGCGCCGCCAACTACACCGCCTACGCGATGGTCATGACGCCACTGGTCGCGGTGTTCACCGGCCTCGGCGCCACCATGACCGCAGGCGTGCTCGTCGAAAGACTCCTGGACACCGTCATCGGCTGCGCGATCTCCCTGACGGTCGGCTACGCCCTGTGGCGCTGGATGGGCCCCGACGCCGCCTAGCGGTGACCTACCGACACCCCGGCCTGCTCGACGGAACTTTCAGCACGGCGTCGCGTTCGGCGCCCAACGGCGGGCGAGCCGAAGCGCAGTCAGACCCCGCCGGGAAACCCCAACTGCCGCCACGCCTCGTACACCGCGACCGCCGCAGTGTTCGACAAGTTCATCGACCGTCGCCCCGACAGCATGGGCACGCGCACCTGGTCGGTGATGTGGGAATCGCTGAGCACCTCCGCGGGCAGGCCGGTGGGCTCGGTGCCGAACAACAGGACGTCGCCGGGCTGGTAGGCCACATCGGTGTAGCGCGTGGTCGCCTGGGTGGTGAACGCGAACACCCGCTGCGGCCCGATCGCGGCCCACGCCGTCTCCAGATCCGGATGGACGGTCACCGAGGCGAGGTCGTGGTAGTCCAGGCCCGCCCGGCGCAGTTTCGACTCCGACAGGTCGAAGCCCAGCGGCTCGATCAGGTGCAGCGCGCACCCGGTGCCCGCGACGAGCCGGATCGCATTGCCGGTGTTCGGCGGAATAACCGGCTGATGGAACATCACATTGAACACTCGGAGCAGGGTACTGACCGTTGACGGCCGAGCGCGCGCAGAGCCCCTGTGTGCCACTTTTCCAGAACACTGGAACAATCAGGGGCGTGAACAAGGCGGACTCGACCGACAAGCACACGACCGGCAAGCATCGGGTCGTGCGGTTGAGTGCGGGGGAGCAGTATCTGCGCAGTCACCTGCCGATGACCGTGGTGACCGCGCTGATCGTGATCGCGGTCGGGTTCGTGGCGTGGGATCGGTGGCGGCGTGGCGCGCTGATCTTCGGCAGCGCCGCTCTGGTGGCCGCGGCGTTCCGGTTGTGTCTGCCGACCGTGCAGGTGGGGTTGCTCGCGGTGCGCAGTCGCCCGTTCGACGTGGCCGCGTTGACCGCGCTGGGCAGCGCCATCGTTTTCCTGGCGGTCACCATCAACACGCTCGGCGTCAACTGAGGAAGACCGGCCGCGGCGTCATTGACGCGACCGGTCCCACACCCTCGATCGCGGTGTCATTCAAGCGGTTTCGGAGGCCCAGAGACTGCGGGAGCCCTGACTGCCATAGAGCTCGCGGGCCTCGCGCGGGGTGATTGTCGAAAGCTGCTGAGGCGCAGCGGAATACGCGTGCGACGCGAAGATCTGACCCGTCATCGGCGCGATGAACGGCGCGGCATGGATCAGTACCCAGTTGTCGCGGCGGGCGGCCACCCACGCGATCACCTTCGCCGGAATACGCACTCCCACATCGACAATGCGCGGCAGGTTGAACCGCCCGAGCTTGCGCATCCACATCGGCAGCGTGGGAATCGTCGCCAACGACAGCAGTCGACCACCGAGCGCGAACTTCCACCCCTTACTCGGCGGCGTCCACAGCAGGTAATGCATGGCCTGCACCGCCCGCTCGGTCACGCACAACCGCGGCCGAACACGTTCGAAATACGCCTGCACGCCCTCCCGATCGCGCGGCACCTCCGACGGCTTGCAGGTCTGCAGCTCGGCCGCGATCGCGCACTCGGCCCAATACCGATCCTCCTCCTCGGCACTGAGCCGACCGGGCCCGTACATCTCGTAGGCCTTGAGCACCGAATGCCACCCGGTCAGGTGGATCCACAGCTGGGTTTCGGGGCTGTTGGCGCTGTACCGCTTGCCGCTGATCGGTTCGATGCCCGTCATCGGCGCGTGCACCTGCATCAGGTGTTCGGCGGCCTGGATGGCGGTGCGGCCGTCACCCAGCGCGACCAGCACGAAGTAGGCCAGCGTGTGGTCCAGCCGGGTGGCGGGGTTGTCGTAGATGCCCTGGGAATCGGCGACCGCGGCGGTCAGGAAGGGGTCGAAGTGTTCGAGGGTGACCGCGCGCTGGAAGCCGATCAGCGCGGTCGGCGACGCCCACACCTTCCAGCTGGGGGAGTCGGGCCCGAAGAACCCGTAGTCGTCGCGGCGCAGGGTAGACGCATCGAATGCCATGGCACGTGCTCCTTTGCAAGTGAATACAACACCACCGTAGCAATGGCGTGAGTTGAATACAACGGTTGCGTAGGATTTGTGGGAGCGGATCGGCCGCGGGGTATCGTCCAGGGGAGGAAAGGCAGGTGGGCGCGTGACCGCGACGCAGGATCAACGACCGCGACGCCGCTATGCCCCGCGTCTGCCGCCGCAGGAACGCCGCGCGCAACTGCTCGACGCCGCGTTCACCGTGCTGGGCCGCATGGAACTGCACGAGCTGAGCATGGAAGCCGTCGCGCAGGAAGCAGGCGTCGGAAAACCGGTGCTGTACACGGTGTTCTCCACGCGCGCCGAACTGGTGGAAGCGCTTTTGGAACGCGAACGCGAACGCGGGCTGGAGCAGATCGCCGACACGCTGCCCGAAGACCTGCTCGGCGCCGACCCGGTGACCGCCGCGTCGTCGACGGTGGAAGCGTTCGTCGGTGTGGCACTGGCGAATCCGACGCGCTGGCGCCTGATCCTGGCCACGCCCGCGAGCGCGCCCGACGAATACCGTGCGGCCCTTCGTGCTGCACGCACCGACATTCTGGAACGCGCGGAAGCGCTTGTCCGCATGGGTGTTTCGCTGTCACCACGCTGGTCGGACATGGACGCCGAACTGCTGGCGAACTCGGTGCTCACCGTCGCGGAAATGCTGGGTCGACTGGCCGTCAACGACCCGGAACGGTATCCGCGCGAACGACTTCAGGAATATGTCCGCTCGATCGTCACCCTGCTGACCGGGCCGTGAAGCTCAGCGGTTCTCCCGCGCCAACCGCATCGTCTCGGTGAGCAACTTCGACACCGCGGCCGCCTCGGTGAGGAACCCGTCGTGCCCGTCGCGCGAATGCACGATCTCCAAACCCGCACAGCCGGGCAGACCTTCGGCCAGCTCGGCCTGAGTGTTCAACGGGTACAGGCGATCCGAGTCGACCCCGCCGACCACACAGGGCACCGGAGTCGAGGCGAGCGCGGCAGCGACACCGCCGCGGCCACGACCCACATCGTGTCGGTTCATCGCTTCACTGAGCAGCACATACGTCGCCGGATCGAAACGCTGACACAGCTTTTCGGCCTGATGCTCGAGGTAGCTCTGCACCGCGTAACGGCCCCCGGTCCACGGATCCTCGTCACCCTGGGCGCGATTGGTGAACCGGTGATCGAGTTCGCCGTCGGTGCGGTAGGTCAGGTGCGCGATGCGGCGAGCCAGCCCCATGCCGGTCATCGGCGCGCGGCCGGTGCCGTGATAGTTGCCGCCCTGCCAGTCGGGATCGGCGGTTATCACGGCCATCTGGGTGGTCTGGGTGCCGATCTGATCCGCGGTCGCACGCGCGCCCACGGCCAGGATCAGCGCCGCCGAAACCCGTTCGGGCGCACCGATGATCCACTCGAGCACCCGCATGCCGCCCATCGAACCGCCGACCACCGCGCCCAGGCGCGCGATCCCCAGCGCGTCGAACAGCTGCATCTCGGCGCGCACCTGATCGCGGATGTTCAACGCGGGAAACCGTGCGCCCCAAGGCTTTCCGTCGGGCGCGAGCGAAGACGGGCCGGTGCTGCCCTTGCAGCCGCCCAGCACGTTGGTGGCGATCACGCACCACTGGTCGGTGTCGATCGGCGCGCCGGGCCCGACCATGCCCTCCCACCAGCCGGGTGCCCCGTCGGGCCCACCGACGACATGCGAGTCGCCGGTGAGCGCGTGTTCCACGAGCACCACATTGTCCAGCGCGGGCGACAGCTGCCCCCAGCGCTGCACCGCCAGCCGCGCATCGGGGATCACGGCGCCGTTCTCCAGCGTCACGTCTCCGATGGCGACCACGCCGACTCGCCCGTCCAGCGGTGGCAGCAGGTCCACTCCGGTTCCGGGCGCGGCGATCGGCGATTCGGTGCTCACAGTCACGTCGTCGCCGCCGCGAACCCGACCCGTAGGTCGGCCAGAATGTCGTCGATACCCTCGATGCCCACCGCGAGCCGGACCAGGCCGGGGGTGACGCCGGCCGCCAACTGCTCGTCGGGCGTCAACTGCGAGTGCGTGGTCGACGCCGGGTGGATCACCAGAGAACGCACATCTCCGATGTTAGCCACATGGCTGTGCAGGCTGAGCGCGTCGACGAACTTCTTGCCCGCATCGACACCGCCGGCCAGCTCGAACGCCACGATCGCGCCCGCACCCTTCGGTGCCAACTGCTTGGCCCGCGCGTACCAGGGTGAGGACTCGAGACCCGCGTAATGCACGGCGTCCACACCCGGCTGCTGGGCGACGAACTTCGCCACGGCTTCGGCATTGCTGACATGCCGTTCCACCCGCAAACTCAGCGTCTCGATGCCCTGCGCGATGAGGAACGCGTTGAACGGCGACACCGCCGCGCCCAGATCGCGCAGCAACTGCACGCGCGCCTTCAACGCGAACGCGGGCGCACCCAGATCGGCGAACACCGCACCGTGGTAACTGGGATCGGGCTCGGTGAAACCGGGGAAGCGGGCGTTGCCGTCGGCGTCGCGCACGGTCCAATCGAAGGTGCCACCGTCCACGATCACGCCGGCCACGGCCGCACCGTGTCCGCCCAGGTACTTCGTCGCGGAGTGCACGACGATGTCGGCGCCGTGCGCAAGCGGCTGGATGAGGTACGGGGTGGCGACGGTGTTGTCGACGATCAGCGGAACGCCGTTGTCGTGCGCGACACCGGCGATGCCGGGAATGTCGAGCACCGCGCTGCTGGGGTTGGCGATGGTCTCGCCGTAGAACGCTTTGGTGTTGGGCCGCACGGCCGCCTGCCACTGCGTCAGGTCATCGGGGTCCTCGACGAACGAGACCGTGATGCCCAGCTTGGGCAGCGAGTAGTGGAACAGGTTGTACGTGCCGCCGTAGAGATGCGGGCTGGACACGATGTGGTCGCCCGCGCTTGCCAGGTTCAGGATCGCGTACGTCTCCGCGGCCTGGCCCGACGCCACCAGCAGCGCCGCGACGCCACCTTCCAGCGCGGCCACCCGCTGCTCCACCGCGTCCTGGGTGGGGTTCATGATCCGGGTGTAGATGTTGCCCGGTTCGGCCAGACCGAACAGCGCCGCCGCGTGATCGGTGTCGCGGAACGTGTACGAGGTGGTCTGGTAGATCGGCAGCGCCCGCGCGTTGGTGCTCGCGTCGGGGGCCTGGCCGGAGTGGATCTGCTTGGTCTCGAACGACCAGTTCTCGGGCAGGGAGGTGTCGGTCATGTCGTGCTCCAGTGGGTGTTCGCCGGGGATCTCGTCAACTGGGTCGGATCGTCGGACAACAACACATGGGGGGCCTCCTGCAACGCGCGCTTGCTCTCGACTTTCGAGAGCCCGGTCATCACCCGGAGCACCCCACCGCAGCTGGAGGGTTGCCGACCAGCGAGCCGGGGCTTGACGCTGGCACTCATGACCTTGCCGTCATGTTAACCGGACATCGCACGCACGCGGAAACTTCCCCCGCATTTCCCGCCGAAGATCACTGCGGTGGCGGTGTGGCAGGCGCTGGCGTGTCGTTGGTGGCCGGTGCGCGGGGAGCGCGGGCGGGTCGCGACGACCGATGGGTAAGCTGGATGCCCAGCAGGGGGAAACGAGGTATGGCCGGGTGCCTCGCGCGCGTATCGCACAGTTCGCCCTCCCCTCGCGGTGAGGTGACCGGTAGCAGTACGCTCGTCATGTTTGCACCAAGAGTTTGCATAACGATGTCACGCAACCAACGCGCGGCATATACGGTTTGTTGGAATAGCTGGGGTCCGCTCACAAGCGTGTTCGCCTGGCCGTGCAATAAAAGGGCACCCACCGAGGAGGACACGAAGATCCATGTCCAAGATCAAGGTTGAAGGCACCGTTGTAGAGCTCGACGGCGACGAGATGACCCGGATCATCTGGCAGTTCATCAAGGACAAGCTGATCCATCCCTATCTCGACGTGAACCTCGAGTATTACGACCTCGGTATCGAGTACCGCGACAAGACAGACGACCAGGTCACGATCGACGCGGCCAACGCCATCAAGAAGTACGGCGTGGGCGTCAAGTGCGCCACCATCACCCCCGACGAAGCGCGGGTGGAGGAGTTCGGCCTCAAGAAGATGTGGCGCTCGCCCAACGGCACCATCCGAAACATTCTGGGTGGCACCATCTTCCGCGCGCCGATCATCATCTCCAACGTGCCCCGCCTGGTGCCCGGCTGGACCAAGCCGATCATCATCGGCCGCCACGCGTTCGGCGACCAGTACCGCGCCACCGACTTCAAGGTCTACGAGGCGGGCACCGTCACGCTGACCTTCACGCCCGAAGACGGCAGCGAGCCGATCGTGCACGAGGTCGTGAAGATGCCCGAAGACGGCGGCGTCGTCATGGGTATGTACAACTTCAAGAAGTCCATCGAGGACTTCGCGCGGGCCTCGTTCAACTACGGCCTGCAGCAGAACTACCCGGTGTACCTCTCCACGAAGAACACCATCCTCAAGGCCTACGACGGCATGTTCAAAGACACCTTCGAGGAAGTCTTCGACGCCGAGTTCAAGGCCGAGTTCGACGCGGCGGGCCTGACCTACGAGCACCGCCTCATCGACGACATGGTCGCCTCCTCCATGAAATGGGAGGGCGGCTACGTCTGGGCCTGCAAGAACTACGACGGCGACGTGCAGTCCGACACCGTGGCGCAGGGCTTCGGCTCGCTGGGCCTGATGACCTCGGTGCTGCTCACGCCCGACGGCCGTACCTGTGAAGCGGAGGCCGCACACGGCACCGTCACCCGGCACTTCCGTCAGCACCAGCAGGGCAAGCCCACCTCGACCAACCCGATCGCGTCGATCTTCGCGTGGACGCGTGGGCTCGAGCACCGCGGCAAGCTGGACAACACCCCCGAGGTGATCGGCTTCGCCCAGGCGCTCGAGGATGTGGTCATCAAGACCGTCGAGGGCGGTCAGATGACGAAGGACCTCGCCGCGCTCGTGGGCGGGGACCAGGGATACTTGAGCACCGAGGAGTTCCTCGGTGCGCTCGATGTGAACCTGGCACGCGCTCTGAAGTGAGTCCCGGTCCGTAATCATGGACCTGCACGGCTGCAAAAGCGCTCGCATCGAATCCGATGCGAGCGCTTTTTTGTGCCTGTACCCGGCCGGTCAGCCCACGGTGGGCCAACTCACGCCGGTCTCGGGTAGCGAATAGGTACTGATCGTCGTTGCATGGAAGCGTGCCTACTTCCATCGCCGCCCCTGAACGCCTCGACGAGCCACGTACCAACTGGCACGTCCCGGCGATGCTCGCGTTGGCGCTGGGTGGGTTCGGGATCGGGACCACCGAATTCGTGACCATGGGGTTGCTGCCCGATATCGCGCGGGCCTTCGAGATCTCCGAGCCGTCCGCCGGGCACGCGGTGTCGGCCTACGCGCTGGGAGTTGTCGTCGGTGCGCCGCTGATCGCCGCGTTGTGTGCGCGGGTGGCGCGCAAGAAACTGCTGATCGTGTTGATGATGGCGTTCACCGTCGGCAATATCGGGACCGTGCTCGCGCCGACCTTCGGCACGCTCGTGCTCGCCCGTTTCGTCTCCGGCCTGCCGCACGGCGCGTACTTCGGCGTCGCGTCCCTGGCCGCCGCCACGCTGGCCCCCGTCGGGCAGCGAGCCAAGGCGGTAGCCGCGGTGATGCTCGGCCTCAGCGTCGCCAACGTGATCGGCGTTCCCGGCGCGACCTGGCTCGGCCAACACTTCGGCTGGCGCGACGCCTACGTGGTCGTCGCCGTGATCGGCATGGCGACCGTGGCCGCCCTCTGGCGCTACGTCCCCGCCCTGACCGGCATGAAACTCACCAACCCGATGACCGAACTCGGCGCCCTGCGACGCCCGCAGGTACTGCTCACCCTGGCCGTGGGCGCGATCGGCTTCGGCGGCATGTTCGCGGTCTACACCTACATCGCCACCACCATGACCGACGTCGCCGGCATGCCACTGGGCGCCGTCCCGATCGTGTTGGCCCTGTTCGGCCTCGGCATGATCGTGGGCAATATCGGCGGCGGCATCCTCGCCGACCGCGGTGTCGACCGTTCGATCTTCGTAGCCATGATCGCGATGGTGGTGATCCTGGCCGGCTTCGTCCTGGCCGCCCACAACCCCATCACCGCCTCCATCGGCGCCTTCCTGGTCGGAGCCTCCGGCGCCGCCCTGGCCCCCGGCCTCCAAACCCGCCTCATGGACGTAGCCGCCGACGCCCAAACCCTCGCCGCCACCCTCAACCACGCCGCCCTCAACATCGCCAACGCCGCAGGCGCCTGGCTGGGCGGCCTCGTCATCGCCGCAGGCCTGGGCTACACCGCCCCCGCCATGATCGGCGCCCTCCTCGCCGTAGCGGGCGTGCTCCTGTTCACCTTGACGGTGTTCCTGCAACGCCGCAGTACAACGCACTGACCGCCTGGTTGAGGACGTCAACCCGTGGCCGGGCGGGCCCAGCCGACGCTGAGTTGGACGGCTCGTTGCCAGCGTTCGTATTCCTCGTCGCGGGTTTCGCGGGTGGGGGAGGGGTTCCATTGGGCGGCTACGCGCCAATTGTGGCGTAGGCCTTGGAGATCGGGCCAGTAGCCGACGGCTAGGCCTGCTGCGTAGGCGGCGCCGAGGGAGACGGTTTCGGTGACCAGGGGGCGCAGGACGGGGGTGTCGAGGACGTCGGCGATCATTTGCATGAGCAGGTTGTTGGACGCCATTCCGCCTGCTACGCGCAGGGATTGGGCTTTCAGGCCCGCGTCGGCGTTCATCGCTTCGACCACGTCGCGGGTCTGCCAGGCGGTGGCTTCCAATACGGCGCGGGCCAGGTGGCCTTTGGTGACGTAGGACGTGAGGCCGATGAGCAGGCCGCGGGCGTCGCTGCGCCAGTGGGGGGCGTAGAGGCCGGAGAAGGCGGGGACCAGGTAGCAGCCGCCGTTGTCGTCGACTGTGTTTGCGAGAGTTTCGATTTCGGGGGCGGTGGCGATCAGGCCGACGATGTCACGCAGCCACTGGACCAGGGAACCGGTGACCGCGATGGGGCCTTCCAGCGCGTAGACCGGTTCGGGGCCGACCTGGTAGCCGATGGTGGTGAGCAGGCCGTGGGTGGAGCGGATCAGTTCGGTGCCGGTGTTCATCATGAGGAAGCCGCCGGTGCCGTACGTGCATTCGGTTTCCCCTGGGGCGAAACAGGTTTGGCCGAACAGGGCCGCGTGCTGGTCGCCGAGGGCGGCGCCGATCCGGACGCCGGGCACGACAGTGCGGGCGATGCCGAAATCGCCGGTGCAGGGTTCGATGCGGGGGAGCATGGCGCGGGGAATGTCGAAGAACCGCAACAGTTCCTCGTCCCACTGCCGGGTGGCCAGGTTCATCAGCAGGGTGCGGCCCGCGTTGGTCACGTCGGTGACGTGCTCGCCGGTGAGGTTCCAGATGAGCCAGGATTCCATGGTGCCGAACAGGACGTCGCCACGTTCGGCTTTGGCCCGCAGCCCGTCGACATTGTCGAGCAACCAGCGCAGGCGAGGTGCGGCGAAGTAGGTGGCCAGCGGTAGACCGCTGAGTTCCGGAACACGCTGCGCCCCAGCCTGTTTCCGCAGCTCTTCGACGAGTTCCTCGGTGCGCACGTCCTGCCAGACGATCGCCAACCGCACCGGCAACCCGGTGTTGCGATCCCACACGACCGTGGTCTCGCGCTGATTGGCGATCCCGAGCGCGGCCACCTGGTCGACGGTGATCCCGGCGTCGCGCAGGGCCGCGGGCACGATCCGCTCGACGGTGCGCCAGATCTCGAGCGCGTCCTGCTCCACCCACCCCGACCTGGGGTAATGCTGGCGGTGCGTCCGCTGGGCCATCCCCGCCAGCCGGGCGTGCTGATCGAACACGATGCAGCGGGTCGAGGTGGTGCCCTGATCGATGGCGAGTACGAAGTGGTGCGTCATCGGCGCTCGCTCTCGTCGTCGGTGCGGTTCCTCGCGCCACGCTGGTTCGCCACGGCACAGTGGTTCATCGCGACACGCTGGTCCGCTGCAGCACAGTGCCGCTGGTTCATTGCGCCACGCTGAGGTCGCGATGGATCGCCGCCGCGGCAGCGAGCACCTGCTCGACCAGGGCGGGCCGGATGCGTAACTGGTTGTCGCACAGTCGATCCGTGGGACCGGCGACGCCCAGCGAGGCGACCACCAGACCGCCCCTGGCGCGAATCGGCGCGGCGATCCCCGCTTCGTCGGGATGGAATTCCCCGACTTCGCCAGCCCAGCCGGTCCGCCGCACCTGCGCGACCACCCGGTCGAGCTCAGCCGGATCGTCGATCGTGCGACGGGTGAAGCGTTCCAGCGCACCGGGTTTCGCCGCCACGTCATAGGCGAGCAACACCCGCCCCAGCGCGGTGGCGTGCGCGGGCACCACCTCGCCCACCGTCAGCTCCTGCTCGGTGTTGTCGGGCCGGAACACGTGGTGGATCACCGTGATTCGCCCCTCGCGCGCCACGGCGATGCGCACCGATTCCCCGGATCGGGAGGCGAGCGCGTCGGCCCGGTGGATCGCCCGCGAACGCAACTCGTTCACATCGAGCCGGTCGGTGCCGAGCTCGCCGATCGCGGGACCGAGGAGGTATTTGCCGGTGTTCTCGTCCTGGCTGACGAACCCGACTCCGAGCAAGGTCCGCAGAATGCCGTGGGCGGTCGGTTTGGCCAGGTCCAGCGCGGTCGCGATCTCGCCGACGGCCAGCGGTCCCGGCCCGCGCGCGAGCAAACGCAGCACCGCGGCGGCGCGTTCGATCGACTGGATCGGGCCAGGCATGGCCCCGAACCTACCACCGTTCAGCATTGTCGAACGGTAGGCATGGCGTGCCCCCGCTGCGGTTCCTAGCGTGGATTTCGGGCCCGGAGCCCGCACGACGGACTCAATGGTGAGGTCCGGGAAGGACGAGCAGATGAACCGGTATGTGGGCGCGATCGACCAGGGCACGACCTCGACGCGATTCATGGTCTTCGATCACGATGGCGCCGTGGTGGCCCGCCATCAGCTCGAACATTCCCAGATCATGCCGCGTCCCGGCTGGGTCGAACACAATCCGGACGAGATCTGGGAACGCACCCGCACCGTGGTCAAAACCGCGCTGTCGCTGGCCGATCTCACCGCCGACGACCTCGCCGCCATCGGCGTCACCAACCAGCGCGAGACCACCGTGGTGTGGAACCGGCGCACCGGCCGTCCCTACGGCAACGCCATCGTCTGGCAGGACACCCGCACCGACCGCATCATCGCCGACCTCGACGCCGCCGGGCACAGCGCGCTCATCCGCGAGAAGACCGGCCTGCCGCCCGCGCCCTACTTCTCCGGCGGCAAGCTGAAGTGGATCCTGGACAACATCGCGGGCGTGCGCGCCGACGCCGAGCGCGGCGACGCCCTGTTCGGCACCATGGACAGCTGGCTGATCTGGAACCTGACCGGCGGCGTGCACGTCACCGACCCCACCAATGCCTCGCGCACCATGCTGATGGACCTCGAGACCCTGGACTGGGACGACGAACTCCTCGCGATCTTCGGCATCCCGCGCGCCATGCTGCCCGCGATCGCACCGTCGTCGAACCCGGAACTGTTCGGGACGACGAAACCCGACGGCCCGTTCAAGGGCGCGGTGCCGATCGCGGGTGTGCTCGGTGATCAGCAGGCCGCGGGTGTCGGGCAGGTGTGTTTCCAGCCCGGCGAAGCCAAGAACACTTACGGCACAGGCAATTTCCTGATGCTCAACACCGGCACCGAGATCGTCCGCTCGAACCACGGCCTGATCACCACCGTCGCCTACCAGTTCGGCGACGACAAGCCCGCCTACGCGCTGGAGGGCTCGATCGCGGTCACCGGCTCGGCGGTGCAGTGGTTGCGCGACCAGATGGGCATCATCGCCGGGGCCGCGCAGATCGAAGACCTCGCGAGTCAGGTGGCCGATTCCGGCGGCGTGTACTTCGTGCCCGCGTTCTCCGGTCTGTTCGCGCCGTACTGGCGACCCGATGCGCGCGGCGCGGTCGTCGGCCTGTCGCGCTACAGCAACAACGCCCACTTGGCCAGGGCCACACTGGAATCCATCGCCTACCAGACCCGCGACGTGGTCGAGGCCATGCAGCGCGACGCCGGTGTGCGACTGGCGACGCTGCGGGTGGACGGTGGCGTCACCGTGAACCAGCTGGCCATGCAGATCCAGGCCGACCTGCTCGGCGTCCCGGTCTCCCGGCCGGTCGTCGCCGAAACCACCGCGCTCGGCGCCGCCTACGCCGCCGGACTGGCCGTCGGCTTCTGGGGCAGCACCGACGAACTGCTCGACAACTGGTCCGAGGACGTCCGCTGGTACCCGAGCTGGTCCGACGAGGAACGCGAACACGGCTACCGCCGCTGGCTCAAGGCCGTCGAGCGAACGCTCGACTGGGCCGAAATCTGAATTACCCCAATATTTTCGAGAAGGAGATCATCGTGTCTGTGCAACTGGACCCCACCTACCGTGCGAAGGCCATCGGCATGCTCGATGCCGCCGAGGTCGACGTGCTGGTCATCGGTGGCGGCGTGACCGGTGCGGGTGCCGCGCTCGACGCCGCCTCGCGCGGCCTGTCCGTAACCCTGGTCGAGGCAAGGGATTTCGCGGCCGGCACCTCGAGTCGTTCGTCGAAACTCATCCACGGTGGCCTGCGCTACCTCGAGCAGATGGACTTCGCCCTGGTACGTGAAGCACTGAAAGAGCGTGGGCTGCTGCTGAATACGCTCGCACCGCACCTGGTGCACCCGGTGCCGTTCCTGTTCCCGCTACAGCACCGAGTGTGGGAGCGCGCGTACATCGGCGCCGGCATCGCCCTCTACGACACCCTCGGTGGCGCGCGCACGGTCCCGATGCACAAGCATCTATCACGTTCGGGCGCACTGGAACTCGCGCCCGCGCTGCGTGACGACGCGATGACCGGCGCCATCCGCTACTACGACGCGCAGGTCGACGACGCCCGCCACACCATGATGATCGCCCGCACCGCCGCCGAGCGCGGTGCCACCGTCCTGACTCGTACCAAGGTGATCGGGCTGGAACGCGACGGTGAGAAGGTCGTCGGCGCGCGGGTAATCGACCTGGAAACCGGTCTGGCCCACACCATTCGAGCGCGCACGGTGATCAGTGCGACCGGCGTGTGGACCGATGACATGATCAAGATGACCGGCGTCGACTTCCCCTTCCACGTGCAGATGTCCAAGGGCGTGCACATCATGGTGCCGCGCGACCGGCTGGACATGCACACCGGCATGATCATGCGCACCGAGAAGTCGGTGCTGTTCGTGATCCCGTGGGCCGAGCACTGGATCATCGGCACCACCGACACCGAATGGTCCCTCGACAAGAACCACCCCACGGCCACCGCCGCCGACGTGCAGTACATCCTCGACCACGTCAATTCGCTGCTGCGCGAGCCTCTTACGCGCGCTGACATCGTCGGCACCTACGCCGGGCTGCGTCCGCTGATGACCGGTGCGACCAAGGAAACCGCGAAGCTGTCGCGCGAACACGCCGTCGCCGAACCCGCGCCGGGCCTGTTCGTGATCGCCGGCGGGAAGTACACCACCTACCGGGTGATGGCCGCCGATGTCGTCGACGCCGCCGCCGCACGACTGGGCGGTGAAGTCCCCGCGTCGTCGACCGCGCAGCTGCCCATCGTCGGCGCCGAGGGCTACTTCGACCTGCTCGGCGATGTCCGCGCGGTCGCGGTCGACCAGCGACTGCCCGTGGATGTGGTGCAACGTCTGCTGGGTCGCTACGGCTCGCTGAGCACCGACATCTTCGACCTGATCGACGCCGATCCCACACTGCGCCACCCGATTCCGGGTGCCAGCGACCACATCGCCGCCGAGATCGTCTACGCCGTCACCCACGAGGGCGCCCTGCACCTGGACGACATCCTCACCCGCCGCACCCGCATCTCCATCGAGGTCCCCGACCGCGGCCTGGCCGCCGCCCCGGAGATCGCCCGGCTGATCGCACCCCTGCTCGGGTGGACCGACGAGACCGCCAACGCGGAGATCAACCGCTACTACGACCGCGTGCACGCCGAACTCGCCGCCAACGAGGCAGGCGACGACGCGGCCGCCAACGAGGCGAGGCTGGTCGCCGCCCGCTGACCCGCGCCGAGCGAACGGCCGCGGCGTCACCCGTCAACGGAACGGGCGGCGCCGCGGCCCTGCGCAGTGTCGCAAGTCGCGATCAGGGCGCGCAGCGTGCGCACGATGGCTAGCGTAGGTACATGGAATCGCGAATCACCCCCCGACGAATCACAGCGCAGTCGTGAGCCGGGGCACCATCCTGATCACCGGCGCCAGCTCAGGCCTCGGCGCCGAAATGGCCCGCCAGTTCGCCACCCTGGGCTATGACCTGGCCGTGTGCGCCCGCCGAACCGAGCGCCTCGACGAGCTGCGCGCCGAAATCCTTGCCGCACACCCCGATCGCGTGGTCTCGGTGAAACAACTCGACGTCACCGATGACGCCGCGGTGTTCACCGTCTTCGACGAGTTCGCCGAAGAATTCGGCACCATCGACCGGGTGATCATCAACGCGGGCCTCGGTAAGGGCGCACCGTTGGGGACCGGCTTGTACAAGGCCAATCGCGAGACAGTAATGGTGAATTTCGTTGCCGCGCTGGCCCAGAGCGAGGCAGCGCTGAAGATCTTCCGTGCACAGGGGCGCGGTCACCTGGTGATGATCTCGTCGATCTCCGCCCTGCGCGGCATGCCGAAGACGCTCACCACCTACGCGGCCACCAAAGCCGGCGTCGCCGCACTGGCGGAAGGTGTTCGCACGGAGGCGATTCCGGGTGTGGACGTGTCGGTGATCTACCCGGGCTACATCCGCTCGGAGATGAACGATCAGGTCAAGTATCCGCCGAAGTTCATGGTGGACACCGAAACCGGCGTGCGCGCCATGGTCGCCGCGATCGAGAAGCGTCGCGCGAAAGCGTATGTGCCCGCGTGGCCGTGGGTGCCGCTGGGCTACCTGCTGCGCGCGCTGCCGACCCCGATCGTCCGAAAGTTGCTCTGACCCCGAAGAAGCCGCCGACGCAGCGGCACTGCGCGCGGTTCGCGGATCGGTGTATATGATCCTTCCGCTGTGCTCGGGGGATTTCACCGATGGAGACCCCGCGCGTCCTTAGAGGAGGGGAAGTCCGTGAAATTCCGTATTGCGCTGTCCACCACCGTCGTTGCGGCGAGTCTGCTGCTGGCCGGCTGCCAGGAAGATCTGCCCGCGGGCAAGCCCGCCGCCACGCCGACGACCACCGCGGCCTCGAAGGCGCCTGCCACGCCCAACGCGGACGGTGTGCTGAACCCGGGTGATGTGGGCAAGTTGGAAGACGGCGTCGAGGTGTCGATCCTGAAGGTCGAGACCGCACAACTCGAGCGCCAGGGCACCGTCACGGCGTTCACGTTCCAGCTCAACAACACGTCCAAGACCGCGCTGGAATATTGGTCCGCGCCCAAGATCGTGTACGGCGAGGAAGGCACCCCCGCCGAAGCGGTGATGACCAGCGACAAGACCTTCGGGTACAGCCTGGCAGGCAAGTTGCCGCCCGGTTCCAAGCAGACCATCAAGATCGCGTACGCGGTGCCGATGGACAAGCTCAACCCCGCGGTGATCACCTCCGACAACGTGATCTGGCGCGGCGACTTCGCCAAGTTCAGCAAGAGCTGAGCCCGACCAAAAACACAGCCGTGCGGCACGAAAAGTATTCGTGCCGCACGGCTTTCGCGTAGGTCTCAGTCCTGACGCGGCAGCAGGTGCTTGCCTTCGCGGTCAGTGGACAGGGCCAGCGACGAGATGTACTGGATCTCGCCTTCCGGACCGGGGACGGCCGAGGCGATCATGTCCGGGCGCTCGAACTCCATACCGGTGACGTGGCAGGGCAGCAGGTCGTCGGCGGGGTTGCCGTGTTCGTCGAACATCGGCACGTCGATGCCGTCGTCGGTGCGGCGCAGGTAGTACTTGCCCTTGGTGGCGATGGCGGTGAGCGGGGTGGCGATGAAGGCCACCAGCACCGCGACCACCGGCGAGTACGGCTTCAGCAGCTCACCGAACAGGCCGAAGAAGGTCATGATCGACAGCACCGAGGACAGCCCGAAGCCGACCAGGCCGACGGGGTTGAAGTCGTAGAGCATGCCGCGACGGAACTCCGGCACC
The DNA here is from genome assembly GCF_042714895.1 of Nocardia sp. NPDC058666. Taxonomy (NCBI): domain Bacteria; kingdom Bacillati; phylum Actinomycetota; class Actinomycetes; order Mycobacteriales; family Nocardiaceae; genus Nocardia; species Nocardia sp. NPDC058666. The sequence goes on from NZ_JBHXRY010000018.1 coordinate 38,947, forward strand.
TTCGGCGAGATCTTGAGCAGGTATTTGTTCACCGCGATGTCGGTGGCCACGGTGACGATCCAGGCGATGCCGCAGTTGGCGTAGAAGCCCAGGATGCTGTTGAGGAAGTCGAACATGTTCGCTTCCATCAGGATCAGCGCGACCACCAGGTTCACCACCAGGAACACCAGGCGACCGGGGTAGGTCTTGGTGACGCGGGTGTAGGAGTTGGTCCAGGCCAGCGAGCCGGAGTAGGCGTTGGTGACGTTGATCTTGACCTGGCTGATGACCACCAGCACCACGGCCAGGGTCATGGCCAGCCAGCCCGGCACCATGTCGCGGTAGATTTCCAGGAACTGGTGCACGGGCTGGTTCGCAATACCCTGCGCGGCAGGAAGATTCGCGATCAAGTACACCGCGAGGAACAGGCCCACGACCTGCTTGGCCGCACCGAACAGCACCCAACCCGGGCCTGCTAGGAGCATCCAGCCCCACCACTTCGCCCGGTTCTCCGGGGTGCGCGGCGGCATGAAGCGCAGGTAGTCGATCTGCTCGGCGATCTGCGCGATCAGCGACAGACACACACCGGCGGCGAGCAGCGCGCCCGAAACACTCACGCCGCCACCGTTTTCCCCGCCGTAGGCGAAGAACGTGCCCACCGAATCGGGGTGGCCAAGCAGCAGGAACCCGAACGGCGCGACCATCAGCAGCAGCCACAGGGGAGTGGTCCACACCTGCAGTTTGGCCAGGGTGTTCATCCCGAAGATGACCAGCGGGAAGATGATGACCGTGGACAGCAGATAGCCCATCCACAGCGGAATTCCCAGGCCCAATAACAGGCCCTGCGCCATGATCGAACCTTCGAGGGCGAAGAAGATGAAGGTGAACGACGCGAACACGATATTGGTGATCACCGAGCCGTAGTAACCGAATCCGCTACCGCGCGTGATCAAGTCGAGATCGATGTTGTAGCGCGCGGCGTAATAGGCGAGCGGGAAACCGGTGAGCATCACGACCACGGCGAAGATACCGATGCCGATCAGGGCGTTTCCGGTGCCGTGCGCGATGCCGATATTGGCGCCGATGGCGAAATCGGCCAGGTAGGCGATGCCGCCGAGGGCGGAGATTCCGACGACCGCGGGGCTCCATTTGCGGTAGCTCCGCGGGGCGAAACGCAGCGTGTAGTCCTCGAGTGTTTCTTTGGCGGCAGTATCTGCTCCGGCCATTTTCCCTCTCTCCGTCTTGCGCTGCCGCTCGATCCGGCGACTCACAGACGGTCGTTCATGGATGTAGACACGAATTTTCCGATCCGTTACGCCGCTGTTACGCACAGCCGATCGTGACGGGGGTCACCGCGATGAGCAGGTGGAAACAAGACTCGAGTCGACGCAGCGCGAATCACCGTGCCTGACAAGGCGTTCGACGTGCGTGAACGCGACCGGCTCACACCGCGCGCAGGTGTCCGCGGCTGGCGTAGATGTGCTCGGCGATCAACGTCGCGATCCGATCCGGCGCCTCCAACATCGGCACATGTCCCACCCCGTGCACCAGGATCCGATCCGCGGACTCGGGCAATTCGCGCAGGTAGCGGGTGGCGTACACGCTGTTGGGGATGATCCGGTCGTACTCGGCCAGTAGCATCCGCACGGGTGTATCGAGTTCGCCCAGATCATCCATGCCGGGTGCGCGCAGACTGCCCAGGATCAGCGGAATCATCACGTCGCAGTGCAGCGCGGCGGCGAGCACATTGGCCAGATCGCGTCGCGGCACCGCGCCGGTGTGTTTGGTCAACAACATCCCGGTGACCTGCTGAACCAGTGCGTTGTTGATCGCCATTCCACCCAGACGCTTGCCGATCTCGATGAACGGCAGCATCGACGCGAACTTCATCCCGATCCTGACCTGCGTGATCGAAGGCGATGCCCATCCGCCCGCGGCCGCGATCGTGGTGAGCGTGCGAGCCCGACCGCGCCGAGCGAGTTCGAGTCCGACCCAACCGCCCAGCGAATTACCCGCGATATGACAAGTGCGCCAACCCAATTCATCGAGTTGATCTTCGATCTGGTCGGCCAGCGCGTACACATCCAGCGACCAGCCCTGCACCGTCGGACCACCCCAGTGCCCGGCGAAGGCGGGCGCGTACACCTCGCAATGCGCCGACATGCGCTGCGCGACCTGTTCCCAACAGTGCGGCGACAACAGGAATCCGTGCAACAGCAGCACCGGGTCGCCGGACCCGATATGCAGCGCCGCGACCGGCGTGGGGCGGGCGGTGGACTTGGCGGTGCGTGACGTCATCGTCAATCACCCCTTCCTGGACGGCAGTGTCCGGGGGAGCATCCCTGCCTGCATTGTACGGTCGTACCGTGCCGACAATCCTCTCAACCGTGAACGTGAATGGCGTGCGTGCCGCGTCGACCAAGGGCATGCTCGCCTGGTTGGCCGCGACCGAAGCCGACATCGTCTGCCTGCAGGAGACCAGGGCGACCGACGCGCAGACCGCGGCGGCGCTGGCTCCCGCCCTGGACGCAGGCTGGGTGCTGTCGCACGCCGAGCCCGAATCCAAGGGCCGCGCCGGGGTCGGCATCCTGTCGCGGCGCGCGCCCGACGCGGTGCGCGTCGGCTTCGGCAGCGACGAGTTCGCCGAGTCGGGTCGCTATATCGAAGCCGATTTCGGGGACATCACCGCGGCCAGCGTCTACGTGCACTCCGGCGAGGCCAACACCCCCAAGCAGGACGAGAAATATCGGTTCATGGCCGAGTTCGGCGCCTACCTGAAGTCGCGTACCGGCGAGTTCGTGGTCAGTGGCGACTGGAACATCGCGCCCGCCGAGGTCGACTTGAAGAACTGGAAGGGCAACCAGAAGTCGGCGGGCTTCCTGCCCGAGGAGCGTGCCTGGATCGCCGACCTGCTCGCCGCGGGCTACGTCGACGTGGTCCGTGCCCTGCACCCCGACGTCGCGGGGCCTTACAGCTGGTGGTCCTACCGCGGCCGCGCCTTCGACAACGACTCCGGGTGGCGGATCGACTACCACCTCGCCCTGGGCGAACTGGCCGGGCGCGCCAAGCAGGCCGTCGTCGAGCGCGCCGACGCCTACGACCAACGGTGGTCCGACCACGCACCGGTTACTGTCCAGTTTCGATGAAACTCTCACGGAAGACTCTCAGCCTGCTCGGTGGACTCGTTCTGGTCCTGGCGGCCATCGGCCTCACGCTGTTCGGTGGTCGCGGTACCGACACCACCACCGCGACCAGCACGAAGCCCGTCGCCGGGATCACCACGACCGTCAGCGCGCCGAAACCTGGTCCGCCCGCGGGCAATTCGTCGGCCGCGCCCGTCACCAAAACCGCCGGGGTGCCCGATCGCGCCTACACCACCCTCGTCGAAATCGACGCGGGTCGATGGCCCGGTTCGGCCAACGCGCAGGGCACCAAGGGCGGCGAACAGTTCATGAACCGCGGAACCAAACTGCCGCCCAAGGATTCGGCGGGCAAGGCGGTGAGCTACCAGGAATGGGACGTCAATCCCAAGCAGCGCAACCGCGGTCGCGACGCCGAACGCATCGTCACCGGCAGCGACGGCTCCGCCTGGTACACCGGCGACCACTACGAAACTTTCACAAGGATGCGCTGATGACTTCGCGAATGACGCTGTCGCAGTTCCTCGCTCGTCCCCACGCGCAGGCACCGGACGCCACCACGGCACCGGTGATCGGCGCGCTGCCGGTAGACGCCAACCAGTTCAGCGGCGTGCGCTATGACGCCCCCGCCGACTACCGCGTGCGCGAACTGCGCGGCGCCAAGATGCGCACCACCGCGGAACTGTTCGACGAATTCGCCGCCGCCTTCCAGTTCCCGTACTACTTCGGCGCCAACAAGGACGCCTTCGACGAATGTCTGCGTGACCTGGACGATTTCGTCGGCGACGCCCCCGGCTACGTCGCGGTGATCCGCACCGCGCACGACCTGCTCGCGCAACAGCCCACCGAACGCGAATGGTTCGACTCCGCCATGCGTGACTGCGCTGCGTATTGGGCGCGACGCGAGGTGGCGTTCCGGGTCGTGCTGCAGGGCGACCCGGACACGTTCCACGCCGTCGCGCTGTCGGACTGAACGAATCACGCTGGCCGACAACGCAACCGCTGGTTCTGCTGCCACCGGAATTGACGGCTGCTCTCGCCTGATCAGTCCGCATACAGTCGGCAGCGCGCGGCTACCGAGGCCGCCGGTCAGGAGAGCACGATGAAGGCAGTAATGGTGGGCGCGACCATCGCGGCGGCGATCATGATGTCGGGCGCGGGAGTGGCGGCCGCGCAGGCGCCTGTCCACGGTGTGCAGCAGGTCGCCGGACCGTCCGCCGGTTCCGGGGACCTGGGCGGTCAGCTGTATTCCCTTGTCGCCCAACTCGCCGGCGGTTCGTCGCAGCCGTGCGACGGGATCCTGCTCGATACGTGCATCCCGGTCGGCACCGCGACGCCATAAGGTCCCCTATGTGCGGTTTGTCCGGCTACGGTCGAGAGCTGATGCGTCGAGGTCCGGCGGATCGGAACGGAGTTCGACGGTGCGTTTCGCGAAGGTGATCGGTCTGGCGACCGCGGCGGCGATCGGGCTGCTACCGATGGCGGTCCCCGCGTCCGCCGCGCCGACCGACAGCACCTACGCGCCCACCATGCTGGTGCTCGACGCCTCCGGTTCGATGCTGGCCGCCGACCCCGGCGGCGGCACCAAGATGGACGCGGCGAAAACCGCGGTTCGCAATTTCGTGCAGACCGCGCCCGCCGCGGCCAAGGTCGGGCTGTCGGTCTACGGCACCGGGACCGGCTCCACCGACGCGGAGAAGGCCGCCGGTTGCCGTGACGTCTCGGTGCTGGAACCGGCCGACACCATCGACAAACCCGCGCTGACCACGGCCGTGGACAACATCACGCCCAGCGGTTTCACCCCGATCGGCGCCGCCTTGCGCACCGCCGCGGGCGCCCTGCCGACCGAGGGCCCGCGCTCGATCGTGCTGGTCTCCGACGGCCTGGACACCTGCTCACCACCCGATCCGTGCGAGGTCGCGCGCGAACTGCACGCCCAGGGCACCGACATCGTCATGCACGCCATCGGTTTCGGTGTCGACGACGCCTCGCGTGCCCAGCTGACCTGCATCGCGGACACCACCGGCGGCACCTACACCGACGCCGCCGACGGCAAAACCCTCGAGCAGGTGCTGCCCCGCGTGAGCACCGCGGCGCTGCGCGAGTACGCGTCGGCGGGCACACCGGTCGAAGGTGGCGAGGGCTATCAGAATGCACCGGCGGTCGTGCCGGGGCAGTACCTCGACACCATCGGCCACAAGAAGCCGCGCTACTACGCCGTCGACATTCCCGAGGGCGCCACCGCCTACTTCAGCGGCACGATGTCGTTCCCGCGCGGCGAGGACCCCGTGCGTGCGAACAACAGCATGTACGTGCGCGTGTTCGGCGCGGAAGGCAAGGACTGCAACGCTTTCGAACACGCGAACGCCGTACGATCCACCGACGGTGTCGCGCTCACGGTCACGTCGACCTGGACCGGCGCGACCGAGGCGAAGGACGGCTCGTTCAACGCCGACAAGTGCAAGGGCGGCGGCCGGTACTACTTCACGGTGGAATGGGCCGGGGTCGCCGACAGCGCGCCACCTACCTTGCCGCTGGAACTCAATATCGCCGTCGAACCCGGCGTGACCGATACGGGCCCGGCGGCGGAACCGGCGCTCGCGCCGTTCACCGCGCCGAACAGTCCGGTCGAACCGGTGACCGGCGGCGGTTCGTTCAATGTGGCCACCGTGCTCGACGGCCCCGGTGTCTACAGCGACACCGTGCAGCGCGGCGAATTCGTGTTCTACAAGGTGAAACTCGACTGGGGTCAGGGCCTGGCCTACCGGGTGCGGTTCCTCGAGACGCCCGGTCGGGGCCTGGACAACGTGTCCGTGGCCACCACCTCGCTGTACAACCCGTACCGCCACGAGGTCGACGACGACTTCACGTCCTACACCGGCGCGGCCGACACCCTGCCGACCAACGAAGCAGCTTTGGCAACCCCCGAGATCCGCTATCGCAACCGCGAATCCTCGGAAAAAGAGGTCTCCGAGAACGCGCTGGCCGGCTGGTACTACATCGCCGTGCACATGGGCCCCGCCCGCCACGACCCCGGCAGCGTCCGCCCGGTGCCCATCGAACTGGACCTGGCCGTGACCGGAACACCGGAGCCGGGACCCACCTATCAGTCGGCGCCGGGGTCCACCGCTGGTACCCCTGCCCCGAATGCCCCGGACACCGCCACAAAACCTGCCGACGACGACAACTCCACGGTCCTGCTGGGCATCGTCGTTGCCGGGTTCGCGGCTCTCGGCATCATCGTGTTCACCCTGCTACGCATGCGTCGTCGCCGATAGTCCCGCAGGCCTTCCCAGATCGCGCATTCTGGAGGATCCTGTTGCCAGATGCACTCGATGAGGAGGCGCGGCATGGCGCAGCGTGAAGCCGGATATTTCGCGGACGATTCGATGATCCGGCGGGTCATGAGCAAGCGCACGGTCGGGCTGACCTACGGCCTGCGGGCCCTGGTGATCGGTGCGGTGCACCCGCTGCTGTTCGTGGGCACCAGCGAGCACACCGCCCACCGGGCAACGCCGTACACGCGCCTGGCGATCACCGGCGGGCTGTTCGAATCGGTGTTCCTCGGCAGCAAAGCCGAGGCCGATCGGGCACTGGCCTTCACGCGGCGCAAGCACGAACGCGTGGTCGGCACCCTGCCCGAGGACGCGGGCGCCCACCACCCCGCGGGCACCGCCTACTCCGCGCACGACCCGCACCTGATGTTCATGACCATGGCCTTCACCTTCGACTCGGCCGAAGTCATGCACGACCGCCTCGTGCGCGAGCTCACTGCCACCGAACGCGAGGACCTCTACCAGGACTATGTCCGCTGGGGGGAGCTGTTCGGTATGCCGCGCGACGCCGCGCCCGCGGACTACCGGGCCTTCCGCCGCTACTTCGACAGCTACCTGCTTTCCACCCAGTTGCACCTGACCGATGAAGCCCTGCTCGTGGGCTCCTACCTCGCCGGCCGCCGCAAGGCCTACCGTCTACGCGCGCCCGCCGAACAAGTCGGGTCGGCGCTATACCTGCTGGTCCAAGGCAGTCTCCCGGCGCGCATCCGCCAGATGTACGGCATCGACTGGGGCATCTCCGACGAACTCGCCCACCGCGCCCTGTGCCGCAGCATCCGCACCGCCCACTTCGCACCCCCGCTGACACCTCGAATCCTGGCGGGCACCCTCGCGGGCCGCAGCACCCCCTCCTACCAGCTGCTGGCCCGCCGCGAACAGCACATGGTCAAAACCGGCCACCCGAGCATGCCGGGGGTTGATCCGCGGAACTGGGTGCAGCGAAATACCGCTTGAGCGACGTGGAAAGATCGGGGTATGTCCAGTCCTGCCCCGGCCGCGCCGGCCGAACGTAAGCAGCGGGTGCTGTCGGGCATCCAGCCCACCAGCGACTCCTTCCATCTCGGCAACTACCTGGGCGCGCTGCAGTACTGGGTGACGATGCAGGACGAGTACGACGCCCTGTACTTCATCCCGGATATGCACGCGATCACCGTGAGCCAGGACCCCAAGGCGCTGCGCGCGCGCACCAAGTCCGCCGCCGCCCAGCTGCTCGCGCTGGGCATCGACCCCGCCAAGTCCACCCTGTTCGTGCAGAGCCAGGTGCCCGAGCACGCGGAACTGTCGTGGGTGCTCAGCTGCATCACCGGTTTCGGCGAGGCGAGCCGGATGACCCAGTTCAAGGACAAGTCGGTCAAGCAGGGCGCCGACAACGCCACCGTCGGCCTGTTCACCTACCCCGTGCTCATGGCCGCGGACATCCTGCTCTACCGCCCGCACCAGGTCCCGGTCGGCGAGGACCAGCGCCAGCACCTCGAGCTGACCCGAAACTTGGCCCAGCGCTTCAACACTCGCTACAAGAAGACCTTCGTGGTGCCCGAACCGCACATCGTCAAGGGCACCGCCAAGATCTTCGACCTGCAGGACCCCACCGCCAAGATGAGCAAGTCGGCCTCCACCGACGCCGGCCTGATCAACCTGCTGGACGACCCGAAGATCACCGCCAAGAAGGTACGCTCGGCCGTCACCGACACCGAGCGCGAGGTCCGCTTCGACCCCGAGAACAAGGCGGGCGTGAGCAACCTGCTGGTGATCCTGAGCTCGCTGACCGCCACCCCGATCGTGGACCTCGAGCAGAATTTCGCCGGTAAGGGTTACGGTGATCTCAAGGCCGAGGTGGCCGACGCGCTCGTCGAATTCGTCACGCCCGTACAGAAAAAGGTGCAGGAGTACCTGTCCGATCCCGCCGAACTGGACCGGATTCTGGCCACGGGCGCCGAACGGGCGCGGGAGATCGCAGGCAACACACTTGCTCAGGTGTACGACCGGGTTGGCTTCCTCGCACGCTGATCCCGTTGCGCACCTGAGGTTTTCGCTGAAGGGGCGCGTGTCATGCAGTTGATCGACAACATCTCGACCGCCGTCGAGAAGCAGATCGGGCGAAGGCCCTGGCTGGATCACCTGGTCAGGGCCGGTGGCCGATTCCAACATCAACGCGGCGACTTCTTCGCCGCGGGCATCACGTATTTCACTGTGCTGTCACTGTTTCCGCTGCTGATGGTGGCGTTCTCGGTGGCCGGTTTCATCCTGGCCGGGCATCCCGACCTGCTCACCGAACTGCAGGCCAAAGTCGTGGAGAACATCCCCGGCTCGTTCGGTGACCAGATCAACGACCTGATCGAAAAGGCCATGGACTCCCGCGGCACGGTCGGCATCATCGGCCTGCTGGTCGGGCTCTATACCGGCCTGGGCTGGATCGCGAACCTGCGCGCCGCGCTCACCGAACAGTGGGAGAGCCAGAGCCCCGAAAAGCCTTGGTGGCAGGCCAAACTCTCCGATCTCGGCGCGCTGATCGGCCTCGGCCTCGCGTCCGTGGTGTCGCTGGGTCTGTCGGCGATCGCCGCGAGCGGGCTGGGCAAAGGCGTGCTCGACTGGCTCGGTGTCGACCACCTGCCCGGCGCGTCGCTGGTGCTGCGACTGGTGTCGATCGCGCTCGGATTGTTGGCGTCGTGGGCGGTGTTCGCGTGGATGATCGCGCGCTTGCCACGGGAACCGGTATCGCTGCGCAGCGCGGCGCGGGCGGCGGTGTTGGCGGCGATCGCCTTCGAGATCTTCAAGATCATCGCCGCGATCTACTTGAAGATCGTGCTGTCGAGCCCGGCGGGCGCGACCTTCGGTTCGATCATCGGTCTGATGGTGTTCACGTATACGAGTTACCGAATCCTGCTGTTCGCCACCGCATGGGCGGCGACCTCACGCGACAACGAGGAAGCCGCCACGGTCGCGCCCCCGAACGCGGTGGTGATCCGGCCGCGCATCGTCGAACATGGGGTGTCGACCGGTGCCGGTGCCGCCTACTTCGGCGCGGGGGCTGTTGCTGCGCTCGCCCTGATACTGGTGGGCAAGCGGCGATAGCGCCGAAACCCGTAGTTGGACAGTCGATCACCAGGCTCTGGTGGATTTTTCTACTCGGCCGATGTTTGCGTCAGAGCCTGGTGATCGTTCGTCCAGATTCGTAAATTGGGCGTAGATCGGTGTCAGCGCCTGCGGAAGGCCCTGCGCGCCCACAGCAGCAGGCCCACGACCACCACGGGGCCACCGATCAGCGTGGCGATCCGGGCGCCTTCATGGACGGGACGGTCGCTGTCCGCTTTCGAACCGTCGGCTCGCGGGGGCGGTGAGGCCAGGGGGACGCTGGGTTCCACTGCGTCGCTGCCGGTTTCGGGGAGCTTGCCGATTCGGGCATTGCTGTCGAGAGCGAAACCGTAGTCCAGCAGGCGCGCGGCCTGCTCCCACGGGCGGATCGGGCGCACGTCGGCCTTGAGCAGGGTCACGACCAGGCGGTGACCGTCGCGTTCGGCGGCGGCTACGAAAGTCTGGCGGGCGTCGTCGGTGAAACCGGTTTTGCCGCCGATCGCGCCCGCGTAGTTGTAGAGCAGCTGGTTGTCGTTGGCGATCGGGAAGCCCGGATGATCCTTGTCGCCAGGGATTTTCGGGTCGGCGGGGAAGCCGGGAAAATCGACCTGCTCGGTGTGGATCAACTCCGCGAACAGCGGGATGCTCATCGCCTCGCGGAACAGCACCGACAGGTCGTAGGCCGAGGTGCTCATGCCGGGGCCGTCGAGGCCCGACGGGGTGGCGGCGCGAGTGTCCATGGCGCGCAACGTCTTCGCGACGTCGTTCATCTTCGCCACCGCGCGCTCGTCGCCCCCGAGTTGGGTGGCGATGGCGTGCGCGGCATCATTGCCCGAGCACATGATCAGCGCCTGCATGAGCTGACGGTTGGTGTAGCGGCCGCCGGGACCGATGCCGACCCTGGTGCCGTCGACATCGGCGTCGGCCTGGGTTCCGGTGACGACTTCGTCCAGGTCCAGACTGCGCAACGCGACGATGGCCAGCGCGACCTTGATGGTGCTGGCCGGGCGGTAGCGGCCGTGCGGATCCTTGGCGGCCAGCACGCGGCCGGTGTCCAGGTCGGAGACCATCCACGAGGTGGCCGAGATGTCGGCGGGTAGCGGGGGTGCGCCGTCGGGCAGCACCACGCCGCAGTCGCCCATCCGTTGGCCGCCGATGGCGGGGGAGGGGACGGGCAGTGGGCTGGGCGTCGGCTCGCCCGGTGCGGGGACCTCGGAGGTGTCGACCGGGGGAGGCGGTTGGGTCCTCTGCGCGCAGTCGTCGGTGCTCGGGGTGGTGAACGGGGGTGTGGTCGTGCCGGTCGGTGGCGTGGTGTTGCCCGGTGTGGGCGGTGCGCCCGGCGCCGGTGTGCTGGTCGGCGGCCTGTCGGTGGCGGGCTGGGCGACAGCGGGAGCACCCGCGAGCGCGGCGACGGTGACAGCAGCGCCCAGACAACATGCGGCGCGCACGCCGACTTCACGAATCCTCATCGCCACGCAGCTTAGCCAGCCGACACGCCCGGGCGCTTCCCGAGTCACACCCCACCGCGGGCGACGAGTTCGATCTTCGGGAAGCGGCAACCGGCAACCAGCAGCGCCGCCGTTCGATGCGCCGAAACGCACCGAACGGCAAGGGTTTTCTACTTCCCGTGCTGCACGGGGCAGCCGTGCGCCAGCGGGCCCAGCAGCTTGTTGTTGTCGTAGAAGTGCTCGAGCTCGAGGATGCGCAGATCCTCGCTCACGCGCGCGATGGTCACACCGAACATCTCGATGTGCTCACCGGTGGGCGCGTGGCCCTTGTACTCGCCCTCGAACTTGCCCCAGTGCCGCCACCGGATGCTCACCGTCGGCGGGCCCGACAGCACCTCGAGGACCTCCCAGAAGAACCCGCCGGGGAAGGCGGTGTGGAAGATGTTGTGCGAGGAGTCGAAGGTCTCGTTCTCGGCGTCGTAGTACGGGTTGTCGCCGATCAGGATGTTGTAGGAGCCGATGCGAGCGAACTCCTCGGCGTCCTGCCACACCCCGCCGTTGACGCGGCCGCGGTACTGGTCGGCCACCACCGACAGCCAGGTGGCGGGGTCGGCCTTGTGCGAGACCTCCATTTCGAAGACCTTCACCAGGTCCTCGACGATGGCCTCGAGCGAACCGGGCGCGTGCTCGATGGTGCGCTCGCGCGGGATCACCTCGTGGCTGAGCTCGTAGTCGGGAACGTTGCCGCGCCATTCTTCCGGCGCCGCCGCCGCGATCACGGCTTCCCGGCCCTGCAGCCACAGTGGGGCTTCCGGCTCCGGGGTCTGCTCGGTCTGCGTATCCGTGGTGTCAACAGTCATTTTCGGTCTACCCGACCCTTTCAAAGCTTTGAAGAACGGGGTCGAAAGTAGCAGTCTCGCGCCGGGTCGCGCGTGTCAGGTCTCAACAAGTGAGAAATGCGAAAAGCTGAACTGTGTTCTGTGACAAGGTTTTCGGATTCGGCTATCAGACGGCTCGCAGTGGATATCCAAGTCTGGCCGGGGTCTGGTCGTCCATGGTCGCGAAGAATTCGCCCAGCACGTCCACCAGTTGATCCACCGAATCCGCGCAGAACAGAACCGGCTGGTAGTGCGTGATGTCGTAGGCGATCGTGCCCATCGCGGCGACATCGAGCGGATGTAGCCGTGCGTGCCGGAACTCGTCGATCTCGCCGTACGACGACAGCAATCCCGCTCCGTAGCAACGGATTTCGCCGTCCTCGCGAACCACGCCGAACTCGAGTGAGAACCAGAAGACATCGGCGAGAAATTTCAGCGCGCTGTCGGTCTCCAATCGGGCCACCGCGGCGCCCACCGTCTCGTACAGCGCCGCGAAACGCGGGCTCGCGATCTGGTTCGCGTGGCCGATGATCTCGTGGATCGCGTCGGGTTCGGGGGTGTACAGCGGGGCGCTGTGGTGGCGGATGTACTGGGTGGAGTGGAAGGTGCGATCGGCGAACGAACCGAAGAACTCGCGCAGGGGGACAAGACCCGCGGCCGGCACGTAGCGGAAGCCCGTCAGTGGGGTGAGCAGGCGCGAGACCTCGTCGAGTTGGGGGATGTGATCGTGCGGCAGCGCCAGGTCGCGCGCCGCCTCGCGCACTTCGCGGCAGGCGTAACGCTCGTGCTTGCGGGCCAGTTCGGCCGAGGCGATCCGCCACACCTGCTGCTCGTCGTCGGAGTAGTCGATGTGCGGGGCCGCGGCGCCGGGGGCGTAGTCCAGTGCCAGCGCGGCGATGGCGTTGCGGCGGGCCCGGTAGGCCTGGTCGTGCACGCCGGGATGGTCGTCGCTCAGGTGCACGGTCACGTCGCCGTCACGCTCGCGCGTCACCGGCGAATACAGCTGGGCCTCGGTGAACATGACTCAAGGCAAGCACCGCCCGAGCGCGGCGACAACAACGACGCGCACAACTGCGCAAACTGCACAGTTGCGGGGTTCGTCGGCAGCGGATTCCGGCGGTGAACTGTGTTTTCCGTGCGCCGACTGTCCGGGCGCCGACAGGCTCGCGGCGGATGCTGTGCGACTTGCGAACGGTCGGATTCGGTAACGACGCGGTGAATTAGCCACGCGTGTGGATGTTGATCACGCAAGATTGCGTTCGTACCGGAGGAGGATGTGTGCGCACCCTGCGAATAGATCTCGATCAGCGTCTGCTGGCCGCTGCCGCCGACATCATGGGCACCGGCGACAGCAACGCCACCGTCAACGAGGCGCTACGCCGCATCGTGGTGCACGAACGTCAACTACGGAACTTGGAACGGTTGATGGCGGATTCGGTGTTCAGCACCGATGCCCCGGCCGATTCCGCGGTCGGCTTGGAGCCTGGTTCGCCGGGCTAGATCCAGGTTCGGGTTACGTCACCCAGTGCGGTGGCCGAGGGGTAACTCGAACTTGTCGGTACCCCCTGCGACTATCGGAGTCAGTCACCGATCCGCAGGGGGAATCAATGTCGGTACCGATCGCGAGTTTGCCTGTCGCCCAACGTCCACGCGAGCGATTGCTCATGCTCGGCCCCCACGCGCTCAGCGACGGAGAGTTGCTCGCGCTGCTGCTGGGCCAGGGCACCCGAGGCCAATCCGCGCTGGAAGTCGCGGCCCAATTGATCGGCGACTACGGCGGATTGGCCGAACTGGCCGCCGCGCGCCCCGAAGAACTGGCCGCCCGCGCGGGCATCGGCCCCGCCAAAGCCGCCACCGTCGTAGCCGCCTTCCACCTGGGCACCCGCTCCCGTACCCCCAGCGACTCGGTACCGCAACTCACCACCCCCGAAGACATCGCCGCCGCAGCCATCCCGCTGTTCGCAGGCGCCCGCGTAGAACGCCTACTCGTCCTGATCTGCGACACCCAAAACCGCCTACGCCACCGATCTTTCGTCGCCGAAGGCGCCATCGACCACGTCGCCGTACCCGTCCGGGAAATCCTCAACACCATCCTGCGCCACGACGGCAAAGCCTTCGCCATCGTCCACAACCACCCCTCCGGCGACCCCACCCCCAGCCCTGACGACCGCCGAGCCAGCAGTCTGCTGCACCAAGCCGCCAGCACAGTAGGCCTGCGCTACCTCGACCACATCGTCGTAGCAGGCGAAACCTGGTCCACCGCCCCACCTTTCACCTAGTTCTGCGACCGGATCTGCTCGGTGGCTTCCTGGAACGCCGGTGTCGCGCGGGCGAAATAGTCGAACAGGAGCTCGCGTTGCTCGGGCGTGTAGTGGTCGAGGATCTCCGCGATCTTGCTGCGCGCCGGTGCCACCAGCGCGCCGATGCCGGCGAGAGCTTCCGCGACCGGCTCGACCACGACCTTGCGACGGTCGTCCGGGTCGTCGACTCGGCGGACGTAGCCCACCTGCTCCAGACGGTCGATCAAACGGGTGGTCGCCCCGGTGGTCAGGCCGATCCGCGCTGACAACTGTCCCGAGGTCAGCGCGCCCGCCGACGCGAGTTGGCTCAGCGCGTACCACTCGGTGGGCTGCAACCCCGCCGCCGTCGCACCGGCCATGCTGTGCAACCCCACCGCGTCGAGGTAGGCGCGAAAGGTCGACTCTTCGGTCCGCTGCACATCACTTGCCACGTTGCTCGACGCCCCTTACCCTGATAGTTGCACACATGCAGAGACTGCGCACGTGCAGAGAAGTATCAACGACACCCTCGGGAGAAATTATGACGGCCACACACCGCGACGACCGGCAGGCGGTCATCGATGTGATCGCCACCCTCGTAGACGCCTGGCGGCGCAACGACGCCGACGCCTACGGAGCGGCATTCACCGAAGACGCCACCTACGTCACCTTCGTGGGCACCTACTACCGCGGCCGAACCGACATCGTCGACAGTCACCGCACCCTGTTCGCCAAATACCTGAAACACACCCAACTGGCCGACGAGATCCTCGACATCCGCTTCCTCGGCCCCGACACCGCCGTGGTCACCGGCCGCGGCGACTCCTACAAAGGCACCCGCCCCACCAAGCTCACCAAGGTCCAGACCTACACGCTGGTCCGCGAGACCACGGGGGATTGGCGAGTCGCCGCCTTCCAGAACACCAAACGCAAGCCCTTGATGGAAGCGATCTCGTTCAAAACCGCTCCCGGCCTGATCCCGGCGGCGCAGAGGTGAGCGAGAAATCGTCGTGACCGGAATGCGGAGCAGCCGCGATACGGCGCTGTTGTAGAGCAGGTCGTCGCCGACATGGTGCGCGTGGCCCGATGCTCGTGCGCCGACGGGGCAGACGAAAACCGTATTGGATTCAGCGCTGATGGTCGACGGGATTCGGGCGGTTTGTCGACCGTGATCTCCGATGTCTGGGCAAGATGGCGGGGTGGACCTGCCGTTCTTGCGTGCGAACCCGCACTTGTTGCCGACCTTTCTCGCTCATCAGCGGTTGCGGACTACGCCGGTCGCGGGTGGGTCGATCAGTGTGGCCGAGCGGATTGTGCTCGATGACGGGACGCATCTTTTTCTCAAGACCTGGCCGGGTGGGGTTTCCGCCGCGCCGACCGCTGATCCCGCGTCGGCTCCGTCCGGGCTTTTCGCGGCCGAGGCGGAGGGGCTTCGGTGGTTGCGGGAAGCGGGTGGGGTCGCGGTGCCGCAGGTGTATGCGCGGACCGATGAATTGTTGTTGATGCAGTGGGTGGATCACGCCGAGCCGACTGTCGCCGCCGCTGAACGGTTCGGTGCGGGGTTGGCCGTCACCCACCGGGCGGGCGCACCTACTTTTGGCGCATCAGCCGACGGATTCCTCGCAGGCCTGCCCCTCGACAACACCCCCGGCGACGACTGGCCCACCTGGTATCGCGAACACCGAATCCTGCCGTACCTGAAACTCGCCGTCGACACAGGCGCCCTCGACCCCGCCGACGCCACCCGCATCGAAGCAATCCACATCGAAGCCCCCACCGAACCCCCCGCCAGAATCCACGGCGATCTCTGGCCAGGCAACATCCTCTGGGGCCCGTCTGACACCCCCTGGCTGATAGACCCCGCCGCCCACGGAGGCCACCCCGAAACCGACCTGTCCACCCTGCACCTTTTCGGCGGCGCTCCCCACCTCGACCGAATCATCGACGCCTACAACGAGATCCACCCCCTAGCCCCCGACTGGAAATCCCGAATCCCCCTCCACCAACTCCACCTTTGGCTGGCCCACGCCGTCCTCTTCGGCCGCTCCTACCGAACAGCCGTCCTGGACGCCGCGGCCAACTACCGCTAGCGGCTCAGTAGATAGATCGCGACGGCCGACCCCCATGCCAGCGCGGCGATCAGCGCACCGATAGCCAGATCGCGCCCGTTCCGATCATCGGAGTCCAGCACCGCCAGCGCCTGCGCGGCCAGCGGGACGGCCACCACGATCATCAACGGCCCACCGAACATCCCCAACGCCCACGCGATCGCGGCACGCCCGTCGGGGCGCTTCCACGCGTCGATATGACGCTGCCAGTTCCGAAGGACGAAAAGCACAAGGGCGGAGGGTAATCCCGTCACCGCCGCGACCGGCTTCGAAGTAGAAACAGCTGTTGAATCCTGCACGCGAACAAACATCCTTCTGGCACCAACCCGAGCCGCGGCGCGACCCTCTTCCTACGATGCAACTGCGTCAAGCTACCCGGCCACCCACAACCACAGCAACAGGACCGTTATCCCACAAAGTGATAGCGGATCGGCATATTCGGCACCAGTGGTAGCCGTCAGCGAACAACAAAGGCCGCCAGCACCTTTCGATGCGGACGGCCTTCGCAAGAAGAGAACTCGCTATGTCGCATCTCTGACTTGTCAGCTCATGCCGCGTAGCGCACCTGGATTCAGAAACTGCCGCCCCCACAAGAGACTCCGCTCGGCCTGCGTCAGCCGGGCTTCGTCGGCAGCCTCGTCCCACCCGGTTCTGATTTCCTCGACCATCCGATCAACGACATCGCGAGCGCGAAGCTGGTCGAGCCCATAGACATGGGCTACGGCGATCAGAGCCGCCAGGTTGCTCTCGCGCTCCCCATCCGGGCCGTAAGCAATTGCCTGATAAGCAGTTTCGCCACTACGCGGAATGGGGGAGAGATCGTACGCGGGGGTCAAGGTGAGGGTGGAACCGTCCCAGAACGCGGCGTGATTTCGGAGATGGTCGTCGGTGTTCGAGATCGCGATGTTGAAGGCGATGCGAGTGAACAGTTCGGCTCCGGCGTCGGTGCCGTGCTCGCGAAGGCTTCTCAGCAGCCAGGGATAACTGCCGTATCGAGCGGTCATCTCGCCGAGATCTGTCAGGGTGAGCGCGGAAACGACCATGGTGCGCCTGCCGTCGCCAGGACGATCGAATCGTTCGATGAGTAGGACGTTTCGGCCGAGTGAGGTGACGACCCGGGTATCGGGCACCCGTATACCGGCGCGACGGGCCAGCGTCAATGACGCGGCTTCGGCGGTGACGACAGGGAAGGGATCCGATGAGGTCGAGAATTTGGCCAGGTACTCGCGCGATTCATCGCGGACCAGTGCTTTGGGTCGCGCGCCACCCATCGTCGTGCCATCGATGATCGCTTCGGCGAGACCGGTGGGCAGGTGGTCGCCGGCCTCGACGATTCGGGCTGCCCGGTGTAGTTCATCCAGTGACGCGGTATCGGCACGCGGCACATAATTCAGCGGGCTTTGCTGGAAGTCGATGGCGCCGAACCGATTCGAGCCCGACCTGAGCAGATAGGTCAACTCGTCGAGGGCCGTCACGTCGGCATCGAGCCCGTGCGCTCCGGTCAGCGCGTTCAACAGGACACGCCGCCCCCAGGCGTCCGGTGCTCCGTCTCGCAGCGCCCCTGGCATCCCGAGGTCTTCGGTCGGTCCGAAAGAACCCGATCCCAACGGAAGCGTCGGTGACAGGCTCACCGCGTCCGGCCGCGCTGCGTAGCGACGTCCGTACTGGAACCACAGACCTCCGTCGCCGCCTCTGCGCAGCCGTCCGGCAGGGATCGGGTCCGTTGACCCGGCGGGCCACATCCATACGAATGCTTCGTCAGAAGTCGAGGCCATCGTCGTCCTCCTCGGGCGCGGGGTGGCGGACCCTGGTGGGGATGAGCGCGATGCGTTCTTCGCCGCGCAATCGCATACGCGTCAGTTCCGCGGGGTCGTCGACGCCGAACAGTGGCACGCCGGCGATGGCGGCGACGTTGAGAACGTTTCCGATCGAAACCGCGCTGGAGCCGGTCTCGATCGAGCTGATCGTGCGTGGTGAGACGCCGGTCGCGGCGGCGAGGTCGGCCGCTGTCCAGTTTTTCGCCCTGCGGGCTAGCCGCACTTGCTGGCCGAGTACTCGAACCGCGTCGGCTGCGGCGGGATGTAGGCCTATGCGCTTTCTCGCCATGGGTTCTCCGATCGAGGTGCAATACTTTGAATCTATGGGTAGTTAAGCAGCAAAGTATTGCACGTATTTCATGGCAGCTCGACCCCGCCCACATCGAATCAATTCGCATCGAAGCCCCGCCATGTCTGCGACACCTGGCAACCCTGGTGAACGGCGAAGGCCGCCTGCATCTTTCGATGAAGACGGCTCTCGCGGTGTGCTATTGCTCGTCGATGACTTCCCCGTTCTGCACGGTGCCTGCGCTGGTGAGCGCCAAGGTGGCGCTGACAGGCGGGAAGGCCGCCGATGCCGCGACGGCGGCGGTCAGCTGTTCGGCTGTTTCCCAGTGCCAGATATCCTGGTACGTGCCATCTTCGAGGCGGATCAAACGAGTTTCGACCAAGCCGGGGAAGCCGGCGCGGATGCCGCCGATCAGCTGGGTGCGCTGAGCGAGTAGCTGCTCCAAATGGGCCGGGTCGACGGAGTAGTGGTGAACACGGACTGCGGACATCGTGAGTTCCCTGTCTGTTGCGCGGATTCGTCGAGGCGGGCGCGCTCGGGTGGCGCCCGCCCGGCGATCGCGCGCACCGGCCTCGACCGCGTCGGACGCGGGCTAACCTCGGGTGAGCTGGGCCAGCCGATCCCATGCCGGCGACGAGGCGCCGGGCTGTGACTGCTCGGCCAAGCGGGCGATCGCCGGATTGTGGACCGGGCGAGGCTCGGATCGGTGGTGGCAGTCGGCGAACCAGCTCCGCGTGCGGGCCGCGAGAGCGGGCAGGCGTGGATCCTCGGGTGCCCAGTCGAAGGCGGCGTCGTGCTCGAGGCAGAGCGCGCGGAACTCGGGATCGCCGAGAAACTCACGCTTTTCGGCGATCCACCGAGCCGCGTCTTCGGGTGCGGCGGTGTGCATGAGAATCCAGCCGTCACGTTCCATCCGGATATGACGTTCGCTGACGCCGATATCGCGGAGTTCGGCGAGGTAGTCCGCGACCTCAGCGGTGACGAAAAGCCGGTCACCGCCCTGTAATTGGGCGAGTTCACCGCGGGTTCGCCGCAGCTGTGCCATGCGGTTGCGCAACGCGCGGTCGATCTCGGCGATCTCGGCGGCGAGCACCTCCGGTTCGGCATCGAGCAGGCCCCCGATGCGAGCCAGCGGCACCCCCGCACCGGCCAGCGTTCTGATCTTGACCAGGGTGATGGCGTCTTGCGCGGTGTAGCGCCGGTAGCCTGAGGAGTCGCGATCGGGCTCGGGGAGCAGGCCACGTTCGTGATAGTGGCGGATGGCTTTGGTGGTCACTGCGGCGTAGTCCGCGAGCTGGCCGATGGTGAGCATGGTCGCCATTTTTGCTCATGCGCGCTTGGTCAGGCGACCGCCTGCATTGTGGAAGCGGGCCCGCCCGTCGCGGATGTCGTGGTAGGAGACGAGCAGCAGCCGCAGATAGCCGTCGAAGGTCGCGAGCGGATAGTCGGCGGGTGCGAACAGGCCCGGCCGGATCGCGATATAGCGCTGGGGCGGAGCGGCGGTCATGCCACCGGCGAACGCGGTGAATATCCGCTCCTGCGATTCGTCGGCCGGTTCGTAGGTCACTCGTTCCTCGAGTTGACCGTCGACGATGCTCACGTCGACGCGCAGCTGTTCGCAGCGGTAGGTGCCCACATACGGGGTGAGGTCGACCTCGGCCGCCGATTCGGTGATCAGCGGGGGGATCGAGATGCCGAGATGTTCGCTCATCAGGCATTGCAGCAGCTGGTCCTGCAGCATGATCGCCCCCGGGGTGTTGCCGAAAGCGGCGAAGACGAGATCGTGTTCGGGCACGACACACAACAGGGACACGCCGCCGGGCGAGGCGCCGGACATCGCGAGCACCGTCGTGTCCCCGAACGGGTACAGCACCCAGCCCATCCCGATCGGCGGCACGTTCGGACTGCCCATGTCGAAGGCGACCTGCTGCATCAGCGCGGTCGACTCGACCGACAGGACACGCGCGCCGGACGGGGACACGCCCGCGCGGAGGTGGGTGCGTCCGAAGGCGAGCAAGTCGGCAACGGTGCCGACGGGGGTACCACCGGCCGGGCCCCAGGTGTCGGGCAGCGTGAACATGCCGGTGGGCGTGGCGGCATTGGTCTCGAGATCGTTGAAGTGGCCGACCGCGGTGCTGCGCAGAATGGCCTGCGCGGCCGAGGTGCTGGAGTTCCGCATGCCGACGGGCGCGTAGATGTCGCGCTCGAGCAATTCGGGGAAGGGCAGGCCCGTCACGACTTCCAGCAGGCGGCCCGCGAGAATCATCCCACCGTTGGAGTAGCTGACCTGCTCGCCGGGTTCGAACAGGACGCCGCAGCTGCTCGCGAGACCCTCGACATAGGCCGCAAGAGCATCGCGGCCTTGCGCGTCGGGGAAGAACAGGTCGGCATCGATGCCGTTGGTGTGCGAAAGCAGGTGTCGGACAAGGATTTTGTCCGCCGCTCCCGGTACGGTCACGGCGAATTCGGGCAGGTACGCGACCACTGGCGCATCGAGGTCGAGCAGGCCGCGCTCCACCTGCTGCAGGACCAGCGTGGTGGTCATGACCTTGGTGACCGAGCCGAACAGGAATCCGGTATCCGCGAGCATCGGCGCCCCGGTAGCGGTGTTGGCGGTGCCGTGCGCGACAACGATCTCAGCACCGGCGTGGTGAACGCCGGCGACGAACCCGGGAACTTCATCGGTCTCGCAGTAGCTCGCGACCTGCTCGCGGATCCGAGCTTCGAGAGTGCGCAGTGTGGTGTCGTTCATGCGCACTATCGTGAAACCTTCCCCCAGGGGCAATGTCAAACTGGGACAAAGGCTCAGACTGTCGACGGTTCGCGTCGCCGCAACGCGGGCACGACGCGAGGTGCGGATCGGGTGGCCCAGATCGCGAAGGCGATGTACAGGACCTGCTCCGGGATTCGTTGCCACAGAGGCGAAGCCGGCTCTCCTGCGAACGGGATGTCGTTGACGGCGGCGTAGATGTTGACGGGCAGGAGCAGGAGGAACAGCGGAACCAGTGCCCAGCCCGCGATCCATCGGGTGCGGGTGAGAACCAGGCCGATCGCGGCGAGTAGTTCCAGCACTCCGCTGGCCAACACCATGAACCCGGGGAACGGCACGAACGGCGGGATCATGCCGACCATGTCGTCATAGTTGGGCATCACGGTGACGCTGCCCGGCATGAAATGCGCGGTTCCGGTCATCACCAGCATGACGGCCAGTGCGTGGGCGGCGCTGGTCGACCACGAGGCGAACCGGGTTACGCCGAGTGCGCCGAGCGTGCGAAAGACGACGAGGGAGCCGAGGAGGGCGATGAGGGTGATCATGGGTTCTCCCTGAATGGATACCAGAACTATCTACTATGGATAGTAACACTATCTATCAACCGCTCATTCCCCGCAAGTGCCGACGAACGACAAAGGCCGCCCACACCTTTCGGTGCGGACGGCCTTGTGACGAGAAGGGCTAGCGGGTGAAGAGCAGCGCCCGCTTGACTTCCTGGATCGCCTTGGTGACCTCGATGCCACGGGGGCACGCGTCGGTGCAGTTGAACGTGGTGCGGCAGCGCCAGACACCTTCGACGTCGTTGAGGATGTCGAGACGCTCGCGGGCGCCCTCGTCACGGCTGTCGAAGATGAAGCGGTGGGCGTTCACGATCGCGGCGGGGCCGAAGTAGCTGCCGTCGGTCCAGTAGACGGGGCACGACGTGGTGCAGCAGGCGCACAGGATGCACTTGGTGGTGTCGTCGAAGCGGGCCCGGTCGGCCTGGCTCTGGATCTGTTCGCGGGTGGGCTCGTTACCCGAGGTCATCAGGTAGGGCTTCACCGCGCGGAACGCGTCGAAGAACGGCTCCATGTCGACCACGAGGTCCTTCTCCACGGGCAGGCCGCGGATCGGCTCGACGGTCATGGTGAGGGTCTTGTCGCCCTTGGGCAGCAGGTCCTTCATCAGCACCTTGCACGCCAGGCGGTTCACGTTGTTGATCCGCATGGCGTCGGAGCCACACACACCGTGGGCGCAGGAGCGCCGGAAGGTGAGGGTGCCGTCCAGGTAGGACTTGATGTAGATGAGCACGTTGAGGAAGCGGTCGGTCGGCAGGACCGGCACCTGGAACGAATCCCAGTACGCGCCTTCACCGTTCTCGGGGTTGAACCGGGCCACCTTGACGGTGACCATGACCGAACCCTCGGGGACCGGTGCCGGCTTCTGCTTGGCGGTATCGACTGCGGCAGTCATCAGTACTTACGCTCCATCGGCTCGTAGCGGGTCTGTACCACCGGCTTGAAGTCGAGGCGGATCTCGGAGATGAGCTCCGGGCCCTCCTTGTACGCCATGGTGTGCCGCATGAAGTTCGTGTCGTCGCGATCCGGGTAGTCCTCGCGCGCGTGGCCGCCACGCGATTCCTTGCGGTTGAGCGCGCCCACGACCGTGACCTCGGCCAGCTCGAGTAGGAAGCCCAGCTCGACGGCCTCGAGCAGGTCGCTGTTGTAGCGCTTGCCCTTGTCCTGCACCGTGATCCGGGTGTAGCGCTCCTTGAGCGTGTGGATGTCGGTGAGGACCTTCTTGAGGGTTTCCTCGGTGCGGAACACGCCCGCGTTGGCATCCATGGTGGCCTGCAGCTCGGTGCGGATGTCGGCCACGCGCTCGTTGCCGTGGTCGGACAGGATCAGCGACAGCCAATCCATCACCATCTGCGACGGGTTCTCCGGCATTTCGACGAACTCGGTGCGGTTGGCGTACTCCGCGGCCGCGATGCCGGCGCGACGGCCGAACACGTTGATGTCCAGCAGCGAGTTGGTGCCCAGACGGTTCGCGCCGTGCACCGACACGCACGCGCACTCACCGGCGGCGTACAGGCCGGGGACCACGTCGGTGTTGTTGCGCAGCACCTCGCCACGGATCTTGGTCGGGATACCGCCCATGACGTAGTGGCAGGTCGGCATGACCGGCACCAGCTCGGTCACCGGGTCCACACCGAGGTAGGTGCGCGCGAACTCGGTGATGTCGGGCAGCTTCTCCTCGAGCACGTCGGCGCCCAGGTGGGTCACGTCGATGTAGACGTAATCCTTGTTCGGACCGGCGCCACGGCCTTCGGCCACCTCGAGCACCATCGAGCGGGCGACGATGTCACGCGGCGCGAGGTCCTTGATGGTGGGGGCGTAACGCTCCATGAAGCGTTCGCCGGAAGCGTTGCGCAGGATGCCACCTTCACCACGTACAGCCTCGGAGATGAGGATGCCCAGACCCGCGAGGCCTGTCGGATGGAACTGGTGGAACTCCATGTCTTCCAGGGGAAGACCCTTGCGGAACACGATCGCCATGCCGTCACCGGTCAGCGTGTGCGCGTTGGAGGTGGTCTTGTACATGCGACCCGAACCGCCGGTGGCGAACACGATCGACTTCGCGTGGAAGACGTGGATCTCGCCGGTGGACAGCTCGTAGGCGACCACACCGGTGGCGACGGGGCCACGATCGGTGTCGGTCATCACCAGGTCGAGCACGTAGAACTCGTTGTAGAACTCGACGTCGTGCTTGACGCAGTTCTGGTACAGCGTCTGCAGGATCATGTGACCGGTGCGGTCGGCGGCATAACACGCGCGACGCACGGGCGCCTTGCCGTGGTCACGGGTGTGGCCACCGAAACGACGCTGGTCGATCTTGCCCTCGGGCGTGCGGTTGAACGGCAGGCCCATCTTCTCGAGGTCCATGACCGCGTCGATGGCCTCTTTGGCCATGATCTCCGCGGCGTCCTGGTCGACGAGGTAGTCGCCACCCTTGACGGTGTCGAAGGTGTGCCATTCCCAGTTGTCTTCTTCGACATTGGCCAGTGCGGCACACATGCCACCCTGAGCCGCGCCGGTGTGGCTGCGCGTGGGGTAGAGCTTGGTCAGGACCGCGGTACGAGCCCGGGGACCAGCCTCGATCGCCGCGCGCATACCCGCGCCACCGGCGCCGACAATGACGACGTCGTAGCGGTGTTCCTGAATCGGACGGGATTCACTCATGCGAGGGGGCCTGTTCCTAACCCGTGTAGTTGGGGGCGACGTAGGTGGGGTCGATGTTGGGGTCGAAGGTGAAGATGACGTACGTGCCGACCACCACGACCAGGATCATCGACAGCACGAGGATGACCTTGAGCCAGAAGCGGGTCGAATCCTTGCGCGAGTAGTCGTCGATGATCACGCGCAGACCGTTGCCGCCGTGCAGCTGAGCCAGCCACAGCATCGACAGGTCCCACAGCTGCCAGAACGGGCTGGACCAGCGGCCGGCCACGAACGCGAAGTTCAGGCGGTTCACGCCACCGTCGATCATCAACATGATGAACATGTGGCCCAGGGTGAGCACGATCAGGAACAGGCCGGAGATGCGCATGAACAGCCATGCGTACTTCTCGAAGTTGCTGTTGGACCGGGCGCGCGGGGAGCGGGGCAGGTCCAAGCTGGCGGGGCGGTCGTAAGACTTGCCGATCACAGGTGCAGACATATCAGTGCTCCGTCAGCAGGTAGAAGAACTGGCGACCGACGCCCGCGGCGGAAACCACGACCCAGATGGCGAGCACAGCCCACAGCATCTGCTTCTGGAATCGCGGACCCTGGGACCAGAAGTCGACCAGGATGACCCGCACGCCGTTGAGGGCGTGGAACAGGACGGCGACGACCAGGCCCATCTCCATCAGGGCGACGACGGGGTTCTTGTAGAGCTCGATCGCTTGGTCGTAGGTATCGGGATTGACCCGGACCAGCGCCGTGTCGAGCACATGCGCGAAGAGGAAGAAGAACAGCGTGACACCGGTGATCCGGTGCAGTGCCCAGGACCACATGCCGGGGTCGCCGCGGTACAGCGTCTTCCGCTTCGGCTGAGCCGGAGCTTCTATCGTGGTCATAGAGTGCGGTGCCTCCAACGTCGTTGATGGACCCGGTCACAGATCCGACGCGGCATGCGTGGAGGGGCAAATGCCCAGGTGACAGCGCTGTATTGCAAAGCGCTGGCCCGCCGCCGGGAACCTGAACCGATCTTCGGTGAACTCTAATCCCCTCTGTTTCGCGGAACTAATTCGGCGTGCCGTGCGTTGGCTGCGAAAGTGGCGAGTTAGGTTTACCTTT
Organism: Nocardia sp. NPDC058666; assembly: GCF_042714895.1. Taxonomy (NCBI): domain Bacteria; kingdom Bacillati; phylum Actinomycetota; class Actinomycetes; order Mycobacteriales; family Nocardiaceae; genus Nocardia; species Nocardia sp. NPDC058666. The sequence continues at coordinate 64,384 of NZ_JBHXRY010000018.1, forward strand.
CTCGATGCCGGATACTGGTGTTCCGGCTCGTATTTCCCCGCATCGTCGGGGTTCGGCTGGAGGTTCCCGATGCCCGAAATCGACTGGAAAACGTTGCGCGACATGGCAATTGGCGCAATGGGCTCCGCGTATGTCCCGTACTCGCGATTTCCGGTCGGCGCTGCGGCTCTCAGCGCCGATGGTCGAATGGTGAGCGGATGCAATGTGGAAAATGTCTCATATGGGCTGACCCTGTGCGCCGAATGTGTACTCGTCGGTAACTTGTTCACATCGGGCGGGGGACGGCTCGTAGCGGTCTCGGTGACCGATTCCCGCGGCGAGATTTTGATGCCGTGCGGACGCTGCCGACAGCTGCTGTTCGAACACGGCGGGGGCGCGCTGCTGGTCGACCACCCCGAGGGGCCGAAGTTGTTGTCCGAGCTGCTGCCCTACGCCTTCGGACCCGATGATCTCGCGGCCGGTCAACAGTAGGTACCGGCTCGTCAGCCGTAGCCGATGTCGGTGGGTCGTGCCAAACTGGCCCGATGACGGCACTGGATGCGGTTTCGATCATTACAACCAAGCGCGATGGCGGAGAGCTGTCGGACGCGCAGATCGACTGGGTGGTGGATGCGTTCACCCAGGGGGTCGTGGCCGACGAGCAGATGTCGGCGCTGGCCATGGCGATCGTCTGGCGGGGGATGACCCGGCGCGAGACCGCGCGGTGGACCGCCGCGATGATCGGGTCGGGGACCCGGATGGACTTCACCGACCTGCCTCGTCCCACGGTCGACAAACACTCCACCGGCGGTGTCGGAGACAAGATCACGCTGCCGTTGGCACCTCTGGTGGCGGCCTGCGGGGCCGCTGTTCCGCAGTTGTCCGGGCGCGGGCTGGGGCACACCGGCGGGACCTTGGACAAGCTCGAATCGATTCGCGGCTGGCAGGCCGACGTGACCGTGCCGCGGATGCGCGAAATCCTGGCCGATCCCGCGATCGGTGCGGTGATCTGCGCCGCCGGAGCCGATCTGGCGCCCGCCGACAAGCGGTTGTACGCGCTGCGCGACGTGACGGGCACGGTCGAGTCGATTCCGTTGATCGCCAGTTCGATCATGAGCAAGAAGATCGCCGAGGGGACAGCGGCGCTGGTCCTGGACGTGAAGGTGGGGTCGGGGGCCTTCCTGAAGACTTTGGACGGTGCTCGGGAACTGGCCACCGCGATGGTCGAACTCGGGCGCGACGCGGGCGTGAACACGGTCGCGCTGCTCACCGCCATGGACACCCCGCTGGGGCGGACCGCGGGCAATGCGATGGAAGTGGCCGAGTCGGTCGAGGTGCTCGCCGGTGGCGGGCCTGCGGATGTGGTCGAGCTGACGTTGATGTTGGCCAGGGAGATGGTGGCGCAGGCCGGGTTGCATATCGATCCGGCCGAGGTGCTTGCCGACGGGCGCGCGATGGATCACTGGCGCACGATGATCCAGGCGCAGGGTGGGGATCCCGATGCCCCCTTGCCCGTTGCGCGGCACACCGAGACGGTGTTGGCCGAATCGACCGGGGTGCTGACTCGGCTCGACGCGATGGGGGTCGGTGTCGCCGCGTGGCGGTTGGGGGCGGGGCGTGCGCGTCAGGGGGAGAAGGTGCAGGCGGGGGCCGGGATCGAAATGCATGCCAAGCCCGGTGATTCGGTGGTGATGGGGCAGCCGTTGCTGACGTTGCATACGGATACGCCGGAGGCGTTCGCTGGGGCGTTGGCCGCTTTGACCGACGCGATCACGATCGAGTCCGGGTCTGAGTGGAAGCCCGGCGAGCTGATTTTGGGCCGCATCGACTGAGTAGCAATCGCGTGAGTGGCCCGCAATAGTCGTGTGCGGGTCGGATAATCAACGAGACGGTTGCCACGTGCGTACTTCGCTGCCAGGATCGGCGCGGCCCGCTACCGTCTAAACATGACTGGACCGGCGCCCCTAGACCTTGCTTCGATCCGACGCGCACCGAAGGCTTTGCTGCACGATCACCTCGATGGTGGTTTGCGGCCCGCTACGGTGCTAGAGCTTGCCGCTGACTGCGGCTACGACGAGTTACCCGCTTCCGATGCCGAGAGTTTGGGGGCGTGGTTTCGCGACGCCGCCGACAGTGGGTCGTTGGAGCGGTATCTGGAAACGTTCGCGCACACGGTAGCGGTGATGCAGACGCCGGAGGGGTTGCGGCGGGTTGCACGGGAGTGTGCGATCGACCTCGCCGCGGACGGGGTCGTGTACGCGGAGGTGCGGTTCGCGCCTGAGCAGCATCTGGAGAAGGGCCTCACGCTCGATGAAGTCGTCGAGCACACCCTCGCCGGTTTCCGGGAGGGCGAGGCGATCGCGGCCGAGCAGGGCAATGTCATCCGGGTGACGTGTCTGCTCACCGCGATGCGGCACGCGGCCAGGTCGCGCGAGATCGCGGAGCTGACCGTGCGATTCCGGGACGAGGGTGTCGGCGGGTTCGACATCGCCGGCGCGGAAGCGGGTTTCCCTCCCACCCGGCACCTGGACGCGTTCGAGTATCTGCGAGCCAACCACGCGCACTTCACCATTCACGCGGGCGAGGCGTTCGGGCTGCCGTCGATCCACGAGGCGCTGGCGTTCTGCGGCTGCGACCGGCTGGGCCACGGGGTGCGGATCACCGACGACATCAGCGTGCCCGGCGAGATCGAGGACGCGCAGCTCGGGCTGGTCGCGAAGTACGTGCGCGATATGCGGGTGCCGTTGGAGTTGTGCCCGTCGTCGAACGTGCAGACCGGCGCGGTGCCGTCGCTGGACAAGCATCCGTTCGATCTGCTTGCGCGCCTTCGCTTCCGAGTCACGGTCAACACCGACAACCGGCTGATGAGCGACACCTCGATGAGCGAGGAGATGCTGAAACTGGTCGACACGTTCGGCTACGGCTGGAGCGACCTGGAACGGTTCACCATCAACGCCATGAAATCGGCGTTCATCCCGTTCCCCGACCGCCTGAAGATCATCGACGAAGTGATCAAGCCGGGCTACGCGGTACTGCTGGGCTGAGACGAAGCAGGGGTGGCACCACATCGGTGCCACCCCCGCTTCGCGAGAACTCTTATTCGCTGGTCAACCTTGCTTCGAACACGCGCTGCAGCTCACGGAACTGCTGAGCCTCGGTCGTGTACGGCGGGTTGGGCGCCATCCGGTTCGGGTCCGGGTTGAGCAGGTACGACACGTACCAACCCAGCGGATTCGACTGCGCCAGTGCGGTTTCCACGCTGTCGTCATCGGCGTAGTCGGCGGCGTCGGTGAACAGTTCCACCGCAAGATCGAGCTGTTCGATGTCGACCGCTTCGGGCCCTTCGGCCAGATCCTCGACCAGACCGGTGAGCACGTAGACGTTCTCGTCGGTCACCTCGACCTCGAGCGAACCGTCCACCGCGGCGGTCTGCACCTCGGCGAAGGTCGACACCCGCGCCAGCTCGTGCTCGTGATCGTCGGCCAGGTAGCGGGCCAGCGCCCGTTCGGAACCGAACACGGTGATGGTGGTGCCGTTGCCGAGGAAGATCGGCTCGTCGTCGAGGTAGCAGCGCAGGGTGAAGTGCTCGCCGTCGGAGGTGACGATCTTGACGGGGTCGATGCCGACCTCGTCCCAGAACGTCTCGTCCTCGTCGGGGGCGTCGAGATCGACGGTCTCGAACTCCTCTTCCTCCTCGGCGACGTCGTCGGCGTCGACCACGTTCTCCTCCGCGGCCAACAGCTCGGCCTCCGCGACCGCGACCGCGGCCGCGTCCACCTCGGGCGTGCTGACCACGCCGTCGATCGCGTCGAGCACGTCGTCCCAGCCCTTGACGATCGCGGCGCCGACCTGATCCCACAGCTCTTCGCCGTCGCGCCCGACGAACGTGCCTGCCCCACTGGCCAGCACGCCCAGCACCGGGTTGTTGCCGAAGAACTTGGTCACCACGTCGAGCTCGCACACCTCGGCGATATTGCGCACCATCGCCAGGGTGTCCTCGAGCTCGCCGACCACGTCGCCCTCGGGATCGCCCGCGGCCAGCTCGGGCACGGAGACCAGATCGAAGCTGAAATTCTCCTCCGGCTCCAGCTCAGCGGCCGAAAGACCGGCGATGACCGCCCATGACGGGTGCTCGACGAGGTCGTTGTCGGAGTTGGTGCGGATGAACGCAGCCAACTCCGCGACGGACTCGAATCCGTAGAGGTCGTCCTCGTGACCGAGGAACGCCTCCCACTCATCGTCACCGTCTCGCCAGCGCGGTGCCCACAGGGTGACGAGATCGCCATCGGTCAGACCGAGCGCGATCGGGACGATGTCTCCAGAAGCCATGACGCGAAGCCTATCTAGCTTCGGCGCGCGGCACTATCCGGCCCAGGTGCTAAGTGCCCGCCGGGCTGTGCACCGGGTCCGGTCAGCGACTCGTTGAGGGTGGCGATGATGTCGGAACGGGCCGCACCGGCGGTCTCGGTGGCCTGTTTGCAGGCCGCCAGAATCAGTGCCGCGGCCTCGGTGGGCGCCATGGTGGTGATGGCCTCGTCCAGCTGCAACGCCACCAGCGCGCCGTCGCTGTTCACCTCGGCGGTGACCAGTCCGTCTTCGGTGGTGAACCGCCCGCTGACCTGCTTCAACCCGTACAGCGCCGCCTCGAGCGCCTCGAGTTTTCCGGTGACGCCCGCGACCAGGGCATCCATTTCCGCGCTCACAGTGGCCTCATCCAGCTCGTCTGACCGGTGTCGGCGTCGTCGATGCGATCGAGTTCGTCGACCGCCTGACGCCGGGTGGGCAGGTTCATCTTGTCCAGCAGTTCGTCGGGGATCTGCGCCTGCTCGCTGTAGACCTCGCGCAGTCGCGCGGCCGCGGCGATAGTCGAGCGCCTGGTCAGGCGCAGGATCTCGTCGGCGAGCGCCTGCGCACCGTACTGGTACTCGCTGCGTTCGAATTTGATCGCGATCGGCAGACCCATGCTGGTCGCGCGCACCTTGATCGTGCCGGAGCGGTTACTGCTGACCGCTGACTCCACATTGGGCACCTCGGGCACCGGTGTGCCGCTCATTCGGTAGGCCTGTAGAAGCCGTAGAACTCCATGCCACTGTTCTCCGTTCGGATGGAACTGATCGACACCGGATCGCCGGCCTCGACGAGCTGCCCGTTGCCCACCACCATGGCGACATGGCCGTCCCACACGGCCAGATCGCCCGGCATCAGGTCACCGGGGGAAACTTGGGGGTTGCCCACGTGCTGTTCCTGCGCCAGGCGCGGCAGTTCGACACCGGCCTCGCCGTAGGCGTACTTGGTCAAGCCGCTGCAGTCGATGCCCGACTGCGGGTCGTTGCCACCCCACACGTACGGGGTGCCGACCGCGCCGATGGCCGAGCGGACCGCGGTGGCGGCCTTCTCGTTGGGCGCTTCGACCGTGCTGCCGTCGGGCAGGGTGATCTTCACGCCGGTGCCCGAGCCGGTCGAGGAACCGGCCGACGAGCCCGATCCCGCGGTCTTGCCCGAGCCGGCGGCCGCGGACTTGGAGCCGCTACTGGAACTGCCGCCCATCGCCGTGGACAACGACGACCCGACACTGCCCAGCAGTGAAGTGCCGGTGCTCGCGACGGAGGACAACATGCCCGAATTCGACACCGACGACAGCAACGAACTCGCGCCCGACGACACACCCGCCAGCGACGTGCTCGACGGTGCGGGGGTGAGTTCCTTGATCGCGGCGGTCTGGGTGCCCAGTTCCTCCTGCACGCGACCCACCACGCCCATACCCTGGCCGATGTGGTCGATGGCCGAGGCGATCACCGTGGTCAGACCCACGGGGGTGCCGACGGCGGTGCCCATCGCGGACACCTGCGACACGAACGAGTTGACGATCCCGTCGAGTTCCTTCTGCCCGGTCTCCACGTAGGCCGCGGCCTGGTCGACCACGGTCGCCATCCCGACCCCGTTGTCGGACAGGGTCGCCGAGGAGGTCTGCACGCGCAGGGCCTTGGCGGTGACCGCGTCGACCGCTTGGCCGTCCCACGCGGTGTTCACGTTGTTGATGCTGCTGCGACCCTGCTGGTAGATCTGGTCGAGGTTGGTCGACGTCGACCGCAGCCCGTCGGACGGGCCGCCCACGCCCTGCACGCCGGTGCCGAAGCTGGACAGCAGGTCCAGCAGTGGCTGCACGAGTCCGCTGAGGTCGATCATGCGATCTCGCCCGCGGCGGCCTGCAACGGCGCCGCGTTGTTCAAGTCGGTCTCCACCAGCGTGGTCGCGGCGCTCGCGGTAGCCACGCCCATGCTGCCCATGACCGCGGACAGCTGCGCGATCGAGGCCACGTGACCGGCGTGCGCGGCGGAGTAGGCGGCGGTGAAATCGCCGCCGATCAGGCCCATGACGGGGCCGAGCAGGGTGGGTGCGGAGGCGACCGAACCAGCCGCCGCCGTTGCCAGTTCCGAGGCCATCGCCCCGGCGGTCGCGCTGTAGGCGACGATGCCCTCGGCATCGGCGGACATTTTTCGCATCGAACTTCCCCCATTCGTGTCAGTTCCCGGGCAGAGTACGTCACTCACTATCTTGGACGCACCGACTCCGCATTCGGTTCCCTCGTCCGCGAAATTTTTTCCCCAGCGGTCGTAGGCGCGAAGCGCTTGGCGACCCTATCGTCTTTTCATGCGCACCGACACTGTCGACCATCCACTCGCCGCGACTCTGCTCAGCACCATGCGGGACGCGCGCACCGACAACGCCACCTTCCGCAATGCTCTAGCCGATCTCACCGGCATCCTCATGTACGAGGCGCTACGCGACGCGCCCGTGGTGCTGACCCCGATCGACACGCCGGTCGCGGTCACCGACGGCGTCCGCCTGGCTTCGCCGCCCCTGCTGGTACCCGTGCTGCGCGCAGGCCTCGGCATGGTCTACGCCGCCGCCGAACTCGTCCCCGAAGCGCGCGTGGGCTTCGTCGGCATCGCCCGCGACGAAACCACCCACGAACCGGTGCCCTACCTCGAATCCCTACCCGCCGACCTCACCGGCCTGCCCGTGTTCGTCCTGGATCCCATGCTGGCCACCGGCGGCTCCATGCGCCACACCATCGAACTGCTGGTAGCCCGCGGCGCCACCGACATCACCGCCGTCTGCGTGGTCTCCGCCCCCGAAGGCGTCGCCGCCCTGGCAGCCTCGGGCCTACCGGTCCGCCTGATCACCGCCGCCATCGACGAGAAACTCAACGAAAACGCCTACATCGTCCCCGGCCTGGGCGATGCGGGCGACCGCCAGTTCGGCCCCCGCTGAATCAGCGCGAGAACCGTTGCGCGCGAGGGGCGCAGGTCGTGCGGGTTACTCGCGAAGGGTGCACGGTCGAGGAGGTTGCGCGCGACGGGTGCAGTGTCGTGTGGTCAGTGCGCCACTGCGCCCAGGGCCTCGCAGTAGTCGGCCAGTGCTGCGAGTCGGATGTCGGCGGCGACGCGTGCCTGTGGCAGGTCCGCAGCGTCGGTGACCGGCGCGAAAACCTCCAGGTAGCACTTGAGTTTGGGTTCGGTGCCTGAGGGCCGGACGACGATGCGGAAGTCGGTGGCGTCGAAGATCAGGGCGTCGGTGCGCAGGGGGCCGCGTATCAGTGACTGGTCGGTGAAAGTCACTGGGGTGCCTGCGATTTCGGTGGGCGGGGCGGCGCGCAGGGTGGCGACGAGTGCGCTCGCGGCGGATTGGTCGGGCAGGCGTAGGGAGACCTGGGCGCCTGCGTGTAGGCCGAATTCGACGGCGTAGGAGTCGAGTTCGTCCTGCAGGGTTTTGTCTTGCGCCTTCAACAGCGCGACCAGGTCGGCCGCGGCGACGGCGGCGGAGATGCCGTCTTTGTCGCGGACCCTGGTGGGGTCCACGCAGTGGCCGATGGCTTCCTCGTAGGCGTACACCAGGCCCTCGCCTGCTCTGGCCAACCATTTGAAGCCGGTGAGGGTCTCGGCGTAGCGGGCCGTCTGCGCGGCCGCCAGCTTCGACAGCAGACGGGACGACACGATGGTCGTGGCCACCAGCGGGTCGGTCGGGGAGGTGCGTAGGACGTAATCGGCCAGCAGCACGCCGGTTTCGTCACCGCGCAGCATGTGCCAACCCTCCGGGCCCCGCACGCCGAGCGCGCACCGGTCGGCGTCGGGATCCAGCGCGATCGCCACATCGGCATCGATGCGGTCGGCCAGCGCGAGCAGCAGATCGGCCGCGCCGGGCTCCTCCGGATTGGGAAAGCTCACCGTCGGGAAGTCGGGATCGGGGGCGAACTGTTCGTCGACCACGTGCACATCGGTGAACCCCGCCGCGGCCAACGCGCGTACCGCGATCTCACCACCGACCCCGTGCATCGCCGTCAACGCGATCCGCACCGGCGCCCGCTCCCCGGCCCCACCCAGCAGGCCGGGCAACTCCGCGACGCGTGCGACGTACCGATCGACCAAGTCGCCACCGGAAGTCGAAACAGCTTCCCGCGCAACAGGTTCGACGACCGCCTCGATGCACTTCTCGATCTCGCTGTCGGCGGGCGAGATCAGCTGCGACCCACCGTCGAGATACACCTTGTACCCGTTGTCGGCAGGCGGATTGTGCGAGGCGGTGATCTGCACCCCCGCTACGGCACCCAACTCCCGCACCGCGAACGCCACCACCGGCGTCGGCACCGGATCGGGCAGCACCGTCACCGCGAACCCGGCCGCGGTGAAGATCTCCGCCGTGGCGGTAGCGAACTCCGCCGACCCGTGCCGCGCATCGCGCCCGACCACCACGGCCCCACCGCCCAGACACCGCTGTCGCAACCAGTCGGCCAACCCGGCCGTTGCCCGCGACACCGTGGTCACGTTCATACCGTCCGGGCCCTCGCGCAACGGTCCACGCAGGCCCGCGGTCCCGAAGCGCAACATCTACACGCGCTCCAGAATCCCGCGCAGCAGCTTGCCCAGTCGCGGCGCCGCGGCCTGTCCTTCGGCCAGCACTTCTGCGTGCGAGAGATGTTCGCCGGTCACGCCCGCGGCCATGTTGGTCACCAGCGAGATACCCAGCACCTTCGCGCCCAGCGAACGCGCCTCGATCGCCTCGAGCACCGTCGACATGCCCACCAGATCGGCGCCCATCGTGGCCAACATGCGAATCTCGGCAGGCGTTTCGTACTGCGGCCCGGTGAGCCCGGCGTACACGCCCTCGGACAAACTCGGGTCGATTTCCCTTGTCAGGGCACGCAATTCGGGATCCCAGGCATCCACCAGGTCGACGAACCGCGCACCTTGCAGCGGGGTGCGCGCGGTGAGGTTGAGATGGTCGGCGATCAGCACCGGCTCACCCACCTGCAGTCCGGGCCGAATCCCGCCCGCGGCATTGGTGAGCAGCACGATCTCCGCGCCCGCCGCGATCGCCGCGGTCACCGGGTGCACCACCTGCTGGGGCGTGTACCCCTCGTACAGATGCTGACGACCCATCAGCAACAGCACCTCGTTGTCGCCCACGGTCAGCGAATGGATCATGCCGCCGTGTCCTTGCGCACTGGGTTTACCGAAGCCCGGTAATTCCGTCATGGGGATCGAGGCGTGCGGCGCCCCGATCTCGGCGGCAGCCTCCTGCCACCCCGATCCCAGCACCACGGCCACGCGATGACGTGGCACTCCCGTACGTTCGGCAATCGCCGCAGCGGCCTGTTCGGCAGTCATGTGGAGAGTGTATTGCGGTCCGCCGACAAGTGTCGCGCGGCGCTGGCTACCCGCGAGTAACGCAATCGTCGAGTCGCGGTTTATTCTGCCTGTATGCCGTATTTGGAGCGCTCTGGTGATGTTTTCGTCCTGTACCTCGGCAACGAGGGCGAGGTCGACAACGAGAACCGTTTCTCGCCGGACTGGATCGAGTCCTTCCACGCCGCACTCGACGAGGTCGAGGCGTCCGAAGGTGCCGCCGCGCTGGTCACCGTCGCGACCGGCAAGTACTACAGCAATGGTCTGGACACCGATTACGTGTTCGGCAACCTGGACAAGATCCACGGCTACCTCGACCGCGTACACACCCTGTACACCCGCCTGCTGACCTTCCCGATGCCCACGATCGCCGCGATCAACGGCCACGCGTTCGGCGCGGGTGCCATGCTGGCCACCTCGCACGACTTCCGCGTGATGCGCGGCGACCGCGGCTTCTGGTCGCTGCCCGAGGTCCACCTGGGTATGCCCTTCACCATCGGCATGAACGGGCTGCTGAAGGGCCGGCTGAGCAACCAGGTCTGCGTGCAGGCGATGACCACCGGCCACCGTTTCGCCGCCGACGAGGCCATCGCCGCCGGCATCGCCGACGCCAAGGTCGACGCCGACCAGGTGCTGCCCACCGCGATCGCCCGCGCCGCCGCACTGACCAGCCTGCGCAAGCCGATCACCCCGATCATCAAGACCGCGCTGCACGCCGAGGCCCTCGCCGCGCTTGCCACCCCGGTCACCCCGGAGAACCTGCCGTTCGGCAGCTGACGTCACTCGCCGGTGCGCCGGTGTCACACACTGATGCAAGACTGGTGTTATGGCACCCTCGCGCACCGGCGAACTCACAGCCACCGCCTCCGACGCCGCGATCCTGGCTGCCTCGGACGAGCTGATCGGGCTGTCGCACGCGATCCACGCCGAACCCGAGCTGGCCTTCGCTGAAACGCGCAGTGTCGCCAAGGTCCTCGCACCGCTGGTCGAACGCGGATTCGCGGTCACCACCGGTGTCGCGGGGCTGTCGACCGCCTTTCGCGCGGTCTACGGCAGCGGCCCGCTCACGGTGGGGATCTGCGCCGAATACGATGCGCTGCCCGAGATCGGCCACGCCTGCGGGCACAACATCATCGCCGCGTCCGCCGTCGGCGCCGCCATCGGACTCGCCGCCGTGGCCGACGCGCTCGGCCTGACCGTGGTCGTGCTCGGCACGCCCGCCGAGGAGAGCGGCGGCGGCAAAGTGCTCATGCTGGAAGCGGGCGCCTTCGACGACATCGCGATGGCGATGATGGTGCACCCCGGCCCCTTCGACATCGTCGGCGCGCGCTCGCTGGCACTGGCCGACCTGGCCGTGGTGTTCCACGGTCGCGAATCGCACGCCAGCGCCGCGCCGGAACTGGGCCGCAACGCCGGCGACGCGGTGACCGTCACCCAGGTTGCTGTGGGCTTGCTACGGCAGCATTTGCGACCCGGTCAGCAGCTGCACGGTATAGTGTCCGACGGTGGCGTAGCCCCCAACATCGTGCCCGGACGTGCGGAGTTGCTGTACTACCTGCGCGCGGCCGATTCCGGCTCCCTCGACGACCTGATGCGCCGAGCGAAAGCCTGTTTCGAAGCGGGTGCCCTGGCAACCGGCTGCACCCACGACATACGGACGCTCGCGCCCACCTATACCGAGCTCACCCCCGACCCGATTCTCTCCGCTGCCTACCGCGCGCAGATCACCGGATTGGGACGGGTGCCGATCGCGCCCGAGCTCGAGGTGCTGCGGCCCCTGGGCAGCACCGACATGGGCAACGTCACCAACGTCATCCCCGGTATCCACCCGGTGATCGGCATCGACGCCGGTGGCGCCGCGACCCATCAGCCCGCGTTCGCCGCCGCCGCGGTGAACGCCTCGGCGGACCGGGCCGTACTCGACGGGGCGCTGGCGATGGCACGTACCGCTGTCGCCATAGCAGGCGATGAAGTACACAGGGACAGGTTGTTGCAACAGCTGATCCAACGACAGGAGGACATTCGGTGAGTATTTCCGGCCATCCGGACACCGCACGCGCAGGCTCCGACGCGCTATCGATGGGTGTAGGTGCCCCGTCGATGACGCGCGAGACCGCGGCGTGTCCGACCGTGCCGGTCACCGAACAGACTCTGATGTCGGGAACCGAGATCGTCGACGCGTGGTTGGCCGAACACACCGGTGACCTGGTGCAATGGCGCAGGCACATCCACGCCAATCCCGAACTGTCGCGCGCGGAGTTCGCCACCACCGAGTTCGTCTCGGGCTGGCTGACCAAGGCCGGCCTGAGCTGGGAAGTACTGCCCGGCGGCACCGGCCTGATCTGCGATTTCGGACCCACCGACCGTGGACGCATCGCCTTGCGCGCCGACATGGACGCGCTGCCGATGCAGGAATTCACCGGCCTGACCTTCGCCTCCACGGTGCCGGGCGTGTCGCACGCCTGCGGGCACGATGCGCACACCACCGTGCTGCTGGGCGCCGGGCTCGCGCTCGCCGAAGCGCAGGACAAGCTGCCGGTGGGGGTGCGGTTGGTGTTCCAGCCCGCCGAGGAAGTGATGCCCGGCGGTGCGCTGGACGTGGTCGCCGCCGGTGGGATGGTCGGGGTGGACCGGATCTTCGCGCTGCACTGCGATCCGCGACTGGAAGTCGGCAAGGTCGGTTCGCGCACCGGCGCGATCACGTCGGCTGCTGACACGGTCGAGTTGGTGTTGGATTCGCCCGGCGGGCATACCTCGCGGCCGCATCTGACCAGCGATCTTGTGTACGCGATCGGGACGGTCATCACAGGTCTGCCCGGATTGTTGAGCCGTCGGGTCGATCCGCGGACCAGCACGGTCATGGTCTGGGGTGCGGTGAGCGCGGGCAAGGCGCCCAACGCGATTCCGCAGACAGGGATGCTCACGGGCACCGTGCGCACCGGGGATCACGCGACGTGGTTGCTGTTGGAACCGCTGGTGCGCGAGATCGTCGACGGGTTACTGGCGCCCACGGGCGTGCGGTATCAGCTCAACTACAAGCGTGGCGTGCCGCCGGTGGTCAACGACCCGACGTCGGCGTTGATGTTCGAGAACGCGGTGTTGGCGATGGGCGAGGACGCGTTGGCCGACACCGCGCAGTCCGGTGGCGGGGAGGACTTCTCCTGGTACCTGGAGGAAGTGCCCGGCGCGATGGCTCGGCTCGGGGTGTGGTCGGGGGTGGGGGAGCAGTTGGATCTGCATCAGCCGACGTTCGATATCGATGAGCGGGCGTTGGCGGTGGGGGTTCGGACTTTGACCAACATCGTCTTGCAGGCGTAGGGGTTCGTGGCACCGGGGGGTTGGCAAAGCCTCAGGGTTTTGGTGGTCCCAGATGGTTTGAGGCTGTGTTTTTGGAGCGCTGGCGCGCTCGAGCGCGGCCCCTGAGGGGCCGCGAGTTAGCCACCGTTGCTGGAGGCTGCGCCTCGGACG
>NZ_JBHXRY010000019.1:0-61328 GCF_042714895.1 Nocardia sp. NPDC058666
ACCACCTCCGTTGGGCAGCATCACCGGTCACCGGCCACGGATCAACCCGCCACCCCGAGCGGTTACCGCATCAACCTTTCCGGACGCGGCACTAGATGCAGCAGAATCCCTGTATCGCACCGCAGCCGCACAGGGATTTGTACAAGCGATGTCCGGGTTGGGGAACGTCATGTTCGAAAAAGGGCGGTTAGATGAAGCGAAACAATGGTACACAAAAGGTGCGACCGCCGGGGATTTCGCCGCTATGAACAACTTGGGATCCGTGCTCTCAAAACAGGGAGATCGGGCCACCGCCCAATCGTGGTATCGCAAGGCTGCGGAAGCTGGATATGTCCTCGCGCAGGAGAATCTCGCAAGCCAGCTCCAAAGCGAGGGAGAGCTGGCAGGAGCTAAGTACTGGTACTCGACCGCCGCTGAATCCGGCAGCCCTCACGCGATGAACAGCCTCGGTCGCCTGTCCTTGGAGGACTTCGATTCAACGTCCGCCGAATACTGGTTTCGCCGAGGCTCGGAGCGAGGAGACCAGCGCGCGATGTTCAATCTGGCTCGGCAACTGGACAGCCGTGGTGAATCAGATGAAGCAATGCGGTGGTTCGTCACCGCTGCAGACGCCGGGCACCCTGAATCGAACCTCGCGGTCGGAACGCGACTCCTTCAGTCCGGCCAGCATGCGAGCGCCGAGGCATACCTAATAGCGGCACTAAACGCGGGTATGACGTTGGCGACAAGACCGCTGACAGTGTGTTACATCTTTCAGCAAAAGCTCGACAGTGCTGAGAAGGTTCTGTTACCAGGTGCGTCGAAAGGGGATGCTGGTGCGATGTACGGCCTCGGGATCGTCCACGAGGTCCGCGGCCAACATGAGCTGGCCGCATTGTGGTACGGCAAAGCCGTCGCCGCAGGATACCCGGAATAGTCGTAGAGGCCGGTCAGGGGTCTATCGTATCGAATTATTCGAGTAGGATTATTCAAAAGTTTCCGACGGCTATTCAATCGGATGCAGTCAAGGATCTCCTGATTCCCTCCATCGACACAAGCCCATGCACTCCGGGATCGTGGTTGCGTAGGAACCTCGACTGTGACCGTGTCAATGCGACGATGGCGGTGGATGACAACGTGCCGCCGCAAACTCTACCGACAAGGTAGCAGCCGAGTTGTCCTGCTGCACTGCGGACCACATCGAGTGCAGTCAAGGCCGGTAACCATACGGGCAGCCCGAGGGCATGCGATCGGGGATTCGAAGGGGGTCGTTCATCATCGCCCCGAAAGCCGACTCGCGACATCCCGGCTCATGGCGTCGACCCGTCCCCTCGACCGACTGGCTCAGGCTGGACTGTGCCCGTCGCTGATTCCGTTGAGATGCGGTACCTTTCGAGGCGGGGTACCGCCCGGGTAGCGGATCGCGGTGGTGTGCACCGTGGCTTGCCGTGACGGCGCTCGACGTTCGACTACGAGCAACGGCCGGGAGCCACGGGATGGAACTGAACATCTTCAAGATTCCACGAAATTCGCTGGATGCACTTCGCGCGCTTCTCCAAGACAACGGCTATACGTTGATCCTCGCGTACACCGACATCGGCTGGCACTCGGAATTCTGGTTCGAAGAGGGCGAGGATGCCGTCGCGGGATGGGTGAAGCGGTACGCGTCGTTCTTCCAAAACCGGGAGGTTCCCACCAGGAAGGAGCATGCGGGCCTGCACATCTTCTACAACGAGTCCTCGTGCTACGCCGCGTCATATGGATCCGGCCACCACCAGGCCCGGTCGCTGTGTGACTACGAGTTCGGGCTCGACCTGGCCAAACGGATCGCCAACAAGGGCGATGTCAAGCAGACCGGGACGAAGCGGTCCCATAGCATCAGGAAGAGGGAGAGCCGGGTCTATCGGTCGCACACGCATCTTGACATCGAGGGCGGTGAGTCGATCGACCAGATCCGTGCGGCAATCATCGAATCGAAGCAAGAGATGTACGGATCGGCCGGTAGTTTCAGCACATCTGTCGCCCTGTCACCTCCTATCGACATATCAGGAATCCCCGCGTTTCTGTCGTCTATCGAGGCCGAGCTGAAAAGACCGGAACTGTTCCGTCTGCCCCGGGAGAAACCCGTAAAGGACAAGCAACTGCTCGCTGCGCTGGACAACCTCCTCCTCGATGCGATCCTCGGGACCGGCGACCAGGAGGAATTCACCACAAACAGCTTGGATCTGTATGACGCCGACTTCAACTCTCTGTTCGGAAAGCCCGGAAAATTTGACTTGAAAGCCCGCAATAAAAGGTCGATGCTGTTCCCGGAGAAAGGCTTCGACCACGACCTCACCATCGAAGACCTCCGCCTGTACATAAGTTCCCGGAAACTGGCACGTGACGAAATATTTGCCATAAAAATCACAAGGTTCACGGAAGACGGTGACTGGCACAAGCCGCACCTAACCTTGAAACAGGCGCTGGACTACACGGTCGATTTGCACAGGGCGACACTGTCCGGCGGAGTCTGGAAGCAATTTAATCAGGACTATCTGGCTTTCATCGATAAGTACGTGCGGGAAATCAAGGTCGAGCCGACCGAGGAGATGTTCGCCGTGCTCACCGGAACCGAACCGTCATTCAATGATTCCGATCAGGTTGGCGGGGCAGGCTATAAGAAGGCCGACAAGGATTTCAGTCTTGCGGTGATCGCGTCCGGAACGCCGGTCGAAGCATGGGACCTGAGCCTCGAAAAGACCGTGTTCGCCGTGAAGTTCGGCACGGCACAGAAACTCGGCTATGTCTGCGACCAGGCGACAACGGTCCTGGAACTCATCCGGAACAAAGCCACCGTCACCGACCTACCCAAACCTGAACGATACTGCCTGTGGCTCGGCTACCAGGCAAAGAGGCCGCCCGCCAACATTGCCGACACCAAATCGGTGATCCTGAAGCAGAAGATCGCCGACTGGGCAAAGCTGTGCCTCGACGTCGGAGTTGTCCCGGTCATCAAACTGAGCAGGCACGCCGGAAGTGACCCGACGCTAAGCTTCTAGAAATAGGCCGGTCCGGTACCCCGGACGCGGGAGGCGAGATGGAGACGCGCCAATTGTTGGCGATCGAGTTCGCTGGGCGCTGTGGGTACAGGCCGGTCTGGCGGTCCATGACGTCGCAGGTCGTGCTCATTTGCGTGTCGACGTCGTGGAGCTGAGTCATCATCAGGGGCTGGGGCAGGTCACACCGTCACCGGATCCTGCACCAGTCCCGCATCTCAGCGGTTGGCAGGGAGAACGCCTTGACCTGAGGCGGTTAACACCGATCGCGAAAGCGGGGGATTCGCATGGTTGATCGCACCTTCTCGCCGAGTCGCGTCAGGAGCGACGCCGCCCGCGACTGAGCGGGCTCCCTGCCATCGATAGTCCGATGCTCGGCCGTAGGATCGAGTCGGCGCAGAGGAAAGTCATTGGCGCGCAATGTAATCATGAGAGTATCTCCGTTGTGAGCATTCTGGCGTGCATGGTCTGTGGGGTAGGTGAGGGAGCGCAGGAACGACCCGTTCCTCTCCGGACCGTTGCCTGCGATAAGTGTTGGGACGAGGCGGTCAATTTCCCCGACCGCGAACCAGAGAAGATCGACGTCGAGCTAACAGCCGACCAGCTCCGTGTCGCACCAGCCGCCGATATCCGAGAAGGCACGCCAAGCACCTGCAAATACTGCGAGACCGAATGCTTATGGCATCGAACGCTGCATGGGCGCTGGCTTCTACTCGAACCCGGCGCCTACCCGACGTCGAAGATCCCACCGGGCAAACGCTGGCGCGTTGCTGGGGACGGCACAGCGGTTAACTTGGGCGGTGCCAACCCCACGGACGAGTGTCGGATCACCCATTTCGACGTCTGCCCTGCCAAACGAGCTCCGGAAGACGGCGCACTGTTACTCGCTATATGGCGAGGCAATCGCAGGGACTGGATGGTCAGACAGAACCTCTGACACTCCGCGTGGGTGGTCCGTTTGTCTGCCGGGCGGCAGTGTCGAGCGGTCAGTCGAACAGGGTTGGCAGGTCTGGTTTGTTCCAGTGCTCGTGGAGAAGCCGGATTTGGCTGTCGAGTACACGGGTGGTCGACAGTTCGGGCAGGTTGTCGATGTCGAACCAACCGATTTCCATGGTCTCGACGGGGCTGGGTTGGCCGTGGGAGAGGGTCTCGCACAGGAAGAACAGCTTGTACACGTGGTAAGGGAAGGCGGGCTGGTGGCCTTGTACGTCACGGTCGTGCAGGGCCACGAGCTTGCTGGCGCGCACGGTGATTCCGGATTCTTCTTCGACTTCGCGTTCGACGGCGAGTGAGGGTGGTTCGAGGACGTCGCACCAGCCGCCGGGCAGGGTCCATTTTTCGTCGCTGCGGTCGCGGATGAGCAGGATGCGGCCCTGGTCGTCGAAAACACCGCCTCGGACGTCGACTTTGGGTGTCATGTACCCCTTTTCGAGGAACACGTTCTGGGCCAGGTCCTGGGCGGTGCCGTTGCTGATCAGGGCGAGCAGGTCGACGGCGATCTGCTGGGCCTGCTCGTAGCGTTGCCGGTCGAAGACGTCGGTGGCGAAGACCAGGCCGTTGTGCGCGAGGGCGGCCAGGGCAATCGCGTGTTGCCGAATCTGGGCCTCGGCTGTGGGTTGAGCGGTGTCCATTCGGGGTCCTTCGGTCTGGTCGGCGTTGTCGCAGTGGGAGTTCAGGGGGTCATGCGGTAGGTCGTGGATTGGCGTGGGGCGAATCCGAGCCGCTGGTAGAGCTGGTTGGCTGCGGTTTTCGTCGGGGTCGACGTGAGGTCGACTGTGCGGGCTCCATGGTCTTTCGCGATGGCCAGCGCAGCGGTGGTCAGGGCTCGCCCGGCGCCGAGTCCGCGGGCGGCTTGGTCGACGACGACATCTTCGATGCGTGCTCGCAGCCCTGTCGGGATCGTGTACATGACCAGTGTGAGCGCGCCGACGATCTTGCCGTCGACACGCGCGGTGAGCAGCCGCGTCGACGGGCAATCGATGACCGACTCCAGGCGGTCGCGGGTCAAAGGTGCTGCGGTGGTGGACAGTTGGGGCAGCAGGGCTGTCATCGAGGCCAGAGTCTGGTCGTCTACCTGGGTCACGATGTCGATCACCACCACCTCGGGTATCTGCGACAAGGGGGCTCCTTCTGTGCTGGATCACGGAATCGACGTTTCGAACTGGCCGAAAAGTGCAGGGCTGGAACAGGTTTCGACACATCCGCCGGGATTTCTCCAATGCGGCAGCGGCGACGTCGGCACCAGAGTATCCGTGGAGTACCCGGTGGACCTGCACCGGACACGAGCTCGTTGGTCGGCTTGTTCGCGCAACTTCGCGGGTTTCCAGTCAGTGCTCCCGCACGGTGGCGGTGGTCTGGACAGGTCGGGCGAGGCGGTGGACCGCGGTGGTCAGGTCGGTGTCGGTGGAACTGAAGATCGCGCTGCCCGCGACGAGGGTGTCGGCTCCGGCTTCGATTGTCTGCGGTGCGGTGATGGTGGTGATGCCGCCGTCGGCGACGAGTTCCACGGTGTCGAGGTCCAGGTTGTGGAGGGTGGTGCGCAGGGTGCGGATTTTGTCGATGACCGTGGAGTCGAAGGTGCTGGTGCCGGGGCGGCTGGTCATGAGGACGACGAAGTCCAGTCGCGTGAGGTAGGGGTCGAGGAGTTCCAGACCGAGGTCGGGGTTGAGCACCAGCCCTGTGCGAATGTCGGCCTGCTGGAGGGTGTCTAGTGCGGTACCCACGTCGGTGACGGCATCGACGTGGAAGCAGACCCGGTCGGCGCCGATGGTGATGAGGTCGTCGATGTAGCGCTGGGGTTGCAGGGTTTGCAGGTGGACATCGAGGGGCAGAGTTGTGTGCCGGCGGATGGCGGCGACGGTGCGCATGCCGAAACTGATCGCGGGGGTGTAGTGGCCGTCCATGATGTCGAGGTGCAGGTACTTGGCGGTGCTGGCCGTGACACCGTCGATGGCCTCGCGCAAGGCCAGGGGGTCTGCGCCGATCAGTGCCGGTGCGATGGATACGTTCATGCGAGAGCCTTCTGGGGGTGGGTGATTGCGGTGGTCAGGCGGTCACAGACGAAGTCGACCTCTGCCGGTGACAAGTCCGGGCGAATCGGCAAGCACAAGGTGTTGGCTGCCTGGTGTTCGGCATGTGGGTACTGTCCGTCGAACCCGTAGCGTGCGAAGGCGGGTTGGTGGTGGATGGCCACGGGGTAGCGGACGACGGCGTCGATGCCGTGCGAGCGCAGTTGTGCGAGCACGGCATTGCGATGAGGCACGCGGACTTGATACAGGTGGTAGACGTGGTCGCCGGGGCTTTGCGATGGCGGTGGAACCGCGATGTCGGCGTGCGTCAGGGTTTGGGTGTAGCGATCGGCCACGGTGCGGCGTTGGGTGTTCCAGCTGTCGAGAAGGTCGAGTTTGACGTCGAGGACGATGGCTTGGATCGTGTCGAGTTTGGAGTTCGCCCCGAGCGTGACGTGGTTGTGCTGTCCGTCCTGTCCGAGGCCGCGCAGGATCCTGATCTTGTGGGCGATGTCGGGGTTGTCGGTGACGACGGCTCCGGCGTCGCCGGCCGCGGCGAGGTTCTTGCTCGGGTGGAAGCTGAAAGCTGCGGCAGCGCCGAAGGTGCCGACGCGTCGGCCGTTCCAGGTGGCTCCGACGGCTTGGGCGCAGTCCTCGATGAGGGGGATCTGGTGCAGAGCGGCGATGGCGGTGACCCGGTCCATGTCCAGGCTGCGCCCGAACAGGTGGACCGCGAGGATGGCTGTGGTGCGCGGCCCGCACGCTGCGTGGAGCGCGTCGAGATCCATCAGATAGGTATCGGGTTCGCAGTCAACGAGCACGACCTTGGCTCCGACGGCGGCGATGGACGCGGCGGTGGCGTGGAAGGTGTTCGCGACGGTGATGACCTCGCCGCCGGGTCCGACGCCGAGCGCGGTCAGGGCGAAAGTCAGTGCGTCGGTGCCGGTGTTGACACCGATCGCGTGGGCAGTGCCGAGGTAGTCGGCGAATCGTTGTTCGAAGCGGGCAACCGTTTCACCGAGGATGTAATCACCGGTAGCTAACGCGTGCCTGATCTTCTCGGTGGTGGCGGGCAGGTCGGCGAACTGGGCACGGTGGTTGTAGCGGGGGATCTTCATCGCTGCTCCGGGGGAATGGGTGGACGGATCTGCACGATCGTTTTGCCGATGCCGCCGTGGGTCGCGCTGGCGGTGAGATAGGCGGGGGCCGCGGCGAGTCCGAGGACTTGTGTGGTCAGTCGCTTGACACAGATCCATGGTGACCACCCGGCTTCGGGGGCCTGCTGCAACAGATTCAGAGCCGTATGGAAATCGGCACGGCCGGCTCCGTGAGTGCCCGCCAGGTGGTACCGGTCCCGCGAACCGCAGGACTGGGTGGCTTCGGTTCGGCGCAGGTAGTCGATGTCGACGGTGTCGAGCCGGTCACCGGGTTGTGTGCCCGCGAAAAGCAGGAGCAGTCCATCTTCGGCGAGCATGTCCACGCAGGTCGCCAGCACATGCGGTGTGGCGGCGGCAGTGGCCACGACGATGCGCTGAAACGGTGGACGGTGCCGGTGGGTGTCAAAGACCCGCGAGGGCAGGGCGCGTCGACGGCGCAGGAACCCGATACGCGCGTCGCTGGGATTGAGCAGGACACACCGGTGGCCGGTGGCGGTGAGGACAGCGCTGATCAGGATCCCGGCCATCCCCGCACCGAACACCGCGACGACAGTGTCTGGTTTCAGGCCGAGTTCGGCAGTCACGGTATGCATCCGGGTGGCACAGTGCACCGCGCACGCCAGCGGTTCTGCGAACACAGCGACCCGGTCGGTGAGCCCGTCAGGGACCGGGACCAGTGCGGCACGCAGTTGGTGGGGTTCACCGCGGAGTTCGACGAGTTCGCCGAATCCGGATGTCCGATGGGCCAGCGTGGGATGCGGATCGAACACCACCGTGCGCCCCCGCAGGTCGGCCACGGCTGGGCTGCAGTCGAAGACGCTGCCGACGATCTCGTGGCCGAAGTCGCGACGCCCGAACCGGACACCGCTGATCTCCCGCAGATCCGAGCGGCAGACACCGACCACACGAGGTGCCAGAACAACATTGGCGGAGCCGAGCCCGCAGGACGCATCGGCAACGGTGGCGGTGGTGAGAAAGGCAGTGTGATCGCGGTGCTCGATGCGCCGATAGGACTGCACGTCGAGTGCGGTCATCTGAGCGCCTTCAGTTGATCGGCCACGGTGGTCGAGGTGTCAGCGTCGCGCGCGGGCCCGGACATGGTCAGGTCGACGACGACCTTGACGTGCTCGCCGAAAGGTCGTTCGCCTCGGGCCATGCCGGGGATGGCCTCGGCGGCTTCGTCGAGGGAGATCACGTGGCTGATGAGCCGTCCGAATCTGCTGGGAGCGGCGAGGAGATGGCGTTGGGCCTGATCGAGGTGGGCTGGTGACGTTCCGCGGTGCCCGGTCACCCGTACCCGCTTGCCCGAGGTTGTGAACACCTGGACGTAGCGGGTACTGGGGGACTGCCCGCAGACGTTGGCGCGCCGAACCGCCGACAAATCGATGCCGGGCAGTGCCGGGTGCCGCAGTCCCGCGGCGACGCCGCCGAACAGGTCGAGCACGCCCTTGTCGCACAGGCTCGCGGCGGCCGCACCGATGGCGGTGAAGGTCGCCTCGCGGGGCAGGCACACGAATGCGCCTGCGACGCTGGCTGGTTGCACCCGATCGGTGAGCGTGCTCGCGCGCAGCACACCGAGTTCGTCGATGTAGCGCAGGCGCGCGCGGCGCCGGTGAACGAGCTGCATTCGGTACCCGAGGTGCTCGCCCAGCATCGACACCAGAAGCGCCGCGCAACCGCTACCGAAGACCGCGACCGTTGCCTCCGGGCGGAGGTGCTCGACCATCAGCTCCCACCCGTAGAGGGCGGTAGCGACGGGTTCGACCAGCGCCCCGAGATCGACCGGGAGGCCCTCGTGCGCGGGCACAACCCCGCACGGGAGCGCGGCGGGCACATAATCGCGCAGGATGCCGTCGTAGCTGTGGCCCAGGATCACGTCCTGGTTTCTCGGGTCGACAGGATTGAAGATCTCGCAACCTCGTTTGTCCGGGTTCAGGGCGAGACCTTCATGGCCCAGGATCGTCGCTTGGTCAGAGCGTGCACCACGTTGCATCTGCAGGTCGGTGCCACAGACACCGACCCGCAGGACGCGACGGAGTCTGGGTAGTTCGGATGCGCCGGGCACCAGGCTGCGCCGAAGGTGCAGTCGATCTCCGCGGCGGACAAGGACTCGGTTGACAGCGGCGGTGGTGCTCATGCGGCGCACAATTCGGCATGCAGCGGGCGCACCGCATCGGCTGCGACGGCCAGCTCGGTGGGTGTGATGTCCTGGGCGAAGATCGCGGTGCCAATTTTGGTGAGCAGCGGGATGTTCTGGTTGCCGTCGCGGTGCCGTATCGAGTCGGCCAAGCCCGCTCTCAGCATCTCGTCGGTGATGCAGGTATGGCTCAACGGCAGCCCGACGCGAGCCATCAGCGCCAAGATTCTGCCCAAGCAATCATCGTCGATCAGTTGGCGTTGTTGGGCGAGCACGCACGACAGCGCGATGTCGATCGCGACCGCTTCGCCGTGATACAGCTTCGGTCTCGCCGCGAGCTCGAACGAGGGGCTGAACGTGTGGCCGAAGTCGGGCAGTCGGGCGAGATTGTCTTCCCACAGGTTCGGTTCCAGCTCCTCGACGATCGCGGTGATCGCGGCATCGATGATGGGACCACTGATGGTGGTGTCGGCCCCGAAACCGGGCGCGGTGCTCCATTCCCGTTCGATACGTTCGAACAGCCCACTGTCTTTGACCAGCGCGATCTTGAGAATTTCGGCCATCCCGTTGGATATCTGACGGGCCGGCAACGTCGCGAGGAAGCACGGATCGACGAGTGTCTCGCTCGAGGCGTAATAGGTCCCGAGCCGGTTCTTACGGCCGTTGAAATTGATCCCGGTCTTGACTCCCACCGCAGCATCGACCATGCCCAACAGGGTGGTCGGCACCCGGACGTACGGCACTCCGCGGCGATAGATGCTCGAGGCGAACCCGACGACATCGGTCAGGACCCCACCGCCGACAGCAACGACAGCATCGCGACGCCGGCTGAGTCCGAACTTGTCGTACTCGCGCACGATCCGGTTCACGGTCTCGGAGTTCTTGGTGCGCTCGGTCGTTTCGATCGGCACCACGGTGCAGCGTGCGCTGTAGGTGTCGAAGTAGGCCAGGATCTGGTCACCGAAGAAGCTCATGACCGTCGAGTCGACGAAGACCAGGGTGCGGCGATTGCCGATGCCTACCGCGTCGGCCAGGTCGCTGTTGTCGGGGTCCAGGCAGTCTCGTGTTCGTCGGATTCGGTAGCAGATCGTTTGTGTCGCAGCGACACCCCAGACGCGGTCCATGTCAGTGATTCCTTTCCCCGGGCCCGGCGGTTGCCGGTAGCGATCGCGTGCGAGCGAAAAGCCCGGCACCGCGCAGTGGATCGAGCCCGTCGGATTCCAGCCGCGAAATCCGGTCGCGAAAGACAGTGGGCTGGTGAGTGGAGACGAGGTAGAGACCGTCAGCTTCCAGGCAGCGGTACATGCTGTTCATGTAGTGATCGGTGAGCGTGTCGACGACCCCGCCGGACATGAACACGTGATCGATGCGCGGATCGATGGTCAGCAGATACAGCAGTGCTTTCGCCAGTGGTGCGGTCACCGAGTCGAGAAACGTTGTGGCATACGCGTTATCGGCTTCCAAGGCGGTCCGCAGTCGAGCCAGCGGCGTCGGTTCGGTGTTCGCGTCCGCGCCCAGGATGCCGGCCAGCTGCGCCAGACGGCGGTCGATCGCCTTTCCCGCCGCGATTGCGGAGACGTGCCCGACAGCGCCGCAATCACACACTGGCGGATCGGTCGATAGCTGTGCGGTGACAACAGCTGGCAGATGCCCGATTTCGCCTTGAATCCCGTGTACGCGGTCCAAGACCACCGCACCGGATTCCACATCGATCGTGCGCGCGGCGATCCCGCTGCTGACTGTCACCGCCGCAACGGTTTTCACGCCCATCGCACGGACCGCTGGCCGGTGGGCGATGGCCAGCGCGAGACTGGTCACGTCGTTGACCACCCACCACCGGGTTCGTGGTTCGTTCTCCCGTAACGCCGCTCGCAGATCGAAGGGGTCGGCACTGTCGCCCCACAGCGGTGCACTGGCCAGGATCTGTCCGGTGTGTCCGTTGGTCGCGGCACCGATCGAGATCCCCACATCGGAGGCACCGGGATGAATTTCGAGCAGCCGACGGGTCTGAGCGAGAAGAAATTGCACCATCAGCTCGCGCAAAGAGTCGGTATTGCTCCCGGTGCCGGCCTTCGTCACGGCCGGGTGCCGGTCGTGATCGGTGAGCTCTCCGGCGGGGGACACGACCGCGCAACGCCACCACGTCCCGCCGAGATCGAACACGATCACCGGACGGTTCGCGTCAGTTACGTTTCCCATTTCACGCCTGGCCCGGGTGGGCTGCGGCATCGGCCAGGATGTACCCGTCCTGGCCGAGTACCACAGCCGCCGATGTCACCGCAGCCCCCGTTGCGGGCGTGAGGATTTGCGCCAGCGCCGCTCGCTTGCTGCCTCCGGTGGCGAGCAGGATGCGAGTCGGCACGGCCTGTAGATAGTTCAGGCCGAGGCTTACTCGCTGTTCGCCGTGATAGGTCGTGGCCACCACCCGCTGGTACGGGTCTTCGCGGAGAGTGTGATCGAAGATCGAGGCGGTGTGACCGTCGGTTCCCAAGCCGAGCACCGCGATATCGGGAACACCCTCGGCGCGCAGTAGCGACAGCTGTTCGTCATACGCCGCAGCAGTTTCGCGACCGTCGCCGCTCACTGGAATCGGGTGCCAGGTAGCGCGATGGCCCGGGTCGGTCAGGCCAAGGGCGCTCTCGATCAACCCATCCGATCGGTCGGCTAGCTGTGGCGTCACCCGCTCGTCGGTCTGAACGAAAACTACTTTGGCCCAGTCGATATCGCGCCTCGTCAGCTCGCGGTAGGTCGACACTGGTGTCGTTCCGCCGGCGACTGCGATGAGGCATTCGCCCCTGGCGCTGATCGCCGAATGAACGTGTGTGGCAATCAGATCAGCAGCCGCCGAGGCTAGATCGGCGGGTGTGTCGCGGAACATACATGTCAGCGGCATGAACATCTCCTGGCACTGGACGGATCAGATGCCGGTGGCGGTGTGGCTGGCCAGTGCCCGACTCAGGATGGCGTGAGCCTCCTCGCCGTAGACAGCCGTCGCCGCGAGCAGATCGAAGGTCCGCTCGACCAGTTCGATCTCGCCGCTCTCCGTGTACTCGATCGGCCCGGTGATCCCCTCGCTGTCGACAACGATCGTGTCCTTGATGACGAAATTGATCGCAGGCGCGACGAATTCGGCACCGAGGGCGATGATGCCGATCTTGACGTGGTCGCGGGCGGTCAGTATCTCTGTCAGGTGCTGGATCTGGGCGGCCATCACCTCAGGGGTGCCGACTGTGAGTCGCAGCGCGCTCTCGTCGATGAGCATGTGGAACTCGTGCTCGGGCAGGTCGAGTACGGCCTGGCGTTCCATGCGTGCGATCGCGGTTGCCTCGCTGTCGTCGGCCAGGTTCAGCACGGCCGAGCATTTGGTGAGGATGGCGCGAGCGTAGTCGTGGGTCTGCAGTAGCCCGGGGATGATTTTGGGGTTGTAGCTGCGATGATTCTTGGTGTTGGCCTCGATGGGAATCAGGCTGCGCTGCAACGTTTCCAGCCCGCCATCGGTGATGTCGTACCAGCTCTTCTTCGACATGGTCATAACCTTTCCTAGATATTTCGATGGTGATAGAAGATGGAGTGTCCACTGGGTGTGGTCAGGTGAGTCGGGGGCGTTGTCGGGTCGCTGTGCGCGGGTTAGGGCTGGAGGAACAGTCGCTCGTTGGGGAGTCGGGGCAATCCGGTGCAGTGCCCGGGGTAGATGGAAACGGTGCCGGGGCGGCTGCCGGCCACGTCGCAGACGAACACCAGAGCGGCCGTCAGACACGCGGCGAAATGCACTTGCATACCGGCTAATTCGACTGTGAGGCGAATGTCGGGCTCGTCAGGGCGCGGTGACCGACCGCCGTTGTTCATTGTCGGGTCTGCCTCACGATCGATCGCGTGCATTCGATCACCAAGGCCTCCCTGGTTATGCTTCCAAGCAATGAGGGGCACCTGCTGGCAGTTTGCCGCGGATTCCCCAGGACGGGTTCTGGTTTCAATCGTGGTCCGCCAGTAGCATAGGCGGGAACCGCGCAGCGGTGGCCTACCGTAGGCGTACCGTGGGCATTTCCCAGGTCAGGTCCTGAAAAGTAGGGGGCGGCGATGATACGAGGGCGGGAATGGACCGGCTTCGAAGCTGCTGCGCTTCAAGAGGCGATGCGTAAGTCGATCCGGCAGTTCGCCGCACTGCTGGGCGTCGAGACAACCACGGTCAACAATTGGCGCTCGGGGCTCAGTGCGGTCAAACCCCGCTCTGTGACGCAGTCGATCCTGGACACGACCTACGCCCAACGCACAACCTCGGAAGACCGGGCACGATTCGAGGAGATCGTGGCGGAAGGGGAGGTCGCGTGGAAGAACCGACGAGCAATGTCTTCGCGCCATGTCCCACCAACAGCCGCCGGTGCGCTACTGCCGCACGACGGTTTCATCCGTGACCGATTCGGTGTGCCTGACGCGGGCGCAGTGGGGGAAGGTTCGTCGAACGAGGACACGGTGTTGGTGGACGTAGACGACTTCCCCGCCCTGGTTACCGACATCGAGACCGCTTTCTGGGCGGCAGGCAATGTCGCCGATGCCGGGCCGTTGCGCCCGATCCCCGCGCTGATCGCCACAAGCCGAGCTGTCACACGACTCAATATGGCGGGCGAGTACACCGCTCTCGCGGCGATACTGGCGCCATTGATCACCGATCTGTACCGCCACGCCCTCGAAGGCCGCCCTGTCGAACAGCGCAGCGCGTGGGACACGTTGGTGCAGGTAGCTTTCGACACCTCAGTGGTGATGCGAGCCCGCGGTCATCTTGCGCTGGCTTGGTCGGCCGCGCGGGCAGCCCAGGACGCTGCGCGCACCATCGACAGCCTGCCCGGGTTCGCCGCTGCGACGTTCGTCAGCAGCCAAGTGCTGCTGGCTCGACCGGGCTCGATGAAAGCCGCCTTGGATTGTGCGGAAAGCACTGCGGCCATGGTGGGCCCGCGAGCACGGACCGCCAACGATATCCAAACGGTGGGGATGCTGCACCTGCAGGCATCGCTGGCGACGGCCGCTTTCGGCGGGGATCCACACGATCACTTGGATCACGCCGCCGAGTACGCCGCACGGCTGGACCGCCCCGTCGCGACAGATAGCTCATCGATCATCGGAAACACCACGTTTGGCTCGTCGAACGTAGCGCTGTGGAAAATGTCGGTGGCCATGGAGGCGCGCGAGCCAGACACCGTGCTGGCCCTCGCGCAGAACCTGGATCCTCAGACGTTGCCGACCGCGGGCCGGGCCGCGCAGTACTTCGTAGAGGTGGGGCGCGCGGCCGCGTCGCGTGGTGATTACACGGTCGCTCTCGATGCCCTGCTGCGAGCTGAACGCATAGCGCCAGAGCAGGTTCGGAACGTGGATACCGTGCAAGAGGTCGTCGGCTTCATGATGGGCAAAGCCAAGCACGGCCTCACAACTGGCGAGTTGGGCAAGCTTGCTCAGCGTGTAGGCGTAGTGATGGCCTAGGTCGGGCAAACCCTGTGCACGACTGCCATGATGGGGCTCATGAGAGAGCGCACTCGGGTGCTGTACGCGATCGTGACCGGTGCGTCACCGGCCGACACGGTGGGCGAGCTGGTGGCATTGGCGCAAGCCGACGGCTGGGACGTATGTGTCGTCGCCTCGCCCAATGGCGCCCGTTTCATCGACGCTGACGCGTTGGCGGCGCAGACCGGATATCCGGTGCGCTCGGAGTTCAAGAAACCCGGAACTGATGATCTGCTGCCCTCAGCCGATGCCATCATCGCGGCGCCCTTGACCTCGAGTTCGTTGGCGAAATGGGCCACAGGCATCGGTGACACGTTGCCGCTTGCGCTGCTGGTAGAGGCGGTCGGAGCTGGCTTGCCGGTGGTGGCGATCCCACACTCGAAGCGGGAGCAGATGAACTTCCCGGCCGTACGCGAGGCAAAAGCCCGTCTCGCGGAGTGGGGCGTGCGATTCGTGCGCATCAGCGACGATGCCGACACCGGCCCGCTGCCGTGGATGGCTGCGCTGAAGGCTCTCAGCTCGGACTGACACTCAGCTGATGGTCGTGCGGCCGAGTTGATTGTCAGCGGCGTTGGGGATCGATGACGCGGTCCAATGCCCGTTGGATCAGCTTCCGTGCATCAGAATCTGTGACAGCAGCATCGGAAAGTCGCTGAAAAGTCTTCTCGTACAGCGCGATTTCCCCAGGCTGAGTGACCGTGATCGCCGCGGTGGGAGTTTCCAGGTGAACCTCGTCCGCGTCGAGCAGTGTGAATGGCATTGTCGGGCACTGGAACTCGGCGGGCTGAGCAATGATGCCGAGCGTTATGCGGGGTTCGTCCATCGCGGTGAGAAGGAATTCAAGCTGTTCGAGCACTGTCGGGAGGTCGAATCCCCGGGTGTAGAGCGCGTCCTCGTAGACGACGAGTTCGAGTTGCTGTGAGCCGGCTTGCAGTCGGGCTTGCCGATCGAGGCGGGCTTGGACGGCGCTGTTCAAGTCGTCGAAACCACCGACGAACGCAATGCAGCGGTCCAGAACAGTCGTGGCGTATGCGCGCGTCTGTACCAAGCCGGGGACGAGTTGGTTGTCGTAGACGCGGATCTTCTTGGCGGTGGCTTCCCGCTCGGCGAGGTTGTTTTGCAGGCTTTGCGAGCTTCTCCTGCGCCACTCGGTGTAGGAGGTGTTGATGCGTTGAACAGTCGCCAGAAGGCCGGCGACGCTCAGATGGGCGTCGGTGGCTAGGCACCATGCCCTGATGTCGTTCTCGGTGGGGATGTTGGCCCCGTTCTCCAAGCGACTCACCTTGGAGTTCGACCAGTTCACACGGCGCGCCAATTCGCGGCCGGTGAGCTTCGCGTGCTCGCGGAGCTCACGCAGCCGTGCTCCTAGTTGTTCGAGGTCTTGTTGAGCAGTTGTCACGGCCTCAAACGATAGCCGTCACCGCTCGACTCCCGGTCGGTGGTGAACGTTCGACCCTGTGAGGAATCGCCGACGGGCCGGATTTGGGCGCGCATCGCAACCTCGATGCACTGTTCGTGCTCCGGTGGACTGATGATCGCCAGGGTTGCGAGGTCGGCAAGCGGTACCCCCGACAGCAGGAATGTTCCCGATCCGGTGTCTTCGAATTCGACGCTGAAGCAGGTTCCGTGCTCGAGATGCGCGAGCAGGGAATGGGGGATCTCGACGACCCGATCGCCTCGGCCCTCGACCTTCCAGCCTTGAACGATGTAGCTGTCGCGATCGGTGGCGTACAGCGTCGGTGATCCACCGTTGCGGGTGTCTCGTCCGAGGAATCGCAACGCAACCACTGCGTGTCGCACGCTCAAAAGTTCTGTCACAGAAGACAGTCTCGCAGAACAAGCAGGTAGAGGCAATAGGTATGAGTCTATTCAGAACGGCATGGAACGCCCTGAGGTATGGTGGGCCAAACTGATTCAGGCCCCGCGACATCGCAAGGGGCACTGAACAACTCAGCGAGATGGGGCAAAATGGCTGGATACAACACCGATCTCGTAGCCGACATCGCCCTGCATCAGGCGGTGGCCAGACCTCACGCCCATCGGAACGCGCTGGGCTACCTACGGATCGACCTACTCGAAGAACGTGTGTCCGCGGCGACAGACATCATCACCAGATCCGCCGAGGCGCACGGATGCCGATTGCTGCGGATGGTGCACGGCGAACCGCGGGACGACCCGATCGGCCAACTCATTCGACTTGTCCACCAGTACGACGTCGACGTGGTCTTCGCGCCTAGCGCAGCCCATTTCGAGGGGGCGATACCCCCGAACCTTGCCCTGTTGTGTGACGTCGTGCTCGTCCGTTCGCGACGGAGATACCCGCGGTGGCTTCGGGCCATCATCGGCGGCTGCGAGACGGCCTGATTGCTGCTACCCGCTCACAGCACCCGATGGAGGTTGAACATGTATCGAATTCCGCGCGAAGGGATCCAAGCGTTGCGTGCCCTCTTCTGGCCGGACGCGCCAGCTGGCCAGGCACCTACCGAGAACGCCTCGCTTCCAGAGGTTCCATCGTCCGAACAGCCTGCGCGAGACTCACTCGCGCCCAACAGTGAAGCGCGGCGCGACTTTTCGCGACCTGGGCAATTACCAGAAATTGACAGCGAAACACGAAATCTTTGACGTGATGCTGGCCGCTACCTCAAAATCATCGCTGCCACAACGACTTACACAAAGGACTGATGGTATGCGGACTCGATTTCTCGGCAAGAGCACTCGGAACAACGGATCGCCGACGCTCTACGCGACCGAACGTGGAACCTACATCGTTCAGGGCTGGCGGGTTCCGGGCAAGGATCAGCACGTCGAGATTCCATATGAATTGCTGACCTTTCTCGAACGGGGGACCTGCTTCAATGTCAAGCTCGACGACACCGGCAAGGGGACGTTCTTGCTGACGGGTACTCCTGTCGTCGACGCGGAGGTGCTCAACAAATTCGACGTGCCTGACCACGAGCTGTGCATCGAGGTTCCGATGGGGGTTGAAGTCCGGCCGGACGAGCCGTCGGCTGTGCTCGGGTCGTGACCTGCCGGTCACCGGATCAATTGGGGGACTATTGGTTTCAGACGTGAGCAAGGATCAATTCGCTCGGCAGGCATTCGGTGCGCGGCTGCGAGAGTTGCGGATGTCCGCGGATCTCAGCGGTGTCGCTCTCGCGGTTCTCGCCGGATGGAGTGGCGCCAGGGTCACTCGGTATGAACTCGGTCAGCGTTTGCCGTCGCGGTCTGATCTTCATATCTGGTGCCGATTGACAGATTCGGAGGATGATTTCTCGGATCTCCTCGCGTACTCGCAAAATATTGATACTGCCTACATGGAATGGCGGCGGATGAAATCGCGAAATGTCCAGGAACGGACGGGTCAGATCGAAGCGGCAGCCGAGATGATCCGGGGCTACGACCCCACGCTGATTCCCGGGTTACTACAAACGACGGAGTACGCGACAGCAGTACTTCGGACCTGTCTCGAGTTTGTGGAATCCGGCGAGTCGGTTGAGGCGGCAGTCGAGGCGCGGATGAACCGCCAGAATGCGGTGCGCCAGGGGCGTGCACGCATGCACTTCATCATCGCCGAGCAAACTCTCTACACGGCAGTCGGCGGAAACGCCGTGCTGGAGGGTCAACTCGAACATCTGCTCACCTGCACCAACTCGACCCGTGTCACGATCGGTCTCATACCCAAGGACGCGGTATTTCCCGGCCCTGCGCCCGACTTCCTCATGTTCGATCAAGTCGAGGTTGCACTGGAGACGGCTTCGGCGGGGTTGGCGATCAGGCAACCTGGCGAGATCTCGCTGTATGAAAGGATATTCGAGCGTCTCGCTGCTCAGTCCGTGGTCGGGGATCCGGCGCGTGCCCTCATCTGGAATGCGATGGTTCACGTCCGGAAGAAGGGTACTGAACAAGCGGTGTAATGGCCCCGATCGGGGCCTTTTGGCTCACGACGGTCGCGCCGAGGTCAGGTGGGAAGACCTCGGCGCGACTGTTCGCCTATACGGATGCGGCGTCGTACGCGGCGATGACATCGCCGGAGATCCGACCGCGGCTGGAGACGGTGTGGCCGTTGTCGCCGGCCCAAGCGCGAATGGCGGTGAGGTCGTCGCGGCGGGCGGTGACGCCAGCCGGTGACTTCGCTGCGTGGCGACCTGCGGACGTCTTGGCGCGGCCAATTCTGCGGGCGTACGGGAGCCACTGGTCGAACGCTTCGCGCAGCTTGGCTGCGTTCGCGTCGGACAGGTCGATTTCGTACGCGACCCCGTCCACCCCGAACGTAACGGTCTCGTCGGCCTCGGAAGTGCCGTCGAAATCATCGACGAGGCTGACAACGACTTTGCGGGCCATAGGAATCCTTTTCTTTGGGGTACAGGGTGTGACACAGATCGTAGTAGAGCGGGTCGTGCCGAGCACGCCTAGTGTCAGGACCGAGGCGGCGGGTCACTCCCGGAAGGCACTCCAGGAGTGTATCGGATCGACTGCTGCAGAACGGGATTCGGCCACGGGCTAGGATATGTGCTGTTGGCGGGGGCGATGCTGTGCATCTATTAACGGTATTGCCGACAGTCACGATGAATAAACTGTGAGTGCAGCCATCGGTGTCGTGGAGGGAAATATTTTGGGGAACAAGCAGACTCGACAGCTCGCTCACGATCCAGGTTTCGGGGCCCGACGCGCACGTCGCTACACCGCAGCATTCGATTGGGTGATGGAATCGATTGAGACCGGCCACTACCTCGAAGCAGTAGCGGTTCTGGATTCGCTTCTCAGCGATCGTTTGGCGAGCCGATACTGGCGAATTCGCAAGGTGCAACCCACCGGCAGGGATACGGCAAAACGCCTTTGTGGGAAGCTGCTGAACGGTTTTGAGAAGACCGACAACCCGGCGGTCGAAACCGACCCTTCGTTTATCGCGGTCATCGAGGCCATCAGTGACTGGGCGGATGTCCGCAACGACGCGATACACGCGACGGCCAAGATCTTCGGCATCGAGGATCCCATCATCGGGTTCCATCGTGTACTGGCCATCCATCAGTCGACGGCGGTCGAAGGGGTGCGTCTGCTGCAGGCGTTCGATGAACTCGACACTGCGTCCCGGGAACTCGCTGGCCAGATGTCGGGCACATACCCGAATGCCTTCTTCCCTGACCGTCGGCCCCGATTGTCCAGTGAAAGGCGTCCTGTATCAGAACCTCTCGGAGCTGACAGCCCTGCGCCCCTAGACTGATGCTGGCACGTTGGCACCGCATTCTCAGGTGTGTGGAGTAGGAGCTTTTGGTGATCAAGGCAGTGGTGTTCGACGTCGGTGAGACCCTGGTGGACGAGACGCGGGAGTATGGCACTTGGGCCGATTGGTTGGGCGTGCCCCGTCATACGTTCGCTTCGGTGTTCGGGGCGGTGATCGCCCAAGGGCTGGACTATCGGCAAGCGTTCCAGGTGTTCAAGCCTGGGTTCGATCTCGAGAGCGAGCGTGAAGCGCGTGCTGCGGCAGGCAAGCCGGAGTGGTTCGGGGAGGGTGACCTCTATCCCGATGTGCGCCCGGCCCTGGCGAACCTCCGCGAGATGGGGATCTGGGTGGGCATCGTCGGCAACCAAACGGCCCGCGCCGGCGGCATACTGCGCGGGCTCGATCTGCCGACTGATTCCATCGCGACTTCCGATGACTGGGGAGTTCAGAAGCCTGACGTCGCGTTCTTCGAGAAGGTTGTCGAGGTCGCCGGATGCCCCGCGTCGCAGATCATCTACGTCGGCGATCGCATCGACAACGACATCACGCCAGCCGTGAAGGTTGGGATGCGAACCGCCTATATTCAGCGCGGGCCGTGGGGCTGGATCCACCGGGATAGGGACGACGTTCACGACCTGTCGGACTGGAGGATCAACAGCCTTTCCGAACTGCCGGGCATTGTAGAAGCCGAGCGCTAACCGGAAATCGAGTTGACGGTTGTGTGCCAGTCGTAGAGCCGCTCGTCCAGTGCGCGTACCTCGGGGAGCGAGTCCCATTTGCGCAGCCCCTGGCGAACGGCCTTGATGCGGTCGAGAGTCGTTGCGTACCAGTACTCTCCGATCGCGTCCAGTGCATCCTCGAGGTAGCCGCATGCCTGCTCGGGCAGCTTCTCCAACACGCATGCCGCTGCAGCGTCGGCAAGATAGACCGACCGCTGTTTCACCGATTCCGCAGGAAGTTCGTCGAGAACTCGACGCAGGGTGTCCAGCGCTTGGCGACCGTCTCCCGCCGATATCAAGGTGTTCGCTTTGAAGCCGGCGAGCCGAATTGGAGTGAACCAGTCCAACCACTCCGGTGACGGCGATTGCTGCGGATCGTGCAGCGCGTACGACTGTTCGGCGTGATGGATGAGGCTCAGCGCTTGCCGGGTGTTGCCGAAGCGTGTTTCCACTTCGGCCTCGACCGCATCGATCCACGCCGTCAGCTCGTGGTTCCCGTTGGCGCGGCGGGCGAATGCCCGTGCCGCGCGAACGCGCTCCCTTGCTTCCTCAGCTCGTTTCGCTTCTCCAGAGAACGCGGGAATGAACGCCATGTGCGCCAGCACTACGCATCCGAGGAGTGCGTCAGCTGCTTCGTGCGCGGCTTGGAGCGCGAGAACGAAACTGCGCTGCGCGGCCTCGGGCTGCTGAAGGTCGAAGAACTCGAGACGTCCTGCGAGCAGTGCCGATTCGGAAACAGCCTTGGCGAGCGACACTGCCGCCCTGACATCGATCTGCGGGAGGAGGTCGGCCCCCATCCGGGCGTGATCCGCGACGGATCGTTGCAGTTGGTTCGCGGGTAGTGACCAGTACATCCCGCGATGGGCGACCGTGATCGCCGCATAGTTCTTCGCGACAGACGCTGGCAGTTCTGTTCCACCCGCGACCCGGCGATACTGGGACAACTTTCGAGGCCCGGTGGCACCACTTTGTCCTCGAAGTGCTTGCCCCTCTGCATCATTCGGCCACGGTGGGATGAATCCCAGTTCCACCACGGGACGTTTGAACAGCGCCTCCAGCGCGGCTGCGTGCTCTGGATGCGGCCACGGTGGGGATTCGGACTCCCAACGCCGCACTGTGCGGGCCGCGACCTCGATTCGAAGGCCGATCGTGCGTGCGACTTCGGTCAGTGCATCAGCCAGGGCCGCCTGAGATCGGTACCCCAGCCCCTGGCGCGCCGCACGTAGCGCCGCGTTCCCACTGTTTCCCATGCACACGAGAATAGTCCGCTATCAGGACGTTGGCGAGGTCAGTGTTTCCCATCGGACTTCAAATGTCCCCATATTTGTCCTTCTTTCGACCGCCCGATGGGATCAGTCTTGAGCTGCTGGTTACCGAGGTTCCGTGCAGGTGCCAGCTCGAATCACGATTGTCGGCCGAGACGGAGTAAACGATGAACGAGCCCACCCCTTCACTTTCCGAAATGCTCGAGAATCTCGAGCGACTTGGGCTCGTTCGCTGGGGTGCGCTGCCTCGGCGCACCCCAGGCCGATACGCAGCGGCATTCGGGCCGGCGCCGGCCGACTACATCGGTGTCCTGCCCTCGCTCCCGGTCGCCGTCGCTTTGCATCGGTGGGCATCAGGAGAGACCTGGTGTCGGACCGCGAACTTCACTGGCATCGCGACGTCCACGGTTGAAGGGTTGCGATGAACCAGGCCGATGACCCCTTTGCCGTTGCTGATTCGCCACGCTCGCGCAGTCATTACTACCGGCACGTGTGCGGTCTGCCGACTCTTGTCGACCAGGCAACGGGGAGGATCACGATGCGTGCCGGCTCGACCGGGGCTGTGATGATGCCCGCCGATCTGGCGCAGCGAGTGAAGATCGAACTCGATCGCCGCAACGAGGGGCCGTGCCCGATCATCGGCCAGCCTCGCGCTGGAGTGTGGATTTACCTGGTGCGTTCTGATCTACGCCCGATTCTCGATCCCGCCGTGCTGGCACGGCTGTGGCAGGCGCGAGTGGTGGTCATCCGCGACGGAGATATCGCTTTGCCGTCGCCCGCGCCGGACCAGAGAGTTTCCAGGACCTGGATCGCTCCTGCCTCAACCCCTTTTCGGCCCTCCGGGACTACCGTTCTCGACTGCGTGCGCGAGTGCCTGGCAGTGTCGAAGCTTCGACCATCCTGAATCGTGCCCACGCCGCCACCTGGCGCAGGCTCGGCGAGCATTGACAAGCTATGTCCGCCAACGACTCCGGTGGACCTCACGTTTCTCGGAACGCTAGCCTGGTTTTCGCGGGTGGCGGAGATTGACCGAGCTGAGGCCATAAGGGGAGTGGATGTGATGCGGTCGCACAGGCGGACGCCGTCGAGGGAACTGAGTCCCGTGGAGGCATGGTGGCTCGACGGGGTCAACCATCTCGATCATGGTGACCTGGCCCGCGCGGAGGCATCATTCGCGACCGCGGTCCAGCACGATCCCACCGCTGCGGATGTGTGGCTCGGGATGCACGCCGTCGGTCTACGTCGCGACGAGGCGATCAAGGCCATGGCCAGCCATAGCGGTTCCTTCGGAGCCCTCCGGTCGAAGTTCGGCCGTAACCTCTCGTCGCGGTTCGACCTTGGCTTCTACGTCACGTACGGCTTGGAAACGCAAGCGCATCTGTGGTTGGCCGTTGTCGCCAAGCTGCTCCGCGACGGGAAGCTCGACTCGGCAGCGCAGTTCCTCGCGGCGACGACGGTCGACGACGACCCGGTTCGCCTCCTGAGAACTCGGCACGCGTTCATGAGCCAGGACTGGACCGTCGTGCTGACGTCCTCGCACGGTGTCACCGATGAGTTCATTCGCGATGAAGTCGAGTTGTACGCTGCGATGGCGCTGCTGGCCCAACAAATCTTCGACGAGGCGCTCGATGTTCTGAGCAAACTGCCACGGGCGATGCACGCCGAACGCGTATTTCAGGCTGAAATCCGTGTCATACGAGGTCTGTCCAATGAAGCTCTCGGTCGGAAGGAGTTGGCGCAACGCGACTTCCAGGCCGCTTACCGATACGCCCCGGAATTTCCGGGCCTGCTCGACAAGATCGTGCCGACGAACCTGGTTGCGGTGCCTACCCTGAGCCCAGTTCCCGTGACATCGCCAGTGCCCGTCGGTCCAGCACAGGTGCCGTCGATCGCCGCCGAGCCTCACGTACGTGACCGGGAGAAGCTGCTCGCCGACGCGCTGGCACGGCTCGACGCGATGATCGGGTTGGAACCGGTCAAGCAGCAGATCCAGTCGTTGGTCGCGCAAGTGCGTATGGCCCAGGTTCGCCGAAGTCGCGGCATCGCCGCAGATCCCGCACTGCAACACTTCGTCTTCGTCGGCCCTCCAGGCACCGGGAAAACCACCGTCGCGCGGATCCTCGGAGACATCTTCGCGGGCCTGGGACTGCTCGAACGAGGCCATCTGATCGAAGCGCAGCGCCTCGATCTGGTCGGACAGGTGCTCGGTGCCACGGCCGTCAAAGCCACCGCGGTAATCGACTCCGCTCTCGACGGGGTCCTGTTCATCGACGAGGCCTACGCGCTGAACAACAAGGGCTATCTCGGCGGCGACGCGTTCGGGAACGAAGCACTGCAAGTACTGCTGAAACGCGCCGAAGACGACCGCCACCGCCTGGTCGTCATCCTCGCGGGCTACCCGCGTGAAATCGCCGAAATGCTGGCCAGCAACCCCGGACTCGCATCGCGATTCACCACCAAGGTCGACTTCCCCTCGTACTCGCCGACCGATCTCACCGCGATCGCCCAAGCGGTCTTGCACAGCCATGGGAACGTCGCAGGCGATGAGGCGACCAAAGCGCTGCACCGGTGTTTCAAACATGTTGTCGCAGCGGGAGTTGTCGACGATCTCGGCAACGGACGCCTCGCCCGCGAGCTCTGCGCGAAAGCAGCCGCTGTGCGCGACCTTCGACTTTCGCGGTCGTTGGATGGTGGCGAACCTTCGAACGAAGAGATTGTCGCGATCGAGGCGCCCGACATTGAGGCCGCCTACAACGAACTCGTCAGAACCCATGTCGAGACAGGTCCGCCGGACGGCAGCGACCCTTCCCCAATGCCTCCATTCGCTAGCTAGCCTCGATCCTGCGAACTGCTCTGACGCAGGTCAGACCGTCAGTGCGGCGTGTAGTTCGGCGGCGAGGTGGTCCAGATGAGGATCGGTCATCACGGTGAGGTGGTTGCCGGGGACTTCGATTGTGTGGACGGATGGAGTGAAGGCGCGCCAACCGTTGGTAGGGCTGTCGGAGTGGCTACCCAGTGTTCGGTGCACGGCCGCGAGGGTCGCCGGGAGTGGATCGGTGGCTTTGACCAGGACTATCGGGATCGGGGTCGGTTGGATGGTGTAGCGGGCCGCGGCGAGCACATGGGCGCGGAACACCGCATACATGCGCTGAACGATGCGTTCGGCGTCGCGGTCGGGGAGCAGTCCCGCGGTGGTGGCCTCAGCGACGATCGCCGTGAACAGTGCGTCGGGATCGGTGGTCGCGGAGAGATCTTCGCTGTTGAGGAAGTCGCTGGTGGTGGGGTTGGCTCCCCACATGAGGTCCATGAAGAACCAGCGGATGAGTTCGGGCTCGGTGACCGGCAGGTCCGCGGTGGCATCGGCGACGATCGTGTCGATCATGATCAGCTGGCTGACCTCGGGCGCACCCAGCTGGCGTGCCATCTCGTAGACGATGTATCCACCGAACGACCAGCCGCCAAGCAGATAGGGTCCGGACGGCTGCACGGAGCGGATGGCGCGCACATAGTTTTCAGCGAGTGCTTCGACAGTGTCGAGTGGTTGGCTGTCTGGAGTGAAACCAGGCGCTTGGAGGCCATAGACGGGACGCTCGCCGGGCAGTCGTTGTGCCAGGGCAACGTAGGGCATGATGCTTCCGCCGATGGGGTGGACCAGGAACAGAGGATGGCCGGTACCCTCGCGTAACAACGTCGCGCTGACCGAATCAGGTTGCACACCACTGTGTTTGGCGCTGATCAAGGCGGCGATGTGCGCCGGAGTCGGTGCGACCAGGAATTGGTCGAGCCCGATCTCCACGCCGAACTGGCGTTGAACGGAGAGCGCGATATGCAGTGCTGCAATGGAATTGCCGCCGCCGGCGAAGAAGTCGGTGTCGGGCCCGAACTCGCCCACGCCCACCGCGGCGGTGAACGCTTCGGCAACCCGCTTGGTCAGACTGTCGGGCTGGGTGGGCGCTTCGGCGGGAGCAATGTCGGCGGCGGCCAGTTCACGCAGCCGCCGGTCGTCGCGTTTACCGCTTGCGGTGCGTGGCAAAGCGTCGATGACATGGATTCGAGCGGGGACCATGTAGTGCGGCAACTGTGCGCGAAGCGAGGCCTGAATGCTGACGAGGTCGGTCCCGGCTACGGTGCCGGCCAGAAAGGCTTCGAGGATGGTCTGCCCGTCAGGGACGGCTCGCGTCACGACAGCGTGATGTGTAGCGGTGGGCGCGCTGACTGCCAGTGCTGCTTCTACCTCGGCGGTCTCGACGCGGAACCCGCGAATCTTGACTTGGCCATCGACACGGCCGACCATACGGACGTCCCCCTCGGGCGAACGAACCGCGAGGTCACCGGTGCGATACATCACGGTGCCGCGCGGGGCGGCGAGAAACCGCTGCGCGGTCAGGCCGGGCCGGTTGAGGTATCCCCGTGCGACACCTAGTCCGGTCAGATAGATCTCGCCGGTAGCGTTCGCGTGCACGGGCCTGAGCTGATCGTCGAGAATGTGGACATCCAGTCCGGCGATCGGCTGGCCGATAGCCGGTTGTGTGGGGTACTCCGCAGCACATCCGTGGAGCAGATTGCTCAGTGCGACATGGGTTTCCGTCGGGCCGTACTGGTTGTCGAGAGTGACCGCGGGGTTGGCGGCGCATAACTCGCGGATTTCGTCGGTGATCCTGAGCTGTTCGCCTGAGGACACGATCGTCATCAGGCCAACGGGGTAGGTCTGGGTAGCCTTGGCGGCGGCAGCCAGGGACTGCAGCGCCACAAAGGGCAGGAAAACGCGGTCGACCTGTTCGCTCGTCAATACCCGCAGTAGCTGGCGAGGGTCGGTGCGCTGCTGGGTCGACATGAGTCGTAATGTCGCGCCACTGCACAAGGTGGAGAAGATCTCCTGGAACGACACGTCGAACGTCAGCGGCGCGAGTTGCGCTGTGCAGCGGCCAACGCCAGTGGAATTGCGTTGGGTTGATTCAAGATTCGCCAGTCCGTGGTGGTGCATCGCTACGCCCTTGGGCTCGCCCGTTGACCCGGAGGTGAACAGAACGTAGGCCAGGTCGCTGGGCGACAGTGCCGGTGGAAGTGATGAGTCGTGGTGGTCCGTCGTTGGTGTGATGAGGGCGTGGCCGTCGTGGTCGTCGATGATGAACTCGGGTCCGGCGATGGCGAGCATCGCCGTGCTCCGCGACTGCGGGGAATCGGGGTCGATCGGGACTGCGGCCGCGCCCGCTCGAAGTGTGGCTAGCAAGACCGCGATCTGTTCCCGGGAACGACTCATCCTCAGTGCGATGCGGTGCCCGCGCTGCACACCGCGTCGGTGTAGCTGTAGGCGCGCTTGGTCAACGTGTGCGGCCAGGTCCGCATACGTCCAGTTCCCGTGGTCATCAGCCAATGCGACGGCGTCAGGGAAGAGCGCGCACGCATGGTCGAAACGCTCCATCACGTTGGTAGTCGCGAAATTGGTTGGTGCGCAACCTGGTTCCCGCAGAATGGTCCCTAATGCGTGAGTGAAGGCGCGGACGTAGTCGTGGCGTTGCCGCTCGGTCACCCCATTAGGCGCCGCGCCGAGATTGAGCTGAAGTTGGTGACTGGCGGGGTGGACCGCGGCGGTCACCATCAGCGCGAAGCTGGTCTCCTCGTAGGCAGTGAACGCGTCCAACGTGATCGCGTCAGTGTCAAGTAGTTCGCTGACTTGCCGGTAGTTGACGTAGTTGAAGGCAGTGTCGAATAGGTCGCCGTGCTGATCGAGGATCGCCTGCAGCGGGTATCGCCGATGTGGCCGAGCGGTGGCCTCCGCAGTGCGAACCTGGTGGACTGCCTGGTCCCACGTGGTCACCGACCGCGTGAACCGGACGGGAACGGTGTTGAGGAACATTCCCGCGACGGACTCGATCCCCGGCATGGCCGGGCGCGCGTGGGTCACCATGCCGGTGACCAGTTCGTCGGTGCCCGTGAGGTGACCCATGGCCCAGCAGTGCGCGGTCAGCAGCACGCTCTTCGCTGGAATGCCGCGTTGCGCGGTGACTGCGAACAGGCCGTCGGCGAACCAGCGCGGCAAGGTCGCTGTCGTGGTGGTTGTCCCGGTAGCCCGAACGGGCTCATGCGCCAGCGCCGACTCGAGCCTCGACGGGACGGCGCCGGTGAGGTACGAGCGCCAATACCGTTGCGCCGCGCCGTCGGCGATGCAGTCCTGCTGAGCGCGAACGAATTCCGAGAGGGGTGTCGTGGGAGAGGGTGTCAGGTCGGAAGGCGCGGGGACTTGGCCGATTTCGTACAGGTAGGTCTGGAGGAGCTCGGAGATCACGGTGGCCGCGCTCCACCCATCGAGGATCGCGTGGTGGAAGCTGAACGTGATGGATACGGCGTCGCCAGCGCCGGGGCATACACGGAGTCGCCACAGCGGAGCTGCGGTGATGTCGTAGGGGTAGGTCCGCATTGTCTCGGCGTGATCGTCGACGAGCTCATCGACAATCACTAACGGCGTCGGGACTTGTCGACGCACGATCTGCACGGGCTGGCTATAGCTGACCAGATCAAAACTCGATCGCAGCGCCGGATGGCGCGCAGTGATGCTTTCGGTGGCCTCGGCGAAGGCTTCCGGCTTCCATGGCATCGTCAGCTGGTAGCGGAAGACGTCCTTGTACTTGCTCGAATGGCGTTCTTGCAGAGCGTGATACAGCATTCCCAGTTGCATCGACGATGCTGGGAACGCGTCCTCGGAGTGGGCGAGGATCGCGCGATCAGTGATCGGAACGAGGCCAAGTCGCGTCGGCAACGCAGCTGCCGGAGCGGTGACAGTCTGGTGTTCGACGAGACGGGCCCAGTGCCGAATCGTTGGTTGATCAGCGAGTTGCTCGAGATCGATGGACAAGTGACGGCTTTCGATCGCGGCGCGCAGTCGCAAGATCTGAAGTGAATCTCCGCCGGCACCGAAGAAGTCAGTGTCGAGGTCGGAAGGTCGCGCACCCATCACCTCGTGCCAGGCGTCGGCCAGCAGGACCTCGGTCTCGGTGGTGGGCGCGGTCATTTGACGCAGCGGAGGCAGGTCGCGTCGGAGCCGCGATAGTGCTGCACGGTCAGCTTTGCCGTTGTGGGTGACGGGGATAGACGTCACGGGCACCAGAACCGGGATAGCGAACGCGGGAAGACGGTCGCGCAAGAACTGTTCGACCGCAGCAGTATTTGCTGAGCCTCGGTAGTAGCCGACCAGGCCGTTGTCCCCGTTGGCATTCGGTTCGTTGAACACGGCCGCAGCGCTCACGTCTGGCGCTGCGGCGAGTACGGCGCGGACCTCACCCAGGGCGATGCGATTGCCACGAATCTTGACTTGGTCGTCGAACCGGCCGAGATACTCGAGATTTCCGTCAGCGCGCCAGCGAACCCAGTCGCCGGTCCGGTATCGGCGGCCGCCGGCAACGGTGTCGTCGTCAACGAAGGCAGCAGCGGATTCGATGGGGCGCTCGTGGTAGCCGCGCGCCAGACCGACGCCGACGATGTTGAGCTCTCCCGGTGCGCCGAGCGGGGCTCGTCGTCCGGTCCGATCCAGGACGAGGAGTTCGATGTTGTCGATCGGCGTGCCGATCGGAACGACGTCGATCGATGTCGCCATGTCAGCGGTGACCTCGAAGGAGGACACGTCGACGGTGGCCTCGGTAGGTCCGTACAGGTTAGCGAGCAGTGTCTTTCCTAGCCCTAACTGGCTGAACAGCTCACCGAATCTGCGGACTGAGGCAGCTTGCAGCGCCTCGCCGCTGCACACGATCAGGCGTAGCGAACGCAGTATGGGGGTTCGGTGACGTGCTACTTCATCGAGGAAGGCATCGAACATCGATGGCACGAAATGGAGGACGGTGACCCCGTCGCGAGCAATGGTGTCGACAATTTTGCGCGGGTCAGTGTGGGCGTTGTCGGGCAGAATAGACATTTGCGCTCCGGCGTGCAGCGGCCATATCAGCTCCCATACCGACACGTCAAAGGTGAATGGAGTCTTGTGCAAGACAACATCATCGCGGGTCAGCTGGTATCGGCGTTGCATCCACTGCAGCCGGTTGACGGCGGCTCGGTGTTCGACCATGACGCCTTTGGGGCGTCCGGTCGTTCCCGAGGTGTAGATCATGTAGGCGAGGTCGTCGGGTTCGACCGCAACTGATGGGAGATGCGCCCGGTCTCGGGTGGGCGAGGGTGAGACCACCTCAGCTATTTCATTCACGTCGGTGACGAGGGCAGCGTCGGTGATGACGAATCGTGCACCGCTGTCAGTGATCAATTGCTTGATTCGTGCGACGGGATAGTCGGGTGAGATCGGCACGTAGGCACAGCCCGCGGCCTGTACCGCGTGGACGGCGACGACGAGCTCCGCAGTTCGACGCAGCACGACCACAACGAATTCTCCTGCTGCTACACCTTTTTCCTGCAGAGTGGCGGCGAGGTTGTGTACTCGACGCCCGAACTCGGCGTAACTGCACTGCTCAGGTTCTCCCGCGGCCGACA
This sequence comes from Nocardia sp. NPDC058666, assembly GCF_042714895.1. Classification (NCBI taxonomy): domain Bacteria; kingdom Bacillati; phylum Actinomycetota; class Actinomycetes; order Mycobacteriales; family Nocardiaceae; genus Nocardia; species Nocardia sp. NPDC058666. Next base: position 30,490 of record NZ_JBHXRY010000019.1, read on the forward strand.
TCGTGCGAAGCGCGGTGCGTTCGGAATAGGTACGCACTGCCTGATCGGTCAGGCTTGCGAGAGTGTCGTTGGGGGCGAGTCCGACTACCGTTCCTTGTTCGAACATGTTGAGCGCATGGGTATCCCGGCGGTTCGGTGCGCCCAGTACGGTGACAGGAGCGTGGGGAGTGCTGATAGTGGTGGCGATGGTGGACAGGACCGCGCCGACGGCGTCTGTGATCGACAGGTGGGTGTCGAAAACGTCGCCGGCGTAAAATACGTCGACGTCGACGGTGCCGTCGTATGCGTACTCGTTGACGATGATGTTTACCGCGTCCATCGCGTAGCCTGCGGTCACCGTGGTGACGTCGTCACGGATGGCCGCGAAGTGCTGGTCGGTGGGGAATTTGTTATAGGTCAGTCGCACATCGAACAGCGCTGTCGTCTCGGGCGAGGCGGTCCGCACTGCGCGAGCGAGGTCTCCATAGGGAAGCCGTTGTCGATCTTGCAGATCGTGTAATTGGTGAGCGACATCGTCAACGAGGTCGCCGACCGTCGCGAATGAGGCAAGTGCGATGTGAACGGGCAGAATATTGGCGAATTCGCCAACCGTTGTCAGCGTTGCGGCGGAGTCACGGTTGAGCAGGGTGACACCCACGATGCTGTCGCCGACCGGATGCACGCGGTTGAGGTAGACCCCGATCGCGGTGACAACGCGTGCGACGAGTGACCCGGCCCGCAGCGTCGGTGCCACGTCATTCGCGCTCAAACGCAGATTGTGTCGACCGATCGCAGACCGGGGCGCCAGGGTCTTGCGCGTGAACAGCGCGGGGGAGAGGGCAGCGAACCGAGTGGTCAAAGCTTCGAGATCGCTGTGATAGGCGGCAGATTCACGGTAGGCCTGCCAGTCATCGATGGCTGCCAGATAGCTTGTTGTGGGTGTGAGTCCGTGCGTGGTGCCGAAGTAGCCGCCGATCAACTCGCTAACCACTAGGGAAACTGACCATCCGTCGAGTGCCGCATGGTGGAACCGGAGCACCACGACGAGTGAGTCGCTACGGTCCCGCGCGATGGCGAATTCGGTGAGCGGTCCATCGGCTGGCAACGCAGCTTCGGCGAGGTCGCCGATCCAGGCTGCGAATGCCGCTCGAGGATGTGGGTGGTCGGTGAAGTCGACGAACTCGATGTGTTCAGGAACCGTCCGCAAGCGTTGCCTCGGTGCGACGGTGTCGGTGAGTTCGATTCGGAGCGCGTCGTGGCGGCGATAGAGGTCGCGGATTCCCGACGCGAGGCGATCGACGTCGGTCGCGCCGATGATGCGTAGGTGCTGCAACGACTGCACAACCGGACGGTCAGGAAGCAGCGCACCGGCAGCCACCAGGTCTGTTTGGTAGGGCATCAGCGGCCAGTCCTGTGGCGTCGGCGCCGCATTTGCCTTTCCGACGTGGTGTACCGGGTTGGCATTCGCCGAATCGAGGTAGGTCGCCAGCGCAGTGGGCGTGGGGTACTCGCTCATGTCGCGAACGCGCACCTCGACACCGAGTGCGGCGCGCAGCCGCGTCCGGATATTGACTGCCGCTAGGGAATCGACACCGAGGGACTTGAAGGAACGGTCGACATCGAGTGTCGCCGCCGGGGTATAACCCAGAATCTGCGCGACCACCGAACGCACCTGGTTCAGGGTCGTGTGATCCGACGGCCGCTCCACGACGGTGTACTCGGCTGCCGGTACATGCCGAGAGCTACCGTCCCAGGAGCGGACATTGAGCCTGGCGACACCGTCATCGGGCATCATCCAAAAGCGTTTGCGATCAAAGGGATACGTCGGAAGTATGACAGCCGAGCCACCGCAGTGGGTCAGGTAGTCGGCCCAGTCGATGTCCACGCCTGCGCGGTAGAGCTCGGCGGCGCTGAGGAGCATTTTGTCGATGCCGCCGTGATCGCGTTTGAGCGTGCCGATGGCGAGCACTGGCTCGGCGTCGGCGTCGGCGTTGATGATCTCGTTGATCCCTGCGGCCAGGACGGGGTGGGGGCTCACTTCTATGAACACGCGATGTCCGGCGCGGTACGCGGCGGCGACCGCGAGGTCGAAGCGCACCGTCTGCCGCGCGTTGGCGAACCAGTAATCGGCGACCAGGTCACTGCCGGCGACAGCATTTCCGGTCACAGGCGAGAAATAGGTGATAGTCGAGTCGCGCGGTGAGAGCGAGGCGAGTGCAGCGCGGATCGGGTCAATGAGTTCGTCGACGTGTGTTGAATGCGACGGCATCGGCACCGGCACAACCCGTGCGTCGATGTGTTTGTCCGCGCATTCGGCCAGCAAGGCCTCGATAGCGGCGCTTGACCCTGAGACAACGGTGGACTCTGGCCCATTCACGCACGCGATGCCCAAGCCATAGGGTGTCACCAAAGCTGTCGCCGCAGTGAGTGACAAAGGCAGCGAGACCATCGCACCGCGGCCGGTGATCGCCGACATCACCGCACCGCGGCGCGCGATCGTCATTGTGGCGTCGCGTAGATCGAGAATTCCCGCGATATGCGCTGCGGCGACTTCGCCCTGGGAATGTCCGATCACCGCACTCGGCGTGACGCCCAGTGACTCCCACACCCGAGCCAGCCCGACCATGACCGTGAACAGCACCGGTTGGGTGACCTCGACCCGGTCGAGGTCTGCCGCGTCCGGCTGTTCACGTAGAACGTCCAGCACCGACCAGTCAAGGAATTCAGCGAAAGCGTTCGAGCACTCCTTGACCGCATCGTAGAAGATCGGCGAGGTTGCGAGCAGCTCTTGCGCCATGGACGCCCACTGCGATCCCTGGCCGGGAAAGACAAGGACGGCGCCGGATGTCCTGGGCATCGTGGCCTGTTGGCCGAGTACGTCGTCGGCGATGAGATCGAGGCGTTGGGCGAGTTGAACAGTGTCGCGGCCGACCACGACAGCTCGATGCTGGAATTGCGAGCGGCCGAACGTCATCGTGTGCGCGACGTCCGTCGGCGCCACATCAGGCTTGGCACGCAAGTGGGCCGCCAGACGGGCCGCGTTCGCGCGCATTGCGGCATCGGTTTTGCCGGTGACGACGATCGGCACCGGACGACCGATCCCAGGTGAAGGGAGTGCGGAGGGCGCCTGCTCGAGGATGAGATGGCAGTTCACCCCAGAGATCCCGTTGGCCGACACACCGCCCCTGCGCGGGTTCGCACCACTTGGCCATGGGGTGACGGTGTCGAGGACCCGCAGACTGTCTGGATGCGTGATCGCGCTGCCCTGGCGGAAATGTGCCGTCGGTGGGAGCATGCCGCGACGGATGGACTCGACCATCTTGATCACCCCAGCGACCCCGGACGCGGCCTGGGTATGGCCGAAGTTGCCCTTCAGTGACCCGATCAACAGCGGGTGTCCGGGCTCGCGGTGGACTCCGTATGCCCGCGCGAGTGCGGCGATCTCGATCGGGTCGCCGGTCACAGTTCCGGTGCCGTGCGCTTCCACAGCATCGATGTCGGCGGCGGTCAGCCCGGCGCCGCGCAGGGCGCGGGCGATGGCGGTTTCCTGTGCAGCCTGGCTGGGCATCGTCAGCGTTGCCGACGCCCCGTCGGAGACAACGGCACTGCCGCGCAGGACAGCGAGGACAGGGCGGCGATCGCGGATCGCGTCCGACAGTCGCGCCATGAGAACAACACCGGCGCCCTCGCCGAGCCCGAACCCGGCCGCACCCGCGGAGAACGGGCGAGTGCGGCCGTCATCGGCAAGCACGCGCATCAGCGAGAACCCGACCATGATGCTGGGGGAGGCGTGCACGGTCGCGCCTCCGGCTAGAGCCAAGTTGCACTCGCCCGCGCGCAGCGCTTGGGCGGCTGTATGAATCGCGACCAGCGAGGAGGAGCAGGCCGTGTCAATGCTGAGAGCAGGTCCGCGCAGCCCGAGTGCGTAGGCGACCCGACCACTCGCGACACTGGCAGTCGTGCCGGTGTCGAGATAGCCGCGACAGAGTTCGAGATCGGCCAGGCGCGGACCGTATTCCTGCTGAATGACCCCGAAGTAGACGCCGGTGTCAGATCCCACCAGCGCGTCCGCGGAGACTCCGGCCCCCTCGATCGCTTCCCATGACGTCTCCAGCAGCAGGCGTTGCTGGGGGTCCATCGCGAGCGCTTCGCGCGGACTGATGCCGAAGAAGTCGGCGTCAAAGGCATCAGCATCGGCCAGGAAGCTGCCGAACTCGGTAGCGACCGTGCCCCGTCGGCGTGCGTCGCCGATCAGCCGAGCGATATCCCAACCTCGATTGGTTGGTAGCGCGACGGTGGCATCGGCACCGTCGACCATGAAACGCCACATCGCGTCGATGGTGTTCACGCCACCTCCGTAGCGACAACCCGTTCCGATAATGGCGATGGGCTCTGCCGCGTATGCAGCCTGATTGGGGGTAGACACCGGCCGTGCTCCTAGATGCGTGGAGACCGGCAGGGTGGCCGATCAGCCGCACGCTAGCGACAGCCAGTCATCACTGGGTTAGCCGGTGGTTAATGGCCAGTTATCACTAGTTTGTGGTGCTGTCAAGTCGAAAACTGCCACTCTTTGTGGGCAGCTCGGCGCTTGCTTTACGGTTTGATGAAGATATTTACTTCACGGGGAGCACGGCTCCACCTAAGATCTCCGGTCTGCGTCAATAAGGACCCACTTGAACATGCATCATCCCGCAGGTTTGTCGGGAAGAATTCTCACCGAGACTCCGGCGGCATCCACGTCGCCGCATAGTCGTCCTTCAGGGGACGAAAGCGATCCCGCACCCATACTCCGTCAGGAGCTCGTTGCCGCCGCTGTTCGCGGCCTCGACTCGGTTCCCGCGCTGCTCACCGAACTCGACACAACGCTGTCGCGGTCAGATTCTTTCGGCGCGCGCTACGGAGTTCGTATCCGGGCAGGCGCCAACGAAAACTCATTGCCTTTCAATGTGTTGGCGTCGGACGCGACCCGCGATCTTTGCGACATCTTGAACCAATGTGCGTCTGCGGTCGAAACTGCGTCTGCAGACCTCGCCCCTCGTGGGCCAGCTGCCCAGGCCATCTACATACGTGGGCGACTGCTCGCGGTACCCGACTGTCCCGAAATCCCCACGGAAATGCTAACTCTGGCGGTCGAGGCGATCTTGGCGGCGACGGCGGCCATCGACAGTCCAGGCGACCAGCGCCGCGTCGGCACCTGTCCGTGCGGTGAGCCTCTTGCCATCGATATCCGCACGTCAACAGTCATTTGCGCGCGCTGTGGTCGATCTCGTCCGTACGACAACGGCCGGTCGACGTTGGCGACGACAGTGGCGGAGGTCGTAGCTTCGATCCCTGAGATCGTTGAGCTACTTCCTCGCTTCGTCGGTGCCACGGTGAAGCCTGCCACGTTGCGGCAGTGGGTGGCTCGGGGCAAACTCGAACCGATCTCAGCCCCGTCGCCGGGACCCGCGCGCTATCGCCTCCGCGACGTACTGACTCTTCTCGGGGTCTAGTCGGCGCTCGACTCGGGCCATGATTCCGCTGCCGCATACAACATTTTGGTAATTGCTTGGAAAGTTTCGGGTGGCTAAGATAACCAAGGTCTACCTGCGACTTGCCATGCTGGCGAAAATTGGTTGTCACCAGCACTTGTGAGCATCTGTGGCGTGGAAGTGATTGGCGCGGGCGCAGAGCCCCTTCCGGGCGTATCAAATCAGAACCCATTCAACTTGTCTCACCTGGGAGATCGAATGTCGAAAAAAGATATCGGACTGTACGCGCCCACGCTGGCCAACCATCTGACCTGGGCGCGGGAGCGTGCAGGCCTGACCGCCCCAGCGCTCGATTTGCGAGCCAATGTCAGCGTGAGCCTAATTCGCAAGCTTGAAAGCGGCGAAAAGAAGAATACGAGCGAGCAGACGCTGCGATCGCTCGCGAGCGGACTCGCCCTGACGGGAGCTACTCAGTGGCGCTACCTCAGCGACCTCAACCGCATGCACATCCCCAAGCCGTGGTCGAAGAGCGAAGTCGCCGCGTCCCTGACCGCCGCCGAGCAGGAACAACTTCGGGAGCTGAGCGGCATCGCGGCAGCGTTTTTGAACGAGCGATGGGACATCCTTGGGTCGACCCCGCGCTACGAGGAGCTTTTCCCTGGCATCGGCACCGTAGGTAACGTCGCGCGCTGGCTGTTCAGCGATGCCGGCCGTCGCACCGTGGTCGACTGGGAAGACGAAGCGGCGCAGGTCGCCGCTCTCATGCGCGGTCTGATGGCGCATTTCGACAACCCCGAGTGGGGCAGGGTCTTGATCTCCGAGCTCGGTGACGACGCAGACTTCGATCGGTTGTGGCGCGAGCGAGGTGTGGCCTACGACCGCACCGCTGAGTCTCCGATCTATGTTCGGACGGCCTCGGGACCGATGAAGGTCGTGATGCAGTTCCGGCCGGTGACCGAGCGACCCGACATGGTTCATCTCGCGCTCGCGTTCCCGCAGCCTCCGGTGACCACTGCCGCATAATCGCCATTCTCGTTGCTTGGCTCAGTACCTCATGTAGGGCTGAGTGCGCTCGACTTCTCACTGGAGTACGCAATTGAATACATCAGAAATCTTCGCGCCCACGGCCCCACCCTGCGTAGGCCGACCGGGATTTATCCAAGTCGGAGAACTCCGGCAGTGGTACCAATATCCCGACGCAGTCGCCGCGCGGATGGTCTGTAATGACCTATGCCCGCGCCAAACACTCCTGGCCTGTGCGCGCGCGGCACTGCATGCCGGGGCGTCGCACGGGAATGAAGATCAGGGTGCCGTAGCGGACGGCGTGATTATGGCCGGAGTCGTCTGTCGCGGCGATGCCGCGACGATCGAGGAACTGCGCGACGTGATCGCGGCCGGCGCCGCCAAACCGATCGGTGCGCGCGCCTGCGTGGGGTGTTCTCGTCCCCTCTGCACGCGTCGCCGCCGTAAGGATGGTCACGTTGTGCACGAGTCGAATGGCCGATGTACTGCGTGTCATCGTTCGTGGCGGCGCTCAGCGTGACCGGTGACACCGCTGGTGTGCTGGTTGGTAGCTACCATTGGCCCGGCGGCTCTCCGCCCGCACGCCACTACAGTCAGTCGTCGTGCGATTTCTGACGAAAAAGGGACCAATCCATGCACGCGGCTTCAGTTTCGGACGCAGTATCTGTCGAACTCTTGGGGAAATATCAGTTCCGAATGCCGAGTGGTCATGGAATTTCGTGGACATCGACGCAGTCTGCCTCACTTTTAGCGCTCCTCTTGACTAATGAAGGAAAACACATTTCGAAAACTCAACTCGAGGAAATGTTGTGGCTGAGCGTCGGAAAATCGGTTGGTCCCTCATCGGTAAAAGTCGCGGTCCATACGTTGCGCAAGTACCTCACGCGCGATTTCGGTGCGAATCGGACGGTCTTTCTTATTGAAGGCGGCGCTCGGGGGTACGTTCTGCGCAACGACGGCGATGTCAGGGTCGATTCCTCAGAGTTCGAACGCACTTGGCGCAAGGGAAGCGATGCGGCGTGGCGGGGATCACGCGACGACGCGCTGGCAATGTTTCGCCACGCGATGTCCACCTACCAGGGCGATTTCATCCCAGGTCGGTCGGAAGCATGGGCGGAGGAACATCGGGAGTGGTTGCGCTCCAAAGCAATGCACGCTCTCGAGGTCCTACTCGGCGACGCCTGCCGCCTCCATGACGCAGCCGATGTCATGTATTACGGCCGCAGGATGCTCGAGCTCGATCCCACCGATGAGCGTGCCTTCGTCGCGATGATGGTTACCCATGCGCGCAGACGTGAGCTGGACCAGGTCAAATACTGGTACGAACTCTGCAGGTCCCGGCTGTGGGAAAAATTTGAGGTACCACCCAGCGCCACGACAACCGAAGTATTTATGGATGCGGTAGCAGGGTCGCAGGTGGAATTCGAGAGCGTACTGCCCATGTAGGCCCATGCGCCAGTGCGCATGAATACATTGTCATCACGGTTAATAATGTTTCAGTCTGGCTTAACCGACTCATGATAGAACCATTGACGTGCAGATCGAAGAACAGATGATCCTTGTCCTTGTCGAAGACCTTCGAATCCCGCGCGACCAGTTCACGCGAGACTCGCATCTGGTAGCGGACCTGGGATTCGATTCACTGGCCTACCGCATCGTGCAGTCCGCATTCGAGGCGAGACTTGGTACGCGACTACCTGATGAGCAGGTACGCGCGTGCGAAACCTTGGGCAGCCTGATCGAGTTCGCGCAAACCACGCTTCGCTGACGCCGAGCTCGATAGAGGACTACACCCAAGACCGTGAGTAGGTTCACCGAAGCTCTTGCCCATTCTGCCTCGACCGACACGGGAATGGTTACGGGCGAACCGAATTCGCCCACGCGTAGGTCGTGGGCCGAGATCCGGCACCGGGCGTGCGCTATTGCCGGTGCCCTCGCTCTCGAAGGTGTGGGTCCGGGGTCGCGCGTGGCAATCCTGGTCAGCTCGCCCGTCGACGTGGCACCCCTGATTCAAGCGGTGTGGATGCGACGAGCCGCCTTCACCATGCTGCAACCGCCGACTAGTCGCGCGAACGAGGCGCAGTGGGCAGAGCAGACCGGGGCAACGTTGTCGATGCTGGATGCCCAATGCGTTGTCGTCGACGACTCCAATCAGGATCCGTTCGACGGCGTTCGCGTCCTGCGTGTCGGCGATCTCTCGAGTGGCACCGCGGTTGACCCGTTGGACCCCGACGACGCCGCCCCCGCGTTGCTCCAGCTCTCTTCAGGGTCGACTGGCACCCCTAAAGCGATAGTTATCACCCACCAAAACCTGCACGCGAATATCAAGGCCATGGTCGCGCGATTCGACCTCGACCAGCCCGACCAGGTAGCTGTCTCCTGGCTGCCGCTCTACCACGACATGGGAATGGTCGCGTTCCTGGCACTGCCGATGATGACGGGGATGGACCTGATCAGCGTCACTCCCACCGACTTTCTTGTTCGCCCGTTGTTGTGGGCCGAGCTCATCAGCCGCCATCGCGGAACCTTCACCGCCGCACCGAACTTCGCCTATTCCCTGCTCGGCCAACGACTATCGCGGGTGGAAGACTCCGCCTACGACCTCTCGTCCATGCGCTACGCGGTCAACGGCGCCGAGCCCGTGGATTGTGTGGCGATGGACTGTTTCCAAGCCGAAGCCGACCGATTTGGCTGGCCCGACACGGCCCTCGTCGGCGCGTATGGCATGGCCGAAGCGACCCTGACCATCTCGGCGCCACCGCGGCACGTTGGCCTCACCTCTGAGACAGTCGATCCTGACACGCTCGAACGCAACGCTGTCGCCGTACCCGATCCCAGCGGGCGGCGTCTTGCGCTGCTCAGCGGGCCAGTCGACGGAACCGAAGTCCGCGTCGTTGGCACCGTGGCTGCCATCGAACTCGACTGTAGACAACTGGGCGAGTTCCAGATCCGCGGGGAATCCGTTGCCGCACAGTACATAACGATCGACGGTCTAGTGCACGCCCAGGACGCGCAGGGCTGGTTGTCCACCGGCGACCTCGGCTACCTCACTGAGCACGGCGAAGTAGTGATCTGCGGCCGCCGCAAAGACGTCATCATCGTCTCCGGACGAAACATCTTTCCCACCGACATCGAACGCGCCGTCGAAACTGTCGAGGGCGTTCGCCGCGGAAACGTGGCTGCTGTGTCGCTCAACGCCGGAACTGCGAACGAACGTTTCGCGGTCATGGCCGAAACGACCACTGCTGTAAGTGACCACGATGCGGAACAACTCCGTCGCGCGATCGCCACCGCGGTTCTGCGAACCCTTGGCGTGGCACCCGCACGTATTCTGGTCGCCCCGGCTGGTTCAGTGCCGAAGACAACGTCGGGCAAGCTGCAGCGTGGTCGAGTCAGGGACCTCCTGGCGGGCCCACGCTCGTAGCGCGAAGCTGGCTGTTGGACATCCTCCCTGGACTGTCACACCGCAGTCGATAGTATTAGTGCAGCGGCGGCGTGAAAATGCCGTTATACAACCAGATGTGTGCTCGACTGGGCCGACAACAACGAGGCCGCCCGAATCTGACTGATCGTGGCCGAGTTGGCTGCTGTTAGTTGAATTGTGTTGGCCGCGAGGGATTTCGGGGTGTCGCTGCAGTCAGCCTCTTCATCCTGCCGCTGAACCACGTTTCCCGCAGGCTGATTTGCGCTCCCTCGGCTGCGCAGTGTCGGTGGTGTTCCTGTACTCCAGAGGCCCGTCCGCTTCAGCTCACCCCTTCGCCAGAGTCAGTAACATCATGACCCGCAACACCTGGCCAACGATCACTTCACTCAGGCAGTAGTATCCGAGCATGCACGCAGACATCGACGGGGCACTTCGAATTGGCCAACTGGCAGCGGATTTCGACTGGCAGTGGACCAACGAGAATTCTGATGCCTTCTGTCGCGTTGCACAATTACAGGTCGATCATGAAGTGCCTGATCGGGTGATACTCAAATCGATGTTGACGGTGGACCCGTCGGCCGGGTTCGTACTGTCTTCGAAAGGACTGGTTTCAAGAAAGGGCTATTCTCCGCACAGCGTCATGCAACTCTATGTAAACGTAACATGAATTGATGGTGGACAGGGCGATTATAGTGCTTTGCCATCACTTCGGGTTAAGTGACCCCGCAGGACTCCGTGTTAATGCTTTGACGATGAAAGGATAAAATATGCAGGGGGATATCGAAGGTGCAGTTCGTGTCGCGAAGATAGCGCGCTCTTTCGAATGGACTTGGGCGCAGCGCGACCTCGAGCGGTTTTGTGCAGAGAATAGTTGGGTGTACCCCGATCAGGGAGCCGATGGCGCTTCGTTCTTGGTAACGAACCTGCGGGTCAATATTAAAAAAGCCAATGTCTTCTGCAATAGGCAATATATCAGAGGTCCTAGTGGGCGCGACGAATCGCTAGAGCGGATAACTGTGTATGTCACCGACATTTCTCGTGTTAAGAATAAGACAGTCGCAGCGTCTCTTTCGGAGTGTATGAACTCGATGGTGGCAGAGCTGACTATAGAATTCGGCGAGCCTACTATCGTCGACCTGGAGCCCAAGCGGATTCGCTGGATCGACCATGACTGCGTCATTAGTCTGCTGCAGCGTGGAACATATATCCTACTAGAGATCCTAAACCCTCGATACTGGATGGAAGTCCAGGATCTTGATGCAGAGTAGTATGGAAAAATTCTACATGGAGTTGTAAAAATATAGAGCGTCGGAAGATTCGCCTGGGAATCGGTGGGGGACGGATTGTTAGTCGTTGCTTAATATTCACGTAGGGCATCCTGATTGTAATCGCCCGTATATTCGGATGGATCGGGTTATTCGTCGCTGACCGTGTTGCGCAAACGCGATGGTATGCCTGGGTGCTGTTGTGTATAGTCCGGCACCACTCGCCGACAGGTCGTGGACCTGCCGGAGATCAAAGCCAGCGCCACCGAACAGCGACTCCGCGCCCACCCGCTGCCCGTGCGGCGCGGACACCCAGCCGGGGGTCGCGGTGTCGGTGCAATACGGCCCGGCACCCACCGCAGCCGCGGTGTTTCTGTACTCCGGGCAGTTCCTGTCGAAACAGCGTGCTGCCACACCCTGCCGAAAGTTCGGGCTCGCGATGTCGCAGGCCACGATCTCAGCGATCAGCCGCCGCGCCGTCGAAGACCTCGACGGATTCCTCGCCCGTGTGGCAGACCAGATCGCCGCAGTCCCCGTGGCGGGTTCGAGGAGACCGGGTTCCGGGTCGACACCAACTGTCGGTGTGCTCACCTGGGCCGCCCGCTGCCGGTGCCGAGATCGACGCGGGCGATCTCGCCGAGCGCGTCGGTCGGTTCCGGTTCGCAGCAGTGCTCGAGGGGCGCGGCAATCTCCGGTCGTGGCGACCAACTCGCTCGCAAACATAACGCGCCTGGCTCGCCGGTTATGAGGCCGCCATGATGACTACCTGCGGTTCACTACGAATCCGCTGGTCCCGGCGGATAACAATGGAGCCGAACATGATATCCGGATGGTCAAACTCCGGCAGAAGGTGTCGGGGTGCCTACGGTCGATGACGGTGCGCAACATTTCGCCGCGTTACGCAGTTACATGTCGACCGCGGCGAAACAGAGCACCCGGAATATCGACGCCCTCATCCAACTGGTTGTGGGCCGTCCTTGACTGCCCGCATAACCTGACCAGTTCCATCTAAATCATGTGGGAATTGACAGTTATGCGTACCCCTCTGGGCGCAATCAAGGGCTTTGAAGATTTATGGGTGCTCGCAGCATTACGGAATGTTCTCTCGTTCACTGAAATGTAGAAACTCTTAGCTCTGACAGCCGCCGACTCGTGAGTATTCGCCGCTGCCTCGGTGACTTATCCGATGGCACGAATGTTCGCCAAATGCTAACCGGTCCTAGTCGGTCCCATTGGCGTGGACGAGGCGCGTGTCTATTTGCATGAACCGATTTGCAGGACAATAATCACGCTCCGCTAATTATGTAGGTGTTAAATGTCAGTAAATGAATTTTCTGTGACCCCAGTGGACCCGTCGACGATTTCGGTTGACGATGCTACTCGGCTGGAGGTGGATCCACTTATACGCCGCCGAAAGATCTCGCTGTTCCGACGAGCTGTTAGGAATGTGAAATATGAAAACGAGGTCTCGCGGTATGGTGTCGATGTATCGAAAATTCCGAGGCATCGGCAAGATCGCGAGGAACACTTTGATGATCTAGCAGCGCAGGCGGAGTTAGATGACGAACTTGCTGGTGGCGATTCGAATCAGGCTCGAGTTAGTCGGTTCCAAAAGCTCTTTGAGCATACAAGGAGGATTCGAGCCGCGCCGAATCAATTAACTGAGGACATCGGACTCAAAGTTGCCGAGCGTGATCTAGAGCAACAGATTCGCGATGCTGGGAACAAACCAGGAGATGGCATACTGGTGACTGGGCGACGAGGTGGGGACACTCTCGATATCGTCGCGATCGTGAATGGGAAGTTGGTTGTAGTCGAAGCGAAGGGGGGTGAGTCGAAATGGCCGAAGCTGGGGACGCGCCTGGTCAAAGACGAGCATGGTAAGTGGCACATTGTTCGTCAAGGGTCGCGGATGTATCTTCGTGACCTATTGCGGGTGGATGAAGAGCTACGGTATCAGTTGACGCTGCACAAGATGACCTTTGGGCATTTGAGCGACGAACTGCATATTCTGGACCAGCTACAGTCTGGTAGTGCCGATATTACTTACTCGGTGGTTCAGGCTCGGGTTCAACGGGGCTTGAAAATCAAGAGGGGGTTACCGCAGCGAGGTCCCGATCGACTTACCGTCACCGGCTATCGCTTCGATATTGGAGAAGCGGGAATTGGTCCGCTTGAGCCGATGACTGGCGGCGACCCCAGGCCCGACAAGGCAACTCGCGATGCTATGCGGGCGCAGGTAAAGCGGGAGCAGATCGCCTGGCCTGGCAAAACTAGTCGTGCGCCACGAGGTCGAGCGGCCGGCGTCGTTGGGGCCGCTGCTGTGGTTGCCGCAGGTGTGTCAGTCGCAAGTGCTGGGAATGCCAGTGGTGAATCAGCGTCGCCAGGTTTAGAGGCATATAGCGGCATGAACTTGAGTGGTTCAGTCCGGACATCCACTGATGACGGTGTCTTGTCCGGATTGAAGGCGACTATCGCCGAGTTTTCGCGAATGGCGACTTCATTTACTAGCTACGTTCAGAATGGTCTGAATGATTTGGCGGTAATGGTTGGAGGTGCTGTCGCGGCGGCGTCGGGGTTTGTGACCGATGTTATTGATTCAGCGGGGGCGCAGGCGATTATCGATAAAGTCTCGGATGACTGGGCTTTTGCGCAGGAGTTGCTGAATATTGCGATGTTGTTTTCGCCGGTGGGGACGGTAGCTGCGGCTATTTCTGCGGCTGTGCCGATTGTTCAGTTGATTGTTGAGCATTGGGACGAGGTTCGGGCTGCGTTTGATTGGGTGTTGAAGAATGTTTTGACGCCGGTGGCTGAGTTCTTTATGACGGCGTTCAAGGTTTATGTTACGCCGTATCGTTTGGCTTTTGATGCGGTGATGGCTGGGTTCAATGGGATGGGTGGGGTTGTTGGTGGTGCGGTTGGTGCGGTGCGGTCGACGGTCGCGGGGATTGTGAAGGCGATTGGTGAGATTTTCCAGCGGCTCGAGATCAATATCGGATTCCCGGTCAACAAGTCGTTCGGGTTGAGGAGTGTCGGTGATGCGATGGTGGCTTGGGCTTCTGAGCGGTTGGCTGACGGTGGTTTGGTGGGTGGGCAAGGCCGGCCCGCGCCGCGTAGGGGGTCCGGCATCGAGGTGATGGCTGTGATCGATCGGTCGGTGTTGCGTGCCGCCCAGGCTGAGGAACGCAAGATCGGGTACGCGTATCGGCCGCCGTTCCTGCACGACGGTGCGTTGCCTCGTACGGATAACGGGCCTGGTCCGCGCACATTTGATGTGCGGGTCGCTGATGTCGACGCGGCGTTCGCGCAGATCCGGATGTTGCAGGCCGTGCAGGATGCGCGGTTCAGCCCGGTTGGCGTGTAGCCAGCAGAGGTAGACAGCGGAAATTCACAAGAGATCGGAAAGGTTGGAAACGATGAGTGATTCGAAACCGCAGGGTGATCCGGATCCGTTGGCTGGCTTCAACATCGAGATCCATCCGGCCTCTTTGGACGGGCTCGGCGATGTACCGGATCAGAAGCTGAAAAGGTTGCGGCGCAAGATAAGAAAGAGCCCCGCATGAGTCCTTCGCGCCGGTCGTCTGCATCCAAACCCACACTGCAACAGGCGAATCCGCCCAGGGCTGACGATCATCCCAGGGGGTACACGGCCACGGCTCGGACACCGAAGAAGCCGATTCGGTCGCGTAAGACCGACGAGCCGAAGCATGGTGCTCCGCCGAAGCCGCCGGCGCACGGTGGGTAACGATGAAGTTCTCACACCCTCGTGATCGGTCCGGGCTGTGCTAGCCGATGGGCATGTTCCTCGCGACACCGTCCTCGCGACAGCCGTCGGGATTCGTCGGCTACACCAGCTGGGCCCGGATCGTATCGGCCCACGTGATGGCCAGCCTGGGGTTACACAAGCCCTACCGGGCCTGGCTCTGCCGGGCCTGAATCGTGACGAAGTAGAAGCAACTGCCGGTGCGAGAATTCAATGACAGGCCTTCGCTGGTAACGCGACGGCGCCTGTTGGTCACTTTGGCTGGACTGTCACACCGGTCCCGATAGTATTAGTGCAGCGGTGGTATGAACAACGCGCTAGACAAACGAATCGGCGCTCATTCGGGCCTAGCCGCAGTCGCTGGAGAACCGGCGCATTCTCATCATCAATCCTCTTGCGACGGCCAATTAATGGCCGTGGAAGGACAACTATGTCTCTCAGCGGCGACCCCCTTTGGTTGGCCGATATCCTGCGCGACGCTGGTCTCACGGTCATTGAGCATGATGGTTGGCGAGACCGCGGACACGGCGATTTCGGCGAGATTCTCGGCGTTCTCTGTCACCACACCGCCGGCGGCGGTACCAATGACTGGCGAATTGTGCAATACGGCCGACCGGATTTGGAAGGTCCGCTGGCACAACTGGTCCTAGAACGCGATGGCAGCTTCCGAGTCATCGCCGCGGGCGTGTGCTGGCATGCTGGCCGAGGCAGCTGGCACGGATGGCCCACTGACAACGCCAACTTTCACACGATCGGTATCGAAGCAGTGTCGCGGGGCGACGGGTCGGACTGGACCGATGTGCAGATCGATGCTTATAAGCGCGGGTGTGCCGCGATCCTGAAACACATCGGCCGAGATGCTGATGACTGTGTCGCGCACCGCGAATACAGCCGCGAAGGAAAAATCGACCCTGCTGGCATTGACATGGACGAATTCCGTGCCGATGTCCAGGCCATCATCAACCAGAAGGACGCGCCAGTGGCTATGACTGACATCAAGCAGATCCAAGACTTCATCGCTGGCTTCTGCGGCCCGATTGGCAGTGATGTCAAAGATATTCGCGAGCAACTGTGCGGCGAGCGTCAGCGTGACGTTGGTGAGTACGGGGGTTGGGCGCAGCTTGGGGGCCGTACAGCAGTCGATGCGCTCGCCGAGATCCTGGTTCGACTCGACCGGATCGAACAACAGCAGCACACAGCTGTCAAACCGTGAGTCTGTGCGTGTGACTCGAATATGTTGGTCACTTCCGCTCGACCTGTCACACGCAGTGCGATACGATAAATCCAGACACAACATGCCACTTCGGCACTGAATGTCTTTAGGCTGAGGGCGGTTTCGCTGCCTTCGCTATTCTTTGCGGCAGACCTCCGATCAAGTGTTTCTATCGCGAATTTCGAGCTTCGCCGCATTCCGCAATCCGGGTATATCTCCTGACAGTCCCAGTCGGAGTGTTGGTGAAGTACTGGCCGGATAATCGTGTCGAACCCGCACCGTGGGCGTGGGTTCGACACGTCCAACCAAAGCGTTCTCAGTCACGCCCTGCCCGGCATGTCTCCCGCAGCTCGATAGCGCGGTGTAGCTGGCTGGACGACGGGGCGCCGGCGGCCTCGTCCGCACCCAAATTGTGTGTGTGGACGAGGCTGCCATCTCCCAAGTTTCTGAAAGGCCTGTCATTGATTACAGTCTTGACCTGTCGAGGCACAGGCGAACCTTACGGATCGAGCAACAATATGTTGGCTCAGGTCACGCGGCATCTTGATCAGTCGCGCTATGAAATCGGTGCCGATGTGGACTATCCCGCCAGTATCGGACCGATGAATCCTCAAAAGAGGATCGATGGGTGCTCGGAAGACTTCTCAGTCGCGGCTGGCGTCGATGCTCTCGCGACTGCGGTGCGGGCGGCCAAGTATCCGGTTGGTTTACTCGGCTACAGCCTCGGCGCCATCGTTGTCTCGCGGTTTCTCGAAGCCAAGGCGCGAGGGGAATTTCCTGAGTGCGACGTGCTGTGGGCAGCCAACATCGCGAACCCGCTACGCAGGTGCGGTGATTCGCTGCTCGGCGACCCGGGCGGTTTCGGGATCAACGGCGAGCACGGGCCGTGGCCCAGCGATGTTCGTACCTGGGAGGTAGCGCACGCGGCCGATGGGATCACCTGTTGTCCAGCGGATTCGCCGTTACGTGCGCTTGCCGATGGAGTCTCGGCGTTCAGTTTCGCTGAGTTGGGTGGCTGGACGAGTGGGCTGGCCGAACGGTTCCGAGCGAATCGGTGGCAGTTGACCCTGCACGCGTGGTCGCGGGGTCCGCTGCGGGAGTGGCGGCAGTGGAGTACGGCCGCGACTTTGATCGATGGTTATGTTCGCGGCGGGCAGCATAACGCCGTGTATCGCGAAGCCGGATATTGCTATCGCTTGGCCGCGGTAATCAATGCGTTTGAATAATTCGAATCTCTGAAATTGCAGAAAGGAATCGAATATGCGAAGTGGTAAAGTCCCCGAGCCAGCACTTGTTCGATCGGTTCTCGTAGCTGTCACCGGCGTGATCGGCTATGCCCTTGGCTGTCAGGTCGATGTGGCGTGGATCGAAACGCTGCTCACGCTGTACGGACTGGCCACACCTGTCATCGCGGGTGTGTTGATCAGGCCGGCGGTTATCCCTTTGGCCGGATCGGCGGGTGAGGTTGGTGTCGAGTTGGCTCAGCCCTGAATTTGTTCAGGCAGTCGGCATTGCCGTCGCGACCGTAATTGGCGCGATCACGGCTTGGCAAGCCCGTGAAGTTGCCAAGTTGCGGGAGCGGGTCGTCGCGCTGGAGAACCAAGCAGTCGATGATCAGCGGCGCTTCCGCGACGCGATCCGCCTGATCCGAGAGTTGCAGCGTCACATCGACGAGTTGCTCGCATTCTTACGCCAACATGTCCCCGGCGAGGAACCTCCGTCGGCCCGATACAAGATCCCCGCGAATCTTCAAGAAGAACTCTGACGCCCACCGACTCGGTGAGGCGTTCCCGAACTGCATGCGGTCGGCCCCCGGAGAACACTCGATACGGTGCGGGTTTCGAGTCTGCCGCATGCTGCGCCCCTTGAGATGCGCCCGTTTCCCGCAGGTGGTCTGCGGTTGAGATGTCGTCGCTGTGTCCAAGGGTCGTAGGTCCCGCCCCCGGCGTCGCCCCTCGCTCGCTGGGGGCGGGACTACCAGCTTCCTCACTTGGGGAGTTTTCGCCTATGACTGAGAGGAGGTGAACTCCATGCTCCCTGTCCTGATTGAGCTGCTTCAGCTGGCCATCGCGCTCGCGCCCGTTGTCCTGCCCTTGCTCGGCCTCTGAAGCTGATGCCGGGGCACTGTTCGCCCGCGGTCCTGGTTGGCGAATGTGGTTATGGCACAGCACTACTTGTTCCCCAACTGGAGTCCCTATGACTGATTCGACGATGTCCATCACCACTACCGACGCCGACCTCGTTTCGCCTGAACCGCCGGAGTCGGCATTTGGCGAACTACGCGTGCAGGTTGAGGTCAGCTACGCACATGACGGTGACGCGGCATGACAAGTCCATATGCGGGTGCTTTCCCGGATTTCGAGCAGTTCATGATCGGGCTGCTCACACCGATCGCGCCGACCGTGAGCTTTTTGCCTGCGCAGGCGAGCCAGCTCGCGTTGCCGCTGATCTGGGTTCGCACCACGGGCGGCACGCTCGATGTCAACGCGATCACCTACCAGGCGAAGGTGCAGGCGGTCGTTTTTCACAGCAGCAGGCAACAGGCGCAGACCATGGCGATTCAGGTGCGCGATGCCTTTCTGAACGCCCCGGCCGCACGCTTCAACGGCGTGCTGGTCGATTACGTAGAGGAAATCGCAGCTGCTGAACCGCGCTTCAGCGCCCCGAATCTGCGTCGCAGCCGCGGGACGAGCGAGTTCCCAGACCTCGACCCGCTGCACCAGATGGTCGAGCTCGCCTTCACCATCGACGCCCGCCGTCAGTAGACGGCATATCACCGGCACTCCCGCATCGTCCCGATCGCGTGCGTGCCTATTCCTTGTCCAGCCCGGTACACCGGGCACATGAATGGAGATTGTCTTGCCTCCCATCTCGTCCACCCCGTTGACCACCCTGAAGGCCGCCCAGCGTCAGCTGCTGCTCAAGCCGCTGGACGCCGCGGTGTTCCTGGCCCCGTGGCCGAACTCGACCCCGGTGACCCCCGGCAGCATGACCGACGCCACCGGCAATCTGCTGCCGCTGCCCGCGTCGTACCACTCCGTCGGCCTGATCGACAAGAAGGCCGGCATCAACTTCGCCCGCGCTGTGACGGCTTCGCCGATCGAGGCCTACGGCGAGATGCAGCCGGTGCGCGATGACATCACCAGCGACATCACCACCATCGAGTTCGAGCCGCAGCAGACCAACCTGCTGAACCTGGCCCTGACCAGCAATGCCAACCTGGCCTCGACCCAGGCCGCGGCCAACGGCGAGGTCGGCTTCTGGCAGCCCGCGACCCCGCAGATCAACTACTACTCCGCGGTCGTGATCGGCAAGGACGGCTCCGACGCCAACCCGATCTACATCTTCAAGATCATGCCGAAGGTCGCCGTCACCAAGTGGGGCGGCGAGCAGTGGACCCCCACCAATCTGATGGGCGAGAAGCTGACCCTGACCGCGTTCAAGGACGACCACCTCGGTTACGCCGTCGCCCACGGCTTCGGTGGCACCGGCTGGCAGAAGATGCTGTCCACGACCGGCTTCAAGTACGCCGTCTCCTCGGTGGTGCCTGCGCCGATCAGCGTGACTCGCGGCTCCACTACCTCCGCACCGATCGTGGTGACCGACCAGTTCGGTGGCGTGCTGCCCAACGCCAACTGTGCCTTCACTCCGGTGGCGGGTACCAACGTGACCGTGTCGGCGGCCGGCTTCGTTACCGCGGCCGCGAACGCCACCTTGGGCAACACCACCATCGGTGTGGTGTACACCCCCACCGGTGGCACCGCGATGGCCTCGGTCAACTGCGTCGTCACTGTTTCCTAGTCGACGGCCCTACAACGTGGTCGCGTGCCGTGCTTCTCCGGTCACGGCACGCGACCACTTCCTGTCAGCTTCCGGAGAGAAAGCGGGGCAAACCCGTGTCCTTTATCCCCACCCAGTTCCCGGTCACCATGACCGACGGCACTCACGACTACCAGGTGTTCGACGCCTCGGCGTTCGGTGACGCCAAGTTCGGTCTCGGCCACCGCGTCAAGGAAGACGTCAAGCAGGCCGTCGCGACCAAGCCCGCCAAGTAACTACGTTCCACCACAACGAAACCGGAGATCCCCTGATGGCAGCACCCCGCAAAACGTCGACGTCTACAAAGGTGGCCGGCGGTGACGAAGGCCGCTTCTACGAGATCCAGCGCGAGCTGGCAGCCAAGCGACGCGGCCCCTACCACCTGACCGCCGACATCGCGATCCAGCCACTGACCCGCCGTCAGGCACGTCAGCTGGCCGAGACCGACGACGAAGAAGACCAGCTGCGGATTCTGCTGGGCGATGTCTACGAGGCGGTCGACGACCTGTTCGCCGACCGCCCCATCGACGAATGGGTCGCCTTCCAGAACGATCTGTACGCCCACTTCTACGGCGAAGGTGCCATGGAGCTGCCGGGGGGATCCGAGGGCTCGTAGAGTTCTGGGACAAGTTCGGTGCCGCGCTCGAATACGACCTACTCGAGCGCGGCATCGACATCCGAGACTGCTTCGGGCCCATCGAGTTCCGCACCCGCGACTGGCGCACCATCTGGCGGTTCAAGGACCGCCTGCCGCGCGGGTCGCACTACAAGACGGCCTTGGCGTTGGACCGTGAGCTCGCCGAGTACTGGCTCGACATGGAGGAATCCGATCCCGATCCAGATGCCGAAGAGCCGCCGACCCCAGAGGGCTACACCCTCGACACGTATCTGCTGCTGTCGATCATCGACGGGCTACAAGGCGTCCAAGCTGCTGTGATCGCGGCAGCCGGCGCGGATCCACCCCAGGTGAAGCCGATGCCCCGTCCGCAGACCGCGATGGACGCAGTCCGCGAGGAACGCCGCCTGTCGACAATGAACAGCATCGTCGACATCTTCAAACCCGCAATCAGTTGAGACCTGCTGTGCAGTGCTCACCGACGCTCGCTCGGGTTCGGGAAACTGATCTGACCAACGCCACTCACGTCGTAGGAAGTAGTATCCGAACATGCATACCGACATTGACGGAGCCGTCCACATCGCGCGCCTCGCAGTGGGTTTCGACTGGTCTTGGACGATCGAAAGTGTCGGACGATTCTGTCACGAAGCCGGTTGGACACTCGCGTCAAGTGTGGATACCGGGCGTGGTCCTCAATTCGCGAAGATTCGGACAAGTCTCAGTATCACGCATCCCGTTGGACATGCGGTCTATGACCCCGCGTTCTTTGATCGTATGGGGATTAGAGGCGAAGAAGCCAAGGAATTACTCGTGTACTTGGCTGACACGGTGGACGAGTCCAAGCCGGAAGGCCGGATACATCTGACTAACAGTTTTGCCGAGCTCGCCGGCCGACTTTCGATAGAATTCGGGTCACCACACCATCGTGTCAACGACATGAATCTGAAGGTCGTCTGGAGCCTTCCTGGGATTGTGATCTTTCTGTCGACTGATCGGCAGGACGGTTCGGTCCAGCTGAGCCTCGTTAACCCGGTATATCAAGATCATCTGAATCGGATCGCTAAAGATCACGTCGACCTTGAGGATGACGATGACTTTGAGGATGACGACGACTTTGATGATGATGGCGACTTTGATGATGATGATCGCGACGACGACAACATTGAAGTTTCAAGTCAACAAGACGGGTTCCCTCGCACGTGGCGCGAGTTCACTTCCGCATTGGCGTTGACTCTGTCGCGATTGCCGGTAAACGGTGAGCTTGCACTCGCAACCAGTGAAGGTAGTGGTGTGCGGTTCGAGATGGGGTGGCACGAGCTATTATGTCTGATCCCGAGCGCCGATAGGTGCCTCGGCTTGGATAAAATGGCTCAGGAAGATCGAGCAAAATGGGTCGGGCTCGGCTGGACAGACGCTCCCGCGATGCACAATGCTGATTGGGAACGGTCGATGGTGTGGCCTGGCCGCTACCATGAGTATGAAGCAATTGCCGAAGCCGCTGTCATGATCCTGTGTGATGTCTTGAGTGTTAATGGACCCGCGGACGTCCAACTGATTATCTGGAACGATCAATCTGCGCTTATTCCGGATATTGTTGCGTTTAAAAGCGCCGATAGTCGCTTGCGGTGAATTATCATAAGTAGCACTTTAGTCATTGATATTTCGGCGACATGCGATACCGCGAGTCGCGTAGATAGTCCCAACTCCGCTAGCTGACTGAGCTACGTGCACATCTAGGTTATTCTGCGGCGGCTCACGTCATGATGGTGAAGTTGCAGCCTTGAGTTGCCATCGAAAAACCTTGCCTCGCCCGACTCGTCGTTGTGTAGGCCCACGTTAGAAACGTGTTGGCTCCATCGATTGCCGCGAGAATTCTGTGGCCACCAGCAGCGTTCAGTCACTTGCTGCGTCGCAGGGCTGCGGCGTTGGTGCATGCAAAGAGTCCTATTCTGGCTGCATCTATATCCACCTGCCATGGTCAATTCCCTCCTACGACGCGTGATCCTTAATGAGGTCAAAGCCTCATGCCCAAACGCTGAGGTACCGATCTGACCGACTAGGTGGGGATTGAGGCTCAGCCATACCCTTGGTGAATTGCGAAAATGCACAAGAATAATACACCTATTTCCGACGGTGCGAAAGTTGAACAAGGAGAACCCAAAAGCTTCGAGTTATCGGAGGATGATAAGAATAGGGTTAATGACCTAATTCAGAAGTCGCAAGCGGATTTCTCTTCGACGAGACCGGATGTCGACTTGGAAGTCGAAGCGAATTCATTACGGGCAGATGGATTGTCGTGGAGTGAGCTCACCAAGAAGATCGGCCAGAAGAGTAACTATCGGAAGCATCTTTCGGATGTCCTCGCTCGCCATGGCTATGTCTTCCAGAGCATCAAGGTGCCCGGTAGCGCTATTCCGCAAGATGTGCAAGAGGTCGACGCGATGCTCTCGCCGCGCCCCACCGACTCTCCGGCGGTAGAGCGGATAAAGTCCTATGGTCGTGGATTCGTCGAAAATAGGCGGAATAAGTCTTCTCGTCAAACCGGTGGCAATACTGTCGGCGAAATGGTTTCAATTGCGTATCTCAGGCACCTAATACGTGAGCACGGCGGCGAGGTTCTGCTTCCGCTTGATGGTGACGAACAATTGCGTAGAGGGGCGCACACCGTCGATGTCGTGGCTATTGTCGGCGACAAGATTGTTGTAATTGAAGCAAAGGCCAACACTAGTGGCCTAAGCAAAGCGAATGTACGAGACGACCATGGCCGGCAGTGGCGAGTTCTGCAAGGAACGCGTCTGTATATCCGGTACAAACTTCGTCAAGATAAACTCTTCCTAAAGCGACTAAAAGACTATGACGCGAGAAACAACACTACCTTCTATGAGACCCTGGCGGGCCATGGAAAGGTCAAGCTCGATTATCTTAAGGTGCATGCTCCGTATGTAGACGAGATGAGCCCCGATGGTAAACCGACTGGTCGACAGGTCATTGGCACGCCAACGTGGTCGAGATTTACTATCGGTAGTGAGATGGTCGATCTTGTGCGTTCGCCGAAATTCAGGAAACTGGTTCGCAATCCGAAAGCTCAGAAGGTTGGCGTAGCGGGTGGCCTACTTGCGGTAAGTTTGGTGACGTCACAGGGGGTCGCGGGCGCTGCAGCCGATCCGCCGTCGATAGTCGAGAACTTCGACGCTATCGGGCAAGGGCTGCCGATGTCGACGGAAAATTCGACACGGCCCGGCCAAGTTGTCGAAGGTGCAGGAGGTGACGCTCAGTCTGATGGTGGAACACTAGCGGTACTAAAGGCGAAGGCTGTCGAGTTTGGCAGGATGTTGTCGTCGTTCAAGGATCATGTTCAGAATGGTTTGAACAGGTTGGCGACGATGGCTGGAGATGCGGCGGCGAAGATGTCGGCGTTTGTTTCTGACGTCGTTGATTCTGCTAAGGCTCAGGAGTTGATCGAGAAGGTTTCGAATGACTGGGCTTTTGCGCAGGAGTTGCTGAATATTGCGATGTTGTTTTCGCCGGTGGGGACGGTAGCGGCGGCTATTTCGGCGGCGGTGCCGATTATTCAGTTGATTGTGGAGCATTGGGATGAGATTCGGGCTGCGTTTGATTGGGTGTTGAAGAACGTTTTGACGCCGGTGGCTGAGTTCTTCATGACGGCGTTCAAGGTTTATGTGACGCCGTATCGTTTGGTTTTTGATGCGGTGATGGCCGGGTTCAATGGGATGGGTGGGGTTGTCGGTGGTGCGGTTGGTGCGGTGCGGTCGACGGTCGCGGGGATTGTGAAGGCGATCGGTGAGATTTTCCAGCGGCTCGAGATAAATATCGGATTCCCGGTCAACAAGTCGTTCGGGTTGAAGAGTGTCGGTGATGCGATGGTGGCTTGGGCTTCTGAGCGGTTGGCTGACGGTGGTTTGGTGGGTGGGCAAGGCCGGCCCGCGCCGCGTAGGGGGTCCGGCATCGAGGTGATGGCTGTGATCGATCGGTCGGTGTTGCGTGCCGCCCAGGCTGAGGAGCGCAAGATCGGGTATGTGTATCGGCCGCCGTTCCTGCACGACGGTGCGTTGCCTCGTACGGATAACGGGCCTGGTCCGCGCACATTTGATGTGCGGGTTGCTGATGTCGACGCGGCGTTCGCGCAGATCCGGATGTTGCAGGCCGTGCAGGATGCGCGGTTCAGCCCGGTTGGCGTGTAGCCAGGTGACCGCTACTCGGTTGACTCGGTCTTGACAAGTAGACGGCGGAAATTCTCAAGAGATCGGAAAGGTTGGAAACGATGAGTGATTCGAAACCGCAGGGTGATCCGGGTCCGTTGGCTGGCTTTCACATCGAGATCCATCCGGTCTCTTTGGACGGGCTCAACGACACAACGGACCAGAATCCGAAAAACGATGCGGCACAAGATAAGAAGAAGCCCAGCAGGAGCCCTTCGCCTCGGCCTTCTACATCCAAACCCGCACCGCGACAGGCGAATCCGCCCAAGGCCGACGATCATCCCAGGGGCACACGCCCCACGGCTGGGGCACCGAGGAAGCCGATTCGGCCGAGTAAGGCCGACAAGCCGAAGCGTGGCGCTGCGCCGAAGCCGCCGGCGCGCGGTGGTCGTGCGGGCGCGAAGCCGCCCGGTGTCGACTGGAAGCAGGCGGCCACAGGGCAGAAGCTGGCAGCGGCTGGTCCGAAAAAGACTGCGGCACCCCCGAATAGGGGCAAGCCGGTAGACCTGGCGAAACGTCCCCCTGCGAAATCCCCGGCGGCTGGCAAACCTGGAGGACCGAAGGGGAGCAAACCCAAGGGTGGCAAGGTCGACACCAAAGGGCTCATGGATGAGGCGAATGCCTTCAAGAACCTGGGCGGTGCGTTCAAGGAAAACGTCGCGGCCATCAAGGATCACGCGGGTGCCGGCAAGAAGATGGTCGGCAAGATCGGCGGTGTCGCCAAGAACCTCAAGAAGCTGACCAAGGCGATTCGCACCGCGTCAACCGTGCAGAAGATCATCGGTGGCGCGTCCAAGTTGTGGACGGTGGCGCAGACCGCGTTGAACCTGGTGTGGAACGCGTCGCCGCTGGGCTGGTTCACCCTCGCCCTGGGTGCCGCGATTCTCGCGATCACGCTCATCATCGAGCACTGGGACGAGATCAAGGCGGCGTTCAGTGTCGTCAAGGAGAAGGTGCTCGATCCGGTCGGCAAGTTCTTCCAGGAGCAGTTCGGCGAGGTCCTGAAGCCTTTCACCCACATCAGTACGGCTGTCTCCGGCGCATTCAACGCGCTGTGTTCGACCGTGGGTGGGGTGTTCCAGAAGATGGTTCATTACGTCGCGGTGGTCGTCGATAGGGTCGCCAGTCTCCTCGGCGAGTTTCGGTGGTTCCCAGGCGTGGGCGGCGTTGCGGATGCCATGACGCAGTGGGCGCAGGCGCATATGGCCGACGGTGGTCTTGTCGGCGCGAGCCGCGCCAAGGCACCGGCCGGCTCGACCGACGAGATCGTCGTTGACGCCGGGGGCCCGAAGCGAGCGGTGATGGCTGCGGTCGGCAGTGATCACCTGCGGGTGGCCGGTGCCGACACGGGCCGGTCGGCGCTGACCAAGAGTCCGCATATCGCCCCACCGCGTGGCGTGCGGCGGACCGGCGCGACAGTTCGCGCGATCGACCGTTCGACCACCATCGCGCTCGACCGCGGGACCGACACCAGTTTCGCGCGGTCGCGCGCCGTGCACGCGCAACGCGCGCTCACCTACGCGGGTGGGTCGCGCTAGCCCAACCTTTCGGACACCTCAGGGAGTGGTTACAACGATGAGCAGTAAAGGCGACGCGCAGTTCGACGCCGCATTGCGCGCGGCGCTGTCCGCGAGCGATCCACTCGACGCCGGCGACAAAGGTAAGGGCGGCGCGGGCAAGTCCGATGTGAAGAGTTCGGGGGAGTCGTCGAAAGCCGACGTTGCTGACTCCGATCACTCGAGGGGCGGCCAGCCCAACGTCGAAAGACGAGAAACACCAATACAATACGAGAAGCAGAACCGACCGGCTCCGGTCAAACCACCTAGGGGCGCGCGACCAACGGCCACACCGCCAAGACAGTCGGTGAAGCCACGCAAGCCCTCGAAGCCGCAGGGTCGGCCCCGGGGCGGGCTCGGCGCGAAGGTGCGCGGCGGCGCTGGTCTGGCCGGCGGTCTGGCGATGGGCGCGATGACGTCAGGAGTTGACTGGCGCCAGGCCGTCGCTGATCCCAAGGCCGCGCTGAGCGGGCTCGGTGGAGCCGCCCTTGCGCAGGGCAAGGACTATCTCGCCGCAATGGCTGATCCGGCGAGCCTGTCGAATGCCGTCTCGCAGGTCAAAGACACGGCGAGTGCGGCGAAGGATAAAGCGTCGCAGGGTAAGTCGAATGCGGGCGGTACCAAACCGATCACCGATGAGACCAAGGCGCTCAAGGATCGAACCTCGGTGCTGCGCGGCGACGTCAAGAACCTTGGCGCGCACGCGACGACCAGCCAGAAGATGACCGAGAACGTCGACAAATCGTCGAAGGGTTTCGACGATCTGGCGAAGGCGCACAAGGAATCAGCGGGTGCTCAGAAGAGCGTCGAGGCCGCGTCGAACAAGTGGGACAAGTCCCAGACCAAGCTCAACAAGGCTGTCGGCAAATCGGTGATCGGCAAGATCGTCGCGGCGATCGAGATCGCGATCGTCGTGATCGGGCTGCTCGTCGAGCACTGGGATTCGGTGAAGAAGGCCTTCGACACGGTGAAGAAGAACGTGCTCGAGCCAGTCGGCGACTACTTCAAGAAGGTGTTCGCTGCGTGCCTCGCGCCATTCACCTCGGTAATCACCGAGGTGAAAGACGCGCTCGGCAGGCTGGGTAGCGGGATCGGGGGCCTGTTCGGTGGGGTGGTCAACCAGGTAGCGGACATCGTTGCCGCGATCGGCTCGGTGGTCGCCAAGATCGAGTTCAGCCTCCCCGGCTGGCTCGGTGGCGCGACGCTCAGCCTGGCCGGACTCGGTGGGGCGATGACCTCGTGGGCGCAGTCGGCACGGATGGCTGATGGCGGCGTGGTGCGGGGTCCGGGTGGTCCGCGCGAGGACCGGGTGCCGGTGCTGGCGTCCAACGGCGAGTTCGTCGTCAACGCCGCGGCGACGGCGCGCTACGGGCCACTGTTGGAATCGATCAACAAAGACACCCTCAATGTCGGCGGTCGGGACGCGCAAGTTGTTGCCTCGCTGGGTCTTTCGCGCGTCAAACCAGCCCAGGCGTTGCCCGATGTGGCGACCACGCACCGATTCGATCGGTCGACCACGATCAACCTCACGACTACCCAGCACGACAGCGCCTACCTGCGCACGAAAGCTGTTGCTACGCAACGGGATCTCACCTACGCGGCCGGACGGCGGTAAACCGCGGCGACGCATGACCAAGGAGTAGACGATGGCCCGATCCCTGCATGAGGACGACGACCTCGACCCAGACGAAGAAGAACTCGACGATCTCGATCCCGAGGAAGACGAACTCGATGACGACGGCGACGCCGCAGCCGAGGTCGGCGGTGCGGCGGCTGGTGGCGTCGCCGGTGCCGCGGCGCTTGCCGCGGCGGCGCCGATGGGTGTGCCGGCGCGTCAGCAGAAGTCTCCAGGGGGCGCGGCCACACCCGCTCAGACGGGTGGGAAACCGCGTGGTGCGCGTCCGGCACCGGGGAGCAAGCGGCCCGTCAGAAAACCGCAGGCCGGAGCCGGCAAACCGCAGGGCGCGAAGAAGCCTCCCGGCACGGGCGGCCCTGAGGGTGAAGGCAAAGGCCAGGGCGACGATGCCAAGGCGCTGGTGACCGCGCAGCAGGAACTCGGCGTCGCGCAGCAGGCCGCCGACGTCCTCGAGGCCCCGCACGCCACGGCGACGAAGAAGCTGGTCGACGCGGCGAAGGCCGCCGCAACCCGCATGTCGCCCCTCGCCGCCGCAGTCAAGCAGTCGAGCGGTGAGCACAAGAACGCCGCGAAGGACCACGGCGAGCACGAGAAACAGCAAGGCGAGCTGGACAAGGCCCTGAGCGAGGGCGGTCTCGGCACGATCATGAAGATCGTCGACGACCTGAAGCCGTGGATCGACAAGATCATGAACTGGCTGAACAAGCTCAAAGACGCACTGGTCAAGGCATTCGAGAAGGCGCTCAAACCGGTCATCAACTTCTTCGAGAAGGTGTGGAGCCAAACGGTTGTCCCGGCCTTCAAGAAGACCGTGCAGGTGGTCTCGGGAGCGTTCAACTCCGTCGGCGATATCATCGGCAATGTTTTCACCGCCCTCAAGAAGGCGTGCGCGATCGTGCTCAAAGCTGTCGGCGAGGTACTGAAGAAGCTCGACTTCACCATTCCCAGTTGGGTGCCTGTCGTCGGCGGCAAGAACCTCGGCCTGGCCAAGATCGGCGACACCCTGGTCGAATGGTCGACCAAGATGCGCGATGGTGGTGTGGTCCGTGGACCAGGCGGACCGCGCGAGGACGCCGTCCCGGTGATGATGTCCAACGGTGAGTTCGTCGTCAACGCGGCTGCCACCGCCAAGCACCGGGGTGTGCTCGAGGCGATCAACAACGAATCCAGGTCGACCACCGGGTCGGGCTACGCGGCCACCGCGCGATCATTGCCGGTGACCGCTGGCGCCCAAGCCCGGGCGCTGGCCCGAGCCGACCGCCCCCAACTGGCGATCGCCAGCCCGATCGCGCCGAGCGGCGATCGACTCGACCGCTCACTCGCGGTCAACATCAGTGCGCCGACGTCTGGTCACGCGCATACGCACGACACCGCGCTGGCCGCCCGAAAGGCACTGACCTACGCCGCAGTTCGGCGTTGATATCCTCAGTGCAAGGTCAGAATTGCTACGACTCTGGAATTAAGGATGGATATGGAGTTCAAGACGCTCTATAACATGGTGCAGGCTTCATGTTTTGATCGCGCGGAACGAATTCGCCGACTTCCCACCGAGTCGTATATTCCGACGAAATGCTATAGCCAGGTACTCGACGCCTACATCGAGAACGGGTGGCGTGTCGTATACGGATACGATGGCCCCGATGCGGGTATCGACTACAACCGCACTCACCTGAAACGCGGAAAGAGCATTCTCAGATTCAGCTGGTGGCCCGATGAAGGAGGTCGAGTGGCCGGCTCTGAGAGTGATATCGAGGATATTTCCCGGTACATTCGCGACCACTGTGCATAAATCTAACTAAATCTTACACCTCCAGCAGTCGGAGAGCGGTCTTTCGGATCGCTCTCCGACTGCTTTTCTACGCCTTGTGACGGTCCGCATTGTTGTCGGATGTGAAACGCGGCGATGAGGTCACATAGGGAGTGTCGTTGTGACAACCATGGATTCGGACGAGGAAAGCGGTGCTGACCGCCCCGCTGATCGCTCATTGAGTTTCAAGGGCGCCAGACAGTGGTATAACGCCGAGCTCAGGAAGGCTTCGCCACTTGATAAAGCGTGGGAAGATGCCGGAGTTTCGTTAGAAGAACGTGCTAGAAGACTGCAAGAGGTTCGCCATCGAGCGCGCCTCGACTCTCGCGATATGATGAAGAGCCGGCTGGGTGTTCGCTGGCTTCAATTCAGAGATTTGCGGAAGTATCGCAACAAGGATGGTCCGACCTTCGATGGGATGGTGCGGCGCCGAGAGAAGGCCGGACTCTCCGGTGACAGATTGCATCAGTCGATTATCGATAGCTTCGACAAGACGGACCCCAAGACGAATCGGAAATACGATCCCGAGACGGCAGATAAGCGTGCACAAGGCGCAAACGGGAAAGTGGACACCCGCAAACCCGGCCTTGGTGGAAAACAAAAACCGCCCGGCGATAAAGGCAAATCGAACACCGGCAAATCCGGCGCGGCGATCAAGGAGATAAAGGCAAAAGTTACGGCGCTGAAAGGTAAGTCAGCGGCGCTGAAGGATAGCCTCAAGGCGATGCTCGACCACGGCGCCGCCCACGCGAAAATGGTTGCGGGGTGGGCGAAGGCGCCGAAGGGGCTCGCGAATCTCACTAAGGCGATGAAGAATTCGTCGACTGCCGGGAAGAGTGTGCAAGGTGCTACCAAGTCGTGGATCGGTGCGCACGGCAAGATCAACGCTTCGATGATGAAGTCCCCGTTGGGTATGATCGCGTTGGGGATTGCGGCGTTGATCGGCGTTGTGACGTTGATTGTCGGTAACTGGGACACGGTGCAAAAAGTCTTCGAGGCCGTGCGTAAGAACACCCTTGAGCCGGTCGGTAAATTCTTTGGCGAGGT
>NZ_JBHXRY010000020.1:0-54182 GCF_042714895.1 Nocardia sp. NPDC058666
GGTACTCAGTGTCACGCTCACAACGTCCGATCTCGCCCATGTCTACGGGAAACTACACGGTCGCCGTGTCTCATCCGAGTCTGACAGATAGGGGTCGACGGCCAGGAACTGGCCCTCACCGTGGAGAACAACATGCTCGTCGTGTCGATCGTCGCCGACGGCATCGCGAGCAGGCGCGGCAGCATCTTCATCGGCGCGCTGGAGCCCGAGGCCGGTCCGGTCTATATCGAACCGGATCCCGTTGCGCCACAACCGGAACCATCGTCCTGAATGGAAGCTCATGTCTGAACAGAAGCAATTCGGCTACGACCCGACGAACCTCACCCTCGTGCTCTCCAAGGGCGCGGATTTCGTGCACACCGTGGCACTGGAACCAGGCGCGGTCTTCCCGGCCGATACCAAGGTCCGGATCGTGCTGGTGAATGCCTCGGAAACAATCCTCGACACCTGGCAGGCGGTGGTCAGTGCGAGTCAGGCGAAGTTCGTCGTCGGTTCCGAGCTGGCCGACGCCATCGCCGCGGGCGCGAAATACCGCCTGTACGTGTCGTATCCGACCACGCCTACCACTGAATATCTCTGGTTCTACGGAGCCGTTCGCCGCAAGCAGTAACCGACTCACCTTTTCACCATCTCTCCAGGAGGAATCCCCATGGCTATCGCCGTTGCTACCACTCGCCAGGCTCTCGCGGACGCTTACAAGAACGTCGCGGGATCGAACACCGTCTTCATCAGCGTGCACATCGCCGACCCGGGCACGACCGGTGCCAATGAGGCGAACGGCGGTTCGCCCGCCTACGCCCGTAAGCAGTCGACGTGGACCTCCGGGACCGGTGGTGTGGTCACCGGTTCGCAGGTCACCATCGACCTGCCCGCGGGTTCCTACACCTACGTGGGCCTGTGGAAGACCCTCGCCGGCGGCGCCCCGGACTTCATCGACAAGGTCGCGATCAGCGCGACCACCCTGGGCGCCCAGGGCCAGCTGCTGATCACCCCCACTTTCACCCAGAGCTGACGGAGGGCGCCGCATGGCTACGCAACAATCGACGGTGCGGGCCACATTGCCGGCGCCGTCCACAGCTGCGGCGAAACCGCCGGACGCTTCGGTTACTACCTCGAGGCCGCCAGCGGTGCCGGTGGTCGTTCTGCGCGCGGATGTGCCGATCATCAAGCCGTACACCGTCGCCGGAAACACCGGACACGGAGCCGTCACAGCGCGACTGGACAAGGTGCGAGCGCAGATTTCTGCGCAGCCGACCGCCAATGGCCAGGCCACCGCGGCAACCTCTCCGCGTGCCGGGGCGTTCACCGCCGCGGGCGCGTTGGGGCGGCTGGTCGCGAAGGTCGTGGTCAAGTCAGGGAAGGTGCTGCTCGACGCGGGCCTGACCGCGATCGGCGACTCGACTGCCGCGCTGAACACCCACCTGCCACGGGCCTTCGTTTCCGAAGGAACCGCGAGCGCCGACCTGGTTGTCATCAGCAGCGCTGAAGCACTGTTCGGTGGCGAAGGGAGGTTCTCCGGCCTGAAACCGATGGATCTCTCCTTCGCCGGGAACGGAAGCCTCACGGCAGACGCTTCGGCCGTCGGGCCGGTAGTCGCCTTCGGCGGTGGGGCGGGCGAGGGCACCCTCTCGGTGCGAACCGGACAACCGGTCGCGCTCGGAGGTGGGGGATTGCTCTCCGTAACGCAGGGTGCGCCTGCGAGCATTGCCGGCTCCGGCGGGCTCGTCGCGGTGAGTAGTGCCAAGGCTGGTGTCGACATGGCACAGGTCGGCATCGGGCAACTGTCGACGGTCACGGTTGCGAGCTTCGCTCCCTCCGGAATGATCAAGTCCCCGGCGTGGACGCAGCTCACCGACGCGTGGTCGACCGTGACCGGCTGGACCGCCAACACGGGAACCTATCCAGGGTCGACGGTCAACACCGATGGCATCGTGGCGCAACAATCCAAAGCCGCAGCGTCACTGGGCGCTTCGATCGTGTTCACCGCTGCTGCCTCGGTCAATGTCAATGTCACGCTGCGGCTGACGGTCAACGGAGTAGTTGTCGCGACGGGGACGGCGACGCAAGTGCCTGCCAATGCGTCGGCGACGGTGAACGTCTCGGTGGTCCGCGACATTGCGGCCGGCGATATCGTCCGGGTGCAGGCGATGAGCAGTCAGTTCTTGGCCATGTACAACCCGACCGCGCAGGCGAATCCGGCGTCGTACGTACGCATCACCTAACCGATCAACGAATCGCGGGCATGCGGGCTTTCGGCTGTAGTCATGCCGAAAGCCCGCATGTGCGAACCTAATTCGAATTCCGCAAAGGATTCAGCCATGCTCGACGATGACATCGTCAATGTAAAGAACTACGGCGCTGTCGGCGACGGCATCCACGACGACACCGCTGCGGTGAAGTCCGCGATGGCCGCAGTCCTCGCATCGCCCACCAACACCATCACCACCAACCGCGTCCTCACCAAGTCGCTGTACTTCCCGCCCGGCACGTATGTGCTGACTGAGCCCGACGCGCTGCTCGGCACGCCGGCGCTTGCCGCGGGCGCGCAATGGGGCAGCAACCTTGTCCACGGGTTGGAAATCTTCGGTGCGGGTGAGCGTTCGTCGCTCATCGTGTTCTCCTCCGACGCCACCGCTTCGACCGACCCACGGGCCAACAACTTGATCACGGCGGCAAACCGGCTGCGGTCGGCGAAGATTCACGATCTCGGGTTCCATTCGACCAACCCGAATCAGTCGCTGGCGTACCTGTGGTGCAGCGCCGCCAACGATGGCACCTACCCCGCCTATGGTTCGGGCGCGCAGAATCGCATCGAGTGGCGCAATTTGCGCATCACGGGGAACTGGTTGCGCGGGTGGGGTTTCGACGGCGATACCAATGCCAATCTGAACTCCGAGCAGCTGTTCGATTGGGTCTACGTCGAGGGTGTCAACTGGGGCGACGCCGGAGTCCGCTCCGGGTTTGCCCCCTACCCGGCGCAGCAGGCACAGTTCCTCAACTATGCCTTCCGTGACTGCGAGTTCGAGTGGAACTCCGGCACGATGCTCGACTTCGCCATGGGCGGCAGCATCAACATTCACGGCGGTTCGTGGATCCTGTGTGACACTACCCAGACCACGACCTCGACCATGATCAAGCTGGGCAAGAACAACATCGCCGACGGCTCATGGCGCTTCCTCGCACAGGGAGTGCGCTTCGAAGTCCGCTCCCAGCATCACCGAGTCATCGATTGCGGTTGGGTCACCGGCAACGTGACGTTCGAAAGCTGCAGCGACACGGCGCTGGCCTACCAGGTGGTCAGCAACAAAAACACGGCGAACTCCTTCCCCGCGTTCGGCAATGCCTCGCCGCGCACGCACTCCTACGACTGGACCACCTGGGGCACCGGCCCGATCGTCCGCTACCTCGACTGCCAGCTGATGGGATACCACCAGGTGACCACCAACGCGGCGATGGGCCCCGTCGGCAAGATCATCTACGACGGCTGCTCGCTGGCCACCGAGCCACAGGCCACCTTCCTCCGGTCCACGCAGGCCACCGCGCCGAGCCTGTTCCAGAACAACGGACTCGTCGCGGCTACGTGAGGCCGCAGTACTGAGTTCCACATCCATCCACAAGCCCGGCCACTCGGCCCGGGCTTTTTTCATGCCCAAGCTCGGGAGGCTTCACCACATGTCCGGCAAGGAAATCATCGGCTCGGTCGACTTCGGCACCAACGAAACGTCGCCTCCGGAATACGTCCAGACCGAGTCCGGACAGCTGGTCACTCCCGAGTTTCTGGCCTTCATCCAGCAGGCCATGTCCGGCAAGCTCGCCGAACCCGACCATGACGACGAACTAGACCCGCAGGTTCGCGCACTGGCAGAAGAACTTTCGGTCATCCACCTGCCCGAGTGGACCAGCCCGGTCGGTCGCAAGCTGGCCGAACCGACGATCACCTCGATCAAGCAGGCGACCCGCGTTGCCGACTACCTCATCAAGCGAGGTGTGCGTGTGCACCCCGAACTCGAGGAGATCCGGTGGGTCCCGACGCCCGCCGGCGCGCCGGGTGCTTTCGATACCGGTGCTCACATCACCCCTGACGCCGAAGGCAATTGGCCTACGCCTGATGCGGAGGAGTTCTACGACTTCGACGAGATCTCGGTGAAGCAGGTCGAGGGGAGTGCGTGGTATGCGACGCATCCTCGTGGGGTTGCTTGTGAGGGGAAGACGAAGTCGGAGGCGTATGCGGCGATGGTCGCTGAGCTGCGGCGTCGGATCGATGAGGCGGAGCCTTCCCGGTGAATGGTCCAGTGCCGGACCCTACGGGTGACGGTCGGTGGTTACAGAGTCTGACGCCTATCGGTGCTGCTGGATCGCGAGCACCCGAGCGCGAGCCGCGAGTCCACAACATCAACGGGCTCACGCCGCAGTCCGCAGCACGAGCGTACGAACGAATCTTGGCTACGACCGAGATGGTCGCTGCAGCATTGTCCGGTAACCCGACCCAGCTGAAGCCGATCGTCGACGTCGATGCGGGTGCTGACCTCGACGGTGAGGGATACCGGGTTCCCGTGGAAGGGCAGGTGCCCAATCCCGGAAGTCAGGCGGGCAAACCCGAGAACAAGCCGAGCACGCCAACGCCCCAGCCAGCTCCACAGACCGTAGTTCCATCGAGCCCCGCCCAACTTCCGGGGCCAGGTGTTCCGCCGCCGCCAGTGCCAGAACAACCAGCATCCCAGCCTGCCGACAACCAGGTGGTTGACCGCATCGACCCTGAGCTCGTCGCTTCGGTGCCGATGCTCGCGACCATGTACAACCCAGACGGCACTTTGAAGTCGAACGAGCAGCTCAGTGCGGAGCGAGCTGCTGCTGATACGGCTGGGCTTGCTGCTGTTTTGGCCACGAGCAGCACTGCAATTCCCGCGGTAGCCACCCCTGCTGCAGATCCGAGTCTTTCGATCATCACGCGGATGATCAGTGCTCAAGCGTCCGAAGGAACCGGCGTAGTCGATCCGAATCGATCATCGGCGGGGCCGGTCAATCCGGTGCTGAGCATGATCTCGATTCAGGCGGACAGCACAGTTCAGCCGCGTCCGACGAGCCCGTTCGGAGGCTCGTCCACTGTGATGTCGGCGCTGACGGTGTGGCCGGATCCAGTCGCTGATCGTTACACGGGCTATCCGTCAGGTACTGGAACGGTGGCCAGCGGTCCCTACGAACAGACCCAGGCGCTCTACGACGTCGCGAGGACCGCCAACACTGGAGCGCTGGTAACCGGAGGCGCGGCGGCGGTGACCACCGGCGCTGTAATGGCCTCGACTCTGGCAATCACCGAGACCGGAATTCTGGTCACGGCCGGGACGATGGTTGCAGTGGTTTCCTGGCCGGCCGTGCTTGCAGTGGTTGCAGGTATGGGGGCTGTCGCGGCGACAACATGGATTTTGTCGCTGGATCCACCCGAAGGCGAAGAGGCATCGAAAGGCGCGCAGCCGGGGGCAGTACCTCAACCCCCACCAGCTCCGAAACCGACCGATCTCGAAATCCCAGGGCCGGAACTCGCTCCGGACAATCCCCAATTCCCACTTACGGTAGATCCGGAACCGTACTCGCCAACCCCGACGCCAGCGCCTGCGCCTCACTCGGCGACGCCTTGGGATCCGCGTCTGCCGCCCGCGCTCGACCCATTCGATATCGAATCAGACGGCATCGAAGATCAAACAAGTGTCCCTGACCCAACTCGGATCGTTCCCGAACGGCCGGCACGCGAGCCTGCGGGGCCTGTCGCACCGATTCCTCTACATGCAGCGGATCAAACCGACGTAAACACCGATCCTGAAGGAGCGACGGGAGATGTCGAGTCTGGCGTAGACGGCTTCGGAGGTGCCAGCGCAGAATCGCCAGATAAAACAGCAGACGCTGACGTTTCGAACGAATCCGCGGGGCTATCACGGGGCACTCTAGTGGACACGTTGGCGCATATACAGGTTGATCCAGTCCGGCCGATGCCGAGATTTGATCCGAGTCCGTATATACGCGCTGCCATTGCATCTGCAACTGACGACGAGCTGGCAGCAGTGCTGGATTTGATCGAACGTTGGGGTGAGGATGCAAAATTTTTGCTTGCCCAATATGGCTTGAAAGGTGGAAAAAATGTTCCGGACTTCGCCGGGACCGATAATGTAGTCGATAAGCTACATGAAAGCTTGAACAATCTCGACGAAGTACGATCTCGGGGGTACCCGTATCTTTTCGAGTCCAAGCGGCAGTTCGAAGACTTGAAAGCGGAGGTATTGGAGCTTGCTCGACGTTACGGTGTAGATCCGGCA
This sequence comes from Nocardia sp. NPDC058666, assembly GCF_042714895.1. Classification (NCBI taxonomy): domain Bacteria; kingdom Bacillati; phylum Actinomycetota; class Actinomycetes; order Mycobacteriales; family Nocardiaceae; genus Nocardia; species Nocardia sp. NPDC058666. Next base: position 6,309 of record NZ_JBHXRY010000020.1, read on the forward strand.
GACGTCATATTTAGGGTTCAGGGGGGTTCGGTTCACAACCCAGGGACGAGCGACGTCGACGTCGCACTTATTGTGGACTCGAAAACCTTCCATAAGTACGCGCGACAGTTTCTCGACGCCTCGATGATTGATAAGATCAAGAGAGCGATCAAAAAGGATGAGCAGAAGGGAAAGTTTTCACACTATCGTTGGGCGCCACGCATGAACCTCGAGCGCCCGGTTGGGGATATACTTCATGACACACTACCTGGTAGTTATAAGATTCAAGTATCTCTAGTAGAGGAAGGTGGCCCCTTTGACTTCGGTCCCTATCTATAAATATTCTCGTATTGATGAGATGACATGGTACGTATGGGATGGCGCCGAATTCGATTTCGTTCGCGCCCACGGGCACGAGCCAGTCGAGGCATCGCATCGCGTGGTTGTGATGAGCGTTGGTGGAGTAGTGGTTCAGCGGGTCGCCTTCGAGTCAGATGTCGTGGTCACTGTCCACTATTTCGACGTCGAAAACGTAGACGAGGCAGTGGCTTGGCATAAGGAGGCATATCCTACTGCGCGCGGGAATGTTTGGGGTGTGTTCAAAGAAAGCGGCAGCTATCAATTTCGTGAGGGCATCAGTATCGCGCAAGACTCAATATTGAGGAGATCTGAGCACGTAGATGCAAAGGGTGATCTCATCTCAGAAGCATGGTTTTCCATGGACAGTGGAGATCTATTGGAAATGAAGGGTTACGAGTACGGAGATGATGGGGAATTGTCTGCAACGCTTTTGTATGGACGAGATGGTGCCCTGATCGATCGGTACGAGGAAGAGTAGGTTTCTGAACCGCCAGGCGGAAAATGGGATGGTTGGCGAATGAAACAAGGTTTCGACTTTGACTTCAGGGTGTTTGTTACGGCGGCCGAGAGCGAACTGTCGTTAAGTGTAGATGCAGATCCCGTCCTGTTCGAGGGGGTGCACATCATGCGGCTGAACGAGCTTGTTGAGGTCAGGTTCATTCCAGAACTCCATAGCGACCTACCAGTCGCCGGGGAGGGGGTCCCTGAGCCGTTTCGATTTCCAATTGCATCAGTAGACGATGCGCGGATGTTCAGTCTGCGTTCTTCCGATATCTCTGTTACGACACATAAAGGTGCTTCGCCAGGTATCTATCGAGTACCGCTCTATTCTGAAATGCTTCTGGATTGCGACGCGCCTTCGTTCGGTCTGGCGTGGGTGGTCGCACCTGAAGAGTGGCTAGAAATGATGTCTGAGGTCGAGAGTATAGAAAACTCGACGTCGTATTTCGAGCCAACGCGGATCTCGGCTTTGGCAGAAACTCGCGTTGCACAGTTCCTGATAAGCACTATTCTGCCATCGCCACTGCTGCCCGATCACGTGCGAGACATTGTCGGTACGTCGTAGCGAACTCACATCTGAGTCCCGCGCCGGGCCGCCATCCGTAGGAGTGGAAATTGATCGGATCTGAACTTCGATACCTAATTTCATTATTGAGTGATGAAGTATATGGGGATTGGGCAGCCGTGGCTCGGGACCAGATGGATTATTCGGTATTTCGCGAACGCAACCCCGGTTTCGAGGACCTTGTCTATAGTCAATATCTGGAGGTTCTCAAGTCCAGAATGTTGACGTGTGACGACATCTTCGGCATTTCTGGTGTCGACTTCGGAAGTGATGATGAGATGTACCACTTCTTGGAAGAGGCATTCAGCGAAATGTTTGCGAGCAGGTCGTGTCCCCAGGATGCAATTGGTTGAGAAGTGGTTCCATGGCAAGTCTGGCCATATCGGTGGCGAATCGATTTCTAAAGGGAGATGAAGTGTCTGAAGTGCGGGGTCTGACACAGGGTGATTCACGGGCAATTAATTTTGTTGTCGGCTGCCTGTTCTGTCAAGCGATCAGCATTGCCGAAATGAAGGAGTGGGCCCTCCGTCTCATAGTGGAAAATCAGGTCGAAGATATCCCTCCGTATATTTTCGACCTACTCGATTGTGAAGAGAGTATAGATAGCGTGATGGACGCAATTGGATTCGCTCCAGACGATAATGAAGTGCCAACGCTCGAATCTGAAATATATGGCATTGCCTTCATGAGGGGTGTGGACGTCTATGATCCGCCGATTTCCAGAGCGGATGCGGAGAAAGCTATCCGCAATAGTCCGAGTGTTATGGACGAATTCGCTACCGCATTCCCATTCATTGCCCCAGTCGATATGGAGCGGCAAAATTGACGCCGACCATTCGAGTTCTTGGTGGACGATATCCATGCGGATGCATTGATGCGTGCAGCTACACCTGGTGGCGTTTGGGCGAGGCCGCGAGGGTACACCTGGCATCATCACGAGGACGGCGTTACGATGCAGTTGGTACCTAACGGTATTCACGATGCGGTTAGGCACGCAGGCGGGGTCGCGATACAAAAGGGAATGTGATTCAGATTAGCGTAGGATATAGGGTAGTCGGTGAGCCGGCATTACTGACGGAGGTGGATCGGCTCGCCAAACATTTAGACACGGTGCTTCCTGGTGAGTACCGCACGTACCTTCTCGAGTCCGATGGCGGGTGGCTGGAAGATAATGACCAGGCTATCGACGAGATTTTCGGTGTTGGTGCGAATATTGGCGAAGGCATAAGCATTTGGGATCAGCTAGAGGTCTACGATGGCCGAGTGCCGAAATGGCTGCTTCCCATTGCGCGTGATTCCTATGGCAATCTCATTGCCCTATCTTTGAGATTGGGAGATCTCGGAACAGTTTGGTTTTGGGATCACGAAGAAGAAGGCGACGATGAGGCTCTTCCTCCGACCTGTGAGAATATCTCGATGATCTCTAGCAGTTGGACGGAGTTTCTCGATGGGCTTGTTTCGCGAGAACTGACCTGATTCTGGAGTGTTGGACGATCAGTGGGCGGAATTCGCTGACGACCAGTCCGTGAGTGTATTCACGAAAGGTTATCGACCCTAAGCGGTGTACCGAAGTGATGATTCAGCAAACAGGACCGGGAGGGACCTGCGATGCCAGGCATGTCATTTGACCGACACGGCAAGATTGACGTCGCACTTGGAAGGTCGATTTTGATTGAAATGTCGGAAGTGGACATTATCGCCGAACTGGACGTGAGCGTTGACGATGGCGGGCAGTATCGTGTTTCGCTGAAGTCGTCGAGTCGGCCTATCATCTTTCCCTCTGATGAAACGCTCACTCTCGTCGGTGATCTAGTGGACTTGCACAAAGAATTCAGTACTAATTTGAAGCGGGTCTGTTACCGGTATTCAAAATTGCCGACTGGGCAGTGGAAGATGGAGTCGGGATTCGATTGCGGGACACAGTGAATTGAATATATCTAAATGGAGATATAGCTGGAAGAATTGATCTTTCGACGTCTTATTTCGAACCAGTGCGGATCTCGGCTTTGGCCGAAACGCGCGTTGCCCAGTTTCTGATGGACACGATTCTTCCATCGCCACTGCTACCCGGATTACGTGCGAGAAACTGTCGGGATGTCGTAACTAAGTGTGCAGGCCTCTGTGGGAATATGGTGAAGGTATGGGCGATACACGAAGATGGCGTTCTGGGCATGCAGCCGTTTATAAGGGGGAGGCCTACGATTGGTTCGAGGACGCTGCGGCTGAGCCCTGCATTATTCTGATCCCACGTGAAGAACAGCCGCACCCTGTGGGACTTCAACAGGGGGACGGGGTGGTCATCGACGAGGATTGCTACCTGGTGGACCCTTGTGATTTAGATACGTGGTGCCGGTGGCGGTGGACGTTCACCTGGAGAGGGCAACCTTTTAACTCGGGAGGCGAAACCGACGGCGGAATGATTAATGGCGTTTTCGAGGGGAGTTCGCAGCGTTGGGCGGAAGAGAACGGGCTCCTCAGGGAAGAGCAATTCGTCTACTCTGGTGTGTTTCCTCTCGATGAAGTCTCCGGCTTGAAGAAGGAAAATGAAGATCTTCTTGCATGGTGGAAAGAACAGCAAAAGCCCAGTGATTAGGGGCATAGTTCTGTTCCGTCCTCGCTGGTGATGGGTATCCCGATCGGTCGACCGATCGGGATTTTTCATGCCCAAATCTTGGTCTCAAACAATTTCTGTTCAAGGACTTGACATGAATGAAAGAATCCTGTTTCCTGATATCGAACAAACTTTGGTCGATTATCTGACAACGCAACTCGCCGCGGTATCCGATACCGCGACTGTGGTCAGCCGGGTCCCCGACCCGCGCCCGACCCGGATGGTGCGAGTAACCAGAAACGACCGAAAAGCCCGAGTTGATGTCGAGGATCGGGAGGGGCGCAGAAGCGCTCAGCTGATTCTCGATCGTCCTCGTGTTGTTCTCGAATGCACCGATGACGCCGGCGCGGCGGCAGCCCTTGCCGCGATCGTGCGTTCGATCCTGAGTGCGGCCGCTCCCGGATACCTGGGCACCGTGTGGTGCGACCAGGTCGAGGACGCCGGCATCGAGAACGACACCGACCCGGTGACAGCCGCCCCGCGGTACACAATTGTCGCCGACCTGATTGTGCGAGGCACCGTCCTCGCCTGACTCCGACCGGAGTCGAACTGAAGTACCCATCCCGAGGGCCTGCGCAACAATCCCAAGGGAGAAAACAACAATGGCTCTGCCTTCCAGCAACTTTATCGGCGCCGGTACCCCCAACCTGGCCGTTTCCGGCGGTGTCCTGGTGGCCCCGCTCAACACCGTTCTGCCGACCACCGCGGCCGGCGTCATCGCCCCCGCGTTCAAGGCCCTGGGCTACGTCTCCGAAGACGGCATCGAGTCGCTCGGTGAGCGCAAGGTCGAGACGGTCAAGGACTGGAACGCCGACATCATCGCCCAGCTGCAGACCGAGCACTCGGTCCGCTTCGGCCTGACCCTGTACGCGGTGTGGGACCAGGACGTGCTCGCCGAGATCTTCGGTGAGAACAACGTGACCGCCACCGCGGCAACCTCCACCTCGGGCAAGCTGATCAACGTCCGGGAAACCGGCGTGGTTCTGCCGCGTCGCTCGTGGGTCTTCGACATGAAGACCGAGGACAAGAAGCTCCGCATCGTGCTGCCGAACGCCAAGATCTCCTCGATCACCGAGAAGAAGTTCGTGTCCAACGAACTGGCCGGCTTCACGATCAATGTCGAGGCATTCAAGGACGATTCCGGCATCAAGGCGTACCGCTACCTCGATGACGGTCTCAAGACTGCCTGATTAAAAGCCCCCAATGGCGGCGGGTAAATCACCTATGCGCAGGCCCGCCCGCCGCCGTTGGGCCCTTCCTATTTCGCAAGATTCACACCAGAAACAACGAAAGGGTCTGCTACCCATGACTTCTCCAGCTGCTCCCATCAAGATCGCCCAGCCTGCGGTCGTGAAGAACGACTTCACCTACACCGTCGACGGCGCCGACATCGTGCTGCCGTCGCTGTCCTACCTCAAGCCCGGTCTGGTTCGCCGGATCCGTCGCCTCGGCGATGTCGACGCGATGTACACCCTGCTCGAGTTGAGCCTGACCCCCGAGGCACTGGCCGCGCTCGACGAGATGGATCCCGACGCCTACCACCAGCTGCTCGAGGCGTGGCGCGCGCACTCGGGGCTGAGCCTGGGGGAATCCTAAGCCTCGATGCTCTTCTCGAAGAGTATTGCGAGGCAATCGAATACGACCTGATCGTCCTGGGGCTGCGGTTGCGGATGCTCGGCACCGACGCGCTCGATTGGGCCGACCTGCGAGCGATCGTGAAGCACCTGCCGCTCGAGTCGGCGTTGCTTCGGGTGATGCACCCGGAGGGCAGTCGATGGCAAACCGCCGAGCACCTGCTGGCGGATGCCGCCGACAGCCTGCGGTGGTTGGCGTGGGCGCGGACCGACGACGGCAGGCGCGGGCGCAATATGCCCGAGCCGATCGCTCGCCCCGGCCGCAAGTCCAATCGTGAACGAGTCGGCACGGCAACGGAACTCGATCAGATGAACGACTTCCTCGGCTGGCACGACTAGGTGGCTGCAGTCCCGGAGCGGTCGAACGCAGAAAGTGGATACCAATTGTGAAGAAGAAACGCCCAACGGCGATGACATTGCCGGACGTTCTTGCGATGACCACCAGCGGCCAACCGGCTCCGGGAAAGCGGATCAGACTGCCCAGCGGGGCGGTCTGGGAAGGCGGCTCCGGCGGCGGGACCGCGACGATCACCCTGCCGGAGGAAGGACCGGTCACCCTCGGTGAGGATGGCCGGATTCCGCCGAACAGCCTGATCGGGGCTGGCCTGCTCGGTGTGCTGTCCGATGTGCTCGGCACCCAGCCCGGCGCGATCGCCGAGAAGGTTGCCGGGCAGGCGATGGATCTGCTGCGCCCGGACTCGGATGCGGCCGACACCAAGACCCGACTGATCAAATTCTCCTCGAAGACGACGCTGCTCAATCCGGCGAAGTCTGAGACTGGATTCAACAATGTAATTGAAAAGCCCAGTGCGCCAGCCGGTTACGCAGACGGCGGCGCGGTCCGCGGACCTGGCACCGGTCGTAGCGATTCGATCTTGGCGCGACTGTCCAACGGCGAGTTCGTGGTCAACGCCGCAGCGACGGCCGGCGCGCTGCCGTTGCTGGAAGCGATCAACGGCGGTTGGGTTCCCTCACCGGGCTATCTTGCGGGCATGCTGCCCGGTTTAGCCGATGGCGGCCTCGTCGGCGACACCGGGATGGGCGATCCGCAGAAATGGCGCGACCTGCTCGGGACCGGGCTGATCGCGGACGTGATCGGCGGTATCGGCGGTGCGGCTATCAACGCCGCGGGTACCGCGGGTGCTGCGCTCGGTGGTGCGTTGGCACCGGTGCTGGGCGCGGGCGGGCTGTTCGGCCGTCGCGCACCCGAACCCATGAAGGTCGACCTGGGCGCCAACTCGCCGTTCACCGGCGAAGGCCCGCCGATCTCGGCTGCGTTCAACGTGGAGCCGCAGGGGCTGATGGGCGCGATGCCCGCGTTCGCCCAGGAGTCGACTTCGTCGGCGCGGGGTTCTACCGCACCGTTGTCGGCGCTGTCCGAGGCGTTGTCGGCGGGGATCGTTTCCTCGGCGACCGAGGCCGGTGGTCGGGTCGGTGCGGCGTTGGGTGCGGCTATCGCGCCTGCGCTCGGCCCGGCTGGGCAGTTGGCGCCGGAGATCGGTGAGCAGCTCGGGCAGACGATCGGGTCTCGGTTCGGTGGTGGGTTCGCGGCGTCTATGTCGTTGAAGTCCGCTATCGGTGCGATGCCGACAGAAGGATCGGGTCTGTCGTCGGATGGTGCTGGTGGTGTGGTTGCGCCGGGCGGTGCCGCGCCGATGACGACGATGACGCCGACGGGCTTCGGCGGTGGTGGCGACGGTGGTTCGAACAGCGTTGTCGTCACTGGTGGGTCCGGCGGCGGTAGCAGCAGCATCACGTATATGCCCAATGGCACTGGTGGATATTCCGCCATCGGGCCGTCTACGACGCCGCGAACGCCAAGTCTCAGTGAGGGCTACAACGGGACCAGTCTGGTTGACCCCACGCATTGGACGACGTACGGCGGCGCCGACTACATCGATCGCGGAACGATCGTCGGCGGCGAACTGGCGAGGAATTTCGGAAAGTCGCTCGGCCTGAGCGACACAACCGCACTCGGCAATATGGGCTCGACACTGGGGGCCCTGGCCGGATCCCTTGGCATCCCGGCTATCTCGGATGCGCTTTCCGTCGACGGCGAGCTAGCCAAACAGCTCGGGATCAAATCTGACAGCAGCTACTTCGTTCCAGGGGAACAGCAGAAGGCCTTCGACAACAACGAAGCCTCGAACCTGCAGGCGGCTATCCAAGGCTTCACGTCCGGGACCGCGTCAGGTGGTCTGGTCAAGGGCATCACCGGGGCTGCGAAAGGCCTGGCGCAAGACGCGGCGGGCCAGGTCGGCAGCTTTCTCGGCGCCAGTTTGGGCACCGCGATCGCGGGCCCGGCCGGTGCCGCGATCGGCGGCATGCTCGGATCCGTCGCCGGTTCGACGGTGGCAGGCAAAGCGGTCGACCTGGTCGCCAAACCCGTCGAGTGGTTGGCAAGCACCGCAAAGGAACTCGTCGGCACCGGCTTCGGTCTCACCGACCTGGCCGACGGCCCCGGCGGACACACCGCCCGCGGCGACATCTTCAACTTCAACGGCATGGACCCCAAGAGCGTGCAGATGTCCATCGCCCGAGTTCAACGCCGCCAAACGTTTGTGGCACAACGAGGAGGAGGACTCGGTCGATGATCCACCACATGCTCAACACGCAGGACACCAAGATCGTGGTGTGGGACAACAACGGTCGGGTCTGGCACCTGGCAGGTCCGAACGCCGGCCGCGAAGGCGTGAGGCTTTCGGCGCAAACAGGTTTCATGTTCGCGCCGGTTCAGCTGCTCACCACCGAAGGTGCCCGCCAGGACGGGGCCACCTTCGCGCGGTCGGTCCGTTGGAAGAAGGAGTGGGACTTCCTCGCCATCATCTCCACCGCGAGCGGCGCCCAGGAGTCCAACCCGGTCCGCGAATTCCTCGCCGTGCACGACGCGTGGTTCCGCGGCTGGTCCACCGACAAGCCCGTGACTGTCGGCTACTTCACTCGCCACCAGGGGTGGCGGTTTCAGCAGTTCCAACTCGACACCGCCCCTGAACCTTCGGGCGATATCGATCCGGCGCGCAACGGCTTCGCGATGTACAAGATGTCGGCGACCGCGATGGATCCGCTCGAGCGGCACTTCGACGAAACCATGGTGTGGACCAACGCTTCCGGTGCGGGCGAAGGCATTCTGCGCCTGCGCAATGCCGCGGACCAGCCGGCCTGGCCGCGGTACACGATGAACGGCCCCGGTCGTTGGTCGATCCTCGATCCGGTCGAGGGGTTGGACCAGCCGCGCTTGGTCCAAACGCCCCGCTTGATCGCGGGTCAGACCCTGCGTATCGACACACACCCACGCCACCGCACGGCCCGCCTCTACACCGAGGGCAGTGCGGCCAGCGTGAACGTCTGGGGCCAGCTCGCCGGCCGCCGCTGGCTCGCCTCGCTCGACCCGTGGACCAGCACCGACATCGTCGTGAAGATCGAAGACGGGACCACCGATTCGAGCATCATCGGTGCCCTCACCCCGAGGTCGTCGCGACCGTTCTGATCCCGCGTACCAACTGAACATCGATCGAGAGAGAGCCCAATCCCCTTCTGGGGGCTGGGCTCTCTCGATTTCTAAGGAGGTATCGCGATGGTGGTACCAGAGCCTTTCGTGGCGTATGACCACACTCAGTTTTCTGAATGGTTGGCGTCTTTGACCCCGTTGGGGGCTGAGTCCAGGTCGCGTCCCGCGCGAGAACCGCAGGTGCACAACCTGAATGGGCTGACTGTTGCTTCGGCTGTGCGGGCTTATGAGCGGATGCTCGGGGTTCGTGCGATGGATAGCGCTGCTCAGGAACAGATTCCGTCGGCTCAAGAGATCTCGATCTCTGATCGGGTGCGGGAAGATCCTCCGCCGGCCTCACAGGCACCTACCCAGAAGCCGGGGGCGCCGACTCCAGAACCTGTGATCCTTCCGCAGGGGTCACCTCAACCGCAGGGCGCGCCTGGTGCGCCGAGTACCGCACCGTCGACTCCCCAACCGCAAACTGCGCCAGCACCAGTGCCCGTGGTCCCGACCGACAAACCGCCGACTATTCCGCTACAAGACTTCGGTCTGCTGCCCGGTGGGAAACCCCGCCCGGAAACGTCCTACCGGCCAACATCTGAGCAGGGCTCGAGCCTGTCGGTCGTGTCCGACCTCATCCTGCCGCAGGGATCCGATATGCGTCAGGTGTCCCAGGACACCAACGGCGTGACGATCACCGCTACCCAGATCGACATCCCTGGTCACCCGACCATTGTGGGGACCTCAGTCCAAGGCACGCCTATCGAACTCGAAGTAGCCGGCATTTGCGCACTTCCGGTACAGGTCCCCGAGACGTCCCCGCTCCCCGGCTCGATCACCACACCCGACACGATCTTCCGGACCGGCCGCGGTTACGGCAGCGAGCAGTTGCGAGCTGATCTGGACACGATCGCCGCCGCGGAATCGGGGCTGACCAGCGCCGAAGCCGGTCTCGCGGCTGCCGCCGCCAGGGCCCGCCTGAACTCGGCGATGTATACCCCGACCGAACAGTTCAACGATCTGCGATGGGCGAACCGGGAACCGCGCACCGAGTCGGAGGCACGTGACCGGTTCGACGCACGGACCCGCCTGAACGAAGCGGGAATTCCCTGGTCGGATCCGCGGATCCAGGAATGGATCGACAACGGACTCGACGTCGCTATGGCGACTGACCCGACGATGCCGGTCAGGTATCAGCCTCCGCCGTTGTTCAGTCCCTACGAGATCCGCCAGCAGCAGATCGAAGCGAGCCGGGTCGACATCACCGGCAACGACCTCAGACAAGGGGCCAACGAGTTCCTGGCCGCGATTACCTACGGGCCCGCTCTGGTGTTGTGGGAGGCGGCACACGACCGCGGCGATCACAGTGGAGCCGATATTGCTTGGGCCGCTGCCGAACTCGGACTGAATATCGTTGGCATCGTTCCAGGCGTTGGTGCTTTGACGGGCCTCGCAGCCAAAGCGACGGTTCGTCGACTTGCGCCCGAATTCTGGGGCGTGCTGAGCACGACAGACGATGTGGTCGACGCCGTCAGAGCTGGTCAAGCGCTCCAAGATGTCCGTGTTACCAACTCCGCGCTGGACTACCGACAGAAATTTATGCTCGACAGCAGGCCGTCTCCGGCGGCAAACGCCATTGATGACGCCCCCGCGTCATTGCCAAGTGCGACGTCGCCCGGCCCCGCGATGGCGCCCGAACTCCACACCACAGTTCCGGGACTGCCCGCAGCTGCGGGCAGTCGGCCGGTGCACCTTGCTGATGAGTTCACGCCACCGCCTGCGGTGGTCAGCGGCGTGGACTCGCCGCTGAATCAGCTTCTCGCCGATGAGGGCAGGTTCGCCCTGGCCGCGAAAAACCTCGTCGCTCAGGCCGAGCAGGTCGTCATGCTCGAAGCAAGAATGCCGGTGACCGCGATGGCAGGCGCGCCCGGCCGGGGCGCCGCTGCCGCTGGCGATCGCATACCGGAGAGGTCTATCGGGCCGCAGGCTGGCCACCGAGATCTGGCGGGTGGAGCCCGTGGAACTGAAGCTGTAGGTCGCGCCGGAAATGCGATGCCGAATCCACCTCGCGGGCCGAATGGGCCTACCGGGCCCGCGGCCGAGATAGTAAGGAAACCTAGCGAGTACGAATTCGAGATTAGCCATGCGGAGAGTGCTACTATGCTTATGTCGACTCTGGATCGAAACGGGTCTCTGCAGTTTGCTATCGCAAACAATCCGGCGGCGGGGTCGCCACTGCGTGGCAGGGAGCTATTCGATGAAATGATGGAACATTTTGGCGATAGAGTAAAATCCGTTCAAGGAAACTGGTTTTATGGTGATAATCTAGCTGCGTTCAACCGTGCAATTGAGAACGGCGCTACAGAAAGTCAGGCCGCAAAAGCCAGTTGGACTGCAGCGCAGGCCGCTCGCTACGGTTTCACGAGAGTTAGGTTGGTAGACTCGCAGCTAAGTCTCGATGGAGCCTACATGTCTGTGAATGTTTTGTTCAGGCGATAATGATACGGAATGGTGACTTTTGATGGGTGAAGTTCTCGCCGATATGATCCGGGTCGCGGCGGCGTGCCGCTCAAAGGGTATTTCCCTGGTCGATGCGGCAGAAGTAATGTTGGAACATTTCCCTGAAGGCGACGCCAATTTGCTTGTTGCCTTGCGAACGGAATACAAGCCGCCAATCATCGACCTTTCGATAATTGGCGGATGGATCCACGGCAATTTGACCAAAGAAGAAGTGGTTACAGCCATAGAGCGAGCAAGTATTTCGGGGCTGCGGCCCTCTCCTTGAGAGGTAGGGATCAGTTTCTGTGCGCGTGCCAGGGGGCATCGGTGACCAGCTCTCAAAGCGGTAGTGCCGAAGGCGGAGTGAAATGAGTCGCTATGAGGTTGATGCACGGAAGGAATTGGGATTTGAGTCGATTTGCTGAGGTTATCGTCATTGCCCGTGATGGGTGGTCGGCGATGGAGCCATTGACGCAACCGGATCCTGATCGGGAATGGCATCAGTGTTTTACAGCGGTCGATGATTCTGTTTTCGAGGGGACGCTTTCGGGATCAGGCGACTGCTACATGTGGGTTGCGCAATTTCGTCGGTTCAACTGGTGGGGTTTGCTTGGATGTCTGGAAGGTCTCGATTGGCCGGATCCTTATTCGGTGCAGGTCTTGATCCGCGATGAGGAAGACAGTTGCTTCGGGCTATGGATGCTTCTCGGCGGAAAGATGACCGAAATTCCGCTGGTTAGCACAGAAAGGATCCCGAGTGATCGGTTGATCACGGGTGGTGTGTTGATCAGGCCGGAGAAGTACGCCGAGCCGCCGGAGGGTGAATCGGACTGATTCTCTCCGGGGGACCTCGCCTCTCCCATGATTGAACGTGCTGGTCGTTGATCTGGCGGAATCTCGCTTCAAAACCTCAACTCGTACGAGTTGGGGTTTTTTTGTACCCAAAAACAAGTGAAAGGTGGTGGAGGATGGGTGTTTGGGACCCGCATGCGGAATCGCGGCGGATGGATGAGATGTTTCGGGTCGAGCAGGAAGATGCTCGAGATCAAGAGGTTCTGGTTCGGTACTGGGACAAGGACATGCAGGAGGTGGGGGAGGAGCGGAGTTACCTGTCGTTGCAGGTGAGTTTTCCGCGGAACTCGGCCGGCGGGTTGAAGATGATCTGTCCGCGCGACATGGTGCACTTCGACCACCTGTTCGGCAATCATGCGGACACGACACTGCCGATTACTGTGAACACCAAGGGGTTTCGGTGGGACGGGTACATCACGAAGGCCTCGATCATCCGGGACGACAACGGTGTCGAGACGGTGGATATCGAGGCGATTCACGCCTGGAACCATGTGTCGACGATCTGCTGCTGGGCGAGTCCGTTCGCGCCGGTGCTGGCACAGTTCCCGCGCCACCACATCCTGTTCGGTCCGGTTCGGACTCTCGTCACCACGTATCTGACGATGAATCTGATGCGGCTGCAAGGGAATACGACGTTCCCGATCGCGGTCGTGCCGGTCGATCCGCGCACCGACACCAGTCGGTGGAGTGCGGCTTCGGCGCGATTCGATATGGCGGACAAGCTGTTTCAACCCATGCTCGAGGACTCGGGCGTGATGTTGACCGCGCGGTTCTTCCTGCCAGGGGAGGACGAGCAACCGGCACCCGAATGGTTCTACCTCGACAGGCCGACCGTGGTGTTGGAGACGGTGGACAAGTCGGGCGTCACTGGGCCGACCGGGTCGCTGCTGGACGGGATTCTGTCGTGGTTCGAGGAATTCGCTGACGACGGCACCACGCCGGTCAGGTACCCGAACTTCGATTCGACCTCGGAATACGAGGCGGTCTACGGGACGCCGGGCAAGTTCGGCACCATGCGCAACCTGCCGTGGGTGTGGTACTTCGAGGGCGAGTACTCCGGTATCGGTGCCTCGGAGATCGCGCTGCACAAACCGACCGCGACCGACATCATCGTCGGCGGTCGTTCGCCGGGCTGGGTGAACGCCGGCATCGAGCTGGCGATCAAGGGGTTGCTGTCGCTGATCGGCATGGAGTGGCTGTACCGCGGCCAGCTCGATGACGTGTTCCTCGCCTGGATGGTCTATCGGGACATGGGGCGGGTCGACAAGGCCGGCCCCTATGCGTTCCGCGAGGCATTCATCACCGGCAGCGACAAGGCATTCACGCTCGACGGGTTCGTCGCCGCTCGGCAGGGCCTGCACCTTTCCCGTGGTTACACCAGCCACAAGGTGACCATTCAGGACAACGCGCCCTATCTGATCGGCCGCGACTTCGGCCTGGGCGACCAGATCGGTTTCGCCATGGACCAGAAGGTGTTCACCGACTTCGTCACCGAGCTGACCTTCACCGACGACCGCGAAACCCCGGCGACGTGGCAGATCACCGTGGGCGACGGGTCCGACGAAGAGGACTCGGTCGTCAAGGCGTGGCAGCGGTTGGGCCGGGTGGCCTCGGCGATCAAGGACCTGTCCACCGACGTGGGTGCCGACTTGGACCTGCTCATTTTCTGAGCGGCCCGCCAATCGAAAGGAGAGATTTATGGCAGACATCAGTTTCGCCGCGCGGCTGCGCGCGGATCGTCAGACCGATATCGACGGGTTGCCGTTGCTGACCGCGCGGGTCGAGCTGGCGCCAGAGGTGGCGGAGTTGCCGCTGCCCGGTGGCCCGGCCGGAATCGCGGGTGCGCGTGGACGTCCGCGGACGTCGTTTCGCAAGATGGGCGTGCTGGCCGGCAGCGCCGCGCGACCGACAGGTCTCGGTCCGGAGGATCGGGGCAAGTGGTGGCACCGGCTCGACGACAACGGCATGGACGTGTGGACCGAAGCGGGGTGGGTGCACTCGGTCGACGCCGTGGGACCGGTAGGTCCGGCGGCCGAGGCCAACAGCATCACGGTCACCGCCACCGTCAATGAACCTGCGTTGATCGAACCGGCGCTGGAGATTATCGGACGTGCCGCTGACCAGCAGCTTCGGGCCACGGTGCCCGCGGGTCTGCGTGGCCAGGCAGGTCCGCCCGGTGACTCCGGGACCATCACCGAAGCCGCCGACTACGAGACCACCAACGGGCCGAGCCACGGCGGTGTTTTCGCCTACGACCGTGCCAGCCGTCGATTCCGTTCGACGCCTGCGCCGCTGGGCTCGGGGCCGTGGGGGTGGTACCACGAGGACTTCCTCGGCGAACACGTCGCCGCGGTCAGCCGGGTCGACGGTGGCACCTTCACCATCCCCGCGCAGCCGTTCCGGTGGCGACCGGTCGTGTACGGCCATATGGCCGCGTACTCGAAAACGGTCAGTCAGTCCGCCGAGCTGACGGTTCGGCTCGGAAGCGCGCAGGGTCCGATCGTCGCGACCGGCACCGCCTTCGGGATCAGCGCGCCGGGCGCCTGGATGTACGTGGCGCTGTTCCCGTGCCTGCGCGACGGCGCTACCGCCAAGGCTCTCTCGCCGAGCTCCGACTTCGCGACGGTTCCGGCTGGTCAGCCGGGACACCTCGTGGTGTCGGTCGAGCGGATCGGGACCGGCCCCGACTCCGACCAGATCGGGTTCTCCCCGGTAGGGGCTTCGCTCGTCGCCTTCGCCGAGCCCACGGAATGAGATGAAATGAACTCGGTAGGAAACTATTTCGACGCGACACTGATTCGCGGACTGGACGAGGGACTCGGCACGTCCGGACTCGTGCAGGCTCTGCACGGCACACCACGCGACGGCAGCCTGGAACTGACGACCGGCGCGACCGGGCTGCAGGGTCCCGAGGGTGAGCCCGCACGACCGTTTCGCTGGGAAGGCGATATCGCCGACCATGCCGCCCTGAGTGCACTGACCGCGAAATTGGGCATCGCTCACGCCGGTAAGGCCTGGCGTGTGGTGTCGTCCGGCGCGCTGGCGTACTGGAACGGCACCGGCATGGACACCTTCGCCGATGCCTTCGGCGCGCTGGGGCCCGACGGTGCGTCGTGCTCGTTCACGATCGGCAGCGTCACCACCGGTCCGGCGAATTCCGACCTCCAGGTGACAGTCAGCGGCACGGCACCCAACCTTGTACTCGACCTCGTCGTGCCGCGGGGCGTCAAAGGACTCGAGGGGCCGGTCGGCCGCCCAGGTCCCATTCGTCAGGCTGCGGACTACGCCGACGGTTCGCACACTGACAAGGCGGTGCCCGTCTGGAGCGCGACAACGAACAAATGGTCGGGACGACCCTATCCAGGCCTGCGGGGACCGTGGACCATTCGCGAGGATCGAGCGTGGGACGGCGGTCCGGGGTTCGCGCCGTCACAGTTCTCGGTCACGGCCACGACGATGGTGATCGCAACGCTGAAGGTGCCCGCGCAGGACACGGCGTGGCTTCCGATGATCACCGGTGGCGTGGTCGTGCGCCCGCACGGAACTGCCAGCGATTTCGGCACCCGCGTCGACGCCGTCGTTCATATCGGCTCGCCGACGGGGCAGACCGTCGCGCTGGGCACCGGGTACACCACCGGCCTGCAGACGCGAGCGCGGTTCCAGCCGTTCTTCGGCGCGCGCAACATCACACCGGCGAGCCAAGTGGGTGTCATCCCAGCAGGCCAGGCGACGACACTCGTCGTGTCCCTGAATCGGGCCGGTCCGTCGAATTTCGAGTATCAGATGGCCGGCGCGGAAATCGTGTGCACGGCCCGACCCGTGGGGGTGTTGTGAACGACGACGAAACCGTCTTCGACCAGGGTGTCACGATCACCATGCGTGGAGTGGCCGACTCGGTCGGTCTGCCCTACACCGTGAACCCGGTCGAGATCGTCGACCGGGAAGTCCTGATCGAACTGCGCGAAGGACCGGCCGGGGTCCAAGGGGTCGAAGGCGCCGCGGCGTGGCCGTGGGCATGGCAGGGCGACATCGCCGATGCCGCCGCCTTGTCAGCGCTGGGACTGACCACTTCCGATGCGCGCAAGGCTTGGCGCGTGGTGTCGGCGAACGCGATCTACTACTGGACCGGCACCGAATTCATCGCCTTCGACGATGCGTTCCGGCAGCCGGGACGCCGGGGCCCGGTGAACGTACTCACCGGTGTGGCACTGGCAGGCGCTGCCGGATCGGCCGCCTCGGCGCGAATCCTCGGGACAGCGCCGAATCAGCAGTTGGAGATCACCTTTCCGCGAGGTGAGCAGGGCGTGACGGGTGGGCGCGGCACCGCGGGACGGATCGCCGACGCGGCCGATGTGCTCGTCACCGAGGAGAATCCACTCGGCCAGGGGTACGTGCTCGGATTCGACAGTGCCACCGAGAACTTCCTGCCGATCCCCTCGCCGCGCCCGCGCGGACCGTGGACGATCGGCGAAAGCCAATTCCTCAACGCGCAAAATCTCAAAGAAGACCCGAAGGTATTGGCAGCCATCACGATTCCGGCACAGCCTGCACCATGGCGGCCCTGGATCGAAGGTGCGGTCGGAATCACCTCCAACGCGCCGACCCGGTGCGACGCGACGGTGCGCATCGGCGCGCCCGACGGCGAAGTGGTCGCCCGGGGCTGGGGCCACTGGGAATCCCGATCAGGGCACGTGCTGGTTTCGCCAGGATTCGAATTCCCGGTCGAGCCAGGAGCTCAGATCGGAATCGTGCCTGCCAATCAAACCGTCACCCTCTACGTCGTCGCCACCCGCGCGGCAGGCAGCGGCACGTACTCGGTCAAAAGTACCTACTCCCACCTCCAGGTTCGTGCGCTGCCGCTCTGACGCGGCGCACCCTCGCACACCCTCTCGAAAGGTATTGAGCCATGGCTGATCTGCCCCCGCTCGAGTACGGCAAGGTCGTCGGGCGGTTTCTCGCCAACGTGATCGACGGCCCCGACCTCGGCGACTTGCCCGAGTTCCCGCCGCTGAGCGGCACCATCACCTTCATCGCCGACGCGCCGAAGATCCTCGTTCGCAACGCGCAACCCGCGCCGGCGACCTACGTCCAGCTTCCGCACCACTATGAATGCCAGCTCGACGAGTTCGGCTATCTGAGCTGGCGGGGGAAGCGCGGTGTGCGCCTGGTCGCACCCGGACCCGCGACCAATCCGTCGGAATGGACGTGGCGGGTTTCGTTCGATCTGTCGTACGACGGCGAACGAATTCCGTTGGAACCGTTCAGTTTCCAGGTTCCTCGGTATGTTTCCGGCCCGAATCCGGAAAGCCCCGACACTGGCTCTACCGGCCTGGTCGACCTGACCCTCGCGGCTCCCGTGCCCGCTTCGCCGGGCAACGCTGTGGTCGTCGGTCCGGCCGGGCACGGCATTCAGATCGACGGGCAGGTCGAAACCTATCCGCAGCTGCCTGCCGCGCCACCGAACGGTAGCCAGTACATCGTCAAATCCGATGGGCTGCTGTACATCTACCGGAGCGGCAGCGGTTGGACGGCGAACGGTCAGGGCATCGTTGTGCGCGGTCCGGCGGGTACCACGCTGTGGAGCGGCATCTCGGGCAAGCCCGTCACCTTCCCGCCGGTCATCGGGGATACCGCAACCACCGCGGTCGCCGGCGACGACCCGCGCCTGACCAACCCTCGAACGCCGACGCCGCACACCCACCCGATCGGCCAGCTGACCGGGACAAGTCCGCTGGGGGGTGCGCTGCTCACCGCCGCGGACGGCGCGGCAGTGCGCACTGCGATCCAAGCACTGGCCGACTCGGACCCGCGGCTGTCGAATGCGCGAACCCCCACCGCGGCGGGACAGGCGTATGACATCGCTATCAAGTCACACGCGGGGATCCGGGCTGCAGGCGCGGGAAACACTGTGCCAGAAGGCATTCGGATCGAGCGTGCGCTGACTGTGTCGAAGGTGACCTACCGTGGCGAAACAGCGGGAACAGGCAATCTCGTCGTGGAACTGCGCAAGAACGGCGTCGCTGTCGCGGGGACAACTGCCACGATCGGTGCGGCCAACCATGCCATGGACACCAGTGTGACCGGGGCATGGACCTTCGCCGCCGGTGACCGGGTCACGGTGCAGATCACCACGGTCGACAGTGCGGCCGGACGTGGGCTGCAGGCGAGTCTGGCGGGGGTGACCGCGTAATGCCGACGATGTTCATCGGGGGACCCGTGATGATGTGGCAGCCCCTCGAAAGTCATCCCGAACCGGAAAGCCCCGACGGGGAGCCCTACTGGAAGAGCCCGGCATCCGGCTACCCCGGCGCACTCGCCGAAAAGCAGCCAGATCCAGGGTCGGAACCAGTCCCCGAGTTGCCCGTCGAGCCGGACGCCGTTCCGAACACGCCCGCACCCGACTCCGATGAACGGAGCAATTGATGCCGCACATCTTTGCTGGTGGCGGGGAGGTTTTCAGCCCGTCCGCGATGACGAAGAACGGCAACGTGGTGACCGGCGCCTCCGGCACGTGGAATGTCGTTCCCGGCTGGACCGCTGACAACGTGGGCTACCCGGGCTCCGTGGTTTCCGGCGACGGACTGCGGACACAGGGTGGCTCCGCCACTGCGGCATTGTCGGCCAACATCGCCTACTCAGGCGCTGGCATGCCGGGAACCTTCCAAGCCAGGTTGCTGGTGAACACAGTGGTGGTCGCTACAGGCACCGCCGTGACGGGAACGAGCGGCACGATGGTGGTGAACGCGACGGTGGCGATCGCGGCCGGTGATGTAGTGACCGTCGAAATCACGCACAACGTCACCACGTCATTGTGGTACGCGACGATCACCGGTGGGGCGGCCACTTTCGTCCGGATCGGGTGAGACGGGGTCGTGACGTGCCGCGGTGAGCGGACGGACTATCGGCACCGGCCGTCGAACTGAACATTGATCGAGAAGAAGCCCAACCCCTTTGCGGGGGTTGGGCCTTTTCTGCTTTTACGGTTGATATCTTCCGATATCATCGAGACATGGAAACTGTCCGCGAACTGCGTTTGGCCGCTGGGCTCACCCAGGCTGAGCTGGCACAGCGCTCCGGGGTCGCGCAGCCGAATATTGCCGCTTACGAGAGTGGCAGCCGTCGGCCCTCGACGGCGATGATGGCTCGACTGCGTGCGGTCGCCCAGCCCCGGCCATCGGGGGTGGTTGCTGCTCACCGTGAGCAGATTCTCGCGCTCGCGTTGCGGCACAAGGCAAATCGGGTTCAGGTGTTCGGGTCGGCGTCGCGGGGTGATGATGTCTCGGGCAGTGACATCGATCTGCTGGTGCGATTCGACGACGACGCCGACCTGCTCGATATGGCCGAGCTGATGCTCGATTTGGAGGAGCTCACCGGCCTGCATGTGGACTTGGTTTCCGAAGGCGGGTTGCCGCCCGGGCCCCACCCCATTCGGGACGAGGCCAAGCCACTGTGAGCGGCCGTAACACTGGTGATCGAACCGTCAAGAGTCTGCGCGACTTCCTCGCCTTCAGCGAGATGGCTGCGCGCATCGTCAGTGGCGGTAAAGCTGCGTACGACTCCGACGAGATCACCCGTCTGGCTGCCGAGGCCGTCCTGCACCGACTCGGCGAGTCAGTAGCCCGTCTGCCTGCGGAATTCATCGCCGCGCACCCCGAGGTCTCCTGGCGCGGAGTCAAGGCGACCCGCAATCTGGTCGCCCACAACTACGACGCCGTCGACCACACCATCCTCTGGAACCTTCTCGCGACCCGGTTGCCCAAGGAGGCTGCCGGCGTTCGCGAGATCCTCCTCGAGCTGGAGTCCGCCGAGAGCTAGGCGTTCAGGTCGTCGGGTGTTGACGACGATGCCGTAGAGGTCGGTGATGGTGGACACGGCGCTGTGGATGCGCAAGGTTGCTACACGTGCCAGTCTGGGGTTCTCAGCATGGCGGTCAATGGTGTGGGATCGGGATTTGTTCTGAAGTCTGGATTTTGCCACACATAGTCGATGGTTGACGCTAGAGAGTTTGCTCGCGTGCCCCAGTTGACGGGCAAAATGTCCCACGTTGATTCATGTGTTCGGGGGGAGCGGCGTCGTATATATCGCCATGTTGTTTGTACCGCTGCTTGCTCGGACACTATTCGGACTGCAACATTGCCGTGGGACTTCTCTGTGACGGAAATCGAGCGAATATCATCCCACCTGCAATGGCGTTCGTATAGGCGCGTGGTTATGCGTAGGGTATCGCTGTCCCAGCGCAATTCGGCCTTGCTCATTATTGCTAGCGCGATTATCAATGCGATCCAGAGGGTGCTGAGTACGATCCCGGCGACTAACGGTTCCGGGATGTTGTGTGTCCAGCCGTAGACGGCCGTAATTGGTGCGACCAGCGGAATGCCGAACAGGGCGCTGGCAAAGTTGGTGGGCCTATATCTCAGGGTTGGTTCGGCTGTCTCCGAGCAGACGGAAACGCGGGGACGGTGTGTGGTTTCTTCGGCGAGGATGTCTATCAGCCAGATTGCTGAGGGCACCAATATTATGGCCGCGATGCTCGACAAGAATCGGATATCGGCGATGCAGCCGATGGCGACGGATAAAGCCAGGATGCCAACTGTGATTGTCAGGGCGGTTCGGTGGGATCGAACGAGGGGATCTGGGGTGTGGATTTTCCAGACGTAGTTCTCTGGAGATCCTGCGTAGCCGGGACCTGAGTCGATCATTGATTCTCGCTTGCCGTCGGACCTGGTCGTGCTCGCATCGACAGTAGCTTCTGTCCGTGCTGATGGGGTGTGCCTGGGCGGATCCGAGCCGGGCGGCTCATAGCTGTTGCGCACCAACAGGTTTCGAGTTGCGTTGGTGGGGGTAGGGGTTACGATCCTCTGTTGCCCGTTCGCGTTCGAGTCGGGTTCTTGCGAGGTTTAGGGGTAGGCGTGACTGCGTCTTCTGGGTTCGGGTCGGCGCGGGTCGATTTCAGTGCGGCCAATGGGGTCTACTGCTGTTTGTGCGGGGCTACGCCCGCTGTGCGGGTGCCGATTCGGGGGCACTACGGGTTTGCTTGGCGGATGCGGTTTGTCACGGAGGCTGGGCCGTTTTGTCGGGACTGTGGGACGGCCACCTATCGTCGGTTGACGGTGGAGAGCGTGCTCATGGGGTGGTACGGGATCATTTCGGTGGTCGTGACGCCGGTGCTCTTGCTGCAGAATATGGGGGCGGCGAAGCGGATCAAGGGGATGGCGCCGCCGATTCCCGGCGGGCCGCGGGCGCCGTTGGATCCGGGGAAGTCGTTGTGGCGGCGGCCCGGAATGCTCGGGTTGTTGATTCCGGTGGTGTTGGGGCCGCTGTTGGTCTGGGCGGTGGTGGCCATGGAGGCGCGTTCGGCGGACAGTGCTCAGGTCGGTGATTGCGTTGTGAACCTGAGCGGCGGGACCGAGGACGACAACCCGAATGTGGAGAAGGTGGCGTGTTCGGATCCGTCGGCGATGGGGAAAGTTGTCGCCAGGGTCGGTGGGAGCGCGTCGAGGGAGCATGGCGACTATTTGTGCGCCGGGTATCCGGACGTCGAATTCGTTTATCTCACTGATTCGTTCACGCTGTGTCTGGCGAGTCCGCGTTGAGTTCGGGTAGTCCTTCGGGGCGGGGTGGGCCGTTGGTGTGGGCGGTACTGATGGTTGTGGTGACGGGGTTGGCAGTCGCGTGTTGTCTGTGGATCGTTTGGGCGGATGTGTCGGCGTTCGAGGATCTCAACACTCGGTTTTTCACCGGTATCAATCTCTCGATACCTGTGTTGGGGTGGGTGGTGCTGGCCGTCGTCGGGTACCGGCGGTATCCGCGGTGGTGGTGGCGGTGGGGGCTGGTGGTGCCGTTGTTCGTCGCGGTTACGGTGTTGATGACCTGGTTCGAGATCTCGGGGCGCATCGGGTGGGCTGTGTCGCGGGGGGATATGCACCGGGCGGGGGTGGTGTGCGGGGCGGGGGACAGTCCGCCGTCGGGTTCTTCGTACAACAGGGAGAAGGTCGGTGTCTACGAGTTCTATGACGTCGAACGATTGCCCGACGGCGGGTGTCATTTCCGCTTGTCCCGCGATTATCCGGTGGTCCGCAACGGGTTCGTCTATCTGCCGAATGAGGAACTTCGGGAAGGTGTGCGTGGGCACACCTATTATCTGCCGCTGGGTGACGACTGGTATTTCTACGAATTCACCGAGTAGCCGATCAGGTCGGCGGGGGTGTTGACGACGATGCCGTAGAGGTCGGTGATGGTGGCCAGGGCGCTTTCGTGGAGTTGGGCGGCGGGGACTTTGCCCAGGGGGCGGGTGGCGCAGGCATTGGCGATGATGGTGGGGGTGTTGCCTCGGAGGAAGGCGCCTTCGGCGGTGAAGGTGACGCACATGTGGGTCATGAAGCCGGCGAGGATGAGGTTGGGTTTTCCTGCGGCGTCGACGAGTTCAGCGAGGTTGGTGTTGATGAAGGCGTTGGGGGCGGTTTTGACCACGGTGGGTTCGTCTGCGAGGGGAGCTACTTCGGGGTGGATCTGGCCGATTTCGGCGGTGATGTCGTAGGGGGTGTCTTTGCCGCCGTCGTTGATGACGTGGATGACGGGGGTGCCGGAAAGTCTTGCGGCGGTGAGGAGTTCGGCCGCGGATTCCATGGCGGGTGCCCAGTCGGTGAGTTCCATGACGCCCTGGGTGTAGGTGTTCTGGTAGTCGATCAGGACCAGGGTGGAGTTGGACAGGGTGGCGGGGGTTTCGTCGAAGCCGTTGAGTTCGCGCAGCGTTGTGGAGGTCATGAAATTCACGGTATTCGCGGGCGGTGGTGTCGGCAATGACGTGTAACCTGCAGATTCGGACATGGAGGTTGTGGTGGCTGAGCGGCTGATTGTGATCGTGTTGTTCGATCGGGTGGACCTGCTGGACGTCACGGGGCCGCCGGAGGTCTTCGCGTTGCTGCAGCGGGAGGTCGAGGGACCTACCGGGTATCGGGTGGTGTTGGCGGCGGAGTCGATGGCGTCGGTGACCACCTCGGCGGGGGTGCGGATTCTGCCCGATCTCACGTTCGCGGAAGTGGGGCGGGTGGACACCCTGGTGGTGCCGGGGGCGGTGGAGGTCGACGGTGCGCGGCGGGTGAGTGCGGTGGTCGATCCGGGGGTGGTCGCGGCGGTGGCGACGTTGGCGCGGGGGGCTCGGCGGGTGGCTTCGGTGTGCGTGGGGGCGCATATTCTCGCCGCGGCGGGGTTGCTCGAGGGCAAGCGGGCAACCACGCATTGGTCTACGGCGCAGCAGTTGGCCAGTGAGCATCCCGAGGTGATCGTCGATGCCGATCCGATCTACATTCGCGACGAAAACGTATGGACGGGTGCGGGACTCACGGCCTGCCTGGATTTGACGTTGGCGTTGGTGGCCGATGATTTCGGGGATGAG
This sequence comes from Nocardia sp. NPDC058666, assembly GCF_042714895.1. NCBI lineage: Bacteria > Bacillati > Actinomycetota > Actinomycetes > Mycobacteriales > Nocardiaceae > Nocardia > Nocardia sp. NPDC058666. The sequence goes on from NZ_JBHXRY010000020.1 coordinate 30,195, forward strand.
GTGGCGTTGCGGGTTGCTCGCCAGTTGGTGATGTATTTGAAAAGGCCCAGTGGGCAGAGTCAGTTCAGTGTGTCGCTCGAGCCGGTGTCGACCACGCGGCGGATCGAGGATTTGCGGCAGTACATCGCGCGCAATATCGCCGGGTCGCTGACGGTGGGTGAGTTGGCGGCGCAGATACATGTCAGCGAACGGCAACTCACGCGGATTTTTCGCACAGAATTGGGGTGTACGCCCGCGGCCTATATCGAGTCGGCGCGGGTGGAGGTGGCGCGGCAGCGGTTGGAGGCCAGCGACGACACGCTCCAAAAGATCGCCGCCGCTTGCGGTTTCAACACTATTGATACGCTGGCGCGCGCTTTTCGTCGGAAGTTGGACACCACGCCTAATGAGTACCGGCAACGGTTCCGGATCGGGGCGGTTTCGTGAAAGTGTCTTGCCCCCCTTTCAATGGGCTGCCGTCGGGGGTGGGTCCACTGTTAGACATCTTGTGCGGCGGAAATCCGCAGCAAATCTGAATTATTAGGGGTTCACAATGAGCAAGATTCGTGTCTTCGGTGTGGCAATGGCTGCGGCGGCGAGCATCGTGGTACTCGGTGCGGGTCCGGCGGCGGCGGAAGAGCCCGCCCCCACCACCGGGTCCTCGGAGCAGCTGGCTGCGATCCTGGCCTCGCTGACCTCGGGGTCCGCTGAGGATGAAGCCGAAGCGGTGGTCGAGGAAGAGGTCGAGACCGGTTCGGCCGACCTCGCCGGCCTGCTGGCACTGCTGACCTCCGGCTCGGGCGAAGCCGCCGAGTAACACCTGAACCTTGCGGGCCCCCGTCGCTGCGGCGACGGGGGCCCTTTCAGCGCGCCGGGATCAGGCGGTACAGCCACCACGGGCGGCTGGGGAACGCGGGGGTCGTAGATGCGCAGCATCATGCGGCGCTCCAGGCCGGTGCCGCGGTCGCGGACGCGCAGGTGGCGGCGGGCGATGTCCTGGGCGCGGACTTCGCTGGTCCAGATCCGATCCCAGTCGGGGGACCCGCCGCACGAGTCGGTGATCGATTTCACGCGTTGGGTGGGGGCCAGCGGGGCGAGCATCCGGAAGGCGTGCACCAGCAGTTGGGCCTCGGTGGTCCAGTCGAGGTAGACCTTCTTCGCCGCGGGGTTGAGGAACATCCACTCGAGCATGTTCACGCCCGCGCCCAGACCAGGGAAAAGGCGCTGGTAGTCGGCGTTCGCGGCGAGCATGTCCATCGTGGGGAAGCGGATCAGCGACGCGGGATGGGTCAGGCTGGCCAGGTCGGCGAGGTCTTCGGCCGAGGGCGTCGAGGGGGCGGTGCCTGCCTCTACCGCGGGCAGGCCGAGCACGAGAATGTGCTTTCGATACCACAGCGGCACATCGAGACTGTCGAAAAGGCGTTGCAGCATAGCGGGATTGGGGACGAGAGCGCCGGATTCGATCTGGCTGATCAGCAGCGGCGCGAGTTGGGTGCGCACCGCCAGCTCGGTGCGCGCGAGACCGGCGGCCAGTCGTCGCTCGCGCAAATACACACTGAGAGCGGTACTTTCACCCATGCCGAACCCCCGAGCCTCACCCCAACCGACGGTACAGCCAGGGTACGCCGACAGGTGCGCACGCGGCTGGGAACCGGGCGGCGCGAGCAAGTTTGCTCGGCGTTCATCTTCGAGTGGGCAGGCTTATTTTTCCCGTGGTAGGAATGGCCGACTCACTTCGAAGGAGATTTTCATGGATGGCCTGATGTACTTCCTCACCACGCTCGCGGCTCTGTCCAGCGGCTCTGCGTAGGGAACAACAAAACGGGCCGGAGCGTAATGCTCCGGCCCGTTTTTTGCGTGGATCAGGTGAGACTTAGAAGGCAGCCTCGTCCAGGTCCATGATGTCGTTGTCCAGGTTGGCCAGGATCGCGCGGGTGGCGGTCAGCTCGGGCAGGACGTTGCGGGCGAAGAACTGCGCCGAGGCGACCTTGCCGGTGTAGAAGGACTTGTCGGCGCCTGCGGCACCGTTGTCCAGGGCGGCAAGCGCGATCTCGGCCTGGTTCAGCAGCATCCAGCCGATGAACAGGTCGCCCACGGCCATCAGGAAACGCACCGAACCCAGACCGACCTTGTACAGCTCGGTCGGCTGCTCCTGGGCACCCATCAGGTGGCCGGTCAGGGTGGCGGCCATGGTCTGCACGTCCTCGAGCGCGGTGGCGAGCAGCTTGCGCTCACCCTTCAGACGCTCGTTGGCGTTGTCGGACTCCAGGAACTTCTGGATCTGGCCCGCCACGTGAGCCAGGGCCACACCGCGGTCACGCGCGATCTTGCGGAAGAAGAAGTCCTGCGCCTGGATGGCGGTGGTGCCCTCGTACAGCGAGTCGATCTTCGCGTCGCGGATGTACTGCTCGATCGGGTAGTCCTGCAGGAAGCCCGAGCCGCCGAAGGTCTGCAGCGAATCGGTCAGGTACTGGTAGGCGCGCTCGGAGCCGACACCCTTGACGATCGGCAGCAGCAGGTCGTTCACGCGGAACGCGACGTCCTTGTCCGCACCCGAGACGACCTCGGCGATTTCCGGGTTCTGGTGCGCGGCGGTGTACAGGTAGACCGCGCGCAGGCCCTCGGCGTACGCCTTCTGCATGGCCAGCGAACGACGCACGTCGGGGTGGTGGGTGATGGTCACGCGGGGCGCGGCCTTGTCGGTCATCTGGGTCAGGTCCGCACCCTGCACGCGAGTCTTGGCGTACTCGAGCGCGTTCAGGTAACCGGTCGACAGGGTCGCGATGGCCTTGGTGCCCACCATCATGCGCGCGTTCTCGATCACGTCGAACATCTGCGCGATGCCGTTGTGCACCTCGCCCACGAGCCAGCCCTTGGCGGGAACGCCGTGGCCACCGAAGGTGACCTCACAGGTGGCCGAGGCCTTGATGCCCATCTTGTGCTCGACGTTGGTGACGAACACGCCGTTGCGGTCACCGAAGGTCTGGGTCTCGAAGTCGAAGTGGGTCTTCGGGACGTAGAACAGCGACAGGCCCTTGGTGCCGGGGCCCGCGCCCTCGGGGCGAGCCAGCACCAGGTGCACGATGTTCTCGAACATGTCGTCGGAATCGGCCGAGGTGATGAAGCGCTTGACGCCCTCGATGTGCCAGGAGCCGTCTTCCTGCTTGATCGCCTTGGAGCGGCCGGCGCCGACGTCGGAACCGGCGTCGGGCTCGGTCAGCACCATGGTGCAGCCCCAGTTGCGCTCGGACATCGTCTGAGCCCACTTCTTCTGCTCATCGGTGCCGTTGTCGTAGAGCACCTGGCTGAAGGGGGCGCCTGCGGCGTACATCTGGACGGGCGGGTTGGCGCCGAGCACCATCTCCGACAGGGCCCACGCGATGGCGGCGGGGGCGCCGAGGCCACCGAGCTCCTCGTTGATGCCGACCTTGGCCCACTCGCCGTCTTCGAACGCCTTGTAGGACTTCTTGAACGAGGCCGGGATGGAGATGGTGTGGGTCTCCGGGTCGAACACCGGCGGGTTGCGGTCGGCGTCGGCGAACGACTCGGCGATCGGGCCCTCGGCCAGGCGACGGATCTCGGAGAGCATTTCCTTGACGGTGTCGGTGTCCAGGTCACCGAAGGTGCCTGCGTCGAGCACCTTGTCGATGCCGAGAACCTCGAAGAGGTTGAACTCGAGGTCGCGAACGTTTGCCTTGTAGTGGCCCATGTGAGTACTCACTCTCCATTGAGTTCTGGTGCGGTCGGTGATTGCCGTTCCCGCCCGTCGCCGGTTTTCCGCATGCTACTCGCGGGTAACTTATGGATCATATTACCGGTGGGTAATGCCACTGGCAAAGGGGTACGGGGCAATGTGATGTGAAAAACACGCGCGAGTGCTCTGCGCTTGCTCGCCGCGACCTCGGGGCTACCGTGAGGTGTGCGCATCGACACGACCGCGGGACCGGCCGAGATCGCCCTCGACGAGGTGGCGGATCCGGCATTTCTGCTCGTGATCACCCATGGGGCCGGGGGTGGAGTGGATGCGAAAGACATTCTGGCCGTGCGTGATTCGGCAGTGGAAGCCGGTGGTGCGGTAGCTCGGGTGATGCAGCCGTATCGGGTTGCAGGGGGGCGGGCGCCGGGCAATGTGGTGAAGCAGGATCAGGCTTGGGTGGAGATCGTGGCGGCGTTGCGGGCTCGGTTTCCGGGGGTGCCCGTTGTTCAGGGGGGTCGCAGCAATGGGGCGCGGGTCGCGTGCCGGACGGCGGTGGAAGTGGGGGCCGTCGGGGTGATCGCGCTGTCGTTTCCGTTGCATCCGCCGGGGAAGCCGGAAAAGAGTCGGCGGGAGGAGTTGCTGGCGACCGGGGAGATCGAGGTGGTGGTGATCAACGGGGGTAATGACCCGTTCGGGGTGCCCGATCCGGCTGACGCGGCCGAGGTTCGGGTGATTCCGAAGCAGGCGCACGCGTTTCGAACGGGGTTCGACGTGATCGCGGCGACGGTTACGCCCTGGTTCGCCCGTTGGACGGTTGATCACTAGGCAATGGCGCAAACATCGGCCGAGTAGAAAAATCCCTCAGAGCCTGGTGATCTTGATCAGTCGGTGGGCTCGGGGAGGGGGCGTTGGGCGATGAGCAGGGAATCTATGGCGTCGGCGCCCTCGGTGGGGCGGAAGACCTCGTGGGCGACGGTGATGGTGATGTCGTCGCGGGTGAGGTCGGCGCGCAGGTCGTCGGGGGAGAACAGGATCGGGGGTTCCTGGGGGCCGCCGTAACCGTCGGTGATGTTGCGGGTGGCGTGGCCCAGGATCAGGAGCATGCCGCCGGGGACGAGCATGTCCGCGAGTTGGTTCAGGAGGGGGCGGCGTTCGTCGGCGGGCAGGTGCACGAAGACCATCAGGATCAGTTCGAAGGGGCCGGTGATGTCGGCGGATTCGAGGTCGGTGATGTCGGCTGTTTGCCAGTTCACGCGGGAACGGACCGATCGGGACAGGCGGGCGGCGACTGTTCTGCCCTTGTCGATGCCCACTTGAGAGAAGTCGACGGCGGTGACCTGCCAGCCGTGCGTGGCCAGCCAGAGGGCGTGGCGGCCTTCGCCGCAGGCCAGGTCTAGAGCTCGGGGGAGCTCGGGAGTTGTGCCGGACTCGTCGGGGAGTAGGGGGATTCGACGGTCCAGGCCGTAGACATGTTCGACGACGGTGCTGTTCGGCGGTGCGCCCCAGACCAATTCAGTGCGCGCATACCTAGAGTCCCAATCCGCCGCATCCATGACACGAGTGTAGGACTCCGTATCGCCACGTCGTACTGATCTAGCACGTACATGGGTAACTCGCCGGGAACGGGCCAACTCGCCCCGACCCGAGTCTTGCCGCCTGCCGAACTGAACACGCGCCTGAGTCTGGCTTGAATACGCGGAGAGGCGGAACCGGCTCAGAGTGTGGTGCGCATCAGGACGACGTTGTACTGGGTGTGGATCGTTGTCATGAAGTACAGGTCGCGGCCGGTTTGGTACGGGAAGATCGAGGGGGCGTAGGCGGTGGGGAGTTGGCGCGCGTCGATGAGGACCTCCGGGGCGCTCCACGGGCCCACCGGGGAGTCGGCGCGGCGCATCACGATGGAGTTGAACGGGTCGGTGGTCAGGGAGATGAACTGGCCCAGATGCTCGTTGTACATCACCGACAGTTCGCCCACGCCGCCCATGATCGGGGCCGCGGCGTTCACGTCGCCGAGCTTCCACTCGCCGCCGTCCCAGTACTCGTACGCCGCGAGGTTCTCGATCTGGGCCTCGGGGACGCGGGCGACGAACGCCTCGTTGTTGCGGCCCGCGCGGGTGCCGTACTCGTAGACGAAACCGCCGTCTTTGAGGAAGGCGTTCATCTGGAAGTTGGCGTTGCCGCCCTCGTCGGGGCGGCGGGTGTGGCCCAGGTCGGCCCAGGTCTCGCCGTTGTCGGCCGAGGCGGCCAGGCCCGAATAGCTGGTGGTCCACTCGCCGGGGGCGTCCCAGGTCTTCACCGACATCAACGACATGTACTGCACGCCGTTGGCGGAAATGCCCGCGGTGGGGATGCGGCTGATCTCCAGGAACGGGATCTTCGGACTGGGGATCAGGTCGCGGGCCTGGCCGATCACATCGCGCACGACACCGTCGAACATGATGCCGTCGGCGGGGTTTCGATCGTGGGTGCGGACCAGGATGTTGGAGCGCCACGCCCAGGTGCTGCCCGCGAGCAGGTTCGGGAAACCGATGCCCGCGGTGTCGCCGAAGGCGGTGAGCATCTCGCCGCGACCGTTGTCCCACATGATGCCGAGGTCGGTGCCCAGCACGTTGTAGTTCTGGGTGTTGTTGGGGCTGGCCAGGCCCGTCACCTGGAACACCGCTTGGGTGCGACCGTGCAACACGGGCAGGCCGTGGGTGCCGTTGAGAACGGGAATCGGGTTGATGGCGTTGGGATTCGACACCGCCGGTGGCGCGGCGCTCACCAGCAAGGCCGTGGTACCTGCGAGAGCGGACAGCAGGATGGATCCGGTCTTGTTCACAGGTGATGCGGCCTCCGGGTCGCGCCGAAAGCGGGGCACGACCGACTTCGGGAGCCACGTACCGCGTTTCGACTGGTCAGCGAATCGAAGCGATGCTAACAGCCGTTCACTGTGATGTGCGGTACATCCCTTAGGTATCCGGCATCAATTACCGGCCGATTGCCTGTCAGGGGTGACGACCCAGCGCCTTACCCAGCAGCAACGGCAACTGGGCCACGCGCTCGGCGGCGAATGTCGCGCGCGAATCACGCTGCCAGGAACGGTCGAACAGGTGCTTGGCGGCGGCCACCGCCTTGCGATCGCGGACGGTGATGCGGTCGGCCAAGGCTTCCGCGGCCCGCACCGGGTCGTCGGCGATGTCGGTGATCAGGCCGATCCGGCGGGCGTAATCGGCGTCGATGGAGTCGGCGGTCATCGACAGCAGCAGGGCCTGGTCGAGGCCGATGAGCTGCGACAAGGTGGCGGGGCCGGTCATATCGGGGATCAGGCCGTGGGCGACCTCCATCACCGAGAACTCGGCCGAGGGGGTGGCGATGCGGAAATCGGCGGCTAAGGCGAGCTGGAGGCCGCCGCCGAAGCAGCGACCGTGGACCGCGGCGATCACCGGGACGTCGAGGCGCCGCCATGCCCAGCAGGCTTCCTGGAAGGTGTTGGTGCCGCGCAGCGGGCGGGGCAGGAATTCCTTGACGATAGCCACCGGGTTGCGCGTGGCGGCGGCGATATCGAGGCCGCTGCTGAAACTGGGGCCGTTGCCGGTGAGGATGACCGCGCGAGTGTCCTTGTGGTCGGCCACCTTTCGGGCCGCTGCGACCAGATCGCGCAACATCTCCAGGGTCAGGCCATTGTGTTTGGCCGGCCTGTTCAAGGCGACGTAGGCGCGGTCGTTGTCGAAACGGACGGTGATGTGCTCTCCCATGCCCCTATCTTACTCGCGAGTCAGTTCCGGTGGGTGGCCCCGAACGCGACCGTGCGGCATGATCGCCAACGGCCGCGCATCGGCTGATGCGCGGTGATCGAGAGGACTCCCCCCGTGCGGAACTATCTACTCGCCGCGACGCTGCTCACGCTGCCGGTGCTGTCTGCCTGCGTCGACGAACCGACCGAGGTCACCCAGATCGAACTGTCGAGGTCGTTGCAGGACAAGGGACTGAGCAACGTGGCACTGGCCGACTGCGCGGCCCAGGTATTCCTGGACTCGGGCATGTCCCAGGACGGCCTGCGCGTCATGGTGTCGAACGCGAAATCCGACGACCCAGCAAAGCTCCTCGCCGAGGAAGACGCCGCCAAAGTCGCCGCAGCCCAATCGAAAATCGCCGCCGACTGCGTCCGCCTGGGCAAATGACCGACCCACCGTGTGAGGGCATCCCCCTCGCGCGGCCCCAAGACACCCACTGATCTCGCAAGAACATGGGTAACTCCCCACCCACAGCAACCGCAACCACCCCCAAAACCCCCGGCCGCACAAAAAAGCCTCCCCGCACCTAGGTCTGGCCTAAATACGCGGGGAGGCGGGACGAGAGCCGATGACGGGAATCGAACCCGCGCCATCTGCTTGGGAAGCAGAAGTTCTACCATTGAACTACATCGGCTTGCGGCGCTCGGAAGCGCTTTCGCGACTCTATCAGACCCCTCGGCGCGCAACGCAAGTCTTCGCAGCTTCGGCTTTCTGTCGGTGGGGCGTTCTAGAGTGCGGGCAACGGTTTCGCAAAGTTCTCCGGTTCGAAGATTCGGCTCGGTGGGTGTGAGTCGACGGCCGGGCTGACGGAAGGCTCACTGTATGAAGCGGGTTCTGTTCGTTTCGGTGATCGCGGCGTTGACGGTGTTGGGGGCGGGGTGCTCCGATGATTCCGGGTCGAAGACGTCGACCACTACGAGTACGACGTCGACCACGACCAGCGCGAAGCCGACCACTTCGGCGGCGCATGATCCGGGGCACGGTGATCCGGGGCATGTGCATCCGACCGCGCCTGCGCCGGGGCCGAACATGATGCCCAATCCCAATGGGGATGGGACGTGGGTTCCGTGTGAAGGGACGATTTGTACCAACCCGAACCATGGCGGTGCTGATCCGAGTGCGCCTGCGCCGGGGCCGAACATGATGCCGAACCCGAACGGGGATGGCACGTGGGTTCCGTGTGAGGGGACCATCTGTACCAACCCGAACCATGGCGGTGGGTCGGCGGAGACCACCGAGATGGGGACGCCGGTGCAGCCGACGGCGACTGCTGATGTGGGGACGCCGGTGCAGCCGACGTCGTAATCCGGGTCGGGCGGCTTTACCCGCGGGGTCGATGCGACGCGCCTCGCGGGTGAGCCGTGACCGGGGCTGACCGGTGGACGGTCATCTGCGGCGGTGCGCTCGGCTGCCTGTTGGGCGGGCAGTCGTGGCCGGGGGTGGGCTCACCGGTGGGCGGGCTCGAGGGGGTGGTGGGCTCTCACCTGCGATGTCGGCTGCCTACACTGGGCCGCGTGCTGCTCTCCGATCGTGACATCAGGGCCGAGATCGCTTCCGGGCGGCTCGGTGTCGAACCGATGCTCGAGTCGATGGTTCAGCCGTCGAGTATCGACGTGCGTCTCGACGGGTTGTTCCGGGTGTTCGACAACAGTCGCTACACCCATATCGACCCGGCTCAGCAGCAGGACGAGCTGACCAGTCTCGTGGAGCCGAAGCCGGGCGAACCGTTCGTGCTGCACCCGGGGGAGTTCGTGCTCGGGTCCACGCTCGAGGTGTGCTCGCTGCCCGACGATCTGGCCGGGCGGCTCGAGGGCAAGTCGAGTCTGGGGCGGTTGGGGCTGCTCACGCATTCGACGGCGGGGTTCATCGATCCGGGATTCAGCGGGCACATCACCCTGGAACTGTCGAATGTGGCGAATCTGCCGATCACGCTGTGGCCGGGGATGAAGATCGGGCAGCTGTGTCTCATCCGGTTGAGCAGCCCGGCCGAGCATCCGTACGGCAGCGCCAAGGCCGGGTCGAAGTATCAGAATCAGCGCGGGCCGACGCCGTCGCGTTCGTACCTCAACTTCCCGCTCTCGCCGGATTCGCTGAGCGCGGTCGAGACCCGCTGAGGGCCGCACGCCACCGCGATCCGTAGCACCAGCGACAGCGCGGGCATGGCGTCGTTGCCGGTCGGCGGGCGCACCCAGTGACAGCCCTCGCGACTCCACCGGCCCAGATCGGTCGGCAACATCACCGCGCTGCCCGTGCCGGGAATGTCGATATCGAGTCCCGCGAGCTCGGCGGCCTCTTCCTCGGAGGGCCGGGCATCGGGCGCGGCGAGCACGCTCCAGCGGATCTGGCGTGCCAGCACCGGACCCTCACGACGTTGCTCGCGCAGCGCCGTGAGCACCTTCTCGGCGCGCGCGGTGGGCAGGTGCACCACACACAGCCGGTCGGTGATCGGCAGCATCACAAAGCCGCCGCGCTCGCGGACGGGTAGCCGGAACTCGCGCTGGTAACACCGCACCCAGTCGTCGACAGTTCTGGCTTCCACCCTTCCAGAATCGCGCACCGACACGCGCGTGACCACTGCCCCGCACCGCCCTTTCACTGCCTCTGGCACTACCGATTCCCCGAAGTTGTGGTGTGCCTCACTGTCTCGCTCGTACTCTGGAAGGCGTTGTCCGTCGGATGAGGTGACGCCGTGGTCGGGGAGTGGACAGGCAAGCAGGCCAGAGCTCTACGCGATGCCAAACGAATGAGCATCCGGGAGTTCGCGGCTCATCTCGGTGTGCACGAACGACTGGTGTCGAAGTGGGAGGCGGGCGGGGAGCGGGTGCGTCCGCGACCGGTGAACCAGGCCGCGCTGGATACGTCGCTGGCTCGATCCGATGATGTTGTGCGAGCCCGGTTCTCGTCGCTGCTCGCGCCCGCCGGTGACGTCGACCTGCTGGCGTTCGTCGACGCCGGAACGCTCAAAGGTGCTGTGCCCGAGGTGTTGTCGGAGAAGGAGTTGATCATGGCGGCTGCGCACGAGGCCAGCGAACACGCGGCCGCCGCGGAGGGCACCAATGTGGGGGCCACGACACTGGCCCAGCTCGACGCCGACGTGCGGCGCATCGCCAACGAATACGTACACGCGGCACCGGCGCCGATGATGGTGGAAATGCTGCGGGTGCGCAGGCGGGTGTACCGACTACTGGACGGGCAGCAGAAACCCGTCGACACCAGCCACCTCTACCTGCTGGCCGGGACATTGTCGGGGCTGCTGGCCAACGCCAGCACCGACCTGGGGTACCTCGACGCCGCGGGCGAACAGATCAGGGCCGCATGGGCTTACGCGGAATTGAGCGGGCACAACGGGTTGCGGGCGTGGACACGCGGGATGCACGCGCTGATCGAGAACTGGTCGGATCGGCCACGCAACGCGGTCCAATTAGCGCGCAGCGGACAGGAATTCGCGGGTCAGGGGCTCGGGCGGGTGCGGTTGCTCAATATCGAGGCACGGGTGTGGGCGCGGTTGGGTAGTGAGGTGGACACGGATCGGTGTTTGCGGGCGGCCGAGGTGGTCGGGGGTGATCGGCGCGATGAACTGCACGACGAGATCGGTGGGGTGTTCGGGTTCGGGCCGGCCAAGGCGGCTTATTACGCGGGGGCCACGTGTATTCAGCTCGGGCGTGCGGAGCAGGCGTTGGCGGCTACCGATCGGGCCATCGCGTTGTACTCGAGTGGGCCGCCGTTGCAGCGTTCGTACGGGGCGGAGTCGTTGGCTCGGGTCGACAATGCGGCCGCGCATCTGATCAACGGGAGTATCGACGGGGCGGCTGATGCTTTGCGGCCGGTTCTCGACCTGCCCGAGGACAAACGGATCGCGCAGCTCAGTGAGCGACTGGTGGGGTTGCGGCGTCGCATCGCCACGCCGACTTATCGCGACGCGGTGGAAGCGCGCGGGCTGGACGAACGCATCGAAGAGTTCTGCGTAGCGACGGCCGCGCTCGCGAGTCATCCGAGGCCGTAGAAGGCCGCCACCAGGCATCGAGCGTCGGCGCGACACGGCACACACCGCCCGTGCAACTAAATCGGTTTGCCGCGAGTGGCACGATGGACTCGTGAGTAGCCAACCTTCGCATGTGTCCCCGCGCGTTCTCGAGCAGTCGACGAAACTGCAGAACGTGGTCTACGAGATCCGTGGGCCGGTTCACGCGCAGGCAGCACGGCTCGAGGCCGAAGGCCATCGCATCCTCAAGCTCAACATCGGCAACCCGGCCCCGTTCGGGTTCGAGGCGCCCGATGTGATCATGCGCGACATCATCGCCGCGCTGCCGCTGGCGCAGGGGTACTCCGAGTCGAAGGGGATCCTGTCGGCTCGGCGCGCCATCGTGACCAGGTACGAGCTGGTTCCGGGGTTCCCCGAGCTCGATGTGGACGACGTCTACCTGGGCAACGGTGTTTCCGAGCTGATCACCGTCACCATGCAGGCCCTGCTCGACAACGGCGACGAAGTGCTGATCCCGGCCCCGGACTACCCGCTGTGGACGGCCATGACCAGCCTCGCCGGCGGCACCCCCGTGCACTACCTGTGCGACGAGGAGAACGGCTGGCAGCCCGATATCGCCGATATCGAATCGAAGATCACCGACAAGACCAAGGCCCTGCTGGTGATCAACCCGAACAACCCCACGGGTGCGGTGTACTCGGCGGAGGTGCTGCAACAGATCGTCGACCTGGCGCGCAAGCACCGGTTGCTGCTGCTGGCCGACGAGATCTACGACAAGATCCTCTACGACGATGCCAAGCACATCTCCCTGGCGTCGCTGGCGCCCGACCTGCTGTGCCTGACGTTCAACGGGCTGTCCAAGGCGTATCGGGTGGCCGGTTACCGCTCGGGCTGGCTGGCCATCACCGGACCCAAGGACCACGCCCGTGGCTTCCTCGAGGGCATCGACCTGCTGGCCTCGTCGCGACTGTGCCCGAATGTGCCCGCGCAACACGCCATCCAGGTGGCGTTGGGCGGATACCAGAGCATCGACGACCTGATCCTGCCCGGCGGGCGACTGCTCGAGCAGCGCGACGTGGCGTGGGAGCGGCTGAACATGATTCCGGGTGTGTCGTGCGTGAAACCGCGCGGCGCGCTGTACGCGTTCCCGCGACTGGATCCGAACGTGCACGAGATCCACGACGACGGCAAGCTCGTGCTCGATCTGCTGCTGCAGGAGAAGATCTTGATGGTGCAGGGGACCGGGTTCAACTGGCCCGCGACCGACCATCTGCGGATCGTGACGCTGCCGTGGGCCCGGGATCTGGCCGTGGCGATCGAAAGGTTCGGAAATTTTCTGGCGAGCTACCGCCAGTAGGTTTACAGTCGAAGCTCACCTGTCACGGCCCTGACCAGTGAGTTTCGACGCTCAGGTCAGGATGCGCATCCTGATAGATGCAGGGAAAACAGACTCCGAGTTCGGAAAATCGGATCTTTTGAAGATCTACTAGTGCAAAAGGGCATCTTTTGTGTACAGTAGACCTCGGCGCTTCGGCGCCCTGGCCCGGTTGTCTACCCCCCCTGGACAACCGAGAGCCTTACGGTTAGCGCGCCTACCCCCCTGGGCGCCTACCGCGGCGGCGGAGACACCCCCCTGCTCTCCGCCGCCCCATACTTCCCGCCTCCCCGGGTCTAGATCTAGACCCGGGGAGGCTTTTGTGTATACAGATCACGCGCGAACATGGGTAACTCACCGGGGACGGGCTGGCCCGACCAACGAGCTTCCCGCCACCCGCCATCGCCGCCCTCTACGCGCCTGAGCCCGGCCTGGATTCGCGGAGAGGCGGGGAGGCTCCGTTAGGCTTCCGCGGGTGAGCGATCATCATCACCATCACGATCATTCCGGGCCCATTGCTATCAGTGACACCGCCGCGAAGGTTGTGGTCGGGCTGTTGGCGATCATCGGGGTGATCGTGGTGGCCGCGACGGTGATCTTGTGGCCCAGTTCGCAGAACGTCGAGATTCCGCTGCCGATGCAGACCATGACCGGTGGGGCGGTGCAGACCGAGGCCGGGACCGTGGTCATGCAGGACATCGGGGCCTGTGGGAGTCCGTCGATGGGAAAGGTGTTCGCGGACAAGCCCGAACCGCCTCGGATCGCCGCCTACACGTGTCAGCGCAGCATCATCGACATTCGCTCGGGGCCAGACGAGGGCAAGAAGACGCTGTTCGAGATCGCGCCGGGGCCGGGGCAACCCGATCTGCGGGCGGGCGACGACATTCGCGTCGTGCGGGCCGCGGACCCGGCGGGGATTCCCATGTACGGGTTCGAGGACTACTCGCGTGGACTGCCGCTGACGTTGATCGTGCTCGCGTTCGTGGTGGTGATCTGCGTGGTCGCGCGATGGCGGGGATTCCGGGCGCTGGTGGGGTTGTGCTTCGCGTTCGGGGTGGTGGTGATGTTCCTGCTGCCCGCGCTGTTGGACGGGAAATCGGCGATTCCGGTCGCGTTGGTGTCGGGGGCGCTGATTCTCTACGTGGTGCTGTACCTCGCGCACGGGGTGAATCTGCGGACCAGTTCGGCGTTGCTCGGCACGCTCGCGTCGATGCTGGTGGCGGCGCTGCTGTCCTGGGTGGCCATCGAGATCACGCATCTCACGGGGCTGTCCGAAGAACAGAACACCAACGTGGCCACCTACATTCAGCACGTCAGCATCACCGGGTTGTTGCTGGCGGGGTTCATCATCGGGTCGCTGGGTGTGCTCAACGACGTGACCATCACGCAGGCTTCCGCGGCGTTCGAACTCGCCGCGCTCGACGAGGGGGCTACGCGGCGGGAGATCTTCACCGCGGCCATGCGAGTGGGGCGCGACCACATCGCCAGCACCGTGTACACGCTGGTGCTCGCGTACGCGGGTGGGGCGTTGCCGTTGCTGCTGCTGTTCAGTGTTGCGGGGCGGTCGATCACCGATGTGTTGACCGGGGACGCGGTGGCCATCGAGATCACGCGGTCGGCGGTGGGTGGTATCGCGTTGGCGTTGTCGGTGCCGTTGACTACCGCGATCGCGGTGATGTTGGCTCGGCCGTTCGGGGCGAAAACTGTTATCGCGCAGCCTGCTCGGGCACGGCACGCTCGGAACTGAGGGTGTTGTTCGGCTGGGACTTGCTGCCCGGCTGGGACTTGCTGCCCGGCTGGGACTTGCTGCCCGGCTGGGACTTGCCGCCCGGTTGGGACTTACCGCCCGGCTGGGACTTACCGCATCGGCTGGGACTTACCAGCCCGGCTGGGACTTACCGCATCGGCTGGGTGTTGCCGCCCGGCTGAGTGTCATTGCCCGGCTTGGTGTTACTGGCCGGGTGGAGGGAAGCCTGGCAGGACCACCGGGGGCAGCGTCGGCAGCACGACCGGCGGCAGGCCCGGGACCACCGTGAAAGTGTTGGGGCCCTGGGGCGGTGGCGCTTCGGTGGTCTTCTCGGTGGGGCGCTGGTTGGCCGGGGGCGCGACGACGGCCGCGTGCTCGGCCTCGGTGGTCGTGACCGGGGTCGTCGTGGGGTCGGCAGAGCTGGGGCGCGGCGGCGTGGACGCCGGGACCGCCTGCGAACCGTCGCTGGACGAACCGCTTTCCAGCACCTCAGGGCCGTAACCGAGACCGAGACCGATCGCGGCCAGCACCACCAGTGAACTCACCGTCAGCACAGCGACATTCAGCTCGCGACGCGAATGCGAACGGTTGGTCAGCGCGCGCAGCGGGCGGCGGCCACGAGTGGGCGCGGTCAGCCAGGCGGGGGTGATGTCGTCGTTGTCGCCGAGCGGGATCGGGGCGGCGGCAGGGGCCTGCTGGACCTGCGCGGGACGGGCCAACAGCGCGGCACCGCGGGCCAGGGCCGTTTCGGGTTCAGGGGGCACGATCACCGGGACGCCGATCGTGCGCTCGAGCACGCGCGCGATCAGCGGAATCCGGGCGCCACCACCGATCACCAGCACGGCCTGTACGGGATGCTGGGCGCGGATGATGACATCGCGGGCCATCCGCGCCGACGACTCGATCGCCAGCATCATCAACGCTTCGAAGTTCTCCTGAGTGAGCAGGACCAGGCCCTGCTCACTGGGTAACGCCACCGCGTTGCTGTGCGACAGTTGCTCTTTCGCCGCTCGGCACAGACCGTCGAGCGCGGCCAGACCCGCCGGATCGGCCGGATGCGCGATCCGGCCCGAGGCGATCTGCTGCTCCCTGATCAGCGAATCCAGGTAGTCGCCGCTGATGTCGCTGATCCGCTCACACTGGTGCACGTCGCTGGTGCGGGCGTTGATCACGCTCACGGTCAGACCCGAGGAACCCAGGTCGTACACCGCCAGCGTGGACACCTCGCGCATATCGCTGGTCGCGTGCGCGAAGTGCACGGCCGCCACGGCTTCGGGGATGAGCTGGTAGTTGGTGAGCTGGCGGCGCGCCATCGCGGCACGCACCGCCTTGGCCTGCTGGTCGGTGCGGAACGTGATGGTGGTGGCGGCGACCTCCGGCGACCCGGCCAACGTGCCCGCGATCGCCTCGGCCGCGGACTCCTCCGCCTGCTGCTCCGGCATCGCGATGGACTGCAGTTCGAACGAATACGGCGGGACGACACCGTGCGGGCCACCGTGCTGCGGACGCGCCAGACGCACCGTCCCGGCCCCCACCGACACTCCCAGAACCGAACTCATCTGTTGCCCATCTCGTTGCAGTACGCCCCCACCTGGCTGGTCACTCTACGGGGTGCCCAGGCCTGCGTACACCCAGCCGGCATCACGCCAGGTGGTGCTGTCCAAGCAATTGCGACCGTCGATGATCGAACGGGACCGTACCACCGGTGCCAAGTCCGCCGGGGTCAAAGCGGTGAACTCGTTCCACTCGGTCAGCACCAGCACCACATCGGCGCGATCACACGCTTCGGAGACCGAGGTGGCGTAGTTCAACGTGGGGAACACGCGGCGCGAATTCTCCACCGCCTTCGGGTCGTACACGGTGACCACGGCGCCGTGCAGCTGGATCATGCCCGCCACATTCAGTGCTGGCGAATCGCGGACGTCGTCGGACTCGGGCTTGAACGCCGCGCCCAGCACCGCCACGTTCGCGCCCAGCAGGGAACCACCGCAGGCGCGGGCGGCCATGTCGACGACCTTGGTGCGGCGGCGCATATTGATGTTGTCGACCTCGCGCAGGAACGCCACTGCGTGATCGGCGCCGAGTTCGCCCGAGCGGGCCATGAAGGCGCGGATGTCTTTGGGGAGACAGCCGCCGCCGAAACCCAGTCCGGCATTGAGGAATCGGCGGCCGATGCGGGCGTCGTAGCCGAGAGCGTCGGCCAGCATGGTGACGTCGGCGCCGGTGGCCTCACAGACCTCCGAGACGGCGTTGATGAACGAAATCTTGGTTGCCAGAAAGGCATTCGCGGAGACCTTCACCAATTCGGCGGTGGCCAAGTCGGTGAGCAGGAAGGGGATCTCGGCGGCGATGAGGTCGGCGTAGATCTCGCGGATGTGCTGTTCGACCCAATTCGACTGTTCGCGGGCATGATCCAGGCCGAGCACGAGCCTGTCGGGGCGCAAGGTGTCTTGGACAGCGAACCCTTCGCGGAGGAACTCGGGGTTCCAGGCGACCTCGACATCGACCCTCGCCTGTTCGCGAGCTCGAATGCCAAGTGCTGCAGCGGTTCCCACCGGAACCGTGGACTTGCCCACGATCATCGCCGGGCGTTCCAGCATCGGCGCGAGCGTATCCACCACTGCGTGCACATATTTCAGGTCCGCGCCGTACTCGCCCTTCTTCTGCGGGGTTCCGACGCCGAGGAAGTGCACGTCGGCGTGTGCGGCGGCATCCTCGTAATCGGTGGTGAACCGCAGACGGCCGGTCGCGAGGTTGCGTTGCAACACCTGCTCCAGCCCCGGTTCGTAGAACGGCACCACCCCATCGGACAGCTTGGCCACCTTGCCGGGATCCACATCCACCCCGACCACGTCATGTCCCAACTCGGCCATACACGCTGCATGCGTGGCTCCGAGATAGCCCGTTCCGAAGACTGTGCATCGCATAGTTCTGTTGGTAAGCGGTGTGCGTGGCTACGCCGCGTCAGCGAGGCAGCAGGGGGAGCAACATCTGGTGTACAGGGGGGAACGGGGGGTTTCGCGGTGGGTGTGCGGGGGTTCTACCTGCGGTGATGTGATTTCGGGCCGTGCAGGGTTCGGATCGTCGGCCTGCGCTGTGCGGGACTGCTCAGCCAGCGGGTTGCCCGGCGTAATCGACCAATTCGGGGGTCCTATAGGCGGAATTTCGATGGAGAGACGGCGAATTGGTCGATTACGCCGGGCACCGAGGACGCGATGTCGGTTCACTAGCATTCGGTTATGCGCCGGATCCTGTTCGCCACGGGGGGATTGCTGGTCGCGGTGTTGATCGCGGTGATCGCGCTGTGGCCGGTCTACGTACGGCCGCGTACCGATGCGGTGCGGGTGGCCGATGCGATCCTGGTGCTCGGCGGGGCCCACGACGGGCGCGAACAGCTCGGACTGCGGTTGGCGGCGCAGGGGTACGCACCGCGCGTGTTGATCTCCAACCCCTACGAGCACAGTCCGATGGTGAACCGAATCTGCCACGGCGGCTACAGCTTCGAGGTGATCTGCTTCGACCCCAGCCCGCGCACCACCCTCGGCGAGGGGCGCGAGCTGGCCCGGCTCGGCGCCGACTGGGACCGCGTCATCGTGGTCACCTTCACCCCGCACATCTCCCGTGCCCGGTACATCCTCGGGAAGTGTTGGTCGGGGGACCTGCTGTTCACCGACCCTCGCCCGCACCTGTCACCGGCGCGGTGGGCGTGGGACTACGCGTATCAATCGGCGGGATATGTGAAGGCCTGGTTCGCGGACTGCTGACGGGTGTCGTACGGCCTGGTTGCGCCGCGCCGCCGATACCGTTGATCGAAAATCCCGAGCGTGGAGGAGCTGACGATGGTCGATCGAATGCGCCAGGCCCAACTCGATGAATGGGGCGGACCGGAGGTATTGCACGTCGTGGACGACGCTGCCGTGCCCGAGGCGTATCCCGGGCACCTGCTGCTCGAGACGGCGTCGATCGGGATCAATCCCGTGGACTGGAAGACTCGCGCCGGCTCGGGTGTCGCCGACCAGCTCCCGGCCGCGCGGCCGCTGGTGCTCGGGTGGGATATCGCGGGCAAGGTGGTGGCCACCGGGCACGACTCGACCGGGTTCTCTGTCGGAGACATGGTTTTCGGGATGGCGGGGTTTCCCGGACTCGGTAATGCCTACGCGGACTATGTGGCGGTGCGCGCGATCGACGTCACGCACGCGCCCGCCGATGTGGACCCCGCGGAACTGGCGGGCACGCCGATGGTGTCGCTGACCGCCTGGCAGGCACTGTTCGCAATCGCGGAACTTGTTGCGGGACAGAAGGTTCTCGTGCAGGGCGGGGCGGGTGGCGTCGGGCACATGGCGGTGCAGTTCGCGGTGAACGCCGGGGCCACGGTGTTCGCCACGGCGGGGCCGTCGGACCAACAGTTCGTCACCGAACTCGGCGCGACCCCGATCGACTACACCAAGGGCGACTTCGCCGACCACATCGACAACGTCGACCTGGTCTTCGACACCATCGGCGGCAAGGTCTTCCTCCGCTCACTCGACGTCCTCGCCGACGGCGGCCGCATCGTCACCACACCGAACCCCAGCCAACTCGACGTCGCACGTCGTCGCGGCATCCGCGCGGACTGGGTGTTCGTCCACCCCGACCAAGCACAACTCACCGAAATCGCCGCCCTGCAGTCCGCGGGCAAGATCCACACCCGCATCGCCCGCAGCTTCACCCTCGCCGAGATCGCCGAGGCACACGCCTACGGGGAGCAAGGCCTCGCCCACGGGAAGATCGTGGTCACTCCGCGCTAGGGCGATCAACGAGTAAACGGGAACGCTCCCGGATTCCGAGGAATCCGGGAGCGTTCCCGTTGTGTTCAGGGTGTTCAGTTCTTGCGGCCGGGGGCCTTTGCGCTGGACTTGAAGCCGAGGCCGCCCGGCTTGGCGGTCGGGGGGGCTGCCGGGGTGCCGTTGCCGGTGGGCTCGGGTGCCTTGGCGGCTTCCGGTGCGGGTTGAGCCGCGGATTCCGTGGGGGCCGGGGAATCAGCCGGTGCCGCAGCGGGTGCCGTGGGTTCGGCCGGTGCCGGGGTGCCGGGGGTCTTGGTCGGGCGTTTGAAGCCGGACTTCATGGCTAGGCCCTTGACGGGGACCGACGGCTTGGATTCGGCGGGGGCCGAAACCTCGGGGGTGGCGGGGGCTTCCGTGGGGGTTGCCTCTGCTGCCGGGGTTGCCGGTGCCGACGGTGCTGCCGGAGCCGCCGCGGACTTGGCGCCGGGGGCCTTTGCCTTGCCCTTGAGGCCGAGACCCTTGACCGGGGGTGCGGTGGGGGCCGGGGTGGCTTCGGGGGCAGGGGTTTCCGCGGCGGGAGTGGCCGGGGCGCTTGCGCCGGGAGCCTTGGCGCCGGGGGCTTTTGCGCTGCCCTTCATGCCGAGGCCGCCGCCGGGAGCCTTGGCTCCGCCCTTCATGCCGAGGCCCTTGACCGGAGCCGCGGGGGCCGCGGTTTCGGTGGCTGCTTCGGTTGCCTTGGCGCCGGGGGCTTTTGCGCCACCCTTCATGCCGAGGCCGCTGCCGGGAGCTTTTGCTCCGCCCTTCATACCGAGGCCCTTGGCGGGAGCGGCTTCAGCGGTCGGGGTGGCGTCGGCCGCGGGGGCCTTCGCACCCGGTGCCTTGGCTGCGCCCTTCATGCCCAGGCCGCCGCCGGGAGCCTTGGCGGCGCCCTTCATGCCGAGACCGCCGCCGGGAGCCTTCGCGGCACCCTTCATGCCCAGACCGCCACCAGCGGGAGCCGTCTTCGCAGCAGCAGCCGCGGGCGCGGCCTCGACGACCGGTTCCGGCTCCGGCTCGGGTTCCGCTTCGACCTTCGGCTCCTGGACAACAACCAGGTTCGCCGACAACTGCGACGCGTCGATACGGGTGATCGAGTCCAGGATCAGCTGCGAGACATCGACGACCTCGACACCTTCGCCCTGTCCCTGTTCCTGACGTGCGGTCACGCCGTCGTTGAGCATGACCCGGCAGAACGGGCAACCGGTCGCGATCTTGGTCGGGTTGGTCGACAGTGCCTCGTCGACCCGGTCGACGTTGATGCGCTTGCCCAGCTGCTCTTCCATCCACATCCGGGCACCACCGGCACCACAGCACATGGAACGTTCCGCGTGCCGGGGCATTTCGACCAGGGTCGAGCCCGAGGCTTCCATCAGTTCACGCGGGGCGTTGTAGATCTTGTTGTGCCGACCCAGGTAGCAGGGGTCGTGGTAGGTGATGTTCTGCGAGACCGTGGCCACCGGGACCAGTTGCTTGTTGCGCACCAGGCGGTTCAGCAGCTGGGTGTGGTGCACGACCTCGTAGGTGCCACCGACCTGCGGGTACTCGTTGTTCAACGTGTTGAAGCAGTGCGCGCAGGTGACCACGATCTTCTTCTTGGACTGCTCGACACCTTCGAACACCGAGTTGATGGTCTCGATGTTCTGCAGGGCCAGCTGCTGGAAGAGGAATTCGTTGCCCGCGCGGCGAGCGGAGTCACCGGTGCAGGTTTCCTCGGCACCGAGCACCATGAACTTGGTGCCCGCGGTAGCGAGGAGTTCGGCGACGGCTTTGGTGGTCTTCTTCGCGCGGTCTTCGTAGGCGCCGGCGCAACCGACCCAGAACAGGTACTCGTACCCGTCGAAGCTGTCGGCGTCTTTACCGAACACCGGGATGTCGAAGTCGACTTCCTTGATCCAGTTCAGGCGATCCTTGGAGTTCTGACCCCACGGGTTGCCCTTGTTCTCGAGGTTTTTGAACAGGCCGGCCAGCTCGGAGGGGAACTCCGACTCGATGAGCACCTGGTAGCGGCGCATATCGATGATGTGGTCCACGTGCTCGATATCGACCGGGCACTGCTCGACACACGCGCCACAGGTGGTGCAGGACCACAGGACCTCGGGATCGATGATCCCGCCGATCTCCTCGCCACCGATCATCGGGCGAGCGGCCTCGGCGCGAGCGGCCTCGGGGATCTTGGCCAGTGCGGCCTCGTCGGGCTTGCCGTCAGCGTCGACCAGACCGACCTCGTCGCCTGCGGCATCCTTGCGGCCACCGGCCAGCAGGTACGGGGCGGCGGCGTAACCGTGGTCGCGCAGCGACATGATCAGCAGCTTCGGCGACAGCGGCTTACCGGTGTTCCAGGCGGGGCACTGCGACTGGCAGCGGCCACACTCGGTGCAGGTGGTGAAGTCCAGCCAGCCCTTCCAGGAGAAGTCCTCCATGTGGCCCGCGCCCAGGCTGTCGACCTCGGGGTCGACGTTCTCGATGGTGAGCACCTTGCCGTGCGACATCATCGGGGCGGCGGCGCCCAGCGCGACACTGCCGTCGGCCTCACGCTTGAAGTAGATGTTGAAGAAGGCGGAGAAGCGGTGCCAGGCCACGCCCCAGGTGATGTTGCGGCCGACCAGGTACAGGAAGGCCATGCCCGACATCAGCTTCACGAACGCGAAGATCGACACCATGGTCGGGCTCGCGGGCAGCAGCTTGGCCACCTGCATGGTGAAGAAATCGGTGGAAGCGTGCGCGTGACCGTAGGTCGCGAGTTTGCCCGCCTTGACGAAGATCATGCCCAGGCCCTCCATCAAGACGATCGTCTCGATGACATAGGCGGGCGCCATCTTGGAGCCGCTGAAACGCGACAGGCGCGCGGGCACACGCGGGTGGTTCAGCTGGCGGATGGTGATCAGCGTGACGATGCCGACCACGGTGCCGATGCCCAGGATCTCGTCGAGCAGGTGGTAGGCCGCGGTGCCGCCGATGAACGGCCAGTGGAACGACGGGTCGAAGGTCTGGCCGTAGGCCTCGAACCACAGGATCGCGCCCAGGATGAAGCCGGTCATGACCAGCCAGTGCGGCCAGCCCACGGTGCGGAACTTGTTCATCCGCGTATGGGCCGCGACCTCGATGAACATGTGCTTGAACCGCGGGAAGAACGGTCGCCAACGATCGGGAGCTGGCTGGCCGATGGTGATGGCCTTGCCGATGTTCCAGGCGCCGCCGATAAACGACGCCCAACAGAACAGGCTGAGCACAGCTCCAATCGTGCCCAACGTGATAGTCAGGGCATTCATGTCGCGACCTTTCTTTCGAGGCAACACGAGGGTCAGCGATGGACAGACTCCACCGAGGTTGCTCGTATCGTAACCGGCCCTAAGTTACCCGTCAGTAACTACCGCTGTCCACCGTAGGATCGGCATTTGCGCTCTGACCTTGTTTACTGGGGCTTGACCTGGATATTGCCTGTGAGCAATATCACAAAAATGTTTGCTACGGGGTTCCAGTAGCTGCTGGTGAACACCGTAAACCGTGCGTGAACTGCGGCGACACTAAGGTCAGGCTTACTAACTTCGCCGAAATTCCTTCTGGCCACTGGGGTTTCAGTCCATTAGGCTCCAGCTGTTCTGCATGCTGTGCCGGTCTTCACACTGCTCGGGGAGAAGTCGGGGACATCTCACCAGATGTCCTCGCTTGACGAGATCTCGCGTGTTGCTGGACCGCACGCCGCACCACACCTGATGAATGGAACCTGAATGAACTTCCGTAGGACTACTGCGGCTGCCGCACTGGTTATCGGGGCGATGACCGTTGCCATGGGCACCGCACATGCCGACGAGGCGCCGCAGGACATCAAGTACTCGGTCAAGCTCGTCGACAAGACGGTGGTCGCTACCGTCAAGAACGGCACCTTCTCGATTGTCGAGCAGGATGGGGAGACCCCCGAGGCTCCCAAGACTCAGATCGCCGAGATCAAGGACACCAGCGGGGCCGTCGTGATCGCGCTGCCGATCGCGTTCTCCATCGGTGGGGCCGAGATCCCGACCAAGGCTGCGGTCGTCAAGGACTCGACCGTCCTGGAGCTGACTCCGGAGAAGCCGGCCGGCGTTGCCATCGGTCAGCAGGTTGTCAGCCCGAAGCCTGTCCTGAAGGACATCGCTTCGGCGCAGGAGAACCAGCGGGCGATCAACGACTTCTCCAGCAAGTTCAGCATCGGTACTGCCATCGGCACGTTCGTTGGCACTGCTGTCGGTGCGGCGATCGGTTGCGTCGTGACGATTCCGGTGGGCTGCATTCCGGGTCTGACCGTGGGTGCCGCTGTTGGTGGGATCGTGGGCATGATCGCTATCGGTGGGCCGACCATGGCCGTAACCGGGTGGGAGCTGCTGCAGGTGCTGCAGGCTCCGGATGGCACGACTGTGTGGGCTGACAAGCCTAAGTAGGGATTGCGCTTTGGGCCCCGCTCCTGGTTGGAGCGGGGCTTTTTGCTGTGTGGGGGTGGTGGTGCTGGGAGGGGTTGTTCGGCAGAGCTTCAGGGTTTGGGGGTCCCGGGATGATTTGTATGGCAGAGCTTCAGGGTTTGAGTGGTCCCGGGTTGTTTGAGGCTGTGTTTTTGGAGCGCTGGCGCGCTCGAGCGCGGCCCCTGAGGGGCCGCGAG
>NZ_JBHXRY010000021.1:0-52532 GCF_042714895.1 Nocardia sp. NPDC058666
GCCCGAAACGGCCTGGATCAACCCACCTCCGAAGGAGAACACCGACACAGAACAGGCAGCCTGACCTGTCTCATCAGGATTGACAGATTCCGTACCGCCGCTGCGCGGCGGACCCTCCCTATGGGTCGGGTGTGCGGGGCTGGGAGTGCGGTAGGTGGCGGATCAAGGGTTGTGGGTGTGGGGGTGCGGTTTGGGCGGGGGCTGGGGTGGGTTCGGCGAATGTGGGACGACGCGGTGTCAGTTCGGGGTTGTTGCGTGGAGCACAGAGGCTAGGGTGGGGGCCGACGTTGTCTGACATCAAACCGATTGCGAGCCGACCGTGCGTGAAGTCCTCCTACTCTGCTGGCGTGACACCGGGCACCCGCAGGGCGGGGGCAGTGAGCGGTATCTGGAGCAGGTCGGTGCGCAGCTGGCCGCGCGCGGTATCAAGGTCACGTTGCGGACTGCCGGGTATCCGGGTGCGCCCAAGCGGGAGCGGATCGACGGGATAGATATCAGCCGCGCGGGCGGGCGTTTTACCGTGTACCCGCGTGCGCTGGCCGCCATCGTGGCTGGTCGGATGGGTTTCGGCCCGCTGAAGGGGCTGCGGCCCGATGTCGTGATCGACACCCAGAACGGCATCCCGTTCTTCGCCACCGCCACGGGCGTGCCGTCGGTGGTGCTGGTGCATCACGGGCATCGTGAGCAGTGGCCGGTGGCGGGCAAGCTGGTCGGGAAGATCGGGTGGTGGATCGAGTCGACGCTGTCCCCGCGCGTGCACCGCGACAATCAGTACCTCACCGTCTCCCTGCCCTCTGCCGAAGAACTGTCGGTGCTGGGCGTGGACCGTGAGCGCATCGCCGTGGTCCGCAACGGTGCCGAGCCGGTTCCTGCCGAGATCGTGCCCGGCGCCGACGCCACCCGCGCCACCCACCCGCGCATCGCCGTCCTGTCGCGCCTGGTCCCGCACAAGCAGATCGAAGACGCCCTCACCGCCGTCGCCCACCTGCGCGAAGACTTCCCCGACGTGCACCTGGACGTCATCGGTGACGGCTGGTGGGCCCCCAACCTGCGCGCCTGCGCCGACACGCTCGGCATCGCCGACGCCGTCACCTTCCACGGCCACGTCGACGAACGCCGCAAGCACGAGATCCTGTCGACCGCCTGGGTCCACGTCATGCCGTCCCGCAAAGAAGGCTGGGGCCTTGCGGTGATCGAAGCCGCCCAGCACGGCGTGCCCACCATCGGCTACCGCAGCTCCCGAGGCCTGACCGACTCCATCGTCGACGGCGTCACCGGCGTACTGGTCGACGACGCCCCCGCCCTGGCCTCCGCCGCCGCGGACCTGCTGGCCGACCCCGACACCCGCGCGGTCATGGGCGAAAAGGCCCGGGCCCGCGCGGGCGAGTTCTCCTGGGAACAAACCGGGGCAGGCGTCTACGAGGTCCTCGCCGCCGCCGCCCAAGGCACCCCGATCAGCGGCCTGGTTTCCCCGACTCGGGTCTAGTCTCGAACAGGCCGCTGACGCGATATCGCGGTCACTGGACAGTCCCCGAGTTGCGCACCGTCGTCACGGTTAGCGGGCTTGCTCGGCTGCGGCACAACCCCCGGGACGATGGGGGTCACGCGAATCTCGGTGGGGTGCGGTAGGGGTGGCGGGCTGCGGTGATGAGGCCGCCTAGTAGGAGGAGGGCCCAGAGGAGGTGGGCGGTGGTGGAGAGGTGGCGTTGGGTGGGGGTGGCGGTGTCGAGGGGGGTGGGGTTGGGGATTTTGTAGAGGGCTAGGTCTGCGTCCTGGTAGGTGAGTTCGGCTGTGGTGAGGGTGATTTGGGAGTTGCCGAGGGGGCCGGGGGTGGTGCGTTCTATCAGGATCCAGCCGATGCCGAGGGCTGCCAGGTCGGTGGTGGGGGCGCCTTGGAGGAGGGCTTGTTCTGCGGTGCGGGCGCGGTTGCCTTCGCCGGTTACGGCGTGGCCGCGGACTTGGAGTTCGCCGGTTTGTAGGACGTCGTTGGGCAGGATTCGGGGGGCGGGGTCCAGGACGGGAGCTGTTCCGCTGTAGGGGAATCGGCGGAACATGCCTGCGGGCAGGACTGCTACGTCGCCGGGGGCGTCGATGTGGTCGACGATCTGTGCCCAGCCTGCGGGGTAGTGGACTGGGCGTAGGGCGCCGCCTACCCCCCAGGCGAGATCTGCCAGGGGGAGGATCAGTAAGGCGATGAAAAGGGTTGCGACGACGCGTGTTCCGGAGGAGTAAGCATTGAGGGTGGAAGGCTCGGTGTCGGTATCCGACGCTGCGCGTGAGTGATTCGGGCCATCTTCGTTGACGCAGCTCGACTCGGTGATGCCATCGAGTCCGGTATCCGTCGAATTCTCGACGGTCGTTAGTCGCCGTGCTGCGGCTGTGACGGTTCGGCACGCGGCCGCGGCGCAGAGGGCGTAGGCGGGCATCGCCAGTGCTACGTATTTCTGTGTGTCGCGCAGCAATCCGGCACCAGGGACGTGCACCACCAGCCATTCGCCGACGGCGAGGCCCCAGGTGGTCGCGCCGAGGGCGGGCAGGGTGATTGCGACTACCGCGATGATCAGCAGTGTGCGCCCGTCACGTCCGAGGTTCCATACCGCGCGCACTCCGCAGGCGACGATGGCGAGCAGTAGGACGGTGCCTACCAGTGCGAGTGGTGTTGTGCGACTTGCGGGTACGGCTTCGCTGTTCCAGATTCCGCCGAGTCCGGCGAGGCTGCCGAGGGTGCCCAGCCAGGGTTCGGCGCGGGCGGCGAAGGCTGTGACGCCGGCGGGGTCGGAGGGGTCGGCGCCGGAGCCGAGGGCGGTTGCGGTCAGCCAGGGGGCGCAGGTTGCCAGCCATGCGACAGTGGCAGGGAGGAAGGCGCGTCGGCCGACCAGTGCGAGTCCGATGATGGCGGCCAGCAGCGAACCTGTCGGGGTCAAACCGGCGGCTGCGAAACTCGCGATCAGCGCCGCCCAGCCACCGAGAGTTCCTGTGCGCCTGGGCAACCCGAGACCGCTGGTTGTCTCGAGGGTGTCGGAGCTGGTTCCGCTGATCGCCGCCGGAATGTAGGTACTGATGGTCGCTTTCGGGCGCTGGCTGGATACGTGTCCGCTCGTGATTGTTCGGATTCGGGTGGCGGCTAGGGCGGTCCAGGGGAGGGCGGCGTAACCGGCGAGCAGGCTCCAGTGGCCTTGTAGAAGGCGTTCTGCGACAAAGGGATTCCAGAGTGCGAGGGTGGCGGCGACCAGTTGGGCGGAGGTGGAGGCGGAGACGAAGCGTCGGGCGAGTACCGCTGCGCCGTAGCCGGCTGACCAGAGGGAGACGATCAGGATCGCTTTCACCAGGATTCCGCCATCGATGATCGGCGACAGGACGGCGATCAGGGCGTCCTGGGGGACGGCGCGGGGGGCGGCGGCGCCGAGGCCGAGGGCGGAATCGGTGAGGTAGGAGCGTGGGGTGCTCACTGCGTCGCGCAGCAGTAGGTAGCCGGATCCGGCCAGTGGGCCGATGATGATCGCCGTGAGCAGGGCGCAATACCCGGCCACCCAGGCCCTTGCACGCCCACTACTCGTCACGTCCACGCACCTTACGTTCCGTTGGTCGTCGCCGGGAGTGGGGTCGACGACGCGGTGGTCGCGCGCCCTCACCGGCGTAATCGACCAATTCGAGGTCGAAGAGGCGGAAATAGCGACTGGCAGGTCGCCGATTGGTCGATTAGGCCGGTGTTCGGTGGGTGACGGTCGCAAGGTGAGTCCGGGTGGACTCACATTTTTGGGGTTGGCGTGATGGCGAACACAGTGGGGTGCGACGATGGGGCGTGTCCTCAGTCCGTCGCCCGCCCGTCGTTGCCGATCTGACCTGGGTGACGGCTGGCGCGATGACCGCCAACGTCGCCGGTTACCTGCTGCAACTGTTGGCCGGGCGCTGGCTAGGGGTGGCCGGGTACAGCGAGTTCGCGAGTCTGCTCGCGGTGCAGTTGTTGTGTGCGGTGCCTGCGCTGGCGATGCAGAACGTGGTGGCTCGGGAGGTTGTGCGCGGGGCTTCGCACGGTGCGGTGCGGGCGATGCAGTGGCGGGTGGCGGGGTTGGTCGCCGCGGTGGGGGTGGTACTGATTCCGGTGGTGGCGGCGCTGCTGGATGTGGGTGTGTGGGCTGCGGCTGCGGCGTTGGGTGCGGCGCCTGCGTTGGTGATTCTGTCGGGTGAGCAGGGGATTCTGCAGGGCAGCAACAAGTTTCGGCAGTTGGCGACGGTGTTGGCGATGGCGGGGACGGCTCGGGTGGTGCCTGCGTTGCTCGCGCTTGCGCTGGGGGGTGGGGCGGCTGGGGCGTTGTGGGCGGGGGCGGTGGGGATTGTCGGGGCGGCGATCGTGGCTGGGCGGATCACTGCTTCGGCTACTCGGACCGCCGCGCAGGTCGATGATCTCGGCGACGAGCTGCGCGGGAAGCATCGCGACGAGCCGCGCGGGAAGGACGGCGACGAGCTGCGCGGGAAGGACGCACTCGCGCGGGGAGCGATTTCGGGTGTGGTCGGTGTGCTGCCGGTGTTGCGGGCTGTTCAGGTGCAGGCGGCGTTGATGGCGTTGTCTTCGGTCGACTTGATCGTGGTGCGGATTGTGCTCGACGAGGTGGATGCGAGTCGGTATTCGTTGGGGACCATCGCTACGAAGATCGCGTTCTGGCTTCCGCAGGCGGTGGGGGTGGTGCTGTATCCGCGGATGGCTCAGCCTTCGCATTCGGCGCGTGCGATTCGGGATGCGTTGTCGGTGTTGTCGGTGATCGGGGTGGTTGCGGTGGTGGGGGCGGCTGTGGCTGCGCCGTTGGCTCCGTTGTTCGCGGGCGAGGACTATGCGCCGATTCAGGGCATGTTGTGGGTGTTTGCGCTGCATGGGGCGATTTTGGCGGTGTTGCAGGGGGCTTTGTTGTCGGCTATTGCGGTGGAGCGGACTGCTTTGGCGGTGGTTACTTGGGTGGGGTTGGTGGTTGAGGTGGTGCTGATGCTGACTTTGGCTCGGACGATTGAGGCTTTGATCGGTACGGCGGTGTCCGTGGCGGCGGTGACCACTGCGGTTGTGGTGGTTGGTGTTTTGCGGGGGGCTCGGGTGCGGTCGGAGATGCCTGGGTAAGGCTGGTTCGGAGTTCAGCGGGTGGGGTGGAAATGGCAACGGCCCCGGTCTGAGACCGGGGCCGTGCGGGAATGGTTTGTCTAGCGGGGTTTGTCGATGTCGATCTGCTCGGTGGGAGCGTCGTAGTCGCCGCGGGGGAACTCGGTGGTGGGGGTTTCGTCCTCGTCCCAGCGGGTGTCCGCGGTGTCATCGGGGGTCGGCTGGGGGCCGCGGCCGCCTGCGTGGGCGGGGGTGTGGCCACCGCGCAGGCCGAGGAACAGGCCGGCTAGCAATGCCAGCACGCCGAGTACGCCGAACAGGATCGGCACCACGCGGCCGAACAGCGACAGCTTGTCGGTGTTCTCCTTGGCGATCGCGATCTGCGATTCGACCGTCGCCTCGTCGAACACCAGGTGCGACTTCAGGGCGGTGACCTCGGGCTTGTCGCCGGACCTCGCGTAGAACAGGTGGATGGACTCGCCGCCCTTGATCACGGTGCCGGTCTGCGGTTCGACCCACAGGTCGCGCACGTTGGTGTAGTACCTGGTCATGGTGACCGGGTCGGTGCCTTCGAGGCCCCACTTGGCGGCGGGCAGGGTGAGGCGGTTGGTGGGGGACTGCTGCACGTCCCAGGTGCTGGTGACGGGCGCGGTCATCTGGAACCGGTAGACCTTCATGTTGTTGATCTCGGTCTCTTCGATGAAGTCCGCGTCGAAGGATTTGCGCACGTTGATGTCGAAGTACGGGTACGTCTTCTTCTCGGTGCCGATGGGGAAGCGGTAGCCGATGCCGGTGTGCTGCACCGGTTCCATGACGCTGCCGCCCTTGTTGTTCACGGTCACCGCGATGGACCCGTTGGGTTCGGTGTCCACCGGCATGCCGGTGGTGCGGGAGATGGTGACGCGGTCGATGGCGGCGGTGAGCAAGCCGGTGTCGCCCTGCACGTCGGTGCGGCGCAGCGTGGTGCCCGCCTGCAGTGTCATATCGTCGGCGCCGGAGGGCTCTTCGACGGTGACGAAGCGCTGGGAGACCAGCGGCACATCCTTGTTCACCACAGCGGGGCCGTCGCCGGAGGTCAGCGACTTGGAGTCCAGGACGAGGCTTTCCTCGTTGGGCTGGTTCACCGCGATCGTGGTGATCTCGAGGTCGAGGGGAGTCTTGGCGACTTTGCTCACCGTGTAGGTGGGGATCATCAGCGCGGCGACGAGCAATGCCGCGCCCAGACCCACGAGCACGCAGGCGACGGTCCTTCTGGTACCGGCACTCAGTGCCATGCAACTCTCCTCGTCGTTCGAACAGGGATGGCCCGGTGGTCGACACTAACAGTCCAGCCGATGAAGGTGCGGTGCTGTGCCGTCGAAATCGCCGACACGGCAGACTGGACCCCGATGACGACCGCCGCCGCCCCAGTTTCGCGCCCTCGCGCCTTCATTCCCGCCCTGGAAGGGATGCGCGGAATGGCGGCTCTCGGGGTGCTGGTCACGCACGTGGCGTTCCAGACCGGGACGAGCGGGACGCCGGTGATCGGCCCGATGCTGGAACGTTTCGATATGGCGGTCGCGGTGTTCTTCGCGCTGTCGGGGTTCCTGCTGTGGCGTCCGCACGCGGCGGCCGCGCATGGTGTCGGTCGCGCGCCCAAGGCTTCGCGCTATCTGCTGCATCGGGTGGCGCGCGTGCTGCCCGCGTACTGGGTGGTGGTGGTGTTCGTGCTGGTGTTGCTGCCCGGTGCCGCGCATTCGGCGAACTGGCGGGTGTGGGTGTCGAATCTGCATCTGCTGCAGGTGTTCGTGCCGTTGACCTTGACCGATGGGCTCACGCAGATGTGGAGCCTGTCGGTGGAGATGGCGTTCTATCTGGTGTTGCCGCTGCTGGCGTGGCTGGTGGTGCGGTTGCGTGGGCGCGCGGCGCGGTGGCGGGTGCCGGTGCTGTGTGGGCTGATCGCGGTGACGCTGACCTGGAATCTGTGGCCGATTCCCACGCCCGACGCGATCCACGCCGACAACTGGTTGCCCGGTTACCTGCCGTGGTTCGCGGCGGGGATGCTGCTGGCCGAACTGATCCATCTCGCGCGAACTGATGCGCGGTGGGTTGCGTTGCTGTCGAATCAGCGGTTGATGTGGGCGATCGCGGTGGCGGCGTTCTTGCTGTCGGCGACCGAGTTCGGTGGTCCGGCGGGACTGGAACGCGCGCAGCCGTGGCAGTACGCGATGAAGATGGTGCTGGGGGCGATCCTGGGGTTCTGCCTGCTGGCGCCGCTGGTGATGCGGTCGACCGGGGGGCATCATCGCTGGTTGGAGTCGCGGACGGCGGCGATTCTGGGGCGCTGGTCGTATGGGATCTTCCTGTGGCATCTGGTGGTTCTCACGGTGGTTTTCCCGGTGTTCGGGATTCTGCCGTTCCATGGGAACTTCGGGTACGTCATCGTGTTGACCACGTTGTTGACGCTGCCGTTGGCTGCGGCGAGTTTCGCTCTGGTCGAGGAACCGGCTCGGCGTTGGGCCGCGCGGTGGGATCGGCGGGATGCGGCCGCGCGCGCTGAACGGGCTCGTTCGACGGTCGGCTGAGCTTGTCAGCGGCGGCGCGGAATGGCCGCGACGCCGACGGCGACGACCGCGATGACGGCGGGTGCCTGGGCCCAGAGCGAGCCGCCCATGTATTCGGTGCCCGACCGCCAGGTTCCGGTCGACAGTGCTGCCGCCGAGGTCAGGGTTCCGATGCCGGCCAGCCACGGTAGGGCTCTGGCAGTGATGGCTGGGCGGAAGTGGTTGCAGCACACCGTGATCAGCGTGATTGCCGCGCCGAACGGGCCGGAGATCACCGCGATTGCGCCGGTGAGGCCGATGGTTGCGAGCCAGCGTGTACCCCAGGTGACTGGGGGTGGGCCGACGTCGGGGAGTTCGCGTCGTCGCGGAATCGCCAGCAGCACAAGGGGAATCAGCAACAGTAGTCCGCCGAAGATGGCTAGTCGGTACCAGCGGTCGGCGGGGAAGGACACGGTGATCTCGCCGGTGGTTCCCGGCGGGATGAGCCAGGCCTGCTGCCAGCCGTCGACGACGATGGGCGACAGTTCCTGGCCGGTGGCGGTGTGCGCCTGCCAACCGACGTTGGTGCTCAGCGGCAGGACCAGCAGTTGGGTGCCGGGGGAGCTGTTGGGTGCACCGGGATAGGGGTCCGTGCGGGGTAGGCGTAGGCGGTCGACGGTGAAGAGTTCGGTGGGGGCGACGGTGAGGTCGGGGTGGCCGGGGAGTAGTTCGATGTCGGCGGTGTCTTCGGGGCAGGAGTGGGCGGAAATCGGTGCGCCGGAGCGGAGTTCGTCGGCGGTGGCGGTGATCGTGGTGTGGATGGCGCGTCCGCCGATGGCGATGACCGGGCCCGCTTCGCAGCCGATGGTGATCAGGCGGTCGCCGGGTGTGTGGGCGGGGTAGTCGGGGCCGAGCACTTCTACTTCGGCCAGGCCCGCGGGCTGAGTCAGGACGAAGCCGAGGGCGGTGCGGTCCAGGACCTCGTTCCAGCTCTGGATGCTGATCTCGATGCGGTCGGTTTCGGTGGGGTACAGCGAGATTCGGGCCGGTTCGCCGTGTTCGCGGTCGGGCAGTTCGCGGATCTGGGGGCCGTTGCCGAGGTTCACCGCGACCGAGGTGGCTGTCGCGGGTAGGCCGCCCAGTGCGGTGGTGATGTCGAGGCCGGTCACCAGGGTGGGTTCTGGAAGTTCCAGTACCAGGGTGGGTTTGCCGCCGGTGAGGCTGCGCACGGTGGACTCGGGGGCGGTCCAGGTGGTTTTCGGGTCGCCGTCGGTGGCGGCGAAGGCGGCGCCGCGCAGGTCGGCGACATCGGCCTTGCCGCGTGCGACGGGGCGGGTGGGGTCGGTGAGCAGGGCTTCCAGGGCGGGGCCGGGGCGGGTGCGCACGGTCAGGTCGGTGCCGACGGTGAGTGGTTCCGGGACCGCGAGGGTGCGTCCGAAGAGGCCGGGTTCCTCGGCGGGCAGGCCGAGGCCCTTGCTGCAGTGCACACGGTCGGGACCGTCGAAACATGTACTGCGGCCGGGGAATTCCTGTCCGAGGTCCCAGCCGCGCACGGTAGTGCCCGCAGCGACGTCGGGCAGCACGATGCGGTGGCGGATATCGACGCGCACCGGCTCTTCGCGGTTCGAATAGTCGTCGAGAGTTAGTTCGCTGATCCCGAATTGCCCGCCGCGCGTGCCGGTTTCGGTGCGGGCGGCGCTGATCATCACCCAGTCCGACTTGCCCGCGGGCAGTGCGACCGACACTGGCGTACCGGGTTCGGTGATCCGCACCGACACTGTTCCGCGCGAGGTGCGGACCTCGACCCACTTCACCGGATCGCCCAGTGCGGCGGCGGTGGTGGTGAAGCGCAGTGATCCGTTGGCGATGGGCTTGTCGAGGTCGAGTCGAATCCATTGTCCCAGTGCGAATTCGGAGCCGTTGCTGATCCAGGCGGTGCTGGGGTCGCCGTCGACGGCGGCCGCGGTGGAGCTGCCGGGTGCGGCGCCGCCGATCTGGGTGGCGTCGGCGGCGGAGCTGGAGGCGGTGACCTTCGCGCCCGACCACTGGCCCTGCACGAGTTCGGTGTCGGCGACGGGGTAGTCGGGGACCAGGTTGTGGGTGCGTCGGGCGTCGTCGGGGGCGCGGACCGCGGAGTTGTGGTTGTCGACTCGGCCGAAATCGGTTTCGCGGTTCATGGGGGTGTCGGTCAGCAGGACCGGTTGTGGGGGTATGCCGGCACGGCGGGCGTCGGCTTCGAGAAGGGTTGGGGCGGCGGTGTTTTCGTCGTCGCGTCGGACGCGCTCCAAGACTTCGGGGCCGCCTCGGACGACCGGGACCGAGTCGAGCGGGGTCGTGTAGGCGCCGGGGAATCCGGGAGGGGCGCCGGTGCCGCTGCGCACGTGGGCGGGGGTGCCCGGCGGTGGTACGTCGACGCGGTAGATCTCGACGGCTGGGTAGGCAGGCAGCAGGTCGTTGTCGACTACCAGGCCCTCGTCTGCCGCGCGCGGGCCGATGGGGGCGCCGAACGAGGTGACCTTGGTCAGGCCGGGTGAGCCTTCGATCGCGCGGTGGGCCAGCATCGGGCGGGTCGAGCGGGAGGTTTCGGGGTCGAGGTCGTTGCGCAGCACCAGGATTCCGATGCCCTGGTCGGCGAGGGTGGCGGCCAGGCCGGTGGACGGTCTGCCGTCGGCGATCAGGCGCTGCACCGAATCCATCGCGCGGATGGTGCCCGGCGGATTCAGTGGGACCGAATCGCGCACGGCCCAGGGGGTTTTCGCCAAGGCTTGCAGTGGTTCGTCGCGGGTGAGTCCCCAGATCTGGCTGCCGAACGGTGCGCCGGGCACGATCAGGGCGCGGGTGTCGGCGGCGTTGTGTTCGAGCCAGGCGGCGGTGTCGTGCCAGTAGGCGGGGACTTCGTCGTAGGCGCCGCGCGGGGCGAGTCGGCCGGTCCAGGCCAGTGAGGTCGCGAGGGTGAGGGCGGCCAGGATCAGGGCGGCCACGGCGACGACGCGGTCGCGTTCGGGATGGGCAAAAGAGCTGCGCCACACCGGCATCGGCACGGAGGCGGGTAGGGCCACGCGGCCTAGTAGGTGGGCGAGACCGATCACCAGCGGTAAGCGGATCAGCGGCTCGAGCTTGTGGACGTTGCGCAGGGGTGCGCCGCCGGAGTCGAGGAAGATTCGCACCGATTCGGCGAACGGGCCACCGAGTGTGCCGACGTATCCCGCGCAGATTCCGGCCAGGCCCACGCACAGGATCAGCGCGAACCGGCCCCGATACGGCATCGAAGATCGTGCCAGCCCGGCCATGCCAGCGGCCGCGAGCAGGCCGGTCGCCAGTACTGCGGCGGGTTGCGTCACCAGCACCGCGCCCGCGATGCGTTCCGGCGAGACGAACGGCGTCCAACTATCGGTGCCGCGCAGTACTTCGCTCAGCGCCGCCCACTGCGTGGTGACGCCCGACGATTCGATGAAATCGAGGAACGGGGGGCTCACCTTGCCGAGCAACAGCAGCGGCACGACCCACCAGAAAGTAGCGAGGACCAGCAGTGGAATCCACGCACGCGTGAACCGCCACCACTGACGGTTCGGCCGGTAGGAGGCCCACCACAGCGCGGCGGGAAGGAACGCCGCCACGGTCGCGACCGCGTTCACCGACCCCATGAACGCGAGCGCCAGCGCGCTTCCGGCCGGTGAGAGTGGGCCGCCTCGAAACGCGACTCGACTCTGTGCGGCGCTCGACGGATCTGCGGCTGTGCTCCCGGACGGGGTCCGAGTCGCCCCGCTACCGGCTACGTCGTGAACCCCCGCCGTGCCTGCGCTATCGGGCGTCCGAACTTCAGCAGTGCCGTCAGCCGGCTCGCGAGAACCCGCGCGCCGACCTTTCACAGCGACACCGAGCGCCGCCGGCGCGAGGAGAACCCACGGTGCCAGCATCATCGGCAAAGTTTCCGACGAGATCGACCCCAGCGTGGTCAACACTCGCGGTGACAGCGCGAACGCCAGACCCGCGATCACCCGCGACCCGCGTGACCCGATCCCCAGCGTTTCGCACAGCTTGACGATTCCCCAGAATCCGGCCAGCAGCAGCAGCGCCCACCACACGCGTTGGGTCATCCAGGCGGGGATGTGCAGCAGGTGGCCTGCGGAGAAGAAGGCGCCGTGGGGGAAGAAGTAGCCGTAGGCCTGGTTTTGGACCTGGCCCA
Organism: Nocardia sp. NPDC058666; assembly: GCF_042714895.1. NCBI lineage: Bacteria > Bacillati > Actinomycetota > Actinomycetes > Mycobacteriales > Nocardiaceae > Nocardia > Nocardia sp. NPDC058666. The sequence goes on from NZ_JBHXRY010000021.1 coordinate 11,795, forward strand.
TGGGGGCTTGGCTGTTCCACAGGTGGGCGGCGCGCGCGAGGAAACCCAGCGGGTTCTGGGCGAGGTCGTATTTGGTGTCGGCGACGGTGAGGCCTGGCGCCTGCGCGAAGGTCAGTACGAAGGCGGCTACTACCGAGCCGACGAGCCAGCGCCAACCCAATGGCGCCTTGTCCGGTTGCCCCGATGTGGGGCGCGACGCGCGGGCGTCGGCGTCAGCGGCTGCCGTATTCAGGGGCATTGAGCAGCGAGGAGTCTTTGTCTCCGCTGCGGTCGATCGAGGGTGCGGAGTTCTGCTGCACCGCTGCCGTGATCGCGAAGACGGCGATCGCGCTCAGCAGGGCGCCGCCGACCGCGCTGGCAACAGCCGGAACAGCAAACTTCATCGCGCACTCCAATACGCTCGACGTCGGGGCCTGTCTCCGGCCAACCTAGCAGGTGCGGGGGGCTGGGCTAGTCGTTGGGGAGCGCGCAACGCAGGGCACTCAGCAGGGTGCGAAGTTTGGCCGTGGTCTCGGCCAGTTCGGCCACCGGATCCGAGGCCGCGACGATGCCGCCGCCCGCGCTGGCTCGCAGGGTGCGCCGGTCGGTGGACAGTTCGCCGCCGCGGATGGCCACGACCCATTCGCCGTCGCCGGTGTCGTCGCACCAGCCGACCGCGCCGCCGTAGAAGCCGCGCCATGGTTCGTCGGCGGTGATGGTGTCCAGTGCTGCGGTGTAGGGCGTGCCGTTGACGGCGGGGGTGGGGTGCAGCAGCAGGGCCAGGTCCAGGGCGGTGGTGGAGGGGTCGCGCAGCACGCCGTGGATGGGGGTGGCCAGGTGCCAGACCTGTTCGGTGCTGAGGATTTCGGGTGCGTCGGGGATGTGCAGTTCGGCGCAGACGGGGGACAGTTGCTGCCGGATCCAGTCGATGACGAAGGCGTGTTCTTCGTGATTCTTGGTGCTGGACAACAGTTCTCCGGCCTGTTGGGCGTCGTCTGTCGGGTCGGATAGGCGGGGGAGGGTGCCTGCCAGGGGGTGCAGGCTGACGCGGTCACCGTGTCGCGCGACCAGCACTTCGGGGGTGGCGCCGATCAGGGTCTCGGCTCGGCCTGCCGCGAACAGGTCCACCGAGTACACGGCGGCGTTCGGATGCCTGGTCAGCAGGTGTGCGGCTAGTACTTCGGGGTGCAGCGGCGCGTCGGCTTCGAGCACCATCGAACGCGCGGCCACCACCTTGCGCAGTTCGTTGGCCGGGTCGCCGAGCTGTTCGACCAGTTTGGTCACCTTCGCCACATGTTCTGCGGCACTGGGCATTTCGGCGATCACCCGCACGTCGGGCAGATCCGGTAGCGCTGCGGGTCGCCATGGTCCGGCGGTGTGCAGGGACGTCTCGGGTTGCCAGAGCGCGGCCGGTTCGCGGGGATCGAACGGCAACGCTCCGACGATCAATCGTGGTGGTGCGCTGGAGGATTCGCTACCTGCGCTGGTGGGGTCGCCAGCTGCCGAGCCACGCGCTACCTCGCGCCCTTGTGCGGACGGGGGCGAACTCAGCCACCCGCGCAACGCCTCGACCGCGCGTCGCGGATCCGAAAAAACCTCGCGCACGCCCGACGCGCGCACCACCGCGTCAGGTCGAGCGAGCAGAAATTCGTTCATGGTCCTTCGACCATAACGCCGCAGGCATGGCATGCCGCCGCGAGAGCGACCGAACTCTCACTGATCCGGCGGCACCAGGAACACCGGCCGGTGCCCGTGCTTGAGCACCGCCTCGGCGACACTGCTGTGCAACAGCGCGCGCAACCCGGTGCTACCCCGCGTACCAGCGACGATGATGTCGACGTCGAGCTCGTCGGCGCAGTCCACGATCGCGTTCCAGATCGTGGTGGTGCATTCGGCGGTGCGCGGTTCGGCGTCGATGCCTGCCAGTTTCGCCAGGTGCACGCCCTCGGCGTTGATCTTGCGGGCGTCGGAGTAGGCGATGTCTTCCATCTCCTCGTCGGGCACCCAGTCCGGCTGCATCACCCCGGCCAGGCCGGAGATGCGCGCGGCTTGGCGGACCATCGGTTCCCACGCGGTGAGCAGGATCGCGCGTTCGGCGGTGAGGAACCGCCCGGCGTACTGGACGGCGCGTTTGGCGTGTTCGGAACCGTCGTAGGCGATGAGCATCCGATCGCATGCCATGACGACCTCCTGCGCTGGTCGGAGCGGCTTTTCACTCAGGTTACCCCCGAACTGCGGGTATCAATCCGAACCCGGGTGCTGGGGTTGACGCGCTGTGCGGGCTACCGTGGAGCGCATGCGGAAATCGCCTGTGGTCGTGTTCGCAGTTCTCGCCACCGTTGCTACCGCCTGTTCGGGAGGTTCGTCGACCGAGACGTCGCCCGCGGCGAGCAGCAGTGCGGTGGCCGCCCCGTCGGGAACGGGGGAGTCGGGAACGCCCGCTTCGGCTACGCCGGTGCAAAACAATTGCGGCGCAGACTATCTCGGCAAACTCAGCCAGCGCGAGAAACTCGCGCAGTTGCTGACCGTCGGCATCACCGGGTCGGCGGACGCGTCGAATGTGGTGAGTTCCGAGCAGGTCGGCGGCATTTTCGTGGGTAGCTGGACCGATCCGAGCCTGCTGGACGCCTCGGCGTTGGACGCGGTGAAGGCGCAGGCGAAGGTGCCGTTGATGGTGACCATCGACGAAGAGGGCGGGCGTGTCTCGCGCGCGAAGAACGTGATCGGCACCGCCCCGTCCGCGCGCGAGATCGCGCAGTCGCAGACGCCCGAGCAGTACTACCAGTTCACCCGGACCAGGTCGCAGGCGTTGAAGGACGTCGGCATCACCGTGGATTTCGCGCCCGATACCGACGTGAGCAGCCAGCCCGACGACAGCGTCATCGGCGACCGTTCGTACAGCGACGACCCGAAGGTGGTCACCGAGTACGCGGGCGCCTACATTCGCGCGTCCAACGAGGTCGGGCTCGGTTCGGTGATCAAGCATTTCCCCGGCCACGGCTCCGGATCGGGCGACTCGCACACCGGCGCGGTCACCACCCCGCCGCTGGACCAGCTGCAGAACAAGGACCTGGTGCCGTTCCGCGACCTGGTGAATTCGGGTGCGGCGGTGATGGTCGGTCACCTGGACGTGCCCGGCCTGACCGAGCCCGGCGTGCCCGCGAGCATCAGTCCGGCGGTGATGTCGCTGCTGCGCGAGGGCAAGGGGTACGGCGCCGCGCCGTTCAACGGCCCGATCTTCACCGACGATCTCAGTGGCATGGCCGCCATCACCGACCGCATGTCGATCGAGGAAGCGGTCGAGGCCACCCTGATCGCCGGCGCCGACAACGCACTGTGGATCAGCACCGCCGCGGTGCCGTCGGTGCTCGACCGTTTGGAACAGTCGGTGGCTAGTGGCAAACTGCCCGCCGACCGGGTCGACACTTCCGTGCTGCGGATGGCGCGCTACAAGGGCGTAGCGCTGGGCTGCTGATGCCCCCGGCGACTGTGCGGCAAATGAGCGCGGGCGAACTTACCTTGCAGTAAGATAGGTGGTTCACCCTGCGGTAGGAGACTGGATGGCAGGCGGGACCAAGCGACTTCCCCGGGCGGTTCGCGAGCAACAGATGCTCGATGCCGCTGTCGAGGTGTTCGCGCGAAAGGGCTTCCACGACACGTCGATGGACGCCATCGCTGCCGAGGCGAAGATCTCCAAACCCATGCTCTACCTGTACTACGGCTCCAAAGACGAGCTTTTCCGCGCGTGCATCCAGCGCGAGGGCCTTCGCTTCATCGAGGCCGTCGCCCCCGCGGGCAACCCGCAACTGACCCCGCACGAACAGGTCCGCACCGCGCTGGAGGGCTTTCTCGATTTCGTCGACCGCAACCGGCAGTCCTGGCAGGTTCTGTACCGGCAGGCGATCGGCCAGCAAACTTTCGCCTCCGAAATCGACAATGCTCGCGAGCGCGTCATCGAGCTCACTGCGAAACTGCTGGAATCCAGCGCCAAGCACGCCGACCCCGGCACCAATTTCGAGGTGGTCGCGGCGGCGGTGATCGGGGCGGGCGAGGCGATCGCCGACCGGGTCGCGGGCGGGCGGATCGAAGTGGCCGAGGCGGTGGATCTGCTCGACGATCTCGCCTGGCGGGGTCTGGCCGGTCGGAAGAAGGCCGACTAGCTGTTGCGGTGGACCCCTACGCCTGCGAAGGTGGACGGTTCACGACAGACGGGGTGGCAGTTGTTCGGTGTGTTGAAGCCGTGTGCGCACGGCGCGGCGAAATATGGCATCGATCCGGGGCAGTGGCAGGCGCACATGTGCGGGCTGTGTCTGGGTTTGCGCGACGGGCACGGCCAATTGGCCCGTGCGGCAACCAATACCGACGCGATCGTGCTCAGCGTGCTCACCGAGGCGCAGGCGGGACAGGGGGCGCGCACGATGGCGGCACCGTGTCCGCTGCGGGGGATGAAACGGGCCTCGGTGGTGAGTGCGAGTGCGCCGGGGGTGCAGTTGGCGGCTACGGCGTCATTGTTGTTGGGGGCGGCCAAGATCGGTGATCATGTCGATGATGGTGATGCGTCGGTGCTTGCTCGTGGGCCGATGCGCAGGGTCTCGAAGGCGTGGGCGGTCAGTGCGCAGCGGCAGGCCGATCTGATCGGGCTGGATGTGCGGCCGATGCTCGCGGCGATCGCCTCGCAGTCCGCACTCGAAGCTCGAGCAGTGTCGGCCGATGCTGTTGCGGTACACGAGAATCCGCCGTCTGCTCCCGCGATCACGCTCGACGAACTCACCGGGCCGACTCAGTTGTGTGCCGCCACGCTTTTCGGGCATACCGCGACGCTGGCCGGTCGGCCGGAAAACGTTGCGGCGCTGCAGGAGATCGGGCGACATGTCGGGCGTATCGCGCATCTGGCGGACGCTATCGAGGATCTCGAACGTGACCGGGTGCGTGGGCGGTTCAATCCGCTCGAAGCGACCGGGACGGGTATGCCGCGTGCTTATGAGCTGTTGCGCGAGAGCGAGTCTCGGATTCGGGAGGCTGCGGTCGAAGCCGAACTCGATCAGCTGCCGACCGTGCGTTGGGCGCTACTGGATCCACTGGCGAGTCTGTTGCGTCGGCTCGGTCGAGGTCTCGGGATCGCGGTCGGTCATGCGTGCCGCAATTCCGCTACCGCTCAACAGCAGTCGCCGTACGAGTTCCCGTCGCCGCCCGAACAGCGGCCGAATCCGCCCGGTCCGTTCCGGGCCGCGGGGCAGGTCTTCGGCGTCTACTGCACCGGGATGGCCTTCTGTTTCGACCACACCAATCCGTGCACCGGCGAACGAAAGGACGCTTGGGGCAAGCACTGCAATGACTGCTGCGGTTGGTGCGACTGCTGCAGCAGTTGCGCGGACTGCTGCGGTGACGGGTGTTGCTGCGACGGCTGCTGCTGCGATTGCAACTGCTGACGAAAGCGGCTCGCGCGCAGGGATTTTCACCCTACGCGCGAGCCATCTACCGAATCCCTACTCGCACTTCACCACGGGAATCGGGTCGTACTTCACCGTGCGTGTGTGCCGCGAGACCTGCGCACCCGTCTTCGCATCGGTGATCACCCGCGTATCGGAGATCGTGAAACCGGGCGCACCCTCGGACGCGATGCAGTCCTTACCCTTGGGCAGTTTCACCTCGTTGGGTTCGGTCGGCTTGGACTTCTCGCCCGTAATCGATTCCACGTTCACGGTTTTGGTGCCCCACAGCCGCACGGTGATGTCGGAGCCGGACGCCACGGCCTGGATGTAGACGCCCGTGGTCGCGGGGTTGCGGAAGGCCAGGTCGATCGCCCCGTCGAACACGGTCGCTTCACGCGCGGCCGGGTATCGGGAGATGTAGTAGCTGTGTTCGGTGTGTCCGCCGTCTTCCATTCCGGCGAAGTAGGCCGCGTTGTACAGCGTGGTGGCGAACTGGCTGATGCCGCCGCCGACCGCGGTGCTGGGCCTTCCCTTGTCGATGATGCCCGATTCCACGTAGCCTTCCGCGGCGGTGCGCGGGCCGGTGAAGTCGTTGAGCGAGAAGGTTTCTCCCGGTTTCACGAACGCGCCGTTCACCTTCGCGGCCACGGTGCGGATGTTCACCCCGGAGGGTCCGCTGAAGCCGCCGGTGGTGAATTCGCCGATGGACTCGTTGACGCCGAGCGCGTTGGCGGCCTCGGTGGTGAGCTTGGGTTCGATCCGCTGGTACACCACGGGGCTGGTGCGCGGTCCCGGCTGCGTGAGCACCGCGGGCAGCTGCTCCAGAGTCTTTGCCCAGTCGACCTTTTCGCCGACGACCGACGGCACCACGGTCGGCTTGCCAACGCCCAAGGCGAAGGTGGCGTCCTTGGGTTCGATCTCGGATTTCACCAGTTGCGGTGCGAGCAAGGCGATTACGGCGTCGTTGTCGATCTTCGGCGCGAGCCCACCGTTGCCGTCGGGCACGAAGCTCAACACGTCGGCGATCTGACCGGTGGTCAGGGACGTCTGAACATCCTTGCCCGCCAACGTGATCGGCGAGGCGACTGCCGGAGTGGCGATATCGCGCACGGCCGCCTGCACGGCATCGGTGCGCACCGACACCGGCGCGTCGACCACGGGCAGATCCAGCTCGCTGGTGGCGGCCCATCGTTCGGTGATGGTGGCGCGCGCGGCCTCGGTGTCGAGCACCCGGCCCGGTACCGGCGCGACCGCGACGGGCTTGCCGTTGTCGAATCGGACGGTGCCCTCGACGGTCGGGTTGTCGTGCGCGCGGAACGCCTCGACCTGAGCGTTCAAGGCGATCGTGTCAACGGTGCTGGACACGGGTACCTCGCGCGTCCCGAACAGTGAGATCAGTCGGCGCATCGGGTTCAGCGGCTGACTGCCCACCGCGTCCCAGGTGCGGTCGTAGTCCACGGCCAGACCGGCGGCGGCGGGCACCAGGCTCGCCTGGACGTCACCGATGCGCACCGGCAGCGGTCGCTCGGCCTTGGGCCCGAGCTCGGCGTGCAGCAGCGCGTCGGCCTCGGTCTGGTCCATGCCGCCCAGCTCCACACCGGCGACAACGACGCCGCGCGGCACCTCGCCCGCGCTGAACGCGAGGTCGGCCAGGTAGGCGGCGGTACCGACGGCGAACACGGCACCGACCACGATCCCGATCCGCTTGACCAGCTGCTGGTTGACCGGGGAGGTCGGCGGCGGCGGGGTGGGGCCGGGGGTGGGCGACCAGCGATCGCGGGTCACGGTACTGAGGGGCTGGGTCAGGGCGGTGGTGTCGGCATCGAAAGTGCGATTGGAGTCGAGCAGCTTGCGTAGTCCGACCTCGCCCCTTCGGTCGGCCGGTCGTCCGGCAGTCGACTCGCTGGGCACGGAGGTCCTTCCGTAATGTTTGAGGGTTCCGGCCCGAGGGTAACGCGCATCGGCGCGCTCGGCAGCCCGGCGACCGGTGTGCGGGCAACAGAAAGGCTCCGCGTAGTTGCCGGGTCGGGGGTCTGGCAACTACACGGAGCCGATCTGTTTATCGGTGCTCCGACCGGGGCGTTACACCCCATTCGGAACAATGTCGGCGCGCCGCACAGGCACCGCCCTGACGTCGCGCTCGCCCGCGCGAGACAATCGACGTGAGACTGGACACCACCACCGGACTACGAGGAGAACTGATGCAGCTGGGAATGATCGGCCTCGGCCGGATGGGCGCCAATATCGTGCGTCGCATCGTGCGCGACGGGCACACCGCCGTCGGCTACGAACGGCACCCAGGGCCCATCCCCGAGCTGGAATCCGAGCTCGGCGACAAGTTCCGTGGCACCACCGATATGGCCGAGTTCATCGGCATGCTCGACGTGCCGCGCGTGGTGTGGGTGATGATCCCCGCGGGCGCCACCGGCAAGGTGATCGAGGAGGTCGCCGAGCTGCTCGAGCCCGGCGACATCATCATCGACGGTGGCAACAGCCGCTACCACGAGGACATCAAGCGCGCGAAGGCGTTGAAGCCCAAGGGGATTCACTACCTCGACATCGGCACCTCGGGTGGCGTGTTCGGTCTGCAGCGCGGCTACTGTCTGATGATCGGTGGCGAGCAGGCGCAGGTCGACTACCTGCAGCCGCTGCTGGAGACCATCGCCCCCGGCTACGAGTCGGCCCCGCGGACGCCCGGCCGCACCGGTGAGCCGTCGCAGGCGGAGAAGGGCTACCTGCTGTGTGGCCCGCACGGTGCCGGGCACTTCGTGAAGATGGTGCACAACGGCATCGAGTACGGCGCGATGGGCGCGTACGCGGAGGGTCTGAACATCCTGAAGCACGCGAACGCGGGCTCGGAGTACCTGCACGGTGAGCACTCGGCGGAGGAGACGCCGATGGAGCACCCCGAGTACTACATGTACGACCTGGACATCCCGGCCATCACCGAGGTGTGGCGTCGCGGCTCGGTCGTGGCCTCCTGGCTGCTGGACCTGACCGCATCCGCCCTGGTCGCCGACCCGGACCTGGACTCCTTCAGCGGCCGCGTCTCCGACTCCGGCGAAGGCCGCTGGACCATCGACGCCGCCATCGACACCGCCGTGCCCGTCCCGGTCCTGTCCGCCGCGCTCTACCAGCGCTTCTCCTCGCGCGGCCAGGCCCTGTACGCGGACAAGATGCTGTCGGCGATGCGCAAGGCGTTCGGCGGCCACAACGAGCTGCCGCAGAAGTAGCCCCCTTGACGCCCGCAACCGGCCTTCTCGCACGTCAGAAGGCCGGTTGTCGCGTTGTCGGATCAATTTGGAATGTGAATGTTCCACAAAAACGGGAACGTGTTCCAGTTTTCAGGACAAGCGTCCAGTAGGGCCGATACGTTGTGCGCGAAGGGGGTCAGCCTTGGAGGAAATCATGTTCCGGACTTCGCGTCTCGCCGCGGGCTTCGCCACAACAGCCCTGGTCGTCGCCGGTGTCGGTGTCGGTGTCGGCTTCGGCTCCGGCGTCGCCGCGGCGCAAACCTGTGCGAGCAGCAGCCACGACACCAAGCAGGATTGGAGCACCGTCGGCGTCACCCACATCTACGACAAGAAGGTCGAGGCGGCGGAGATCGGCGTGGGCACCGCCGCCACGTACACCGTGGTCATCGGCACCACCGGCATCGGCAACCCGTACGTCAACACCATCACCGACTTCCCGCCCACCGGCTTCGGCGCGCCGACCAAGGCCACCATCACCGCCTATCACGCGGTCGGCGGGCAGGTGACCGAAGAGGTCACGCCCACCCCCAACGCGGGCGGCTGGAAGGTCACCAGCACCGGCTGGTTCGTCAACTCCGGCAACCCGGTCACCCTGACCATCACCTACCCGGTCCCCAGCTCGCTCACGGTGGGCCAGTCGGTCACCAGCGGTGGCGTCGGAGTGGCGGGCACCGTGGGTGTCAGCAACGAAATGCCCAACCTCACAGCCTGTTTCACCGCGCGCGGCGCGAACGCGGGGGAGACCGTGATCGGCAGCCTCGGCGACAACGGGCTCGGCTCGTCGGACGGTCAGCTCAGCTCCACCGGTTCGGTGTCCGACATCATCGGCGATGTGCTGCGCAACCTGATCGGGAGCTGATCCGATCGCCGGGACGGGGTTCGCGCTGCCGTCCCGGCGCTTCGGTACGTGTCGAAAGTTGTTGCGGCCCTGCGTGTGCGAGGAAGTTCTCTGTTGAAGTCTGTGCTGGCAGTCATCGTTGCGCTGCTGTGTGTTTCGTCGATCGGCAGCGCCCGCGCCGACGGTTCGCGACTCGATCACGTCGACCGGCCGGGCCAGCGTCAGCAGACGCTGTCGGTGTACTCGGCCGCGATGGACCGGGTGATCCCGCTGCGGGTCATCACCCCCGCCGACACCAGTGTGCCGCGTCCGACGCTGTACCTGCTCAACGGCGCGGGCGGCGGTGAGGACGTCGCGAATTGGTACAACCAGACCGATCTCGTGAGCTTCTTCGCCGACAAGAACGTCAACGTGGTGACCCCGGTCGAGGGCGCGTTCTCCTATTACACCGACTGGCAGCGCGACGACCCCAAGCGCGGCCGCAACAAATGGCAGACCTTCCTCACCGAAGAACTCCCCCCGATCATCGACGCCACCCTGCGGACCACCGGGGTGAATGCCATTGCGGGCCTTTCGATGTCGGCCACGGCTGTGCTCAACCTCGCCATCGCCGCCCCCGACCGCTACCGCGCCGTCGGTGCCTACAGCGGTTGCGCCTCGGTCGATGACCCCGTGAGCCGCGCCTACATCGATTTCGTGTTGGCTCGTGGTGGCGCCGACCCCGTCAACATGTGGGGCCCACCCGGCGACCCCGCGTGGCGCGCGAATGACCCGTATCTCCACGCAGAAGGCTTGCGCGGCAAGGCAATCTACCTCTCCAGCGCGACCGGCCTGCCCGGCTCCGCCGAAGTCCTCCCGCCCGGCGCGACCCCCGGAAAAGCCCTCGGCATGACCAACCAGATCCTGCTCGGCGGCGCTATCGAAGCCGCCGCGAACCAGTGCACTCAGCGCCTCGCCGCGCGCCTCGCCGAGCTGAACATCCCCGCCCACACCGAGTTCCGTCCGGCAGGCACCCATACCTGGCAGTACTGGGAACAGGACCTGCACAATTCCTGGCCACTGATCGCCGCCGCTATCGGCGCGAGCTGACACCCCGGCGAAATCACGCAATCGGCCTCGCTGGAATCAGTTTTCTGACTATTCGGCGACGAAGTGCGTGAAAATGCCGACGGCGGGCGATCTCCTCGGAGACCACCCGCCGTCGTTGTCGATCAGCAGCGATTAACGCTCGATGATCGCGACCACGCCCTGTCCACCGGCGGCGCAGATGGAGATCAGCGCACGGCCGGATCCCTTCTCCGCCAACATCTTTGCCGTCGAGGCGACGATGCGCCCACCGGTCGCGGCGAACGGGTGGCCCGCGGCCAGCGAGGAGCCGTTGACGTTGAGCTTGCTGCGGTCGATGGAACCGAGCGCGCCGTCCAGGCCCAGGCGCTCCTTGCAGTACGCGTCGGACTCCCACGCGGCCAGCGTCGCCAGCACCACCGAGGCGAAGGCTTCGTGGATCTCGTAGTAGTCGAAGTCCTGCAGGGTCAGGCCGTTGCGGGCCAGCAGGCGGGCGACCGCGTAGGTGGGGGCCATCAGCAGGCCGTCGGGGCCGTGGATGTAGTCCACCGCGGCGACCTCGGAGTCCACCAGGTGCGCGAGCACGGGCAGCTTGTGCTCGGCGGCCCACTCGTCGGTGGACAGCAGCACCGCCGACGCGCCGTCGGTGAGCGGGGTGGAGTTACCCGCGGTCATGGTGGCGTCGCCTGCCTTGACGCCGAAGACCGGCTTCAGGGTGGACAGCTTCTCCACGGTCGAGCCGGGGCGCAGGTTGTCGTCGCGGGTCAGGCCCAGGAACGGGGTGACCAGGTCGTCGAAGAAGCCACGGTCGTAGGCGGCGGCCATGTTCTTGTGCGAGAGGTAGGCCAGCTCGTCCTGCGCCTCGCGGGCGATGCCGAATTCCTTGGCGGTGACCGCGGCGTGCTCGCCCATCGACAGACCGGTGCGCGGCTCGGCGTTCTTGGGGATCTCGATGCCCAGCATCGAGGGCCGCAGCTGGCCGACCAGCTTGAGCTTGTCCTTGTTGGTGCGGGCGCGGTTGGCGGTGAGCATCCACTCGCGCATGTCCTCGCTCACGCCGATCGGCGCGTCGGAGGTGGTGTCGGCGCCCCCGCCGATACCGGAGTCGATGCGGCCCAACGCGATTGCGTCACCGACGGTGACGATCGACTGCAGGCCGGTGCCGCAGGCCAGCTGCAGGTCGTGGGCCGGGGTGTAGGGCGAGAGCTTCGAGCCGAGCACGCTCTCGCGGATGAGGCTGTGCTCGCCGACCTTCTTGAGCACCGCGCCACCGACGACCATGCCCAGGCGCTCGCCCTGCAGGCCGAACCGGCTGACCAGGCCGTCGAGTGCGGCGGTGAACATGTCCTGGTTGGACGCCTTGGCGTAGGCCTTGTCGGAGCGCGCGAACGGGATGCGGTTGCCGCCAACGATGGCGACCGGGCGCTGGGTCTTGGCGGCCTTGGCGGTGCTGGACTTGGCCGTCGCCGAGCGGGCTTTGCTTGTCACTCGAGTTTCTCCATGGTCTCGTCGGTTCCGGGTACGCCGGCCGGTGGATGGGCCCCCGTGCGGTCACAGCGTCGTATCGGTTTACATTAAACTTACTCCGGAGTAAGTTCGTTGTCGACACCGTACCCGCAAGTGTGCGCTCACACGGGGGACACTGGGCGGAGCACGGTCACACACTCGTCGAGCACAGAAGGTAGGAACAGTGGCAGCCAAGAGCAAGGGTGCACCGAACCTCTACGGATCTTTCATCCACTCCGCCCCCGGCGCGTTCCTCGCGAACAAGCTGGGTCTGCCGCAGCCTGCGCAGCTGCGTCGGTACAAGGCCGGCGAGCCCGCGCTGCCGGGTCCGGTTCTGTTGGGCGGCAAGGGACGTCTGGCCGAACCGGTGCGTGCGCTGCTGTCGGATTACACCGTCGCCGACACGGTCGAGTCGGGCACCAAGTACGGCGCGCTGGTCTTCGACGCCACCGGCATCGACTCCATCGACAAGCTCGCGCAGCTGTTCGAATTCTTCCAGCCCGCCATGCGCAGCCTCGCGCCGTCGGGTCGCGTCGTGGTGCTGGGCACCACCCCTGAGCTGGTCGGTTCGGTCGACGAGCAGATCGCCCAGCGTGCGCTGGAAGGCTTCACCCGCTCGATCGCCAAGGAACTGCTGCGCGGCGCGACCGGTCAGCTGGTCTACGTGCACCCCGAATCCGGTGCTGCTGCAACGGGTCTCGAGTCCACCCTGCGCTTCCTGCTCTCGGCCAAGTCGGCCTTCGTCGACGGCCAGGTCATCCGCGTCGGTGCCGCCGATTCCGTCGCCCCCGCTTCGTGGGACAAGCCCCTCGCCGGCAAGGTCGCCGTCGTGACCGGTGCCGCGCGCGGTATCGGCGCCACCATCGCCGAGGTGTTCGCCCGTGACGGCGCCACCGTGATCGTCGCCGACATCCCCGCCGCGGGCGAGGCGCTGTCGGACACCGCGAACCGGGTCGGCGCCACCGCGCTGGCGCTGGACGTCACCGCGCCCGACGCCGCCGAGCGTTTGGCCGATTTCGCCACCGAGCGTTTCGGCGGCATCGACATCGTCGTGCACAACGCGGGCATCACCCGCGACAAGCTCCTGGCGAACATGGACGAGGGTCGCTGGAGCTCGGTCATCAACGTCAATCTCGCTGCCCCGCACCGGATTACCTCCGGCCTGGTCGCCAAGGGTGTGCTCAAGGAAGGCGGTCGCGTGATCGACGTGTCCTCCATCGCGGGCATCGCGGGCAACCGCGGCCAGACCAACTACGGCGCGTCCAAGGCCGGCGTCATCGGCATGGTCGACGCCGAAGCGCCGCTGCTGGCCGAGAAGGGCATCACCATCAACGCGGTGGCCCCCGGTTTCATCGAGACCGCCATGACCGCCGCCATCCCCGTGGGCACCCGTGAGGCCGGCCGCCTGATGAGCTCGCTGCTGCAGGGTGGCGAGACCGTCGACGTCGCCGAGACCATCGCCTACTTCGCGAGCCCGGCGTCGAACGCGGTGAGCGGCAACGTGGTTCGCGTCTGCGGTCAGAGCCTGATCGGCGCCTGATGACCCAGACGATCACTCTCACCGAGGTCCCCGGCAACGGCGGACTGTACGCGAAGGCGGCGCTGGGCGCGGTCCCGCTGCCCGCCGCGCTGTCGGCCCGCAAGCCGACCCTGCCCGACCGTCGCGTGGTCATCGAGGGCGTGCGGGTCGACCCCGATCACCTGGCCGCCTACTGCCACGCCACCGGTTTGCGTTTCAGCGACTCGCTGCCGTTGACGTATCCGTTCATCCTGGCGTTCCCGCTGGTCATGGAACTGCTTGTGGCACGGGACTTTCCGTTCACCGCCGTCGGCTCGGTGCATTTCTCGAACGTCATCGAACGCACCCGCGAGATCTCGATCGCCGAGCCGCTCGACTTCACCGCGCACATCGAGAACCTGCGGGAACACCCGAAAGGTCTTCTGGTGGACGCGATCACCGAGATCCGGGTGGGTCGTGAACTGGTCTGGCGCCAGGTCTCCACCTTCCTGCACCAGCAGCGCACGTCCCTGTCCGGCGGCCCCAAATCGGCACCCCCCGCCGACGAGGTCCCCCCGCCGCCCCTGCGCGTGCAGCGCGTCGATCAGAAAATGATCAGCCGCTACGCCGCAGCCTCGGGCGACCGCAACCCGATCCACGTCTCCGGAATCGGCGCCAAGGCAATGGGTTTCCCGCAAACCATCGCCCACGGCATGTGGTCCGCAGCCACGATCCTGGCTTCGGTCGAAGGCCGCATCCCCGAAAAGGTCACCTACGCCGTGAAATTCGGCAAGCCGATCTTCCTGCCGTCGTCGATCAACATCTACGCCGACCAAGCAGACCCCGGCTGGGACCTGTCCATCCTGCACCCCAAAAAGGGCTACCCCCACCTCACCGCAACCTTGCGCTGAGTTCCCGCTGACCGGGCCGCACACTCCAGGGGGGTGTGCGGCCCGTTTGGTACTCAGGGGCCTTCTGACAGAAGGCGATCGTTGACGATTATCGGCCGTTACAGCTTTATGTCGTGAGATCAATCATGGTTTCGCTGGGTGAATGCCTCGAACGCAGCGAGGTTAGGATTTCAACTATGCTTTCGGTTGATCTTGTTCAAATCTTTTGCGGTGCGGTGTGACGAAACCTGATGAGGTTCGTGTCGGTCCGATCGCGCCTGGCGTAGTAGACGTACGTTCTCGCGGTGGCCGGTACGAGTATTTGGATGCTCTTCGAGGCTTGGCAGCCCTGGCCGTGGTTCTTCAACATTGTTCGGAGCTCGCGTGGCCTGCGTACGCCCGATTCTCGGGAACGCATTTCGGTGCTGGCATGTTCGGCGTCTTTGTCTTCTTTGTCGTCAGCGGCTTCATCATCCCCGCATCATTGGAGCGAGGGCGGTCGCTCGGCGCGTTCTGGGTAGGCCGATTCTTCCGGCTTTTCCCGCTGTTCTGGGGCTGTCTGATCGCCGCGATGATCCTTCATTCGGTCGGCAGGTTCAGCCTGCAAGCGGGCCTACTTGCCGATCCCGGATGGCACTTCGCCACGAATGCCACCATGGTGCAGTTCTTCCTCGGCGCACCGAATACTCAGGTGATCGGGGTTGCTTGGACGCTGTCCTATGAGCTGGTGTTTTACCTATTCGTGTCGCTGTTGTTCCTCGGTGGGCTGAACCGTCGATCGGTGCCGCTGGCGGTCCTGGCGATCGGCTCGATTGTCGCCGCCCTGTTTCTACCGGCCGCGATGGTCAACGGCCCCGACGCGAGCCTCGCCAGCCGCCTGATGGTCGTAGCCGCGACACTGGCGGTCGCAGTATTTTTCGCTCGTCGTGCGGCGAGCAGTCGCTCGGCCGCCGCGGCGATCCTGCTCGCATCGATCGCCGTTCCATTGGTTCTCAACCAACCGGGCCCGTCTTCATACTCCGCCATGATCTTCGCGACGATGTTCGTCGGCACGGTGCTCTACCGGATGACGGCGGGCGAGATCAGCACCACGCTCGGCTGGGGGGTCTTCGGCTTCGCCGCGTTCGTGATCGTCGGATTCAAGTTCGTCGTAGAGCAGCCCCACTGGGATCCGGCGATCGGCGCGTGGATCCCTTGGTGGAAGGAAGCGGTCACCATGGCCTGTGCCTACCTGCTGTTCGCTGCCGCCCTGCTGCTGCGCCGGTATTCCTTCCCGCGCCCCCTGCTTTTCCTCGGGCGGATCAGCTTCTCGCTATATCTCATACATGCCCTCGTGCTCGGCGCCATAAAACCCTGGACGACATCGGTCCTAGGAATTCCCGCGGCCTGGCTCACCTGGTTCACCTGGGTGCTCGGCTCGATCGCGCTCGCGACTCTGACTTACCACGCGATCGAGAAGCCCTTCCACAACCTCGGTCGCCGTCTCATGACCAAGATGGACGCGCGGCCGCGCCCGGAGACAACCCCAGTCGCCTGAGGCGTCATTCGACGGACGAACCGATTCGCCTGGCCGAACCGCGGCTTTTGATGCTTTGGCATCAAAGTAGGTGATGGTATGATGCCTTCATGCGAACCACGGTAACTCTGGATCCCGATGTCGCAGCTCTGATTGCGAAGCGGATGCGTGAGACGGGCGCCTCCTTCAAGAAGGCGCTCAACGATGCTGTCCGCGCGACTCTCGCTTCGCGGCCGTCGCGGACGGAGGTCCGGCTGCCTGTCCGGAACTTGGGCGCGCCGACGGTTGACCTGGACAAGGCGCTCGGGTTGGCGGCTTCGCTCGAAGACGAAGAGATCGTGCGCAAACTCGAGATGCGCAAATGAAGGTCGTTGACCTGAATGTGCTGCTGTATTCGGTCAACGCCGACTCGCCCCATCACGCCGATGCGCATGGATGGCTGACAAAGGCGCTGAACGGTCAGGAGCCGATCGGTTTCTGCTGGGCGGTCATGCTGGGATATGTCCGCTTGAGCACGAATCCACGGATTTTCCCCAATGCCGCCTCGTCGGTAGAAGCCATCGACGACGTTCGGTCCTGGCTCAGCAGTGAAATGGCCGTGGTTATCGGGCCAGGAACGGGGCACCTGGAGTTACTCGACGGCATCCTGCAAAAGTGCGGAACGGCCGGGAACCTGGTGACCGACGGTCATATCGCCGCGCTTGCCGTCGAGTTGGGTGCCGAGGTTGCGACCTTCGACAACGACTTCCACCGATTCGACGGCGTGCGGGTATTCCGGCCCGCAGGGTAGCTGGCAATCGACGTCGAGCTCGGGTCAGCAGGTGTTGATCGCTGTTCTTCCGGCGAGGCGGTCCAGCAGCCAGGCACCGATCTGTGGACCTGAGTTCAGCGTGGTGTGCCCTTCGCCGGGCTGCACTTCGAACTGGATATGGTCGCCGATTCCGCAGCCCGTTCGGACAGCTTGACGTACCCAAGAAGCGTTCACCGTCTGATCGGCCTCGCCGTGTGTGGTGGTCGGGACCGAACTCCTCGGTCATCCCGTCCTGGGCCGGGCAGCCTTTTCCGTTCTCGCCGCCTACCTACTGTTCGCCGCGGCGCTGCTGCTGCGCCGCTGTTCCTTCCCCGACCTGCTGCTGTGGCTGGGCCGGATCAGCTTCTCGCTGTACATCGTTCACGGCCTGATAACCAACATAGTACCCAAATGGCCGGTGTCGGTGTTCGGGGCATACGCGGCCTGGCTCACGTTCTGCACGTGGATCATCGTCTCGCTCGCCCTGTCCGTCCTGACCTACAGCAAGATCGAAAAACCCTTCATAGCCCTCGGTCACCGCGTCATGGCCAAGATGGACGTACCGTCGCCACGGTGACTTGTCAGCAAGTATTTCCCGCCATTGACGGTTGGACTCACAACGCCGTATTCGGTTGTCCGCCAATCGAATACGGGCGGTAACCTGTTATAGGTTTCGGGCGTGAGGTCGGGGGAAGAGCCGGTCGAGACCGGCAAGGTCGGCCCACCTACCGGCAGGCCGCCGAGTTGGGTGACGGTCGTCGACCGACTCCGTGCGACGAGCGAATGCCCCACGGGGAGTAGGGCATTCGCTGAGCATCCATCGCTAGCGGCACGCCGGGGTCGGGTGGGGTTCGGCGCCTGCGTAGGGGCCGCAGAGGAGGATATTGATGATCGCGAGGGGGACGTCGATTGCCGCAGAGCCTGTCCCGGCCATCGCGGCTGGTCGGGCGGGGGCTGCGAGTGCAGGGGCCGCGCCCGCGGTGGCGATGCCGGCGATTGCGGTGGTGGCGAGCAGGATTCGGATCATTCGACGATGCATGAAGTACCTTCCGAAGGAATTCTGAGTAACGCTAACGACTACATCGGGTGGGTCGGCGTCGCTGTTAGCCAGAGCTTTTCGGGGCTTGTCATCGCGAAAGCTGCTGCGTAAAGGGCAGATTCGGCAACACGGCGAGTTGTCCCAATCGGCCTCGAGTCGAATTTTCGTGCGCGCCAATCGTATTCACATACCCCAGCGTTACCGGATTCGGGCGTGATATCTCTCATGGTCTACGCCGGGTGATAACTGGGTATACAGAAAGGTTCGGCACAAGCACATATCGACATCGCAGTTCGGGCACCGTATAGCTCGAGTCGATAGATCGATTGTGCAGCGGTAATGATCTCGGTCGCGGTTGACACCGTTCAACCCGGGGTACCACGGTTCGCTCGATCTGAACCGGGGCGTGGCGAACCTCCGGCTATCGCGTTACGGGAGCCCCGAAGGCCTGGGGCTAGGGAAGTGTCGCTGTAACGTGTTAGAAATCTTCCAGTCGGCACAATGTCGGCAATCTTGTTGCATACCAAGGGGTTTCATTACATGAAGAAGATCCGCACGCTCGGTTTCGGCATCGTCATCGCGGCCGGGATGGCCATGTTCGGCACCGGCATCGCCGCCGCCGAGGAGACCAAGCCCGAAACCGGCGGCGCCGCCGAAGAGGCGACCACCGGTTCGGCCGACGGCCTTGCCGAGTTCCTGAAGCTGCTGGTGTCCGGTTCGTCCGCGGCCGAGGATCCGGCAGACCCTGCCACCCCGGCGCCCGCCCCGGCCCCCGCCACCCCCGTCGCCGACGAGGTCACTCCCGAGGTTCCCCCCGCGACCGGCGGTACCGAGGACGAAGCCCCCGACACCGGTTCGGCCGACGGCCTGGCCGAGTTCCTGAAGCTGCTGGTCAGCGGCTCGGCCGAGGCTGAGGCCGAGGACCCGGCTGTCGACCCGGTTAAGTGACGCATTCCTGACGACGTATGCCCGGCCATGAGCCGGGCATCCGTCGTTTCAGGTCGTGCGACGGAGCTGTGTGGTCCCTATGGGCGCTTGACGACGGTCCTGCTGGGATACGTCCGACTCAGCACGAACCCGCGAATTTTTCCCAACGCCGCCTCGTCGGTCGAAGCTATCGACGATGTCCGGTCCTGGCTCAGCAGCGAGATGGCGGTAGTCGTCGGCCCGGGAACGGGACACCTGGAACTGCTCGACGGCATCCTACAAAAGTGCGAAACGGCCGGAAATCTGGTGACCGACGGTCATATCGCCGCTCTTCGCAGTCGAATTGGGAGCGGAGGTGGCTACTTTCGACAACGACTTCCATCGGTTCGACTGGGTGCGGGTATTCCGGCCCGCCGGGTAGTTGATCAGCACGAGCAGATAACGAACGAATGCCCCACGCTGAGTGGGGCATTCGTCGTTGTCGTGCGGAGGTAATGGCCCTCAGACACCGCGTGCAGCGCGAAATCCGTTGACGTACACCGCGATCGTGCGCAAATCATCCACCGACAGCCCGGCGAGATTGACGATCGCTTCGGGGTCGACGGCGTTCTCGGCAGGCTCGTCCTCGACGTGCGACGCCCCGACACTCTCCAGGCCCGCCCGCTCGAGCAGCGGTGCCGGGTCGACCCCGACCGCCCGTGCCATGGCCTGCAGTGTCTCGGCGGTGGTGCTCGCCTCGACCCGCTCGCCACGCTTGTACTGGACGCCACTTTCCACCTGCGTCCACAGGCTCGCGCTGATGCGCGCTGTTCTTGCTGCTCGGTCCATCGTCATGTCACGCGCCTTGCGAGCGTGTCGCAGTGTTGCACTGACCTCAGAGGGGACCACCGCACTCCGATGCCTCACCATGCAACCAATGTAGCAGGTGAGGGGTATTGATGCGTACAACGGATGACTCGTTGTGGACTGATCATGCAACAACGCGGTGAACGCAGGGCGGTGTTTGTGCATTCGGTGTGCATTGAGGCCCGCGAGATGTGATGAACACCAGGTCGGAATCGCCGATTTGCACTGCAACGATTGCTGCTGTTGCATATGCATCGTGCAAAGTTGCAGTCGTCACTACGAGTGCCTCGATGCACGATCAGCGCCGCCCGCGGGGTCGCGGCGCGCCACACGCGACCCGGCCGCGAACTACGCGAGGCCGCATCGAAATCTAAGGAGCAAGTTGATGGGTGCAGGCGACGAGGTGACGGGTTCGCCCCGTGAGCGCGAGGACACCTGTGGGGTGACGCCGCTGGATCTCGCGATCGACGACCGGCATCTGTTCCTCGACCGCGAAGCGGCTCGGGGACTTTTCCGTCTTTTGGGTGGCATTCCGGAGCTGGCCGAGGATCTCGCGGACAGTCGGACGAGGCAGACGCGTTTCGGCACCGCCGATGTCCGGGTGCGTGGCGGGTCGACGGTGTCCAAACTTCCGTTCAACCCCGCCGCTGCCAGGGTCGAAGACCACCTGCGTGCGGTCCTGGTCGCGTGGGTGCGGCTGGTCTGCGAGCCACGCGCGATCTCCTATGACGGATCGGCGACCATTGCCGGCATGGCGCGATGGCTACAACGGCACATCGTTGCACTTGCAATGACTGAAGGTGTGGAAGTTGCACTGCCGGAGATCTCCGCCGCGGTGGAAGCGGCCGTCGCGGTGGTCTGCCCGCCGACCGAAACCGCGCAGGTCGATGTCGAACTACTGAGCCGCGCGCGGGCTGTTCGACTCAATGTCAGCGGCATCCACACGCTGGCGACGCAACTGGGTGCCGGGTTCTCGAACCTGACTCCGCGCCGAATCCGCACGCTGCGCGAGGCCGGGCTGGTCGCGCCGGTGCCGGGACCGTGGGCCATGGACTGGCCTGAACTGTTCGTCGTCGGTGAGGTGCTGGATGCTCACGTCGCACTGCCGATGCGGCAGCGTAGGTGCATCGACTGACTAGATAACGACCCAACCGGGGCGGCGAACGCTTGCAGTCGGCGCCCCGGGGTCGTTCTCGGGCCCTGAAAACGCTTACGCCAGAGCGAGTGGCGCAACACCAGCCCGGAAAAGTGGCGTAGCACAACGTCTTTGACCTGCGCCTTGTGACCAATTTCGACGGAACTGTTGACATCGCAGACCCGCTCAGTCATCATTTGCTCAGCGGGCGGACGCATGCCCAAAGCGGTTGCAGCACACCGCATTCCTTCCTCTTCCTCTTCCTCTTCCTCTTCCTCGGGTTCGTCCGTGGGCGATGGCGTCGGAGGTTTACCTGCCCATTAAGGTGGGTAGCCGAAGCCCCCAGCAGTGGGGGCAATGATCGTGATCATGGTTAGGGTGCAGGTGTCTACTTTGTTCGGTGCAGGTCCGTCCGACGAGGCGGGTGGTGGGAGCGAAACCCCGTCGTACCCGAGCGTTTCGTCTCGGGAATCCAGGTCGAGCTACCAGCGTCCACCCGGTCACCTCGACCCCGCCAGCTTCGACATCGAGGATCTGCGCACGGTCGCCCGAGTTGTCGCCCAGTGGCGGTCGCTACGCGATCCGATCGGCTGAGGCACCGGATGACCGCGCAAGATTTCGACGTGCTGCCCAGCGCCTACAACGCCTTTGAGGAGGCATTCAAGCAGGGCATCAAGGTCGCAATCGTTCACCTGAACAACCAGGACTGGAACTGGTCGCACCGCGACCGGGGCATTCTGGTGTCGAAGGCGCTTGATCACCGTGCCCGAAACGAAGCGGTGGCCCACTGCATCGCCCACTTCGATCTGTCGTCGTCCAGGAAGGGCCAAGAAGCGCTCAAGTGGGTGGGGTGGCGTGGGCGGCTGGAGATGGATATCCACAGCATGGTGGCCGGGCGAATGATCAGCCTTCCGGCGTTGTCGGACGCGATCAGCCTGTCCGAGGATTTCGTCGATGTCGCTGCGTGCCTTGGCGTTTCCGAGTTCCTGCTCAGCTGGCGGCTGCAGTACCTGACGGATGACGAGATCGGCGAGCTGCCGGTCCACGCGCTGAACCGACTGCAATGGGGCCCCAGTCACGACACCGTCGTCCCGACGGGGTGCGGGTGGCCGCCGCCTGGCACCGGCGACATGTACCTACAGATAGCAAAACACCAGCTCTAGCCATCGACGACAAGAACCCTCGGCCCTCACGGACCGGGGGTTCTTTCGTTGACCCCTAGACCCGAACTCATGCGGCAGGCCCCCGGACGAAAACTTCCGATCCAGCGGGTTCAGAGCCCGCCGCATGCCCACCCCTGACGCGCCCGTCTCCCGCAGCTCGCTGCGGTCGAACGACGTTGTAGCAGCTCAGGGGTGAATTGGTCCCGCTCCGGACAATGCAGTCCGGAGCGGGACCTCCACCAACGTCCCAGAGAGGCAATTCCTATGTGGTCAATGAAAGGTTCACGGCCCCAACGGGACCCACGAACCATCGACGTTCTCGTCATGGGCGGTACCTGGAACCCCGGCGGTGACGGCGTCACCGGCGCGTTCACCGAGGCGCTGAACAAGTCGATCTTCACGTCTCGGATGGTCCCGTATCCGGCCGACTACGGCTCGTACGTGAGCTATACCGAGAGTGTCGCCGAAGGCAAACGCGCACTGCTCGCGGCGATCGATCGTTCACCGAATCCGGTTGTCCTGGCTGGGTATTCGCAGGGAGCGGCGGTTGCCGGTGACCTCGCTGCTGAGATCGGTCGAGGCGAGCATCCCGGTCGCGAAGTGATCGCCTGCGCGCTGATCGCCGACCCTCGCAGGCCGGCAGGCAAGTTCATCGGTCTGGTCGATCCCGGCGGCTACGGCGTCGTCGGTGAACGGCAGATCCGAGGCATCCCCGCGTATTGGGCTGCCGCACCGGGTGATCCGATCACTGCCCTGCCCGCAGGCAACCCGCTGCGAACCATCGCCGATCTGAGCGCCTTCTTCAGTTTCGCCAGTACGAACGCCGCCATCACCTGGGCGCAGCAGATGCTGCAGACGGCAACTCGAAATCAGTTGCAGCGCTGGTGGTCTCCAGAGAACTGGCGCAACTGGACAGGCGCGATCGCCTATGCCCGCGGCTATCTCTTCGACGGTCGTCACACCGACGACTACGTCCGCTTCGGTCATGCCCGCGCGCTGGCGCAGGCATTGAACCGCGATGTCGCCGATGGGCGCATCTGACACCCGCGAACCTGCGGAAAGGAACTCAACATGCGAATCAGTAAGGTGCCCGAACCCGCGCTGATCCGGTCGGTACTCGTCGCGGTCACCGGTGTGATCGCGTATCTCATCGCCCGCGAGGTCGACGCCGCGTGGGTCGAAGCCCTGCTCACCCTGTACGGCCTCGCCACCCCGGTGATCGCCGGCGCGGTGATCAGGCCCGCCGTGACCCCGGTGTCGGGATCGGTGGGTGAATCCGATGGCCTCGTGGTTAAGCCCTGAATTCATCCAGGCGACCGGCATCGCCGTTGCGACCGTGGTCACCGCCGTGACGGCGTGGCAGGCCCGCGAAGTCGCCAAGTTGCGTGAGCGCGTAGTCGCGCTCGAGGAACAAGCCGTCGACGATCAGCTGCGATTCCGCGATGCGATCCGCCTGATCCGCGCCCTCCAGCGGCACATCGATGAACTGCTCGGCTTCCTTCGCCTGCACGTCCCCGGCCAGGAACCTCCCGTGTCGCACTACAAGATCCCCGCGACACTCCAAGAAGAAATCTGACGGCTTCGCGCCGTTCCCGAACTGCATGCGGTCGGCCCCCGGAGAACACTTGACACAGTGCGGGATTCGAGCCCGCCGCATGCCGCGCTCCTGAAGCGCGCAGTCTCCCGCAGGTGGTCTGCGGTCGTAGACGTCGCCGCAGCATCAGGAGTGACCGGTCCCGCCCTCGGCACTTCCCCCTCATCAGCCGGGGGCGGGACCCCAAACCTTCACTTACACAAGGAGTTACCCCATGGGTTGGACAGGTGACCCGGTATGGCTGGCCGACGTGCTACGCGATGCCGGGCTGAATGTGATCGAACACGAAGGCTGGCGCAACCGAGGCCACGGCAACTTCCGTGACCTGCGTGGCGTGCTGTGCCACCACACCGCAGGCGGCGGCAAGAACGACTGGCGCATCGTCCAAGACGGCCGCGCCGACCTGCCCGGCCCCCTCGCCCAGCTGGTCCTCGAACGCGATGGCACCTTCCGCGTGATCGCCGCAGGAGTCTGCTGGCACGCGGGCCGAGGTTCTTGGCCCGGCTGGCCCACCAACAACGCCAACTACCACGTGATCGGCATCGAAGCCGTCTCCCGTGGTGACGGAAGTGACTGGACCCCAGAACAACTCGACGCCTACAAGCGCGGTTGCGCGGCAATCCTGGCCCGAATCGGCGTCGACGCGCAGGACTGTGTGGCCCACCGCGAGTACTCGCACGAAGGAAAAATCGACCCCGCCGGCATCGATATGGACCAGTTCCGTAGCGACGTGCAGGCATTCATCGACGGAGAGGACGCTCCGATGAGCGCAGCCGAAGTGAACCAGATCCAAGATTTCGTCGCCGCCTTCTGCGGCCCGATCGGCACCGATGTCAAAGACATCCGCGAGCAGCTGTGCGGCAGCCAGCAGCGTGACGCGGGCATGTTCGCAGGCTGGGAACAGCTCGACGGCATGACCGTGGTCGACGCGTTGGCCGACGTACTGGACCGCCTGAAGGCCCTCGAAACGCCCGCACCCGAGGGGAGGTGAATTCCATGCTTCCTGTCCTTCTCGAACTGCTTCAGCTGGCCATCGTGCTCGCGCCAGTTGTCCTGCCGCTGCTCGGCCTCTGAGCTGTCAGACCACGTCGTAAGAAACAACATTGGGAGACGATGATGGCACCTAGCGACGCCGCCGAGGACGCCGCCGACGACATCGGCGCCGGCACCCTCCACGTCGACGTGCAGGTCAAACTGTGACGTCGCCGTATCCGATTCCGGGCAAGTTCCCCGACTTCGAGCAGTTCATGGTCGACCTGCTCACCCCGATCGAGACCACGCTGACAGCGTTGCCCGCCAGCGGCACCGACTTACAGACCGCGATGCCCTTCTTCTGGGTCCGGGTTGTCAGCGGTAGCACCGACATCAACGAGATCACCTACACCGCGAAGGTGCGCATCGTCGCCGCCGCGGCCAACCGCGCCGCGGCGCAACTGCTGATCGGCACTGCGCGCGAAGCAATGCTGTCGACCCCCGGCACACGGGTGAACGGCGTTCTCGTCGATTGGGCGGAGGAATCCGCAGTATCCGAAGTCAAGTACTTCCCGCCAACTCTGCAACGCAGCCAAGGCGTTGCAGACCTTCCCGACCTCGATCCGGTTCACCAACTGGTCGAAGTCGGGTTCACCGTGCACGCCCGCCGTCAGTAGTCGGCAGTACGTAAGCACATTTTTCCGAGAATGGAGACGCTATGCCCGCCACCAACCTGATGGCACTCAAGGACGCGCAGCGCGAACTGCTGCTCAAGCCGCTCGACGCGGCCGTGTTCCTCGCTCCCTGGTACACCCCGGTTCCGGCTGCTTTCACCGACGCGACCGGCGCCCTGCAGACTCTGCCGGCGGCCTACAAGTCGGTCGGCCTGATCGACAAGAAGGCCGGTATCGCCTTCGCCCGCAACGTGACTGCCGCACCCATCGAGTCCTATGGCGAGCTGGAGCCGGTGCGTAACGACATCACCAGCGACACCACCACCATCGAGTTCGAGCCGCAGCAGATCACCGCCACCACGCTGGCGCTGACCACGAACGCGAACCTGGACCAGGTCCGTGCGGATGCGGCTTCGGGCGAGGTGCGCTTCGCGCAGCCGTCGTCGGAGCAGATCACCTACTACTCGGCCATCGTCATCGCCAAGGACGGCAACGACGCCGCGCCGATCTACATCTTCAAGGTGCTGCCGAAGGTCGCTGTCACCAAGTACGCCGGTGAGCAGTGGACCGCGACCAACATCATGTCGCAGAAGCTGACCCTGACCGCGTTCAAGGACGACACCGCCGGCTACTCGGTGGCGCACGGCTTCGGTGGCGCGGGTTGGAAGAAGGTTCTGTCCAAGACCGGCATCGCCACCGCCTCGGCCTGATCTCAGGCCCCCTGATTGTGGGTGCGCGTCGTGTGTCTCCGGTCACGGCGCGCACCCACTCCCTTTTGCATCAGCACCGGAGGAGAGAACAGGTCATCATGTCCGCGATTCCCACCGAATACCCCGTCACCATGACCGACGGCGAAGCCGAGTACCTGGTCTTCGACGCCACGTCCTACGTCAATGCCGTGTTCACTCACGGCCATCAGCCGAAAGCGACCGCGCCTGCCGCGAAGCCGCGCCAGAAGTAGTCGGGTTGCCCCGTCCCTTGCGTCGGTACTGACTGGTGCAAGGGCACGGGGCTACCAAGTCCCACCACAAAAACCGGAGACACCACCATGGCTACACCACGAAAGTCCACCATCGCCGGGACCAGCGACGAAGGTCGGTTCTACGAGATCCAGCAGGAACTCGCTGCCAGGCGCCGCGGCCCCTACCACCTCACCGCCGAGATCAGCATTCAGCCGATGACCCGCCGCCAGGCGAAGGCGTTGCGCGATACCAATGATGAAGACGCCCAACTGGCGATCCTCCTCGGCGACCAGCACGACGCGGTCGAGAATCTCTTCGACGATCGACCGATCGACGAATGGATCGCCTTCCAGGAAGATCTCTACGCCCACTTCTTCGGCGAGGGGTCCGCGCAGCTTCCGGGGGGATCCGAGGGCTCGTAGAGTTCTGGGACCGTTTCGGCGCCGCGCTCGACTACGACTTGCTCGAGCGCGGCATCGATGTCCGGGATTGCTTCGGGCCCTTGGAATTACGTACACGAGACTGGCGCACGATCTGGCGGTTCAAGGATCGGCTACCGCGCGGGTCGCAGTACAAGACCGCTCTCTCGATGGATCGTGAACTGGCAGAACAGTTGCTCGGGCACGACGACGATGACGACTTCGCCACCGATGACGGTCCATCACCGGACGGCTATACGCTCGACACCTACCTCCTGCTGACCGTCATCGATGGTCTACAGGGTGTGCAGGCGGCGGTGATCGCCGCGGCAGGTGCCGATCCACCTCCGATCAAGCCGATGCCTCGCCCTATGACCGCGGTTGATCTGCTTCGGGAAGAGCGGCGATTGCAGACAATGCACGATCTGGTCGAGGCCTTCGAGGCGCCAGCGGAGATCATTGATGTGGACGAACAGCCTGCGCCCAGCAGGTCTGTTGCGACAGTCGATGCCTGATCAGTCAACGGCTAATATAGCCACAGCGCGTCGACGGAAGGAAGAAGAGAGTGAACTGCTCCGACTACCGAGATATGGCGCTGACGTGGGAACACGGGCGTGACGGCGAATTTCCATATAAGAAAGACCTCGACGGTGTTGCGTTAGAGATCAGAATCGGCGAATTTCCCGAAGAATCAGTGTACAACCTCCTCGTAGATGGAGTCCCAGTCGACGAATTCGATGCCTGGCCTGAAGGTTGGGTCCGCCCAATCGGCTGATTGGGGATATTACCTGATAGTTACTCACCAGTGATCCCGCGGTGCGCCGTGGGATCACTTTTCATTTAACGGGTTCCGTAGCTTTCGACGCGGATTCGACCAGGCGACAATTCGTTGCATGGGTGAGCTATGCCCGGCGACCGCAATTGGCAGGCAGATTACCAGTGAGCTCTGAAAACAATACGCAGCCGTCCCGTAGACCTGCGGCCGCGGAACCGAATACGCCATTCATGGGGCCGTTACCCGCTCGAACCAGAGTGTCAGTTCCTCAAGGCCAGGGTACGCAAGCTTCGAAACCGGACGAATCGTTACCGGAACTGTTCGCCAGAATTCGTGTTTGGTACAACGATCAGCAGCAGAAGATTCCAGAACTGAACGCCCAATGGAAAAATGAGGGCGTGCCGCTGAGGGAGCGAGCACAGAGGGCGCAAGGGATACGCCACGAGGCGCGACTGGGTGCTCGTGAGTTGATGCCAGAGGATGCTGTCGAAGATCTGCGCCATCGCGATGCAAGTAAATACAATGGAAACCCTGATGGGCCTACTTTCGACTCTTTGGTCGCAAAAAACATGGCGGAAGGGTATACCGGCGATGCGGTATACGAACAGGTAATCGGAAGCTCCACGCGCACCGATTCTAGCTTCAACAAGGCCAATGGCCTTGCCGCTGACGGATCGAAGAATCCTTCGAAAGAATCCGCAGCGCCGCCGAGTCCGATCCCTGGACGCGGACCAAGTACTCCGCATCGCGATCAGTTGAAGAATCCAAGTCAGCTGGGAAATCTCGCAGGCAAAGCGAAGGCGGCTCCCTTGGCTCTGGGGGGCAAGGTCAAGAGAGCGGTAGGCAGGACAGCAGCCATGGCCGGAGACGCCGCCGGCATGCTGCCCCAGTTCGCCGGTGCTGCCAGCGATCCGACTGCGTTCGTTCAGGGGATGGCGGGAACTGCCCCCGATGCAGCGATGGAGATGCTCCAGAATGCTGGGGAAGCGGGTTTTGTTCAAGATGATGCTGTGAGTTCCGGGGGTGACAGCGCGCAAACCCGAGGCCCTCGCCCCGGACTCGCGCAGCCTTCTGGTGATCGTGTTGCGGGAAATCCCGATACGAGGGCGAAGGGCGGACCAACCGCCAGCATGCAGGGTGCACAGTCCGTATCGGGCGCAGTCGATGCCTCGGCAGCTGCAATGAAGAAGTCGACAGACGCGGCCAAAGGTCAGTCCGACGCCATGAAGAAATCCGCTGAAGCAGTGAAGGGCGCTTCGGATGGGATGAAGAGACTATCGACTGAGGCATCGAAATCCGTAGGTGCGCAGAAGAACGCCGCCGATGCGACGAAGAGCATGGCTGGTGCGCAGAAGAATTTGAACACCTCCATGAAAGGAGGCGTATTCGGCACAATCGTTACCGTGATCGGCCTGGTCATCTCGGGTGTGATGTTGCTGATCCAGCACTGGGACAAGGTGAAGGTCGGCTTCGACTGGGTGTTCAAGAATGTCTTGACGCCGATCGGCAAGTGGTTCTCAGACATCTGGGCCGGAACTCTGGCTCCGATGTTCAAATCCAGCATCGACAGTATTTCTGGCGTCTTCTCCGGAATGGGGTCAGCTGTGACTGGGGTGCTCGACGGCATCATGGACAAAGTCAGGTTCGTGGTCGGTATCATCGCGAACGTGATCGGCTCACTCCCTGAGATCAAATTTCTTGGCGTGAGCACCAAAGATGTCGCCAGCAAGCTGCATTCATTCGCATCGCCGGACAAGAAGGCCGACGGAGGCAAGTTGTCCGGGCCGGGGGGACCGCGCGATGACGTGATTCCTGTGCTGGCATCTAACGGTGAATTCATCGTCAACGCCGCGTCTACCTCGCAGAACCTACCGCTACTGGAAGCGATCAACTCCGGCGCGGTGCCTAGGTTTGCAGACGGCGGCGTCGTGCACTCCGAGTGGTCCTCACTGCTCGGTTCGCAGGCACAATCTGCTGTTGGCCGTTTCTTTTTCGGTTCAACCGGCGAACCTGCCCCAACGAAGGATGGCAAAGAACGCACGGGTTGGGACTATGTCGATACCACTGCAAAGACTGCCTTCGCGGGCGCGGCGAGCAGTTTCATGTCGGGCATGTTCGGAGATGCGTTGGGTGTCTTCGGCATCGATCGGATCCCCCCGGCGTTCCAAGCGATCGGTGAAGCCAAGAATCTGATCGAAGCCGACCGCGCGAAGTCGACGGAGGCCGCCTCGGGTGACGAAGGCGCCGGTGATGAGAACGCCGAGGTGGATGACCAGGAACAGCCTACGTCCGCTACACCGGCGGGTATGTCGGACAAGACGCGGCGCCTGATCGAATTCGCGCAGGGTGTCGATGGCGCGCCCTACGTGTGGGGTGGTGTCAACTGGGGGGATTGTTCCGGTGCGGTGTCCGCGCTGGCCAACTTCGCCGCTGGCTGGCCGGAGTTCGGCTCGCGCTTCGCGACCGGCAATCAGGAGGAGGCATTGCGCGCTCGCGGGGCCAACAGCGGGCTGGGACCCACCGGTAGTTTGAATATTGGCTGGTATCACAACGGAGGCGGAGACGGCCATACCGCAGCCACTCTGCCGAACGGGGTGAACTTCGAGATGGGAGGCGCGCGAGGAAACGGCCAATACGGAAAGTCTGCCGCCGGAGCGCACAACGGACAGTTCACCCACCACGCACATTTCCCGCCCGAGGTATTCATGGCGGCAGGTGGCTCGGTCTTCGGCCCCGGGTCATCGATCGGCGACATGGTTCCGGCATGGCTCTCTGATGGTGAGTTCGTAGTCAACGCCAAGTCCGCCGATGCGAACCGCTCGTTGCTCGAGACGATCAATCAAGATGCCGGCGCATTGGCGAACCTTGTCGGCCATGGCCTGGTCCCGACCAAGGCGCTGGCGGATGCCGGTGGTGGTGAGTCGGTCGATCAGTCGACTGCCATCCACCTGTCGACTCCGGATGTTGATACCGCATACCAGAAGGCGAAAACATTCATTGCCCAGCGTGGTCTGAGCTATGTCGGCAGGTTCGGCTGAGTTCCTTCGCATGGATGTGCGTTCGTAGAACGGCGAGCGCACATCCATGCGAATCCGGTAGGTTCTGGTTGGCAGCCTTGTCGCAGCAATGACGGCGACACCCCGCGGCACCGGGTTCACTGTATCTAGGAGATGTAATGATGTACGTCGATATTGCTGGTGCAGTTCGCGCGGCGAAGCTGTTTGCCGAATTTAATTGGACTTGGACCATGTCAGATATTCCGAAGCTGTGTTCACTGGCTGGATGGTTGATTTCTGACGCAGATGAGGGTGGGGCAATTATAGCCACCGATCTAGATGTCAGGCGCCCCGAAGCCATCGCCTTCGAAGCGCAGCAGTCTTTTGCATACTGGGGTCGTCCTGAGCAGGAAGTGCAAGGCATCTCCGTGCGCGTTGGCGATCGACCAGCTGCCGAGGCTCCAAATGACCTTCTTACGCGGCAACACTACACGAGTCTGCACACCGAACTGTCTACTGCGTTGGGGGGCCTAGACGAGGGCCGTGCTGGCACGAACCCTCCGTTCACAATATGGCATGGTCGGAACGTTATTATCGAGCTCGCGATGGCTCCAGGACTGATAAAACTAGATGCCACCAATCCAACTTATCGCTGGATGGTTGATCAGGAATCAGATTCCGCAGACTGACCGTACCATTCAGCAAGAGGTGCATTCGTACCCGACCCCTCCTTCCGTGACCTCCTTCGAAAACAAAACTTACAGCTCGGCTGAGAAATATATTGAAACTTGGCGGAGGAAGGAATTGTGCGCGTTGGTATTGAAAGGTGCGGTACGAGCGATCCTTGCTATTGCTGGCTTCGACTGGAGTCGGACATCGGCCGAGGCTGCGAAATTCTGCGCAAGTGCAGGGTGGATGATTCCCGGAAGTGACGAAATCGGAGCGGCAATCGCCACTGACCTAGAGATGCACCGTCGGTACGGATGGATAGTCGACCGCGAGTCTGGATTCAACGGATAATCGCCGTGGGTCAACGCCCATTGAGTCGAACGTTCATGACTAAACCTAATGCTCGCCATCTGTCGGGGAACCGTGGCCGACCTGTGGAATCTGCCAAAAAGCGCAGCGCGTAGGCAGGCCAGCGCAGGTTTCCTCGAAGCTCGCGACATCGTGTCTATCCATTAGGAACATCGCCGACAACGAACGGTCCCTGCTACCGGCCGGTCGCCTTGGCTATGGTGCTGCGCGGCGGCTGGCGCCAGCGCATCCATCGCTAAGCGGCATTTTATTGTAACGACCATTCGCAGGTCTACTGCCGTAAAGCTCGACCGCTCGATACAGATCCTCGTATTAGTCAGGGGCTCTGCTCGACTGTTATGTCGACTTCTCGCGTCGCTGCGCGACGGTGCTGAGGAGATCCTTGCCTAACCATAGGCTCAGATTTCATCTTTATGAAATACATGGCCGCCTGCGTTGGTGCCGGTCCATGCGCAGACTGACGGTCAATTTACCGTGTAGGAAATAGAGAAACCTTCCCGCGGCATTCGAGTGTGCGGAAAATTGTTCTATTTCGGATATCGAATCAGGAAGTGAAATGTGGCGAAAAAGATAGTTCAAGAGGTTCGTCAACCTGGACATTCGAGCGGTCTATATGTTATTTATGAAGATGGCACAGCTCAAGATTTCCACGGTAGATTTATTAGGAATCCTAATCGCCCGGTCGCTGACGACTCGGTTGTAGACCCTGTGCACATCACCCAGTGGGATGATAGCGACGTCGCCCTATCGGTGGCAGGGCTCAACGAGCTGAAAAGAACTCGGCGTATTCGGAATTTGGCCATCGAGGGGCCGGCGGGTAGCCGCGACATTATGAAGCGCCGGAACGAGCTGGCAAGGAGGCTTGGCGCAAACATTGATGAGCTAGGCCGCACGAAGGTTTCGGGTCCCGATGGACGTAGCACGACCAAGCTCGAAAGGGAGTTACTTCGACTCGAAACCGAACTGGATGCGTCTGCGGCCGATGTTCGCAGATTAAGGCAGTTGTCGTCTCAGGCTAGTGATTCTATTTCTCGCGTTAATCGCTGGTCGGAAGAGATGGGAATGGTTTCCGCCCGCGATATATCAGAGGGTCGCGGTGAATCACTTTTACTGGGCGGTCGTGATGAAAGATTCAACGATCAGCCGATGCGCGGAGTCCCGTGGAAACCGACGGGTAGTGATGCTCTTGACCTAGTATCGGTCTCAGGCGATGGTAAGCGGCTGATCGTTTACGAGGCCAAAGGTGGCAGTTCGGCGCTGGGAACGCGATCCATCCCGGATCCGAATGATCCGACTAGGAAGATTCGGGTTCAGCAAGGCTCTCGACTATACCTTGAATACCAACTGAAGAACGATGTTCGGTTGCAGGAGAGGCTGAAAGATCCCAAATATGCGGAACTGGCCGCGTCGCTCGCCAATGGTACCGCTGAGATTGAGTACCATGTCGTTCACGCTAAAGCCTCGGGCACGGTTAGGACGCATAGATTTGATATCGGAGGTCCTACCGGGCTGACCGTTCCAGCGGAATCTACGCCGATGCACAAGAAGTCACCAGGAAAGAAGTCGCGTCTTCCGCGGAGTGCTCTTGCGCGCGCTGGCATGTTCGTGCCGCCAGCTGTCGCAACTGGCATCGGTGCATCCTTATCAGGCGCGCTGGGCGGCACGGTTGCATCTGCGGCGCCGGTGGACGGAATTTTGTCCGGTGCTCTCCGTGCAAATTCCTCAGCAAATATTGAATTCGCTGATGGAATGAACAAGTTGGATGCTTCGGGCGAAGCCGCTGTCGGTTTGCAAGACTCCGAGCTGCTTGCGGGGGCTGGCTCGCCGATCGAGCGATTCGCATCGCTTCTCGAGCCCTACTCATCGATATTCGAGGCTGCTGCTGTCGCTATCCAGATCTGGGCCATCGGCCAGCTTGCGCTCAACTTGCTACTTTCGGGAAACCCGCTGGGTGCACTGGTTACAGCGATTGGGTTGGCCGTCACCGGCGTGATTCTGATCGTCGAGAACTGGGATCTGATAAAGAAGGCATTGAGCGACTTCTATCAACTCATACTGATTCCCGCGGGGAAATGGATTTCGGAGAAATTCGCGGACCTTATAGCGCCGATGTTCGAAATGTGCGCGAATGGTATCGGGGCATTCCTTGATGGAATATCAAAATCGCTGTCAGGTTTGATCGACAGTATTGAGGATATGATCAAGGGTTTCCTTCGGAGAGTCGCCGATTTTGTCGATAATTTCCCGTTCTTCGGAGATGGTGTCGCTGATCAAATTCGTCGATTCACCGACCCGGAGCGTCGGGCGGATGGCGGGTTGTTGCTGGGCCCTGGCGTGGGTCGTAGCGAACTCTCCCTGAGCAGTTCGGAACTGGCGGGCAGACATCCGGTGATCGGTGATAATCCCCCCACCGCCCCGCGGTTCGCCGATGGTGGTGCAGTCGGAGTGTCATCGTTGCGGCAGGCTGTCGAGCTAGCGGCTGGCGGACCAGTTTCTTGGGGCGGGACGTACGAGCCGACCCGACCGGGCTCGCAGTTCGGTGTCGAGTCCGGGACAGCGAACGCATCTGGCGGTCGAGGCTCACGCAGTCGTCGATCCGCCGGCACCAGGAACTCATTCGCCTATCCAGCTGTCACCGAGCCGTGGATGTCGGTAGGAAGTTCAGGCGGATCGACCGTAGCGACAAGGCTTGGTCGGTTCGCTGCGGGTGGTTTCGTTGGTCTCGATCGTACTGCCGCTGAGGGTCATTCGAGCGGCGTGTCCGGCAGTCATGTGCGGCCGATGTTCGTGACCGACAACTTGCTCGCTACCGGCGGATATGCGGGCAACGCCGGCGGGTCAGTTTCCGGATTCGCCGATACCAACCCATCGATGCTCGAGCTGATCAGTCAAGACGCGGGAGTTGTATCGAATCTTGTTGGGCAGCAATCAAATCCTACGTCCGCACTCGAGGGTTCCGGTCGGCGTCGGCGCCGGTCCACCGATCGCTCGCTGGCGATTCATATCTCTTCGCCGGATGTGGATGGCGAATTCCTCAAGGACCAAGCCGACTCCGCGCGCGGGGCATTGACCTACGCCGGTCGGTGGTAATGGCATCGAACGTTAGAACTGAGGTGAATCTGTAATGGCACAAGCCGCGACTATTGAAGTCGAGGGCGTCGATGGCTCGCTATGGACGCTGGCCGGCCCCGGTCAGGGACGCGAGGGCGTCGAGCTCGGCACCACCCCGACTGGGCTCTACGACGCACCTGTCACCACGATTTGGAACTCCACGGCGTTCCAGATCGGCGCGACCTACGGTGGCGCGAACTGGCAGAAGCGAGATGTCGTCTTCGGAGTGAACGTCTCCGCGACCGACTCGTCGAATTGGGAGTCGGTGGACTCGGCCTGGCGGAAAGCCTGGGCGTACGACCGTGATTCCAAGCTGATCATCACGACCGAGTACGGTGCGCGCACGCTGCACCTGCGGATGTCTCAGCAGCCGGAGTTCAAGCCGCTGCGCGACCCACATCTCAAGCACTGGGCGCAGGTCACCATGACTTGCACGGCGGGTATTCCGTGGTGGGTTGAAGAAGACACGACAGCGACCGCGGTCTCGACCGTCGACACCCGAGGTGAGGGTGCGTCGGAAACGTTGTGGTTGCCGATCTCCAATCCCACCGATCAGCCGATGTGGCTGCAGTGGGTCGGTAGCGCGCCAGCACAGTGGACACTGCCTGATTTCTCCTGGCGGGAGGACTCTTTCGCCGCGAGGGTTATTACCTTGCCGTCGCTTGTCGCGGGCCAGGACATCACGGTGGACACAGACCCGATCGAAGAGATGATCGTCGCCGCGGACAACAGTTCGGTCTGGGCGCGCATGAACGGTCGGATGTTCCTGCATTCGGTTCCACCGTGGACTCCTGAGACGTTGCTGCCGGCCACCGTGCGCGGTGCGGCACCGGGTGCACAGATTCAGGTCAGGTGCCCTCGTAACTGGTCGCGGCCTTGGGGGCTGCAGTGACCGACATCGAAGCTATCCACCGTGCGGGCCGGGCAGTTCGGGATACGCGCAGGACCCTGCGCCTGGAGCCGCCGTTGATCAGGCTGTGGGACGGCGACTGGAATCTGCGTGGCATCTGTCGATCGGAGGTGTCGGCCGACTTCAAGTGGCTACTCAACGAATCCGGCACCGGTCAACTGGTGTTGCCGGCAGAGCACTACCTGGCCAAATGGGTCATGGATGCGCGCGGCCGGACCACGCAGAACGTGCACATCACCGTGGACAAGGACGGCGCGCGTTGGAGCGGGCGTATGAAGACGGCGACCCTGCAGAAGACCGCGGCCGGACTGAAGACCGTGGTCATTCAGTTCATGCACGACTACGAGGAACTGAAGTACATCCAGGTGTGGAGTAATCCGCTGCTGCCTGCGATTTTTCAGTTCCCGAAGGTCTTCATGCTGGCCGGACCATCGGCATGGTGTTTGAAGCTGTCGCTGTTCCTCAACATCCTCCGCAAAGAGGCAAGTCTGTGGGCGCTACCGGATGATCCACTCGATCCGTCGGAGTGGTTCAACCTCGATCAATCGACATGGTCGATGGTGGTGGCACCCAACGACTTCTTCTCCGATTCGTCTATCTGGACGATCATTTCGTCCAGGTGGAAGACCTGGCACGACATGGCGTCGACGACTCTCGACGACGCGCACCTGATGGTCACCTGCCGGCGCTACCTCGAAGGCGATCCGCCGCCGTGGCCGGGAGCAGTCCTGCGGCACGGGTGTCTGGTGTTCGACATCGTTGACAAGTCAGGGTACTACTCCGGCACCTCCGAGGGCGGCTCGGTGCTCGACGGCCTGGTGCACACGGTGCAGGAATTCGTCAACGACATGGCCGAGCAGCAACCCAATATCCTGCCTGATCCGAACGCGCCAGAGGAGTACAAGCGCCACGATTGGCTCGGTACGTTGCCGTCGAATCCGTGGGTTGTGTACCGGGAGAACGAGTACACCGGAATCGAGACATCGGAGTTCACGATCTCGCCGGCCACTGCTGTGCAGATCAACTGCGGCGGCAACAGCATGCCGGGTGTGAACGAGGCGATCTCGGCGATGGTGCAGATGGTCGGGAACCTGACATCGACTGTGACAGTGAGCATTCCGATCATCGGTGGCGCCGGCGTAAGTCTGCCTCCGATGGGCGGCCCTCTGGATACTTTCCTCAAGCCGCTTTACAGCGACACGATCCTTGCCTGGATGTCGTTCAAGTCGCCGTTGAGGCCGCCCCGAATGGGGTGGTCACACTACTTCGAGCACTTCGAGTCCGGCGCTGACAAGGCGTACACGCTGTCGTCATTGCTGGCGATTCGCGCCGGGCTTTGGGCAACCCGGTCATTCACCGCACACAAGATCACAGTGTCCGACGGCGCTCCCTATCTGATCGGGGAGAGCGGTCGTGGGCACTTCTTCCTCGGCGACCGCATCGGCGCGACCGTCGAGGGGATGCCGGTAGGCGAGATCTTCGTCGAGCAGGTGACCGCATTGGACCTGACTTGGTCCCGAGGGGTCACTCCGTCATGGCGCATCACCGTCGGCTCGGACAAGGCGCTGGAGGATCCGGCGGTCAAGGCCCTGCGCCACGTTCAAACCATCATGGGCGACTTGCAGATGCTCGGCGTCATGTAGTTCGTTATCGAGATCCGGAGAAAAACATGGCACTTCCCGCGCAGGAAGACTGCAATCAAGACGATCCCGAGGACGCTTTCGTATGGGCGTTCGTCGGTCTGCCCGGTCCCCGCAACGGTCCGATGCTGGTTCCGCAGCAGGTCCTGGGAAAGTGGTCAAAACACTTGTGGGACTTGGGATTCCGGCACCACCCAGCAGAGCAGCAGCTCGAGTACCATCCGGCGACGCCAGGTACTGAACATTGGATTTCCCAGGCGGGGAACTGGGTTCCGATCGGCACGCCGCGTCCGCCGGAGATCGCTGTGGGTTCGGTAGCCGATCTCAGTATCGACGAGCGACGCGAACTGGTTCGGCAGCTACAGCAGTCCGGTGAGTTGGCGCACCTGGTTGATGCGCGTTCGCTGGAACCCGATGTGGCTCGAGACGGCACGTTTGATGGGCCGATGCCGTGACGAGTCCTGATCGGGCGATCCCGCCGGGTGGATTGACCGGGCCAGGGGGTAAAACAGTTGGCACTATTTCCCAGGTCACCCAGGATTCGATGAAGTCAGTAGTGGCCGGCGACATCGTCAAATCCTTCAGTGGCGTCTCCGTCAATCTGGGTGCTGCTGTCGACGCCGGTGTAAAACGGTTCGCTGCTGACCTGTGTGATGCGGTGACCGGTGCGACCGGTGGGCTGATCAACCTCGGCGGTTGGGCGCGGGATCTGCGCGCGGAAGCCGATCAGGCACTGCGGGATTCGACTCAGGCGCAACAGACCGCCCAGGGCGCGCAGGTGACCGCAGACGGTCAGACCACGATCATCAAAGCGACGAACTCGCGTGTGCAGGTCGTGATCGATGGGCTTCCGGTCAAGCCCTACTGGGAAACGATGAACCTCACCGAAGAGGCTTCGTTTCCGCGCAACTTCCTGCAGCGCGCAGCGTGGGAGCTTTCGGCAAGCGGCGGTGGCGTGGGCGCCAACTACGTGCCCAGTTACACGCCGGCGGCGAACTCGTTGGAGGGAGCGTTCATTCGCTGCCTGTACAGCGGCGGGCGGAAGGTGGTCAGCTACATTCCGGACGCTGTTTCCTCCCCGTGCGAGCTGTATGTCGTTGTCGGTCGGATGCTGGACAACGGTGACATCAAGATCGAGTGGGTGTCGCCGAACCAGACGCCTCTCATCACCGGCGCTCGCGGGGAGCAGTCCGTCGAGATGCCGAACGACCTGATGTTCGAGCAGGGTGAGACGACATTCGTCGGAATTCATCAGCGCGGCGGCGGAAATCGCAGGCCGCTGCTCGGGATCGAGGCGGTCGACATCCCGCGGCCGGCCACGGTGTGGCCGCCCCAGGTGAACGCGCAGTTCGGCACCTCGTCACTGCTGTCGGCGGGAGTTACCCTCGCCGCGGGAACGCTATCGTTCGCGTCTCGGCGGACGCCCTACATCTCGATCGGAAAGTCTTCTGTCACAGGCGATCCGATCAAGTTGTCGTTCTTCGAGGACTTCGAAAACGGGATGCCGACCGCGCTGGTTCGGATGTCGGCGCGGATTGCCACCACCGCCGACGGCATCTTTCAGGTCGATGGCCTGGACGACGGTCTGCGTCGGTATCTCTACGGGCAAAGACTCAACTATGACGACCAGATGGTGACCGGGCGAATTCGATACCCTTCGGATTTCAGTGGTCGACTATTCCTGCGTTCCGATGCTGCCAACAGCAGCTATATGTCCTTGTCGGTGACCAGTTCGGCGCTCGTGATCGGGCGGTGGACCAACGGCTCCAACAACACGCCACTGGCGGCGTTGTCGCACTCGGTCGGCGACAACGCCGAACTTCGCTTCAAAGCGGTCGGCAATGTCTACACCGCCGAACGCAAGATCGGCGGGGTGTGGACCGCGGTGCTGGTACATACCGATACGGCGAACACGCTGCCGTCGGGACCCGCTTACCGCTATACCGGCCTCGGCACCGAGCGGCAGTCGTGGACAGACGGCGGTGGCTGGGGCGACTGGCAGGCGGAGGACTTGTGACCAGCCCCGACAACAGGTTCCCGGACGGCGCGTATTCCGGTACCGCGGGTTCGCGCAGCATCGCCAGACTCGGCGGGCAGACGCAGCAGTCGATGCAGACAGCGATGCGCGCACAGGTGATGCGCGCTTACGCCGATATTCCGTACAACTTCGCCAAGGCAGTGCAGGCGGGGTTGCACGAGCTGGCAGCCGCACTCTGTGACGCGATCACCGGCTTCACCGGTGGGCTGATCAACCTCGGCGACTGGGCCCGCGCATCCCGCGCGCGTGCTCAGGAGGCGAGGGAGCAGGCGACCACCGCGCGTGATTCGGCAGATGTTGCCGAGGAAGCTGTGGTTCAGACCGGCGAAGTAGTCCAGGCGACGAATTCGCAGGTTCAGGTGATCATCGACGGCCTGCCGGTGAAGCCGTATTGGGACTCGATGAACCTCACCGAGGAAGCGTCGTTTCCGCGTTGCATGCTGCACAGACGGGTGTGGGATCACGCCGATGTCGCCAAACCCGGATACGTCCCGTACAGCTACACATACGTCGCCTACTACGACGTCAATGGCTACCCGGTCTATGCCGATCACACGGTATGGGCCCGCTACGAGCCGTCCTACACGCCGCCGACCAACGCCCTCGACGGTGCGTTCATCCGGTGCCGGTACAGCGGCGGTCGCAAGGTCGTCACGTTCATCGTGGACGAGGTGAGCAATCCGTGTGAGCTGTATGTGGTGGTCGGCCGGATGGTGCCGAACGGGGACATCCGGATCGAATGGGTTTCGCCGAATCAGACGCCGAGCATTGCCAACTCACGGTTCGAGCGTTCTGTCGAACTGCCGAACGAGGTGGTTTTCGACGTGGGTGAGACCGCCTTCATCGGAATTCACCAACGGGGAGGCGGTAATCCGCGCCCCCTGCTCGGCACCAATTCCACTGACCTGCCGCGTGCACCCAGTGCCTGGCCGCCCCGGCCGAGTGCTCGGTTCGCGACGTCGGCAGCGCTGGTGGCCGGCTCGACGTTGGCGGCGGGGTCGATGAGCTTCAATTCGAACTCGGTGCCGTACGTAGCGCTGAGCAAGAGTCTGATAGCCGGACCGCCGTCGAAGCTGGTCTATTACGAGAACTTCGACTCAGGTTCCCTACCAGTGGCTTTGGGGCAGGTGTCCAGTCTGCCGGCGACCGTGTCCGGCGGGGTATTCGTGGTGTCCGGTGGTACCGACGGCATCCGACGTTACCTCTACGGCCAGACACTCAATTACGACGACGTGATGGTGACCGGCCGGATCATCAGTCCTTCGGTACGCCATGCCTGGCTGATGTTGCGATCGACGCCGGACAACAAGCGCTTCGTATCGCTGAATGTCACCCAGTCCATCGTCTCGATCTGCAAATACGACAACGGCGTCTGGAGGGCACTGTCCAGCGTCGAGATCGCGATCGTGAGCGGTGACGTGGTGCGACTTCGTGCCACGAACAACCTGTTCACGGCACAACGGAAAACCGCTTCGGGGTGGGACGACGTGCTCACCTACACCGACACCACGGGCACCCTCCCCGCCGGCCCCGGCACCCGCTACACGGGCC
Organism: Nocardia sp. NPDC058666; assembly: GCF_042714895.1. Lineage (NCBI taxonomy): Bacteria > Bacillati > Actinomycetota > Actinomycetes > Mycobacteriales > Nocardiaceae > Nocardia > Nocardia sp. NPDC058666. The sequence continues at coordinate 52,353 of NZ_JBHXRY010000021.1, forward strand.
TCGGCAACGAACGCGCCGACTGGGTGAACGGCGGCGGCTGGGACTACTGGAAAGCAGAGGATCTATGACAACCACCGTGACGGTCCGGAATCTGTCAATCCTGATGAGACAGGTCAGGCTGCCTGTTCTGTGTCGGTGTTCTCCTTCGGAGGTGGGTTGATCCAGGCCGTTTCGGGCAGC
>NZ_JBHXRY010000022.1:0-30292 GCF_042714895.1 Nocardia sp. NPDC058666
TTGCTTGAGGCTTCGCCTCGGACGCAACGGCGGCTAACTCGCGGCCGGGCCGCTACGGCCACTTCGTGGCCGCTGCTCCCTATGGGTCGCAGGTGTGGGCTGGGTGTGTGCAGGCATGTGGATTTGGGGTGTTCGGTGTGGCTGGATGTGGTGTGGGAGGAACCAGCTAGTGTGGCGCTGTGTCTAGACGAGCTGACGGTAGGGCGGATGACGAACTCCGCGACGTGAAGATCACTCGGGGTTTCACTGCGCATCCGGCGGGGTCGGTGCTGGTGGAATTCGGGCAGACGCGGGTGATGTGTACCGCGAGCGTGACCGAAGGGGTGCCGCCGTGGCGCCGGGATTCGGGGTTGGGGTGGTTGACCGCGGAGTACGCGATGCTGCCCGCCGCCACGCACACCCGCAGTGGGCGCGAGTCGGTGAAGGGCAAGGTCGGTGGGCGCACGCAGGAGATCAGCAGGCTGATCGGGCGTTCGCTGCGGGCCTGCATCGACCTGGCCGCGTTGGGCGAGAACACCATCGCGCTGGACTGCGACGTGCTGCAGGCCGACGGTGGCACCCGCACCGCCGCGATCACCGGCGCCTACGTGGCCCTGTGCGATGCGGTGACGTACCTGGCCGCCGCGGGCAAACTGGCTGACCCGCAACCTATTTCGTGCATGATCGCCGCGGTCAGCGTCGGCGTGGTCGACGGTCGCGTGCGCTTGGACCTGCCCTACGAGGAGGATTCGCGCGCCGAGGTCGACATGAACGTGGTCGCCACCGACACCGGCACCCTGGTCGAGATCCAGGGCACCGGCGAGGGCGCGACCTTCCCCCGGTCGACCCTGGACAGAATGCTGGACTCGGCGTTCCTGGGTGCGGACCAACTGTTCGCGATCCAGAAGGCGGCGCTGGCGCTGCCGTACCCGGGTGTGCTGCCCGAGCCGTCGGCGAAGAAGTAGTCGTGGCCGTGCGCGTGCTGGTGGCCAGCCGAAATGCCAAGAAGCTGAACGAACTTCGCCGGATCCTCGACGAAGCCGGCGTCGCCGGAATCGAATTGGTGAGTCTGAACGAGGTGCCGCCCTACGAGGAGGCCCCCGAAACCGGCGCCACCTTCGAGGAGAACGCGATTGCCAAGGCCCGCGACGGTGCCGTCGCCACCGGAATGCCCTGCGTGGCAGACGATTCCGGTGTCGAGGTCGACGCACTCAACGGCATGCCGGGCGTGCTGTCGGCCCGCTGGGCAGGCGGCCACGGCGACGACGCGGCGAACAACACCTTGCTGCTGGCCCAACTCGGCGATGTCCCCGACGACCGTCGCGGCGCCCGCTTCGTGTCCACCTGCGCGCTGGTCCTGCCCGACGGCACCACCACGGTCGTGCGCGGCGAATGGCCGGGCACCATCGCCCGCGAACCCCACGGCGACGGCGGTTTCGGCTACGACCCGCTGTTCATCCCCGAGGGCGGCACCACCTCCGCCGCCGAACTCACCCCCGCCGAAAAGGACGCCGCCTCCCACCGAGGCCGCGCCCTGACCCAGCTCATCCCCGCCCTGGCCGCACTGGGCTGACATCGAATCAAGATCACCAGGCTTTGGCGCAGATTTCTACTCGGCCGATGTTTGCGTGATTGCCTGGTGATCGCGTGTCCAGCACGATGACCGCACAACGAAAGCGCCGCCGCCCCGAATAATCCGGAGCGGCGGCGCTTTTCGTGGGGGTCTACAGCCCGAACTGCTGCTTCACGGCCTTGGCATTGAGGTGTTCGGCGTAGAACGACAGGAACGGAATGGTGCCGGCCAGCGCCGTGAGCACCGTCCGCTTCGGCTGCCAACGGACCTTGATCGCGAGGTCGATGGTCAACGCCAGGTACACCATGTAGAACACGCCGTGCGCCTGGCCGATGTAGAAGAACCAGGCCGGTGCCTCGTTCTTGTCGTCCAGGATCAGGTACTTGTAGATCAGTTCACCGGTCAGCACGAGCAGCCACACACCGGTGATCCAGGCCAGCACCCGGTAGCGGGTGAGCGCGGTGCGGATCTTGTCGCGGCCTGCCGCACCGGCGGGCGGTGTCGGTGCGGTGGTCGCGGTGTGGTCTTCGGAGGTGGTCACCCGGCGTTCCTCTCGGGGGAGTGCAAGCCGGCGGTGCGGACCTGCGCATCGATGTCGTTGGCGTGTAGTTGCGCCAGGTACTGGTTGTAAGCCGCGGTTTCCGGGTCGTCGGCGGGCGCGGCTTTTGGCCGTTCGGGCAGAATCCCCGGGGGGATCTCGCGCGCGGGCTCGACCTTGTCGGGGCGGGGAGCGACGGGCTGTTCGGCCTCGCGTTCCAACCGCACGAACCGCACATAGGCGAACACCGCGAACCCGGCGAACAGCGGCCATTGCAGCGCGTAGCCGAGATTCTGCCCGGTTCCGGTCCCCGATTCGAACCGTTCCCACTGCCACCAGGCCAGCGCCAGACACCCCGACGCGACAACAACGACCAGCGCGATCAGGGCCGGACGGTTATGCGCCGGGCGAGGAGGTGGAGCGGACACGCGCTCCACGGTACCCGCCTACTACAGCGCCCGTAGGACCAGGTCGCGGCAGGCAGGGGCCGCAGCGGCGGGCGTCACAGCCGGGTCGTTCCGGAAGGTTTGGCGGTAGGCGGTGGGGGAGACGCCGATGGTGTTGGCGAGGTGTTGGCGCAGCGACGTGGCGGTGCCGAGGCCCGCGTCGGCGGCGACCCGGTCGATCGGCAGGTCGGTGGCTTCGAGCAGGTGGCGGGCGTGGTCGACGCGTTGCTGGGTGAGCCATTGGCCGGGTGGTAGGCCGGTCTCCTCGCGGAAGCGGCGGCAGAAGGTGCGCACGCTCATCCGCGCGTGGGCGGCGAGTTCGGTGAGCGGGAGCGGGCGATCGAGGTGGTTCAGGGCCCAGGCCCGGGTCGCGGCGGTGGTCGCGGCGGTGAGTTCGGGAATCGGACGGTCGATGAACTGGGCCTGGCCGCCGTCGCGCCACGGCGGCACGATGCACAGGCGAGCGACCCGATTGGCGACCACACTGCCGTGATCGCGACGCAGCAGGTGCAGGCACGCGTCGATCCCGGCAGCGCTGCCCGCGGCGGTGACGATGCGGCCCTCGTCGACGAACAGCACATCGGCGTCCATCCTGACCTGCGGGAACAGGCTGCGGAACCGGTCGGCCTGCTTCCAGTGCGTGGTGGCGGGGCGGTCGTCGAGCAGGCCGAGCGCGGCCAGCACGAACGCGGCGGTGCAGATCGACACGATCCGCGTCTCGGGTCGCACGCGGGCCAGAGCCCGAGCCAGGTCGGCGGGCATCCACTCCGATTCCGGCGCGTCACACGCGGAGAACGGCGGGATCACCACGGTGTCGGCTTCCTCGAGCGCGCTGCTGTCGAATCCGACGGCGATGGTGAAGTCGGCGTTCGTCGTCACCGGCGCACCGTCGAGGCTGCAGGTGCGCACGTCGTAGAGCGCGGCACCGCCGGAATCGGTCGCCGTGCCGAAGATCCGGGCCGGAATCCCCAGTTCGAACGGATAGACCCCGTCCAGTGCCAGAACCACCACGCGATGCATGGCAAGATTCTTGCACATATTGGCCTTCTTGCCACTCGCCGCCGCCTCGCGGGCCGGGCATCGTTGTCCGCACATCGCCGGTTCCCCTCGAAACGGCGTGCGACACAAGGAGAACGAGTCATGCGGGCAATCGGTCAGGACATCTTCGGCGGACCCGAGGTACTGCGGGTGGTCGAGGTCGACAAGCCGACACCGGGACCGTCGGAAGTACTGGTCCGGGTCCACGCGGCCGGGGTGAACCCGACCGATTCCTGGCATCGCGGCAGCGGTGGGCTGTTCGGCAAGATGGTCCGGCTGGGCTGGGATGTGTCCGGCGTGGTCGAGGCGGTCGGTGTCGGTGTGACACTGTTCGCTCCCGGCGACGAGGTGTTCGGCATGCCGCGCCTGCCGTACGCGGCGGGCACCTACGCCGAGTACGTCACCGCACCGGCCCGTCATCTCGCACATAAGCCGACGAACCTCACCCATATCGAGGCGGGCGCGCTGGCACTCGTCGCGCTCACCGCCTGGCAAGCACTCGTCGACACCGCCGATGTGCAGCCGGGCCAGCGGGTGCTGATCCACGCGGCCGCGGGCGGGGTCGGCCATGTCGCGGTGCAGATCGCCAAGGCGCGTGGCGCGTACGTGCTCGCCACGGCACGCGCCGACAACCACGACTTCGTCCGCGAACTCGGCGCCGACGAGGTAATCGACTACACCACAACAGATTTCGAAGAAGCGGCCCGCGATATCGACGTGGTCATCGACACCATCGGCGGCGAATACGGCCCGCGCTCGCTGCGAACCCTGCGCCCCGGCGGCATCATCGTCTCACTGGCCTCCCCGGCCGAAGCGGCCTTGGTCGACGAGGCAGGCCCACTCGGCGTGCGCGCGGGCTTCATGATCGTCGAGCCCGACAACGGCGGCCTGCGCGCCATCACAGAGTTGGTCGAAGCGGGTGCGCTGCGACCCCACGTCGAAACCGTCCTGCCGCTGGAACTGGTGAGCAAGGCCCACGAGATCAGCGACAATCAGCGCACCCGCGGCAAGATCGTGCTCACCGTGGCATGACTCAGAACTTGTAGCTGATCCCGGTCATCCGCTCGGATTCCTCCCACAGGCGCCGCAGCAGCTCGGGATCACGCGAGATCTTGCTGGACGGGCAGGCCTCGACCGGTCCCTGCGACTGCATCAACCGGTTGGGGCCCCAGTACACGGTGGGATCGGCCGCGGGTTCGGTGGCCGCGAACAGGGTGGAGTGGGCGGCCTTGTGTGGGGCGTGGCCGATGAGTTTGATGAACGGCTTGCTGACCCGGTCGAGCGGAGTTTCGGTGCGGGCGAACAGGTCCGTGGCCGAGACACCGGGGTGCACCGCGTAGGACTTCTTCGCTGAACCGGCCTCGGCGAGCCTGCGCTGCAGTTCACGGCCGAACATCAGGTTGGCGAGCTTGGCCTGGGCGTAGGCGAGATTGCGCTGGTAGCGGCGGTTCTCGTAGTTGAGGTCGTCGATCCACAGCTTCGGTGTCTGCTTGTGGGCGATGCTGGCGAGCGAGACCACCCGGTCGCGGACGCGGTCGAGCAGCAGCCCGGTGAGCGCGAAGTGACCGAGGTGGTTGACGCCGAACTGGGTCTCGAAGCCGTCGGCGGTGCGCGAGAACGGGACGTTCATCAGACCCGCGTTGTTGATCAGCACATCGAATTCGCCCTGCTGCGAAGCGAATTCGCGCACGGAAGCCAGGTCGGCCAGGTCGAGCGCGGCCACGCGCACGTCGCCGTCGATGGCGTCGGCGATCGGCTGCGCTTTGCTCGCGTTGCGGCAGGCCATGATCACCGTCGCACCCTTGGCGGCCAGCACCTTGGTGGTTTCGGCACCGAGGCCGCCGTTGGCCCCGGTGATCACGAACGTGCGCCCGGACTGGTCCGCGATGTCAGTTGGTTTCCATGCCATGCGCCCGATCTTACTCTGGAGTAAGTTCGGGTGGAAGGTCAGCCCAGCAATCCGCTCAGCGTACGGGCGCAGGCGGGTTTGCGCAGTTTGGTCATGGCCTTCGCCTCGATCTGCCGCGCCCGCTCACGCGAGAAGCCCAGCGCCGTCCCCACCTCCTCCAAAGTGCGGCCTTCACCGCGGTCTAGGCCGAAACGCAGTCGGATGACAGCGGATTCGCGTTCGGTCAGCACTTTCAGCGCTTCCTCGACATAGCCGCCGAGCATCTGCTCGGCCACCACGTCGGCGGGCGCGGGCCCGGTGTCGGGCAGCAGCGAACCCAGATCGGTGTCCTCGCCGATGGGCGCGTGCAGCGACACCGGCTCGGCTTCGTGCCGCAACACCGCCTCGACCTGCGCGACCGTGAGCGCGGCGCCCGCCGCCAGCTCCTCCGTGGTGGCCGCGCGCCCCAGCTGGTGCGCCAACTCGCGCCGCACCCGAATCACCCGGTGCAGTACATCGGCCACATTCGAGGGCAACCGAATCGCGCGCCCCTGATCGGTGAGCGCGCGCCCGATCGACTGCCGAATCCAGTACGTCGCATACGTGGACAGCTTGAGCCCGCGCTCGTGATCGAACTTCTCCACCGCGCGCATCAACCCGACCGTGCCCTCCTGGATCAGATCCAGCAGTGACATCCCGGTATTGGTCGGGAACCGCCGCGCGATCGACACGACCAGCCGCAGATTCGCCCGCACCATCTGATCTTTCGCGCGCAAGCCGTCGAGTTCGGTGCGGCGCAACAGTTCTCGTCGCGAAGGTGTGAGTTCGGCTCCCGCCGTGTCGATTTCAGCACGCGCGGCGACACCGGCGGCGATGCGCGCGCCGAGGGCGTATTCCTGCTCGGCGGTCAGCAGGGGAGTGCGGCCGATGGTGGACAGGTAGTCGCGAATGGGATCGGTGGACACGGTGGTGGTCAAGAGAACTCCCGTTCGAAGTGCGGCCGGAGGTGGTGACCGGTGGGGCGAGGGCGCGCCCCACCGGTCGGGAATTGCAGTGACTACTTGCCGGGAATCCGGATCGGACGGCGGACGGCCGACGACCGGGTCTGTGAACCGCGAATGGCCGAGTCGGTGCCGCGTCGGCGCTGCGCGGGGAACGGCGCTTCGGTGCGTCGTGCCGCCCGGGACCGGCGGGGTTCGGTCTCGCGGACCACGTTGTCGAGTGCGTTGCGCGTGAATCGGGCCATATCGGCTGCTCCTTCGAGGGTGGAACGGGTGCTGAGGGGGCTTGCGGCGATATCGGTTCCGTGCGGCATGCGCTGTCTCCTTCGATCGTGTCGCTGGCGGCGACGATCACAAACTTAGAACCAACCTAAAAATATGTCAAGAACAATTTTGTGACGAGTTCAGATATGCTGCTGACATGACCACGCAACAGGGGCTTCGCGCCAGAAAGAAGCAGCAGACCAGGGAACACATCTCCGACCGGGCCACCGAGCTGTTCCTGGCGCGGGGGTTCGACCGGGTGACCATCGCCGAGGTCGCGGCAGCCGCGGACGTGGCCAAGATGACCGTCACCAACTACTTCCCCCGCAAGGAAGATCTCGCCCTCGACCTGGGGGAGGTCTACATCGACCAGCTCGCCGCGGTCGTGCGGGAACGCGAGCCGGGCCAGTCGGCGTTGGCCGCGCTGCGTCACGCCTACCTGACGGCGGTCGCGGCGCACAGCATGCTCATCGGTTTCAGCGGAGAACCGTTCGCCAGGATGATCGCCGACAGCCCCGCGCTCACCGCACGCGTGCGCGAGTTCCACGACGACCGCGAGGTGGCGTTGGCGAAAACGTTGGCTGCGGAGACGGGCGCCGACGACATCACCCCCCGGGTCGCCGCGGCCCAACTCGCCGGCGTCGAACGGGTCTTGTTCGACGAAGTCACCCGTCGCACTCTCGCCGGTGAATCCAACGACGCGATCGCCGCCGCGCTGTTCCGCGATGCCCGCATAGCCTTCGACGCGCTAGAGCCGGGCTTGGGAAGTTACGCCGTGCGTTGAGATATCGGTCCGGTTGCTGCCGTGTCACTGGAACCCCACAGCAGCAAGGAAAGCCCATACTGAGCCAATGCCGGATGGTGTTGCTGCAGACAAGCCAGTCGAGCCGATGAGCAAGACGAAGATCAATCTCGTCTTCGCGACCGTGACGCTGGGCATGCTCATGTCCGCGCTCGACCAGACCATCGTGTCGGCCGCGCTGCCCTCGATCGTGGCCGATCTGGGCAGCGCCGGGCACATGGCCTGGGTGGTGACCTCGTATCTGCTGGCCGAGGCCGTCGCGACCGTGCTCGCGGGCAAACTCGGTGACCTGTTCGGCCGCAAACTGCTGTTCCAGCTCAGCGGCGTCATCTTCATCGCGGGTTCGGCGCTGGCCGGTGTCGCCAACAGCATGCTCGTGCTGATCGTGGCGCGCGGCATCCAGGGCATCGGCGCGGGCGGGCTGATGGTGACCTCGATGGCGTTGATCGCCGACACGATCCCGCTGCGCGAACGCGGCAAGTACCAGGGCGCGCTGGGCGCGGTGTTCGGCGTGACCACCGTGGTCGGGCCGACGCTGGGCGGCCTGTTCACCGACCACGCGAGCTGGCGCTGGTGCTTCTACGTGAACGTGCCGATCGCGATCATCATGGTGGTGATGGCCGCGCGCACGCTGCCGCATCTGCGCTCGGTGGCCCGCCCGGTGATCGACTACCTGGGCATCGGCCTGGTTGCGCTCGGTGTCTCCGCGCTGATCCTCGGCCTGGAGTTCGGCGGTAACGAATTCCCGTGGGGCTCTTGGCAGATCATCGGTTTGTTCGTGCTCGCCGCGGTGCTGATCACCGGGTTCGTGCTGGTGGAGAACCGGGCGAAGGAGCCGATGCTGCCGATGCGGTTGTTCAGCAGCCGGGTGTTCACGGTGTCGTCGGTGCTCAGTTTCATCGTCGGTTTCGCGATGCTCGGCTCGATGACGTACCTGCCTGCCTACCTGCAGTACGTCGACGGCGAGTCGGCCACGAGTTCGGGTGTGCGCACGTTACCGCTGGTGGTCGGCCTGTTCATCACCTCGATCTTCTCCGGTCAGGTCGTGGGCAAGACCGGCCGGTACCGGTATTTCCCGGTCGTGGGCATGGCGGTGATGGCGGTGGGTCTGGGTTTGATGTCCACGATGGGGCACGACACGAGCGTGTGGCTGGAATCGCTGTACATGCTCATTCTCGGCGCGGGCCTGGGCCTGTCGATGCAGGTGCTCACCATCGTCGTGCAGAACACCGTGCCCTACGCAGACCTCGGCACCGCCACGTCGGGCGTCACGTTCTTCCGCACGCTGGGCAGCGCCTTCGGCACCGCGGTGTTCGGCACGCTGTACACCAACGAGAGCAAGCCCGCCCTGGAACAGGCGTTGAAACAGGCGCACGGCGTCCCACCCGAGGCCGTCGCGAACCCGAAACTGCTGCGCGAACTGCCGCACGAGCAGGCCGCGCCCATCATCGACGCCTACGCGCACTCGATCGACCACGTGTTCCGCTGGGTCGTACCGGTGGCCCTGGTCGGTTTCGTCGTGTCCTGGTTCCTGCCGCAGGTGCGGCTGCGCGACAGCTCCCGGCACGGCGCGGGCGATGTCGGCGAGGGCTTCTCGGTGCCCGATTCGCACGACCGCGTGGTGCAACTGGAACGCTCGGTGGCCACGACCGTGCGCAAGGCCAGGGCCGAGAAGCCGATCATCCCCGAACTCATCGCAGCCTCGGGCAGCACGCTCAGCCCGGACGCGGCATGGGCGCTGGGCCAGGTGTACCTGTACTCCAAGGAGGGCATCCAGGCCACCGTGCACGCCATCGCCTACCGCCACCAACTGCCGGTGGAAGTGCTGTCCCCGGTGTTCCGCCAGGCCACCGACGCGGGCCTACTCCACGACGACGGCGGCACCCTGACCCTGACCGACAACGGCACCACCGAGGTCGACAAGCTGCGAGTCGGCTGGCGCAAGTGGCTCGGTGACCGCCTCGACGACTGGAATTCCGAGGACCCCACCGACCGCGCCCTACTCGACGAGGCCCTGTCGAAGATCGCCGCCAAACTACTGGACCAGGGCGCCGATAGCAGCGAGGTATCGAAGCACTGAGCTACGGCCGGTCGATCGGCGCGCACCACACGCGAGTGAAGGCCGTGACACACAGCACCAGCCACAGCAGTCCGATGATCCAGCCCGCGAACACATCGGTGGTCCAGTGCACGCCGAGGTAGATCCGCGACAACCCGACCGCGACCGGAAACGCGATCGCGAGCACGGTCGCAGCCGCGCGAACGCAGTGCGTGCGGATCCGCGGAATCAGCACGATCGCCACGATGCCCACCACGACGGTGGACCCGAGCGTGTGCCCCGACGGATACGACAGGCTCGGTTCGAACACCAGCCGCGACACCTCGGGCGGTCGCTGCCTGCCCACGAGTCGCTTGATCACCCACACCAGCACCCCCGCGCCCAGCGACGTCACCGCGACCAGCACCGCGATCGGCAGATCGCGCCGCCACGCGAACCAGCTGATGGTGATCGCGGCGAGAATCGCCATCGACAAGGTGTCGCCCAGATCGGTGATCACCTGCGCGATACCGGTCAGCGGTTCACCGCGATGCGCGATCATCCAATCCAACACCGAGGTATCCAGCCCGGTGACGCCGCTGGTGACCTCCCAGGTCAGCACGGTGATCAACACCGCCGCGGTCGCGATCAGGCACAGCAGCACCGGCGTCCGACGGCAGACCGTGGACCAGGCGAGTTCGGGCGGTGATCGATAGGCAGTCGGCATAGCTACCAGATTGCCATCGAATCTCAGGCTTCGAACACGACCGTGTTCCCCGCGACATCACGGGTGCCCGCGACCTTCTTGATCGCTTTCACCAGATCCGCGACACAATCCCACGTCCGCGGCGGCTCGCACTCGATGTTGCCGATGGTGTACCAGCTGTCGGTGCCGCGATAACGGACCAGGCCCTGGCCCGCGTCGTCGAGCATCACATCGAGCTCGCCCGACACCGTCCCTTCCTCTTCGGTCATGACGGAACTGTCGGCGGTGATCTCGATGATGTCGCTTATTTGAACTCTCCTCGGCGGAGGCAGTCATCGACTGCGGTGCGCAACGCGGCGTGCTCGGCGGAATCGACGGTCAGGGCGTATTTTACCTTCACCTTGACGTAGTGCTCCACATAGGCGCACCGAAAGTTGCCCGGCGGCAAGTAGTTCGCGGGATCCTGATCACCCTTGGAACGGTTGGCCGACGGGTCGGCGGCGACCAGGTTCAGCGCGTCGTTGGCGATGCGACGACGGGTGTCCTCGTCACGGTCGGCGGCACCGGAACGCCACGCTTCGGCAAGGGCCACAATGTGTTCGGCGTCGACCTTGGACGGATCGGTGATGAACTTGTACGGCCCGAGCTCACCGGTCTTCTTGTCGATGAAGCCGTAGTGGTCCTGCCAGCCACCGCCCGCGGCCACCTTCAGGTCACACGTCTTGGCGTCCAGGGTCACCTTGCCGTTGGCGTCGCGCAGCATCATCACTTCGCGGCTGGTGCATTTGGCGTACTGGGCCAGGTCGCCGATGAAGCCGTGCTCGGGCTTGTTGGTGTCCCAGTGCGGGAACTTCTCGCGCGTGTATCCCGCCATCGGACCTTCGGGCGCGACCACCAGCGTGCCGACCAGATCGCCGACTTCCTTACCCGACACCGTCGCCGCACCCGCCGAACCGGGCCCGGGCGCGGTGGGACTCACCTTGTCCAACAAGGTGTTCGCGACCGTCACCACCACGGCGATGAGCACCGCGCCGAGCACGGCGAGCAGGGCCTTTCCCGCAGGAGAGCCACTGATCGAGGACCACTTCATGCCCGTACCACCCACACGCTTCGTCGAAAAATGAACCGGCACAACCTAACGGCCACACCGGGTGTCGTCTGTGATTGTCCGCTATGAGGTCGCGCACAGCACAGCCGGCACGAACCGATTGCGGCGCAATAGCGTTCACCTATCGACGGAGGTGACCTGTTGTGCCGGTACGCAAACCGAAGGTGACCGACATCACAATGCTCTCAGTCGGGCAGCGATCCCGCTTCGGGCGGAATTCCGGTGTCCAAGAAGCGAATCAGCCGGGCGATCCGCGCCGCGTGGTCCACGCAACGCTGGAACTGACTGCCCAGCAACGCCATATCGATCGCGGCCTCGACACTGACCCCGGAATCGGTGAGCACGGTGCGCAACTGCTTGCACAGCGTGTCCATCGCGACGGCATCGGCACCGTCGTCGGCGCAGACCCGACCACTGGCCACCGAGGCGCCCACGCGCGCCACGCAGGTCGACGCCAGCGTGCCCATCGACACCAGTTCGTCGATCACCGGCGCGGGCGCGACCGTGCCCGGATGGGCCCGATACACGTACTGCCCAGCGGTTTCGGTGCGACGACCGATCCGCGACAGCTCCCCGGCCACCTGAATCGCGGTCACCACATGGCGCAGGTCGCGCGCCACCGGAGCCTGCAGTGCGAGCAGGGCCATGGTGCGGGATTCGCAGGCGGCGAACATCACCTGTAGCTGCTCGTCGAGTGCGAACACCTCGTAGGTGGCGGCGAGGTCGGCAGTGGCCACCGCCTGGGTGACGCGCTGCGTCGCGTCGTGGGCGACGCGCGACATCAGGGTGAGATCGTTGGCCAAAGCGACGAGCTCGAGAGTGAACTGGGTCCGCACGCGCGCAATTGTTCCCCATCGCGGGAGTGCGGGTGAATCCATCGCCGGATTCCCGCAGCGGCGAAACCCGGTGCACCCGGCCGCGGCTGGAACAATAGGGGCCATGATTGCCGCGCTGAGGACCATATGGACCATGTACGTGCCCATCCTCGCCGCGCTGATACTGGCCCTGAGTTGGGGTCGTTCGATCCCGGGACCGGTCGTGGTGGTGGTCAGTATCGCGCTGGTCGGCGCGGTGCTCGCGGCGGTCTACCACGCCGAGATCGTGGCGCACCGGGTCGGCGAACCCTACGGCTCGCTGGTGCTGGCGGTCGCGGTGACCGTGATCGAGGTGGCGCTGATCGTGACGATGATGATCTCCGGCGGCGACAAGGCGGCCTCGTTGGCCCGCGACACCGTGTTCGCCGCGGTGATGATCACCTGCAACGGCATCTTCGGCTTGGTGCTGCTGGTGGGTGCGCTGCGCAGGCGGGTCGCGGTGTTCAACGCCGAGGGCACCGGCGCGGCGCTGGCCACCGTGGCGACGTTGGCCACGCTGAGTCTGGTGCTGCCCACCTTCACCACCAGTGCGCCGGGCCCGGAGTTCTCGCCGCCGCAGCTGGCCTTCGCCGCGGTCGCGTCGCTGCTGCTGTACGGGCTGTTCGTGATGGTGCAGACGGTGCGTCACCCCGACGATTTCCTTCCGGTCGAAGACGGTGGCGCCGTCGATGACAGTGACGCGCACGCGCCGTCCAAGCGGGCCGCGCTGATCAGTCTCGGCATGTTGGGCCTGGCCCTGGTCTGCGTGGTCGGCCTGGCCAAGGTGGTCTCGCCCGCGCTGGAGGCCGGCGTGGCCGCGGCGGGCCTGCCGCAATCGGCGGTGGGTGTGGTGATCGCGATGCTGGTGCTGCTGCCAGAGACCATCGCCGCGGTGAACTCCGCGCGCCGCAATCAGGTGCAGATCGGCTTGAACCTGGCGCTGGGGTCGGCCATGGCCAGCATCGGCCTGACCATTCCGGTGATCGCGATCGCGACCATCTGGCTCAGCGGCCCGCTGGTACTTGGCCTTGGCCCCACCCAGATGGTGCTGCTCGCGCTGACCGTCGTGGTGAGCACGTTGACCATCGTTCCCGGCCGCGCAACCTTGCTGCACGGTGGCGTTCACCTGGCGTTGTTCGCGGCGTTTGTGTTCCTCGCCGCAAGCCCGTAGCCCCGGTGTCGCGCATCACACAAGATGCGCACCTGTCATGGAAACCACGAAAAAGCGACGAGGGTCACGCACCCGAAATTTTGTTGTGACGCAGAGTACCGGTTAGCTTGCTGGAGTTGGCACCGACGCCGAAGCCAGAGAGTGCGGTATGAAAATCACCAAGCCCCGTGCTTCACGAGCGGTACGGAGACATCTGTGATGTCCACCGATCTGCGCTCCGCGAAGCGCGAGTCCGCCACCCAGATCGTCCGCAAGAACTTCACCGACACCGTCGTGTCGTCGCTGCGGACCTTCGGGCGTGCGGTCGACCTCGCCGCGCAATCGACCGGCGGCACCGTCTCCGACATCGCCCGCCGACAGTTCCAATGGCGTGAGACTCTCGTGCAGGCCTGGCGCCTGATCACGGTCACCGCGATCCCCGCGATCCTGATGGCGATCCCGTTCGGCGTGATCGTCTCGGTCCAGGTCGGCAACCTCATCCACAGCCTCGGCGCGGACTCGCTGCTGGGCGCCACCGGCGGCCTCGGCGTGATCAAACAGGGCGCGCCCATCGCCACCGGCTTCCTGCTCGGCGGCGCCGGTGCGGCGGCCATCGCGGCAGACCTCGGCGCGCGCACCATCCGCGAAGAGATCGACGCGCTCAACACCATGGGCATCAACCCGGTGCATCGCCTGGTCATCCCGCGCATGGTCGCGATGCTGATCGTGGCGCCCATGCTCAATGTGCTGATCATCCTGGTCGGCGTGCTGGCCGGCTACGCGGTCGCCGTGGGCGGCCAGGGCGTCACGCCGGGCAGCTACTGGTCGACCTTCGGCGCCTTCGCCACCACCGCCGACGTGTGGGTGTCGCTGCTCAAGGCCCTGATCTTCGGCTTCCTCGTGGTGATCATCGCCTGCCAGCGCGGCCTGGAAGCCAAAGGCGGACCGCGCGGTGTCGCCGACGCGGTCAACGCCGCGGTGGTGCTGTCGGTGGTCTCGATCGCGATCGTGAACCTGCTGGCGAGCCAGATCACCGCCATGTTCCTCCCGACGAAGTTGGCGTGATGGCTGCCTCCTCCTACATTCCCGCGCACTGGCTGCGCCGTCCCGCCCGCCTCGGCAAGCGCATCGGCTCCGCCGGTGAATCGCTGGGCTTCGTCGCGGTGTTCGTGTGGCAGGTGCTGTCCTCGGTGCCGCTGACCCTGCGCCGCTACCGCGAGGAAACGCTGCGCGCGGTCACCGATATGACCTGGGGTCGCGGGTCGATCATCGTCGGCGGTGGCACCGTGCCGATGATGATCGTGCTCGGCCTGGTGATGGGCGCCTCGGTGGGCGTGGAATCGTTCGCCACCCTCGACATGCTCGGCATGGGCCCGGTCTCCGGTGTGGTCTCCGCCTACGCCACCACCCGCGAGCTGGCCCCTATCGCGGCGGCCATCGGTTTCGCCGCGCAGGCGGGCTGCCGGATCACCGCCGAGATCGGCTCCATGCGCATCTCCGAGGAGATCGACGCGATCGAAGCGCTGGGTCTGCGGTCGGTGCCGTTCGTGGTCACCACCCGCGTGATCGCCGGCGCCATCGCCATCGTGCCGACCTTCCTGATCGCGCTGATCCTGTCCTACGCGGCCTGCCGCGGCCTGGTCACCATGGTCTACGGACAGTCCGCGGGCGTGTACGACCACTACTTCTTCCAGTTCATCTCCGGCTTCGACATGATCGCCGCGGTGATCAAGGTGGCCGTGTTCGGCACGGTCGTGATCCTGGTGCACAGCTACTTCGGGTTCTTCGCCACCGGCGGACCCGAAGGCGTCGGCATCGCGTCGGGTCGTGCGGTGCGCGCTAGTTCGGTGGCCATCATCGCCATCGACATGGTGCTGTCGATCGCACTGTGGGGCTTCAACTCGGCGATCAGTTTTACGGGGTGATCTAGTGCCTAACTACGGAATGCCCGGTGTCGCGGCCGACCGACGCAGCGCGCGCCTGACCGGCGGAATCATCCTCGGTCTGATCGCGGTGGTCGTGCTGGCCACGGTGGGCTACAACAACTTCCGCACCGAAGAGGGCCTGCGTATCGCCCTGCACACCGATCACCTCGGTGACGGCATCAGCGCGGGCAGTCAGGTCCGCATCGACGGTGTCACCGTCGGCGAGGTCGCCGAAGTGACCCCCGGCGAACGCGGCACCCAGCAGATCGCGCTGCTGCTGGACGGCGAGCGACTGGTCGGCATCGACGACAGCCTCGCAGTCGATTACGCCCCCACCAACCTGTTCGGCATCGCGGAAATCGAATTGCGCCGTGGCACAGGCGGTTCCCCGCTGCGCGAAGGCGCGGTGCTCGACCTCACCGGCGCCAACGGCGACCGGGTCTACGACGCCACGATGAGCGCGATCCTGCGCAGCCTGTCGCAGGTCGGCATGACCGTGACCAGCCCGCAGATGGCCACGGTCATCTCCCAGCTGGCCGCGGACTTCAAGGCCTTCACCCCGCTGGTGCAGGCGCTGATCACCGTGGCCAGGACCATCGCCGACAACCAGGACGTGATGCCTGCGGAGCTGTTCGGCAAGCTCGGCCCCGCCTTCGACGGCGGCGGCCAGTTCGCCGGCGCCACCATGCAGGTGATCGACCAGCTCAGCGAGATCCGGGTGACCCAGATCGACAAGGACCGCTACGACATCGGCGTCGGCGTGATCGGCGGCAGCATCCTGCCCGCCCTGACCACCACGTTGAACACCGCGGGCGGGCACTTCGCCGAGACCACCGACATGCTCGCGCCGATGCTGTCGGCGCTGGCCCAGATGTCGCCCAACCCCCGTCGCACCGGCGCCGACCTCACCGCCCTGCTGCAGAACCTGCGCGGCGCCATGCCCGACGGCCCCAACGGTCCGGTCCTCAACCTCGACGTCGAGCTCAGCGGTGTCCCCGGTATCGCGGTGCCGCTGTTCGGAAAGGCCGGTGCGCGATGAAGATTCGCGGAACCGCACTGCGTCTTGGCGCATTCACCCTGGTCATGATCGTCGCGCTGGGTCTGGTGTTCACGCTGATCCAACGCCCGGTCGCCGGTGACACCAACGCCCACGACGTGCTGTTCACCGACGCCAACGGCCTCAAAGTCGGCAACGACGTGCGAATGTTCGGCGTGCAGGTGGGCAAGATCGAGAAGATCGGCCTGGAAGGCGACAAGGCCAAGATCGCGATCACGGTCAAGACCGACACCCCGATCTACGACAACTCCAAGCTGGCCATCCGCTACCAGAACCTCACCGGCCAGCGCTACATCGACCTGCAGCAGGCACCCAACCCCGGCGCGAAGATCGTCGCGGGTGCCCGGATCGGCGCGAACATGACCGTCCCGTCGTTCGACGTGACGAGCCTGTTCAGCGGTTTGAAGCCGGTGCTGGCCACGCTGTCGCCCGAGGCGATCAACCAGTTCACCGCCAGCATGCTCGCGGTGATCGAAGGCGACGGCTCGGGTCTGGGCCCCGCGTTGAGCGCGATCGACCAGCTCGCCAGTTACGCGCAGGACCGTCAGCAGGTGATCGGCACGCTGATCCGCAACCTGTCGGATATGGCCGACCGACACGGCGGCCGCGTGGGCCAACTTCTGCCGCTGCTGGCCCGGCTCACCGACGTCTTCGAGGCGATGCAACGCAATATCGGCGGCGTCGCGCAGTTCGCGATGACCGCGCCCTCGGTGCTGGCACCGGTGGACCGGTTGCTCGCCTCGCTGGGCCTGGTCGAAGGCGGCGGCGCCGACGTCGACGCGATGATCCGCGCCCTGTTCCCGAACCCGGCCGAAGCCGTCGAGGTGTTCGGCAAGCTGCCCGGGCTGCTGGCCACGGTCGACTCGTCGCTGTCGCGCGGTTTCGCCGACTTCACGCCGCACTGCGGCAACGGCGCGGCCGACGTGCCCGCCCCGCTGCAGGTGCTGATCGCCGGACAGAAGGTCACCGTATGCAACCGCTGAAGCTGCCCAAGATCTTCTCCGGTGATCGCCCGATCCTCGACGAAGCGGGCAAACGCGCCCGCGAACTGCGCATGGGCATCCTCGGACTGAGCCTGGTGGTGCTGTTCATCGTCGGCGCCGCGGTGATCTACGTGGTGCCGTTGGGCAAACACACCTACACCGCCGAACTCAGCGAAGCGCAGTCCGTGCGCGAAGGCGACGACGTGCGCCTGGCCGGCATCTCGGTGGGCAGCGTCACCTCGCTGGAACTGCGCCCCGACAAGGTGCTCATGCGGTTCACCGTGAAGGACGAGGTGTTCGTCGGCGATCAGAGCTCCCTGGACATCCGGATGCTCACCGTGGTCGGTGGCCACTACGTCGCCCTGTACCCGGCCGGCTCCGCGCCGCTGGGGGACAAGGCCATTCCGTCGGATCGAATTCGCCTGCCCTACAGCCTGATCGAGACCTTCCAGGACGCCACGACCCCGCTGGCCGCGGTCGACGGCGACACCGTGCGCAACAACCTGGCCGCGGCGAACTCCGCGATCGAGACCTCCCCGGAAGCCCTGCGCACCACCCTGGACACCGTGAGCACGTACGTCGACATGCTCGACCGGCAGCGTTCGCAGGTGTCGAAGTCGATCGCGATCCTCGACGAGTACATCTCCATGTACGACGGCGCCAAGTCCGATCTGGGCAGGCTGATGAACAACGTCAACCTGCTCGAAGACCTGCTGCTGAGCAAGAAGGCCGAACTGGCAGAAGCACTTCGGCTGCTCACCTCGGTGGTGAACCGGCTGGCCGGCCTGGCACCGACCTGGGAGTCCAGCCTGAAACCGCAGGTGCAGGCGCTGGCCGACGCGCTGCCGCGACTGGGCGAACTCGGCGGCCAACTCGAACCGGTCCTCGGCACCGTGCACGAGCTGCAGACCAAGCTGTCGCAGCTGGCAACCCCCGAAGCGGGTGTGGTGGTCGACCAGTCCAGCGCCCGCGTGTGCGTACCGCTGCCAGGGAAGGCGTGCTGATGTTGAGGAAACTGCTGGGATCGCAGGCCTTCATGTCGATCGCCGGTGTCGCGGTGCTGGTTGCGTTGGTGACCGGCGGCTATTTCATCGCCTTCGATCCGCTGAAGAAGACGCAGTCCTATTGCGCGATGATGCCCGACGCGATCGGCCTCTACCCGGGCAATCACGTCACCATGCGCGGCATGAACGTCGGCGAGGTGACCGCGGTGCGCAACGAGGGCGCCAAGGTGCGCGTCGAGTTCGCCGTGGACGCCGAATTCCCGGTCCGCTCCGATGCTTCCGCGACCACCGTCGCGTATTCGGTTGCCGCGGACCGCAATCTGGCCGTGCTCACCACCGGCAAGGACGCGCCCCCGCTCGCGGGCGGCTGCATCACCAAAACCCTGACGCCCAAGAGCATTACCGAAACACTGACCGCACTGGCGAGCCTGTCCGACGAACTGTCCGGCGGCACCGCGGGTCAGCCGGGCGGACTGGCCAACGGCCTGTCCTCGCTGGACCGCGCGACCGCGGGCACCGGCCCCACGGTCAACGAGCTCATCCACAAACTCGGTACGGCGATGAACAAGCCCGACGCCGACATCGCCCATCTCGCAGGCCTTTTCGATGCCTTCGCCTCGGTGTCGAACCGGGTCGCCGCCAACTGGGGCGACCTGCAGACCATGCTGGTGCGTCTGGCCCCGCTGCTGAACCAGGCCTCCGACGACCTGCTCGGCCCGGCCACCTCGCTGTTCGAAGGACTCGGCGACCTATTGCCGATGCTCAACGACGTCGCCATCATCCTCGGCGACCCGCTGATCGGCGCGCTGGACGACACCGTCCCGCTGGTAAAACTGTTGCGCGCCAACGTCGGATCGCTGTCGGAGATCGTGGCCAAGATGCCCGCGCTGGCCTCGGCCTTTCGCAGCGCCACCGATCCCGCCGGCGGCACCGCGATCACCTACGCGCCGCCGAAGGTCGCACTGCCCACCGGTGAAGCCGACCAGGTGTGCACCGCGGTGAACGCGCTGATCCCAGGGCAGTGTCCCGACCCGGCGCAGGGACTGGCCGACGTGAATCTCGTGCAGGTCGTGCTCGGAATGGCAGGTGCCCGATGAACACCCGAAAGATGTTGCGACACAGCGTGATCGCGCTGGTGGTCGCCACCGGTCTCGCGGTCGGTGGTTGCGGTTTCGACCCCGCCGACGTGCCGGTTCCCGGTTCGACGGTGAGCGGAGAGACCTATCGCGTGCAGATCGAGTTCAGCAGCGTGCTGAACCTGCCGTCGCGGTCGAAGGTGATCGCCAACGGCGCCGAGATCGGCATCGTCGACGGCGTGCGCGTGGTCCAACCCGCCGACGCACCAGCAGGTCGCGGCGGTTACGTCATCGTCGAGGCCGACATCCTCGACACGGTGCAGTTGCCGAGAAAGTCCATCGCCGAACTGCGCCAGAACACCATCCTCGGCGACATCCACCTGTCGCTGACGACCCCCAAGGACGGCTTCGGCGACCTGCTGCGCGACGGCGACACCATTCCGATCGATCGCACGAAACCGCCTGTGCAACTGGAAGACACGATGGCCACCATGGCGGTGTTCGTGCAGGGCGGCGCCATCGGCCAGCTGCAGGAAATGCTGGGCCGGATCAACTCGGTGATGCCACAGGACCCCAAGGAAACCGCGCGCATCTCCGCGGTGATGGGCGCCGACGCCGCGAACCTGGCCGCGAATCTGGACCAGGTCGACCTGCTGGTCAACGGCCTGGCCGCCAACGCCGAGGTCATGCACGGCATCGGCCCCGAGCTCACCAACATCCTCACGCCCGAGGCGGTGGCCGCGATGACCGGCACACAGGACTCGATCGCCAAGACCATGAAGATCTTCGACGCACTGGGCCCGGTCGGTTCCTCGCTGACCTGGCTGGCCCCGATCGCGCGCTCGGGCGACGCGGCCGCGAACGCGTTCGTGCCGCTGGCCACCGGCGGATCGGCGGACCTGCGCTCGGCCACCAACATGGCGCTGCTCACGGCGCTGTTGCGCGACAAGATCATTCCCTTCGCCGAGAACGGCCCGAAGGTGAACGTCACCGGCGTGCGGGTGTCCGAAGAAGACCAGCTGGCGCAGATCGTCACCGCGCTGCGGATGATCGGAATGGTGCGATGAAGACCGGTGCCCTGGCTTCGCTGAGCGGTATCGCCGCCATCACCGTGCTCGGCGCGGGTTACCTGACCTTCGGGGTGGTTCGGGTGGATCCGCTGGCCGACTTCACCGCCGCCTCGATCGAGATTGCGAATTCCGGTGGCCTGTCGGTGGGTTCGCCGATCCTGCTGACCGGGATCGAGATCGGCAAGGTCACCGAGATCGACACCTCCGCCGGCGGGCGGGTGCAGGTCGGTTTCCGGATCGGCGCCGATCACAAGGTGCCCCTGAGCAGCGTGGTCACCATCGAACACCTGTCGTCGCTGGGTGAGCCGTACGTGCAGTTCGTGCCGCGCTCCGCCGACGGCCCGTATCTGGCTGACGGACAACGACTTTCAGGCGAGAACGTGCGCACGCCGATGTCGATCCCCGAGGTCGCCCGGTTGGTCACCAAGACCGTCGAGCAGCTGGACCCCGCGGTGGTCGGCTCCCTGGTCGACACGCTCGGTACCGCGATGGCCGGCACCGAGAACGTGGTTCCCGAGCTGGCACGCGCGGGCGACCTGCTCGCCGCGGCACTGATGAGCCGCGCGCCCGCGATCGGCGAACTGCAGAACAACTTCGAATACGTCTCCGGTGATATCGCGTGGGCCGGCCCCGCCACCGCCGCGGCCGCGCCCGCGTTCGTCCGCTTGAGTCAGGTGATCGACCAGTTCGTGGAATCGGTCGGCCGGGCCACCGAGGGCGATCCACAGATGTACCTACGCGAAGACGGTCTCGTGCCGTTCCTGGAAGAACTCACCGCGAAGCTGAACGAGCTCGGCCCGGAATTGTCGGCTCTGCTGCCGGGCTTGCGTCCGCTCACCGAATCGGTGACCGCGGCGGGCCCGCAACTGGACCTGAGCGCGTTGATCGCACAGGCATTGCACAACACCGACGCCGACGCGGTGAAGGTGCGGGTCGCGATCAAGTAAACATCGGGCAACCATCGCATATAGGTATTTGCCCTGGCCAGTGCTTGTCCGGTCGAGGCGGGTGGTGGCTGAGCAACCGTGCGGTAGCGTGCTGGATGAGGTGCAGACCTGATCCGCGGCGAAGGCGGTGCGATGGCTCGCAGCAGCGACGGTCCCGAAGAGCGGACCGGTAGCAGTACACGAATGATCGCGATAGCGGCTGTGCTGGCCGCGTTGCTCGCGCTGGTGGTCGCGCTGGGACTGGTGTTGCGCGCCGATCAGGGCGCCGACGATCCCTCGGTGAACCCGTTGGGTGCCGACGCCAACGGCCTGCCGGTGGCCGGTGCCGATCAGGAGGCCGCCGACACCGAAGCGCAGTTCGCCCCGCCGTGGCCCGCTCGTCGCGTCGGCGGAAACTGCTCGGCAGGCGGCATCGTCGCGCACTGGCGCGTCCACGACGACGGCCAATGGCAGTGCACGGTCACCACTCCCGACGCCCTTCCACCCGCACCGCCCCCACCTCCGCCGCCGCCCGCTTCCGAGTTCGTCCCGGAACCGGCCCCGGTCGAAGCACCCCCGCCGCCCCCGGCCTACGAGCCGCCGCCCCCGCCGGTCTACGAACCGCCGGTCTACGAACCCGAGCCCGCACCGGAACCCCCACCCCCGGTCTACGAACCCGAACCGGCCCCACCCCCGCCACCCCCGCCGCCGGTCCTCCAACTCCCGTTCCCGCTGCCGCCGATCCTGCTACCCCCCGCGGTCGCGGTCCGCCCGTGACCCCGCCGATCGACGGTCGCGACATCGGAACCCGGACGGCGGCGGGTCGCCTCCGGCACACCGCAGTGGTCAGCACCCAATAGCTGGTCCCTGACGGGTCGCCCCGGCACGTCACCGGCCTCGATGACACCGGTCAGCATCGAACAGCCGGTCGCGGCGTCGGAACCCGGACGACAGCGGGCGGCCCCCGCCACATCGCACCGGTCAGCATCGAATAGCTCGCGGCATCCAACCCCTGACCGGCGGCGGGTCGGTCCCCACCCACCACCGATCTCGATGACACTGGTCAGCTATGGACCAGTTGGTGCTCATCCTGGTGATCCTGCTCGCGACCGTGCTCGCCGAACCGCTGGGCGAGCGCATCGGTCTCGCGCCGTCGATCCTGATGACCCTGTTCGGCTGCCTGCTGGCCCTGATCCCCGCCGTCCCCAGCCTGGAGATCAACCCCGAGTTGATCCTGCCGCTGGTCTTGCCGCCGCTGCTGTACGCCGCCGCCCGCCGCACCTCCTGGCGTCAATTCGCGGAGAATTGGCAGATCATCGCGTTGCGCGCGGTCGGCCTCGTCATCGTCACCGCGATCGCGGTCGCTGCGGTGTTCCACGCCTGGAATCCGGCCGCCGCCATCGCCGCGGGTGTCGTGCTCGGCGCGCTGGTCGCCCCGCCCGACCCGGTCGCGGCCACCTCGATGGCGGGCCGCCTCGGCCTACCGCGCCGCCTGATCGTCACCCTGGGCGGCGAAGGCCTGTTCAACGACGTCACCGCGATCGTCATCTACACCGTCGGTATCCAGGCCGTGGTCACCGGCCTGTTCTCGCCGTTGCACGCGCTCGGCGATTTCGCGGTCGCCGCCATCGTCGGCCTCGTGGTCGGCCTGCTGCTGGGGTGGCTGGGCAGCAAGCTCACCAAGCACCTGAACACCGCCACCGGCCAGGTCGCCCTGAGCCTGCTACTGCCCTTCGCCGCCTACGGCATCGCCGAACACGGCGGCGGCTCGGCCGTGCTCGCGGTGCTGGTCTGCGCGCTGTATCTCACCGACGCGGTCACCGAGATCGGCGACCGCGACTACCGCCTGGTCGCGGACTCGGTCTGGGATATCACCGAAATGCTCATCACCGGTTTCGCTTTCGCGCTGATCGGCCTGGAACTGCGGGTGGTCATCGAGACCACCGGCCACAACTGGCCGTCGCTGGCCGGGGTCACCGTCGCGGTGATCGCGGTGGTGGTGGGTTTGCGCCTGGCCTGGCTGCTGGGCATCTGGGCGGTCACCAGCAAACTGCCCAACACCGACGCGCCGTTCACCTGGCAGGAGGTGATCGTCACCTGGTGGGCGGGGATGCGCGGCGTCGCCACGGTCGCGCTGGCCCTAGCCGTGCCGTTCACCCTCGACACCGGCGCCGATTTCCCGGCCCGCTCGGAGATTCTGTTCATCGCGTTCGCGGTCGTGTTGTTCACCCTGCTGGTCCAGGGCCCGACCCTGCCGCTGGTGGTCCGCCTCACCGGCGTCCAGATAGATACCCGCCAGGAGCGCGCGGTCGAACAGGCCCTGTGGACCCGCGTGGTGAACGCCGAACTCACCGAACTCAAAGCCATCGCCGCCCGCGACGACCTCCCCGAGGACCTCTACACCGAGATCAAGGACACCCTGCGCCACCTGTCCGCCAAGGCCGACCCCGAACTGGCCGACGCCGACGCCAAGGCCGCGCTGGACAAAGAACGCAAGTTCGCCTCCCAGATGCGCGCGGTCCGCGCCGCGGTCACCGAAGCCGGCCGCCGCGAAGCCCAAGCCGCCCGCCGCGAACCCGGCATGCCCCCGGACGTCGTCGACCGAGTAACCCGCCGCCTCGACCTGGGACCCATGCACTGATTCGCCCCGCTCGAAGGATGGCCTCCGCTGGCCGGGGTGCGCCTAGCCGAGCTCGGCTACCCGAAACTCAGCCGCGCGCAGCCTTTGCCAGGCCCCCGCCGAATCGGGTCAGCTGCCGCTCATCGAGTCGGTGAACATGCCGATCCCATACGTCACGGCCATCGCCAGCGCACCACCGATCATCACCCGCAGCACCGCCCGCTGCACACTGCTGCCGCCCAGACGCGCACTGATCGTGCCGGTCACCGCCAGCGCGAACAGCACCGCCGCGAACGTCACCGGCACCTTCCAGTGGGTGGGCGGCAACATGATCGCCAGCAAGGGCAGCAGCGCACCGCAGGTGTACGAGATCGCCGAGGACAGCGCGGCAGCCCACGGATTGGTCAGGTCGTGCGGGTCGATGCCGAGTTCGGCTTCCGCGTGCGCGGTGAACGCGTCGTGCGCGGTGAGCTCGGCGGCCACGGTGCGCGCGGTGGCCGGGCTCAGGCCCTTCTTCTCGTAGATCCCGGCCAGTTCGGCCAGTTCGAAGTCGGGTTCGTCGGCCAGCTCACGGCGTTCCTTGGCCAGCAGCGCCTTCTCCGAATCCCGCTGCGTGCTCACCGAGATGTACTCGCCCGCCGCCATCGACAGCGCGCCCGCGACCAGCCCCGACAGTCCCGCGGTGAGGATCGTGTGCGAGTTGTTCGTCGAGGCGGCCACGCCGACGACCAGCCCGGCGGTGGACACGATGCCGTCGTTGGCACCGAGCACCCCCGCGCGCAGCCAGTTCAGGCGCGAGCCGAGATTGCCACTGTGCGGCTCGTGCGGGTGTCCCGACTCCTCGGTCCCGCTTGATCCACCGTTTCCCGCAGACGAGTCAGGCATCCGCTCAGCCTAAACGGGCCCCCGCGGAATCGGTGTCCACGCGCAGCCCGGCGCGCAGAGTGTCGGCCAGCCGCACCGCCAGTGCGATCACGGTCAGCGTCGGGTTCACGTGCCCGTTGGTCGGAAACACCGAACTGCCCGCGATGTACAGGTTGTCCACCCCGTGCACCCGACAGTTCTGGTCCACCACCCCGTGGCGTGGATCGGCCGACATCCGCGTGGTGCCACTGGGATGCGCCCAGTCGGTGAGCGGCAAGGGATCGGTACTGCCGGGCAGTGCCGACGAAACCACCTGCGGCGCAGGCAATCCCAATCGCGCGAACTCGTCGACCAGCATGGCCGTAGCCCGACGCACCGTCCGGTCCTCCTGCTCGCTGGTGCGCCAATCCACCTGTGGCAAAGGCATTCCCAGTGGATCAGTCCGGGTGGACAGTCGTACCCGACTGTGCGCGTCGGGCGTCTGCTCCACCATCGCCCGCACTTCCACTGCGGCCAGCCGATGCGGCAACCCGACACCGTCGAGCAGCCTGCGCCGCGCACCGTTGAGCAGAAGTCCGGTGTCCGACAGCATGATTCGCACGTCCTGCCACCGCGCGCGCCCCCGCAGCAGCCGCTTCACCGAGTCCCACGGGTCGTCCTCGGCGGGAACCTCCTGCAACCACAGCGCACAGTTCACCAGCGATTCGCGCCGTTGCAGCTCCGGCGACAACGCGATCCCGTGCAGGTAGGTGTGCTTGCCCCGCGCGCTCTTGACCACGTACTTTCCGAACCGATCCAGCGCGGGCCCGGCCGCCGCGGGTGCCAGCGTGGCGACCGCCCCGCAGCGATGGTCCATCAGATACCGCCCGACCTGGTCGTATCGGTTCCCGATCCCACCCGCCACCGCGCGGCGCGAGGCCAACAGCAGCCGTGGCGTATCGATCCCACCCGCGGCCAGCACGAACACCTGCGCCCATACGGTCCGCACCCGCCCACCGGCACCGGTCACCTCGACCGAGTTCACATGTGCCCCAGTGGGATCGGTGTCGATGTGCGTGACGGTCGCGTTCACCAGCACCCGCGCGGTCGGCGCGACGGTATCGCGTACGTGCGCACCCCACCGTTTGCAGTCGAACCGGTTGCCGGGGTCGCGGCTGATCTGCCAGAAGTAGGGGCGGAACGCGGCCGGGTCGAGGGCGTCGGCCGGTGCCTGCCGCCCGGACAACGGCCAGAACTCGTCCTCGGTGAAGCCGGCCCCGTGCCCGAGCCCGGCGTGCTCGGCCGCGCGTTCGGCGTAGGGCCGCAGCGCACCCGCGTCGATCGGCCAGCCGGACTGCGTGACCCAGGGCCGCGTGGCGAAGTCGAGCTCGTCGAGCATCCCGCAGCGCCCGGACCAGGTGTGCGAACTGCCGCCGAGCACCCGGTTGCCCGCGATCCGATGATGTTCCGCGCGTGGCGCCCCGACATTGTCGATGGAGGCGAAAGCCGGTTCGTCCCAGGTGATCTCGTCACCGCCGCTTTCCAGGACGAGCACCTGCAGGCCCACGGCGGCGAGTTCGGTGGCCACCGTCAACCCTGCGGGCCCCGACCCGATCACACACACCTGGGCGCGCAAGCCGTCGTCGCCGACGGTGCGCAGATCCTCGACAAGCATCGGCGGTCCTCTCACCTGCGCGAGCCCCCGCCGCGCTGGGTCTCACTCTAGGAGCACAGACCGGCCTATGTCAGGCCGTCTCGCAATGCTGATTCACGAAAGCCCTGATGTAGCCCCCGGATTGGCGCACGTACATCCACGACCAGAATTCGAACCCCGAATCCGAGGGGCTCGCGACCATGGTGAGCTCGCCGTCGTAGCACTTGCCCACGATGTACCGGGCGCGCGACACGTGCGGGGTGAAGGTGACCACGATGATGTGCTTCCACCCGTAAATCTCTGCGCGCCGCACGATTTCGCGCGCCTCGCCATCTGTGGTCCACGGGTCGGGCACGAAACACGAGACCCGGAAGGCGAATCGGCCGCCGCAGTACTTGTCCATCATCGGATCGTCGGCACCGGTGGACTGCGAGATCAGCACCTCGGGCGCCAATCCCCGCTGCGCCAACTGGATTCCGAGGTCGAATCGCTCATAGGCGGTGCCGCCGAGCACCACGATCGCGTCGGCGGGCCGCAGCGGATCCACTTGCGGATGCACGAAGACCGGCAACCCCGCCAGGGCGGCGGCGAGCACGGAGACCAGTGCGCCGACGAGCAACCATCCCGCACGTCGAAACAACGACACCCCACCAACCTACCGAAATCCGCTCTCGTGCCGCGCGGTGTGTCCGGGCACACTGGAGCCATGACCGACACCGCAGCTGCCCCCGAACACCTCGACGTCGTCATCGTCGGCGCCGGGTTGTCCGGCATCGGGGCCGCCTACCGGCTGCAAGCCGAACATCCGCACCGCAGCTACGCCGTGCTCGAGGCCCGCGCCGACCTCGGCGGCACCTGGGATCTGTTCCGCTATCCCGGCATTCGCTCCGATTCGGACATGTTCACCCTGGGTTACCCGTTCAAGCCGTGGCGCGCGGCCCGCTCGATCGCCGACGGCGCCGCGATCCTGGACTACATCCGCGAGACCGCGCAGGAGAACGGCATCGACCGGCACATCCGTTTCGGTTCCCGAGTGATCGGCGCGGACTGGTCGTCGCAGCACGCGCACTGGCAACTCACCATCGCCCACGAGGGCCCCGACGGCCCCGAACTGAGCACCCTGACCTGCGGATTCCTGTACACCTGCGCCGGCTACTACGACTACGGCCAACCGCACGACCCGCAGTTCCCCGGCCGCGACGACTTCGCGGGCACCGTGGTGCACCCACAGTTCTGGCCCACCGATCTCGACACCCGCGACAAGCGCATCGTGGTGATCGGCAGCGGCGCGACCGCGGTCACCCTGGTGCCCAACCTCGCCGCCGACGCCGCCCACGTCACCATGCTGCAGCGCAGCCCCACCTGGATCAGCCCCGTGCCCGGCCGCGACAAGCAGGCCGACAAGATCCGCAAACTCCTGCCCGCGAACCTGGCCCACCGCCTGATCCGCACCAAGAACATCCTGTTCAACATCGGCTTCTACCAGTTCTGCCGTCGCCGCCCCGCCGCCGCGCGCAAACTGCTGACCGACCTGAACACGCGCATCCTCAAAGACGACAAGCTCGTGGCCCAGCACTTCACCCCCGAGTACGACCCGTGGGATCAACGCCTGTGCGCCGCCCCCGACGCCGATTTCTTCAAGGCGATGAAGAAGGGCAAGGCCACCGTGGTCACCGACCACATCGACACTTTCGTGCCCGAAGGCATCCGCTTGGTGTCGGGGGAGACCCTGCCCGCCGACATCGTCGTGACCGCGACCGGCCTGCGCCTGCTCGCGTTCGGCGGCATCGCGCCTTCGGTCGACGGCGTCCCGGTAGTGCTGGCCGACCAGTTCGTCTGGCAGGGCGCCATGCTCACCGGCTTGCCCAACTTCGCCATCTGTGTGGGCTACACGAACGCGTCGTGGACCCTGCGCGCCGATCTCACCTCCCGCCTGGTCTGCAAAGTCCTGTCCCACCTCGACCGCACCGGTAGCCCCGCGGTCGTCCCCGAACCCAACGGCTCGCTCACCGAACGCCCCCTGCTTGACCTGAATGCCGGGTACGTCCTGCGCTCGATCGCCACATTCCCGCGCCAAGGCGACCGGCACCCGTGGCGCGTGCGGCAGAACTACCTGCTCGACGCGCTGATCACCCTGCGCACCGACCTGGGCAAAACGCTGCGCCCGGTGCCGCGCCGGATAGCGGAGTTCACCCGCAACGGGTGAGGTGCCGAGCCGGAGGCCTTCCTACCGTTGACCCGTGCCGTGGTGGCACGTGGCATCGACCTGACGGGAAGGCCCTGCGATGACGAACACCAACCAGCACCCTGTGCGCGAGGGGATCGCGGCGGGAACTTCGATCGGCGCCGGCATTCTGCTCGCGGTCGTCGGTGTCCTGCAGATCTTCGAGGGAATCTCCGCGGTGGCCAACGACGACCTGATCGTGGTCGGGCCGGAGTACACCTACCAGTTCGACCTCACCAGCTGGGGTTGGTGGCACATCATCCTCGGCGCGATCGCGGTGATCGTGGCGATCGGCCTGCTCGCGGGCCAGACCTGGGGTCGGGTGTCGGCGATGGTGATCGCGGCGCTGTCGATCGTGGCCAACTTCCTGTGGCTGCCGTACTACCCGTGGTGGTCGATCCTGATCATCGCCATCGACATCGTGGTGATCTGGGCGGTAGCCACCTGGCGTCCGCACAACTCCTGACCTTCGCTCAACAGTCCGGGGCGGTCTGCCCGGCATCCGCGTCGCCGAGCGTGTCGACCAGGTGCCGGGACAGCCGCTCACCCAGCACCGCGAGCTCGGCCTTCTGCACAGTGTCGAGCCCGTCGAGCACCAACTTGCGCACCGCGATCAGATACTCCGGGGTCGCCTCCACCACCTTGGCCCGCCCGGTCTCGGTGAGCACCGCGTCGATCCCGCGCCCGCACTCCGCGGCTTCGCGCCGCGCCCAGCCCACCCGCTCGAGCTTCGAAACCACATGGGACAGACGGGAAATGGACCCGTGTCCGCGCGCGGCCAGCAGGCTCAACCGCATCCGCCGGTCCGGGGCCTCGTGCAGTAACAGCAGGACCCGGTACTCGAAATGGGTCACGCCGAACTCGCGCTGTAGCCGGGAGTCCAGCGCGCTGGGGACGCGCATCGAGAGGGTGACCACCGCGCTCCAGGCGCGACGCTCGACCGAGTCGAGATCCTCCGTCACCTCGACCTACCTTCCGCCCGAAGATTAGCTATGAAATTGCTAAATGTCGGCGAACTGTATATCGAATGGGTCGACCTGTCCACGGTTGTCACGTCATGTCAGCAGGTGGGTGCGTTGTTGAGGGTCAGCTGCCGCCTGGACTGATGATCAGTTGCCGAGTGGTCGCCGCCGATCCCCGGCCTTCGATCGCGAAGTTCGCCGGGGTGCGCCGACGCCGAATCCGCCCTAGTGTGGGGGCTGCGACCTGGGGAAACGCCGGATTGTCCTGGCGATTTGACTTCCCGTTGGCCGCCCCGTAACTTTATTCGAGTCAGAGCGACACGGACACCGACTCAGCCGCCAAGCGGTTGCAGACACGAGGTAGTACGTTGAGCGCCTGACTGATCATGTGTTCAGGGTTACACCGACTGGGACTTGCTTCCAGGCCGGTTCCTGAGCTAAGTTTGAACTCTTGCCTCACCGAAACCGCAACAACAAGTTGCCGGTAGAAGTGTGTGCGTGTGTTCTTTGAGAACTCAATAGTGTGTCGATGAATGTCAGTGCCAATAATTTTTTATTGGTTC
>NZ_JBHXRY010000023.1:0-28781 GCF_042714895.1 Nocardia sp. NPDC058666
CCGGAAGCTAAGGCCACCTGCGCCGATGGTACTGCACTCGACAGGGTGTGGGAGAGTAGGACACTGCCGGAACATCATTGCGAAAGGCCCCCAGCCATTGGTTGGGGGCCTTTTTGCGTTCCAACCACGGTCGCCTACAGTGCTTGGGTGCGCCTTGTCATTGCTCGTTGCCAGGTCGATTATGTCGGCCGACTGACCGCCCACCTTCCGATGGCTCGTCGGCTGTTGCTGATCAAGGCCGACGGTTCGGTGCTCGTGCACTCCGACGGTGGCTCGTACAAGCCCCTGAACTGGATGAGCCCGCCGTGCTGGCTGGTGGAGCAGGAAGTGCCCGACGCCGCGCCCGCGGAGCTGCCCGACGGTGTCACGCCGTTGCGCGAGGGCCAGGTGCCGGAGCCGGTGACCGCGAAGGCGCTGTGGGTGGTGACCAACAAGGCCGGCGAGGAACTGCGCATCACCATCGAGGACATCGAGCACGATTCCTCGTATGACCTCGGTATCGATCCCGGCCTGATCAAGGACGGCGTCGAAGCGCATCTGCAGGAACTGCTGGCCGAGCACGTGACGAAGCTCGGGGAGGGGTACACCCTGGTGCGGCGCGAGTTCATGACCGCGATCGGCCCGGTGGACCTGCTGTGCCGCGATGCCGACGGCGCCACGGTGGCCGTGGAGATCAAGCGTCGCGGTGACATCGACGGTGTCGAGCAGCTCACCCGCTACCTCGAACTGCTCAACCGTGACCCGCTGCTCGCGCCGGTGTCGGGGGTGTTCGCGGCGCAGCTGATCAGGCCGCAGGCGAAGACGCTGGCGGAGTACCGTGGAATCCGCTGCCTCACGCTCGATTACGACGAGCTGCGTGGCACGGAGAGCAACGTTTTCCGCCTGTTCTAGGAGACAGTGGGATGCCGCGACGTAAACCACGCACGGGACGCCCCGCGGGGCCCGCGCCCCTCGGTGATGTCTACGGCCGCACCGAGGACGGTCCCGGCGACGAAACCTATATCGTGCGAACGGTTCCCGGTGCCCGCGCGGTGAAGACCTATCGGTGTCCCGGTTGCGATCACGAGATCGCGGTCGGTGTCGCGCATGTCGTTGCGTGGGCGGTCGACGGTGGCGAAGAAGACCGCAGGCACTGGCATCAGGGCTGCTGGAACGGCAGGCGCACCCGGGGTATCACCCGCCGCTGGTCTTGAATGAATACAGACGAAAACCGAAGGCCGCCTCGATGATTCGAGGCGGCCTTCGGTTCTTTCGTGGTGAATGTCGTAACGAGTCCGACAGGCGGTATTAGTTGACGTCGGCGCTCTCGCGGTCCTCGTCGACGATGTCCTCGTCGGCGACTTCCTGGATGGCCTTGTTCTGGCGCGAGCCCGACACGGACTTGTTGTTGCCGTTGTTGCTGATCGACTTACGCTCCGGGGTGCCGTCGAGCAGTTCGCTCTCCCGGTTGACCGCGGCGAGCATGGCGGGCACCGAGTCGAGCTGACCGCGGATACCGAGCAGCTGGGCCAGCACGCGGCCGCGCAGCACGCGCATCTCCTCGGCCAGTTCCTTGGCGTGCGCGATCTTGCGCTCGGAGGTCTGGGTGGCGGAGCTGATCAGGCGGTTCGACTCGTCGGTCGCGTCCTTGATCCGCTGGGCGGCCTCGGCGCGACTGGTGGCCTCGAGCTCCTCCATGGCACGGGTCAGCTTGGTGCGCCGATCGTTCATGGTGGCCTCGAAGTCCTGCTGGGTGGCCTTGCGCTTGGCTTCGGCCTCCTTGCCCAGACGTTCGACATCGGCCTGGGCGGCTTCGATGATCTTGGCGGACTCGGTGCGCGCGTTGGCGAGGGTCTGCTCGAACTCGATCTCGAGCGCCTCGCGCTTCTCCTTGGTCTCCGCGAGCAGCGACTCGTACTTGCCACGCATCTCGGTGGCCTGCTGCTCGGCGATCGACACCATCTCGGCGGCCTCGGCCTGCGCGAGTGCGCGAACCTCGGACGCTTCGTCCGAGGCCAGGCGCAGCATGCGCGAGATGCGGTCGGACATGCCTTCGGCGGTGGTCGGCGGCACGGAAAGCCGGTCGACCTCCTTGCGGAGCTCGTCGATCTCGTCACGCGCGTCTTCCAGCTGGCTGGCGAGATTGCGGGCCTGCGCGGCGGCAGCGTCCCGGTCGGTGGCGGTGACGCGAAGCTCCGCGTCGAAGCGGTCGAAGTAGTTGCGCACCTCGTCTTGCGCATAACCCTTGCGCACAACGGTGAAGGGCAGTGCAACGAAGCGATTGCGATCGGACTCAGGTGACGACATGGCACACAAAATACAGCCTCGAGCCAGGCTATGGAGACTCGACCGTGAATGTGATCTCGCCGAGATGAACCGACCGTACCGGCGTACTAGTGCGTAACATCCGGGTTCGGCTCCACGAGCTCGACCAGCACACCGCCAGCATCCTTCGGATGGATGAAATTGATGCGGGAATCGGCGGTTCCGTGGCGGGGTGCTTCGTACAGCAAACGCACGCCACGTCCGCGCAGGAAGCCCGACACCGCCTCGATATCGGTGACCCGGTAGGCCAGCTGCTGCAGTCCGGGGCCGCTGCGGTCGATGAACTTGGCGATGGTGGACTCCGGCGACAGCGGGGCCAGCAACTGCAGAGCGGCCGCGCGGTCGGCGGCGGCGGGGCACGACAGCATGGCCTCGATGACGCCCTGGGCCTCGTTGACCTCGCGGTGGGTCTCGACCATGCCCAGGTTGTCGGTGTACCAGGCCACGGCGACGTCGAGGTCGGGCACGGCGATGCCGACGTGGTCGATGGCGATGACGTAATCGGCGGGGATGAAGTTCTCGTTGGTCACCCTGTCAAGCTAGCGCGGACCTGCGTGCCGGGCGCGAGCCGATACCGGTTACCGTGGAGGACAACTCCTGAACGCGTGTGGCGGTGCCGTCTGCGTCCGGCGAGGTTCGACTCAATGAATGCGAGGCTTTCGTGACCACTTCTGTCATCGTGTCCGGTGCGCGTACCCCGGTCGGTCGGCTGCTCGGCGGCCTCAAGGGCTTCAAGGCCTCGGATCTCGCCGGTGTGGCCATCAAGGCCGCGCTGGAAAAAGGTGGCGTCGCCCCCGAGCAGGTCGACTACGTGATCCTGGGTCAGGTGCTGCAGGCCGGTGCCGGGCAGCTGCCCGCGCGTCAGGCCGCCATCGCCGGTGGGATCCCGATGGATGTGCCGTCGATCCTGATCAACAAGGTGTGCCTGTCGGGCATCAACGCGATCGCGTTGGCCGATCAGCTGATTCGCGCCGGTGAGCACGAGATCATCGTGGCCGGTGGCATGGAATCCATGAGCCAGACCCCGCACCTGCTGCCCAAGAGCCGCGAGGGCTTCAAGTACGGCGACACCACGCTGGTCGACCACATGGCCTACGACGGCCTGCACGACGTGATCACCGACCAGGCCATGGGCCTGCTCACCGAGGACCGCAACGACCTGGACAAGGTCAGCCGCGAGGAGCAGGACGCGCTGGCCGCGGCCTCGCACCAGCGCGCCGCTGCCGCGTGGAAGAACGGGCTGTTCGAAGACGAGGTCGTGCCGGTCGCCGTGCCGCAGCGCAAGGGTGACCCGGTTTATGTGACCGAGGACGAGGGCATTCGCGCCGACACCACGACCGAGTCGCTGGGCAAGCTGCGTCCGGCCTTCCGCAAGGACGGCACGGTCACCGCCGGCACCGCCTCGCAGATTTCCGACGGTGCGGCCGCGGTGGTCGTGATGAGCAAGGCCAAGGCCGAAGAGCTGGGGCTGGAGTGGATCGCGGAGATCGGCGCCTCGGGCCAGGTCGCCGGGCCGGATTCGACGCTGCAGGACCAGCCGGCCAACGCCATTCTCGCCGCGTGCGCGAAGGAGGGCATTACGCCCGCTGAGCTGGACCTGATCGAGATCAACGAGGCGTTCGCGGCCGTGGGTGTGGCTTCGACTCGCAAGCTCGGGTATGACCCGGAGAAGGTCAACGTCAACGGTGGGGCTATCGCCATCGGGCATCCGCTGGGGATGTCGGGGGCGCGGATTCTGCTGCATCTGGCGCTGGAGTTGAAGCGTCGCGGTGGTGGGGTCGGTGCTGCGGCGCTGTGTGGTGGTGGCGGTCAGGGTGACGCGCTGATCATTCGCGTGCCTGCCTGATTCTGTTCGACCGACGGCCCCGGTGTTCTCGCGAATGCCGGGGCCGTCGTTGTGAGCCATCCAACTACGTTGTGTCGTAGGTCATGCTGCACAATGGCTGTTATGGGTGAATTCTTCGATGTCAGGACGCCGGCGAAGCGGTTTCGACTGTTCGCGATCGCCGAGGCGATCTCGTGGATCGGACTGCTGATCGGGATGGCGTTCAAATGGATTCCGTTCTTCCTGGACAAGCTGGGCGTGCTGACCGATCCGCAATGGGTTGTCGGCGTCAAGATCTTCGGGCCGGTGCACGGCACGATTTTCGTCGGCTATCTGATCGTGACGCTGGTTGTGTCGCGGGAGCTGGAATGGACGCGGCGCACGCTGCTGCTCGCGCTGGGCGCCAGCGTTCCGCCGCTGGCCACGGTGTGGTTCGAGCGCTGGGCCGAGCGCACCGGGCAGCTGGGTGAGCTCAGTGTCGACGCGGGCAAGGGCGCCGCGGCTGCTTCCTCGAACGCTTCGTGACAAACTGAAACCGTGACTCGACCCGCTGCCCGTCGTCCTTCGCCCGTCGCTGCCGCCGCCATGTCCGGTGCGGTGGATCTGTCCGCGCTGAAGCAGCCGCCCGCCGCACCCGGTGGGCCTGCGGCTGCCGCTGCCGCGGGGAACCACACGGTCACCGAGGCGGATTTCGAAGCCAAGGTGATCCGGCGGTCGACGCAGGTGCCCGTGGTGGTCGCGCTGTACTCGCAGCGTAGCCAGGGCAGCGTCGACCTGGTTCGCACGCTGGAACGGTTCAATGTCGAGGACCGTGGTGCGTGGGATCTGGCCGTGATCGAGGCCGAGCCGAACATGAACATCGTCCAGGCACTGCGGGTGCAGGGCATTCCGACGGTGATCGCGGTGGCGGCCGGGCAGCCGTTGGCCGATTTCGAAGGCGCGCAGCCTGATCCGCAGGTGCGGCAGTGGCTGGACGCGGTGATGGACGCGACCGCGGGCAAGCTCGAGGGTGATCCGGGCGCGGCCGCCGCCGAACCCGAACCCGAGGACCCGCGGTTCGTCGAGGCGGAGGACAAGCTGTCCGAAGGTGACTTCGCCGGGGCCGAGGCGGCCTACGAGGCGATCATCGCCGAGGAGCCGGGCAACGAGGAAGCCAAGGCGGCGCTGCGGCAGCTGCGGTTCCTGACCAGGGCACAGCAGCTGGATCCGGCCGTGGTGGCCACCGCCGACGCCGACCCGTCGAATCTGGACGCGGCACTGGACGCGGCCGATGTCGAGATGTTCGAGCAGCGTGCGGAGGCGGCGTTCGATCGGATCATCGCGATCGTCAAGCGCACCGCGGGCGACGACCGGACGAAGGCTCGCACGCGGCTGCTCGAGCTGTTCGAGCTATTCGACCCGGCGGAGCCGTTCGTGATCGCGGCGCGTCGCAAGCTCGCTGCCGCGCTGTACTGATACCTGCTTCGAAGCCGCCCCGGATGACCATCGCCGGGGCGGCTTCGTCGTACCTGTGGGCGTCAGGGTTTCGAGGACAACCAGAGTGCGCTATGGGGTGCCAGCGTGACGGTGGCCGAGGCGGGGTGGCCGTGGCTGGGGGTGTCGTCGGCGGTGACGGCGCCGAGGTTGCCGATGCCGGAGCCCGCGTATTCGGCGGCGTCGGTGTTGAGGATCTCGTGCCAGGAACCGGTGTGCGGCAAGCCGATTCGGTAGTTCTCGCGGGTGGAGCCGGAGAAGTTGAACACGCACGCCACCGCGGTGCCGTCGCTGCCCCACCGCAGGAACGCGAAGACGTTGGCGGCACTGTCGTCGGCTTCGATCCAGGAGTGCCCGCCGGGGGTGGTGTCCTGGGTCCACAGGGCGGGGTGGGCGCGGTAGGTGCGGTTCAGGTCCGCGACCATGGTGGAAATGCCTTGGTGCAGTGGGTTTTCCAGTTCCTGCCAGTCCAGGCCGCGATCGTTGTCCCATTCGCGGAACTGGCCGAATTCCTGGCCCATGAACAGCAGTTTCTTGCCGGGGTGCGACCACATGTAGGCCAGCAGGGCGCGCACGCCACTGGCCTTGGCGAAGTCGTCGCCGGGCATGCGCGTCCACAGGGTGCCTTTGCCGTGCACGACCTCGTCGTGGCTGATCGGCAGCACGTAGGCCTCGCTCCACGCGTAGACCAGCGAGAACGTCATCTCGTTGTGGTGCCAGCTGCGGTGGATCGGGTCGCGGCCCAGATAGCCCAGGGTGTCGTGCATCCAGCCCATGTTCCACTTCATGGTGAAACCCAGGCCGCCGACGTCGGTGCCGCGGGTGACGCCGGGCCAGGTGGTGGACTCCTCGGCGATGGTCAGCACGCCGGGATGGGCGCCGTGCACGGTGTCGTTGAGTTCCTGCAGGAAGTCGACGGCTTCCAGGTTCTCGCGCCCGCCGTAGATATTGGGTTCCCAGCCGCCGTCGGGGCGGGAGTAGTCCAGGTACAGCATCGACGCGACGGCGTCCACGCGCAGGCCGTCGATGTGGAACTCCTCGATCCAGAACGACGCGTTGGCGACCAGGAAGTTGCGGACTTCGTTGCGTCCGAAGTCGAAAACGTAAGTGCCCCAGTCCAGTTGCTCGCCGCGGCGCGGGTCGGGGTGTTCGTAGAGCGGGGTGCCGTCGAAGCGGGCCAGTGCCCATTCGTCGCGCGGGAAGTGGGCGGGGACCCAGTCCAGCAGCACGCCGATACCGGCGTTGTGCAGGTGGTCGACGAAGTAGCGGAAGTCGTCGGGACTGCCGAAACGGGAGGTGGGGGCGTAGTAGGAGGTGACCTGGTAGCCCCACGAACCGCCGAACGGGTGCTCGGCCACGGGCAGCAGCTCCACATGGGTGAATCCGGTCGCGAGGATGTAATCGGCCAGCTGGTGGGCCAATTCGCGGTAGTCCAGACCCGGTCGCCAGGAGGCCAGGTGGATTTCGTAGGCGCTGAGGGGGGAGCTGGTGGCCTCGGATTTCGCGCGACGGTCCAGCCAGGCGCTGTCGGTCCAGACGTGGTCGGCGCGCGTGACCACCGACGCGGTCGCGGGCGGCACTTCGGTCGAAAAGGCCAGTGGGTCAGCGTGATCGATGACGCGGCCGTCGGCGCCGTGGATCCGGTACTTGTAGCGGGTGCCCGGCCCGACGCCGGGGACGAAGACCTCCCACACCCCGGAACTGCCCAGTGCGCGCATCGGGGCCGAAGTGCCGCTCCAGCTGTCGAAATCGCCGAAGACGGTGACGCCACGCGCATTTGGTGCCCAGACCGCGAACGAAGTGCCGTCGACGTCGCCGTCGAGGGTGGTGTAGTGGCGGGGGTGTGCGCCCAGTACTTCCCACAGGCGCGTGTGGCGGCCCTCGCCGATGAGGTGCAGGTCGAACTCGCCGACCGTGGGCAGGAAGTGGTAGCCGTCGGCGCTGACCACGGTCTGGCCGCCGGGGTACTCGGTGCGGATGCGGTAGTCGTCGATCCGCGGATAGGGCAGCACCGACTCGAAGATGCCGTGGCCCAACGACTTCAGACGATGTTCGGTCCCGCCGACGAGCACGGTCACGGTGTCGGCGTGCGGGCGCAGGACGCTGACCGCGGTGCCGTCGGCGTGCGCGTGGGCGCCGAGGACTGTGTGCGGGTCGGGGTGGGTGCCCGCGGCCAGCAGCAGCAGATCGCGACGTTTCATCAGAATGTCTCGCGGTAGGCCAGCGGTGCGCGGGCGGCGGCTGGCACGGTCGGCAGCGACAGGATGTGCGCGACCGCGCGGGTGGGGTCCAGGCGCACGAAATTGTGTTGGCCCCAGTGGTATTCCTCGCCGCTGACCTCGTCGAAGACGGTCAGGTGATCGTGCCACTGGTGACCGATCGCGGGCATGTCCAGCGAAATATGGCCCTGCTCAGCGGAATACGGGTTCAGGTTGATGACCACCAGCACCGCGTCGCCGGTGGCGGGATCGACCTTGGAGTACGCGATCAGCGCGTCGTTGTCGACGTGGTGGAAGTGGATGCACCGCAACTGTTGCAGCGCAGGGTGATTGCGGCGCACCTCGTTGAGGCGGGTCAGCCACGGCTCGAGCGATTCGCCGCGTTCCAGGGCCCCGGCGAAGTCGCGGGGGCGCAGTTCGTACTTCTCCGAGTCGAGGTATTCCTCGCTGCCCTCGCGCACGGCTTCGTGCTCGAACAGTTCGAAACCGGAGTAGATACCCCAGGTGGGGGACAGGGTGGCCGCGAGCGCCGCGCGGATGGCGAACATGCCGGGGCCGCCGTACTGCAGGCTTTCGTGCAGGATATCGGGGGTGTTCACGAACAGATTGGGCCTGGCCTCGTCGGCCTTGGCGGCGATCTCGTAGCCGAACTCGGTGAGCTCCCACTTGTGCACGCGCCAGGTGAAATACGTGTACGACTGGCTGAACCCGCGGCGGGCCAGACCGTACAGGCGGGCGGGGCGGGTGAAGGCCTCGGACAGGAACATCACGTCGGGGTCGGTGCGCCGCAGTTGCGCGATCAACCACTCCCAGAAGTCGGCGGGCTTGGTGTGCGGGTTGTCCACGCGGAAGATGGTGACGCCCAACGAGATCCAGTGCCGGACCACGCGCAGGATCTCGGCGTAGAGACCGTCGGGGTCGTTGTCGAAGTTGACCGGGTAGATGTCCTGGTACTTCTTCGGCGGGTTCTCGGCGTAGGCGATGGTGCCGTCGGGCAGTGTGGTGAACCACTCGGGGTGGGCGGCGACCCAGGGATGGTCGGGGGCGCATTGCAAGGCCAGGTCGATGGCGACGTCGAGGCCCAGAGCTGTTGCCTGCGAAACGAATTCGACGAAATCCTGTTCGGTGCCAAGCAGCGGGTTGATCGCGTCGTGGCCGCCGTCCGCCGAGCCGATGGCCCACGGGGAACCGACGTCGCCGGGCTCGGTGGTGAGAGTGTTGTTGCGGCCCTTGCGATTCACCTCGCCGACCGGGTGGATCGGGGGTAGGTAGACCACGTCGAAGCCCATGCCTGCGATGCGAGGAAGTTCGCGCGCGGCGGTGGCGAAGGTGCCGTGGACGGGGTTGCCGTCGGCGTCGCGGCCGCCGGTGGAGCGGGGGAAGAATTCGTACCAGGAGCCGACCAGGGCGCGGCGACGCTCGACCAGCACCGAGAACTGGGGGCCGCGGGTGACCATCTCGCGCAGCGGGGTGGCGCGCAGGATGTCGGCGACCTCCTCGGAGAACGCCCCGGCCACCCGAGCGGGCAGCTGCTCGTCGCTGCGCAGGGCGGTGGCGGCGGCGCGCAGGCGTTCGAACTGCTTCTTCGGCACGGCCTGGGCGGCACGGTCGAACAGGATCGCGCCGGTCTCGAGATCATTGGCCAGGTCGGCGGCGGTTTGGCCCACCGACAGCTTCGCCTCGACCGCGGAACGCCAGGTCGCGATCGGGTCGCTCCAGCCTTCGACGCGGTAGGTCCACAGGCCCGTGGTGTCGGGGGTGAATACGGCGTTGAACACGTCGGGCTGGTAGTCGGGGGACATCCGAACGCGGGTGGTGCGGGAGGAGCCGGGGGCGCGCACGGCCAGGGTCGCAGCTACCGCGTCGTGGCCTTCGCGCCAGACGACGGCGCGGACGGGAAATACCTCGCCGACTGCGGCTTTGGCCGGGCGGCCGCCGGGGATGGACGGGGCAATTTCATCGATGGCTATCCGGCCGGTCACGTAGTCAACCTACCCGGATTTTCGACCTCTGCGTGTATTCGACGGGTCTCCCGGTAGCGCGACCGTCGGCAGTCGGGTGCGGGTGCGCGGGGAGGTTACCCGTGTTCGTGCGTGATCAGTGGGTTATGGCTGGTGATGGCCGAGCTAGCTCGGGCCGTCCGGGGTACTGTCTGGCTGGTGAAGGCACTTCGTCGGTTCACTGTCCGCGCTCATCTGCCGGAGCGGCTCGCCGCGCTGGGGGAGTTGTCCACCAACCTGCGCTGGTCCTGGCACGGGCCGACCCAGGATCTGTTCGCCGACCTGGATCCGCGGCTGTGGCGCGAGGTCGGGCAGGACCCGGTGCGGATGCTGGGCGAGGTGCCCGCGCAGCGGCTCGATGAGCTCGCGGCCGATCCCGAATACCTCGCGCGCGTCGATGCGGCCGCCGCCGGTCTGCAGGACTATCTCACGCGTCCGCGCTGGTTCCAGGAGCAGTCGGGCACCGAGGTCGCGGGGATCGCGTACTTCTCGATGGAGTTCGGTGTCACCGAGGTGCTGCCGAACTACTCCGGTGGCCTGGGCATTCTCGCCGGCGACCACCTCAAGGCCGCCTCGGATCTGGGCCTGCCGTTGATCGGTGTCGGGCTGCTGTACCGCTCCGGCTACTTCCGGCAGTCGCTGTCCGCGGACGGCTGGCAGATGGAGCACTATCCGGCGCTGGACCCGCAGGGTCTGCCGTTGCGGCTGCTCACCAGCGACGGTTCGCCGGTGCTCATCCACGTCGGTATGCCCGAAGGGCGCGTGCTGCGCGCCAGGGTGTGGATCGCGCAGGTGGGGCGAATTCCGTTGCTGCTGTTGGATTCCGACATCGCGGAGAACGATCCGGAGCTGCGCGCGGTCACCGACCGGCTCTACGGCGGCGACCAGGACCATCGGATCAAGCAGGAGATCCTGGCCGGGATCGGCGGTGTGCGTGCGGTGCGCGCCTACACCCGCGCCAACGGGCTGCCCGACCCCGACGTCTTCCACATGAACGAAGGGCACGCCGGGTTCCTCGGCGTGGAGCGCATTCGCGAATTCATCGCGGGCGGACTGGATTTCGACACCGCGCTGGCCGCCGTGCGCGCGGGCACCGTGTTCACCACGCACACGCCCGTGCCCGCCGGTATCGACCGGTTCCCGATGCCGTTGGTGCGCAGGTACTTCGGCGGATCGCACGGTGAAGCCGAATCCGCTTTACTGCCAGGGCTTTCCGTGGATCGCGTGCTCGCGTTCGGTCGGGAAGGTGACCCGTCGGTGTTCAATATGGCGCACATGGGTTTGCGAATGGCCCAGCGCGCCAACGGTGTATCGAAACTGCACGGCGAAGTCAGCCGCGACATGTTCGCGGGCCTGTGGCCGGGGTTCGACGCCTCGGAGGTGCCGATCGGTTCGGTCACCAACGGTGTGCACGCGCCCACCTGGGCCGCGCGCG
This sequence comes from Nocardia sp. NPDC058666, assembly GCF_042714895.1. Taxonomy (NCBI): domain Bacteria; kingdom Bacillati; phylum Actinomycetota; class Actinomycetes; order Mycobacteriales; family Nocardiaceae; genus Nocardia; species Nocardia sp. NPDC058666. The sequence goes on from NZ_JBHXRY010000023.1 coordinate 11,257, forward strand.
AATGGATCGACAAGGCACGCGAACTGGTCGGGCCGGAGCTGGTCGAGGAGGCGCGGGGCTGGGAGAAGCTCAGCGATGTCGACCTGGGACAGCTGTGGTCCACGCGAAACACGTTGCGCGGCATCCTGATCGAGGAAGTGCGGCGCAGGCTGCGCGATTCCTGGCGGCAGCGCGGTGCCGCCGACGCCGAATTGGGATGGATCGACGACGTCTTCGATCCGAACGTGCTCACCATCGGCTTCGCCCGCCGCGTGCCCACCTACAAACGTCTCACGCTCATGCTGCGCGACCCCGAACGCCTGCGCGCGATGCTGCTGGACCCCGAACGGCCCGTGCAGCTGGTGGTCGCGGGCAAGAGTCACCCCGCCGACGACGGCGGCAAGGCGCTGATCCAGCAGGTCGTGCGGTTCGCCGACGACCCGCAGGTGCGGCATCGCATCGTGTTCCTGCCCGACTACGACATGTCGATGGCCCGCTACCTGTACTGGGGTTGCGATGTGTGGCTGAACAATCCGCTGCGCCCGCTCGAGGCCTGCGGCACGTCGGGGATGAAGTCCGCGCTCAACGGCGGGCTGAATCTGTCGATTCGCGACGGCTGGTGGGACGAGATGTTCGACGGCGAGAACGGCTGGGCCATCCCCACCGCCGACGGCATCCGCGACGACACCCGCCGCGACGACCTCGAGGCCAACGCACTGTACGAACTGGTCGAACGCACCGTGGCACCCCGCTTCTACGACCGCGACGCCGACGACGTGCCGGTGCGCTGGACCGAGATGGTGCGCCACACCCTGCAGACCACCAGCCCGAAGGTGCTGGCCTCGCGGATGGTGCGCGACTACGCGCAGCAGTACTACGGACCCGCGGCCGCGGCGTTCGGTCGCGCCGCCGCCGACGATTTCGCCGGCGCCGCGCAGGTCGCGCAATACCGCAAGCGGATCGACGCCGCCTGGCCGTCGGTGCGGATCGCGCAGGTCGACAGTTCCGGCCTGCCCGATACCCCGGTGATCGGCGCCGACCTGTCGCTGCACGCCCGCGTGGATCTGGGCGGCCTCGCGCCGTCGGACGTGGTGGTGCAGGCGGTGTTGGGCCGAGTCTCGCCCACCGACGACCTGTCCGACACGACCACTTTCGAGATGTCGCACACAGGCACCGACCACGGCCTCGAGCTGTATTCGATCCAGGCGCCGGTGCCGCTTTCCGGCGCTGTCGGCTACACGGTGCGGGTCCTGCCGCACAACGCGCTGCTGGCCTCCGACGCCGAACTGGGCTTGGTGGCCGTCGCGGGCGCGTAACGGTACCCGGTGACACGAGTGCCGGGTTATTCGATTGAGTGAACTTTCCGCTACCGTTCCGGGGCAATCTTTGTTTTGAGCCTTCTTTTGAGAACCCGGACTGGAGAGTCATGGCCAGCGATGTACTGACCCGCGCCCGAGGGCGCATCGACGGATATTTCGGTGTCTCGTCGAGTGGGTCAACCTTCAAGCGCGAGGCGATGGCGGGGACGGTCACGTTCCTGGCGATGTCCTACGTGCTCGCGGTGAACCCGTCGATCCTCGGTGACGAGGGCGCCCTCGGCGACAAAGGCATCCCCATGCAGGCGGTTTTCACCGCCACGGCCGTCGCCGCGATCTTCGGCACCCTGGTCATGGGCATCTGGGCGAAGTACCCGATCGCGCTGGCGCCGGGCATGGGCCTGAACGCGTTCTTCGCGTACACCGTGGTGTTGAGCATGGGTATTCCGTGGCAGGTGGCGCTGTCGGGCACGCTGCTGTCGGGCATCATCTTCTTCATTCTGGCGATCACGAAAGTCCGGGAACGCATTCTCAACGCGATCCCGCTGCAGTTGAAGTTCGCGGTCGGCGCGGGCATCGGCCTGTTCGTGGCGTTCCTTGGGTTGAAGAACGCGGGCATCGTGGTCAACAGCGAAGCGACGTTGGTCACGCTGGGCGACTTCCACAAGGGCACCACGCTGCTGGCGCTGTTCGGTCTGATCGTGACCGTGATCTTCCTGGTGATCGGCTGGCACGGCGCGGTGCTCTACGGCATCGTCGCGACCACCATCCTCGGCATGGTCACCGGCTTGGTCGGGCTGCCCGACGGCATCGCGGAAATGCCGAAGGGTCTGGATCAGACCTTCGGCCAGGCGATCATCCACCTGCCCGACGCCTTCACCGGACAGATGATCGTGGTCGTGCTGACCATGCTGTTCGTGGACTTCTTCGATGCCTCCGGCACGCTGATCGGCGTCGCGAACCAGGCCGGTCTGCTGAACAAGGACGGCACGCTGCCCCGCGCCGCCAGCGCCATGGCCGCAGACTCGGTCGGCACGACCGCGGGCGCGATCATCGGTACCTCCACCACCACCGCTTACGTCGAATCGACCGCCGGTGTGTCAGCGGGTGGTCGAACCGGACTCACGGCGGTGACCACGGCGGGCTGGTTCCTGATCGCGATGTTCTGCTATCCGATCTTCGCGGTGGTCGCCGGATCGGCCGAGATCACCTCGTCCGCGCTGATCGTGGTGGGCGTGCTGATGGCGCGTTCGCTGGGTGACATCGACTGGCGACACCTCGAGTACTCGGTGCCCGCGTTCATCACCGTGATCATGATGCCGCTGACCTACTCGATCGCCAACGGCCTGGCCATGGGCATGATCTTCTACCCCATCGTGATGGTGGCCAAGGGCCGGTACAAGGAAGTGCACCCGGCCATGTGGGCGCTGATGGTGCTGTTCCTTGCGTACTTCTTCTTCCTCGTCGAGTAGGTGTTCTCGACAGAGGTATGCCTATACTGAGCCTAGGCTTGCCTAACTTGAAGGAGATCTACCCATGAAGCGTTCGCTTTTCGCCGCGTCGATGGCCGTTGCCGCCCTCTTCGCACCGGTCACCGCCGTCGTCGTCGCCACCGCGCCCGCCGCGATCGCCGCCCCGGCCACCCCGTCCGCCGGTGAGCTGTACGGCAAGCTGCAGGCCGCCATGAACGGTTCGGCTGCCGAGCTCGAGTCCGGCGATGCCAGCGGTCTCGCGGTCGTGAACCAGACCGTCAACCGGATCCCCGGTTACAGCTGGGACGTGTCGGGCCCGGTTACCGTGGACGGCGACACGCTGTCGGCCACGCTGAACAGCCGACTGGGTGACTACACCTTCCCGATCCCGGTGACCTGGGTGAACGTCGACGGGACCTGGAAGCTGTCGCAGGAATCGGAGAGCACGCTGGTCGGCTACGCCACCATGGCTTGGTGATCTGAAGTTTTCTCGAAAGGGCCGTCCCGGTGGGGCGGCCCTTTTCGTTTGCCTGTGACAGGGGTCACGGAAGTGTGGGGAGCGGCGTGAAATAGTTGCCGCGAACTCGAGGTTGTGTTCGGAGAATGCAATCGGACTACGGTCCGGTTGTGGCGACGTGCTGAATCGAGACGAGGACACGATGACCGACACCGCTACCCGCGTCACCGCTACCGCCACCACCGACGACCAGGCCACCGCCACCGGCATCGGCCTGCTGGTGCTGCGCATCGGCTTCGGCGGACTCATGGCCGCCTACGGAACCCAGAAACTGTTCGGCTGGTTCAACGGACCGGGCTGGCGCGCCAATGCCGACGGCTTCACCGCCATGGGCTACAACCCCGGCGAACTGTTCGGCACGCTGGCCGGGCTCAGCGAACTGGTCGGCGGGCTGCTGCTGGTGTTCGGGCTGTTCACGCCGTTGGCCGCGGCGATCGTGCTCGGGACGATGATCAACGCGATCAACGCGCTGTGGAGTGGCGGGCTGTTCCCCGCCGATCCGTCGGTGATGGGGTTCTCCACACCGCTGCTGTTCGCGCTGGTGGCGGTGACGGTGGCGTTCACCGGGGCGGGGCGGTTCTCGCTGGATGCCGGGCGGCCGTGGGAGCGCGGTGGCCTGAAGTGGGGTGTCGGTGCGGTGGTGCTGGCCGTGGTCGCCGGTGTGGTGACGTTGATTTTCAAGGCTGTGCTCTGAGGTAGTTCTTCTGCGGCGGTGCGGTGACCGGATTCGGTTGCCGCACCGCCTTTTTCGTGTTTCGCGGTGGGGATCGGTCATTGGTTGGACGGGTGGAGTGTGCGTTGCTGTCGGTGGCAGCGATTACGCTCGTGGCGGCGCAGGCTCGCGGTGGCGCCGGCATTGTCCGCGCATGGAAGAGGAGAGCTGCGATGAAGGCGTACGACCTGGGTTTCGGGGACTCGGCGGACAAACTGGCCGAGACACCCGGCGGTGAACCGCTCACGCTCGACGCACCGGTGCACGCCGGCTGGGTGGGCAGCGCCGGACCCGCCATCGACCCCGCCCTGTGGCCGCGCGGACCCGTCACCGGGCTGCCGATGATGCACGCGTTCACGCTGCGCCTGCCCGCCGATTACCAGCGCCGCGGCCCCGGCTTCCCCGCGATCGCGTTCTTCCAGGGTGAAGGCCAGTTCGCCGGTAGCGACGCGGTCGAAGCCGACGCGTCCTCGGACGACCCGCTGGCCCGCGACCTGGCAGGCGCCCGCCCGCACCCGAAACTGCAGGTGCTCAACGACGAGATCGGCGGCACCTTCGCCCTGATCTGGCTCACCGAAAAAGAATTCGCCGACGGTCCGGTTGCCCCACCGGCCGACGTCCGCGCCCCCGGTTCCCCCGCCGCAAGCGACGAAGGCTGCAACGCCTGGGACAACGTCGAACCCACCACCGGCATCTGGCTCGCCGAACGCACCGCCGACCCCAACGTCGGCATCCCGCCCGTCGAATACGAGCCCAACACCAAGTACCAGGACCCGCTCACCGAAGATTCCGGCTGGACCCCCTGGGCAGAACCGCTTTTCGGCCGCTCTCACCTCGGCGGAACGGCCTTCCCCGTCCAGGCCCTGCCCGAAGGCCTGACCCCGTACTACCTGGAAATCGAAGAGATCGCCGGCATGAACTTCGGCGGCGGCAACGCCCAACTCGACCTGGAGTCGGGCATCTTCGACTGGTCCTGCGGGTAGGTCAGTCCACCATGGCCGGGCGGTCGTCGTCGGGGGCGGCGGCTGCTCGGGGGGTGGGGGAGAGTTGTTGGGGGGCAGCGGGATTGATGATCGGTTCGATCGGGGCTGGTGGGAGTGTGCGTTTGCGGACGTGTATCGCGATGCAGGTCAGGGTGATGAGGTAGACGATCACGTAGATGTTCATCAGGACCTGGTGCAGTGGCCACCATGGGGGCAGTAGGAAGGTGCCTACGCTGACCCAGGTGGGGGTGTAGGTGTAGGTCCAGGCGGCGGTGGCCAGGTAGAGGGCGGCCGCGGCCAGCCACCAGGGGGCGCGGGTTTGGGCCCGGTGGATGAGGTAGACCAGCAGCGGGACGAACCAGACCCAGTGGTGGCCCCACGAATACGGGGAGATCGCGCAGGCGGTGAGGCCGCCCAGCGTCACCGACAGCAGGGGTTCGCCGCGGCGGGCCAGTATCGCGGCCAGCCACAGGGCGGCCAGGGCGATCGGGATCACGAGCAGCAGCCACAACCACACGGGGGCGGGGCCGTGGGTGAGGTGGGCGATGGCGCCGCGCAGGGACTGGTTGGCGGGGTGGACGTCGGGGGCGATGCGGCCGGAATGGAAGAACGTCGACGTCCAGTACTGGTAGGAGTCGCTGGGCAGCACCAGCGCGGTCGCGCCGATCGTGGCGAGGAACGTGAGGGTGCCGGTCGCGGCGGCTCGCCACTGCCGTTGGAACAGGTATTGGGCGATGAAATACAGCGGGGTCAGCTTGATCCCCGCGGCGAGACCGACGCCCAGACCGCGCAGCTTGCTGTTCGGCCCGCGGGAGAAGTCCCACAGCACCACCAGCATCAGCACCAGGTTGATCTGCCCGTAGTACAGCGTGGTGCGCACCGGTTCGGAGAACGTGCAGGTCAGCGTCAGCAGCGCGCTGGCGGCGGCCAGTGCGGGGGTGACGCGGTAGCCCAGCATCCGAAAGCTTTGCAGCACAACGCCGAACAGCACCAGCAGGTTGAACACCAACCACGTGGTGGTCACGTGCGCCCACGGCACCAGCAGCAGCGGCAGGAACGCCAGCGCCGAGAACGGGGTGTAGGTGTAGAGCAGGCCGTAGTGCGTGGGCTCGATGTACAGGGCGCGTTCGTGCAGCGCCCGCCAGCCGCCGTCGCGGTAGATGTGCACGTCCAGGCCGCCGACGAGAATGCCGCCGCTGTCCATCCGCGGATCCATGGTGGTGAACAGCAGCGTCACGCCTGCGACGGCGGTTCCGAGTAGCAGAAGGAGCGTCAGGGTCGTACGCGGCAGTGCCACGCCTCGAGATCTCTCCGCCACGGCCGTGCTACCGGCCGGTCCGCATCGTATGCACGACTAAGAACGTACCGCGCCGGGTCGACGGTGTTCTTGGGCGGTATGACTTCGGTAGGAAAACGACATCATTGCGGGTCCGACACGTTGCGAACCGTTCTCGAGGTTATGCGGCGGGTGCCCTGCGCTCGACAGCCGCGCACATCAGTCCGCCTGGCGCAGGGTCAGCATGGTGTCGGCACCGTGGTGGAACTCGTATCCGGTTGTGCGCAGCGCGGTTTCGATGCCCTTGTCGTGCAGTTCGGTGCGTAAGTGGTCGACCAGATCGTCCAGCGGTGCGCCGGTGTAGTCCAGCAGGGGATAGACGCGGGTTTCGGTGGGGGCCACGCGGGCCAGTTCGAGCAGGGCGGCCAGGTGGAAGTCGGCGTCGAGACGGTCGGCGTAGCTGAACAGCAGGTGCGAACTCAGGGCCAGGTCGAACGAGTCGTCGGCGCACGGCAGCGACGGCAGCGAACCGGCGAGGTAGCGGTGGGGCGCGGCGGGCAGGTCCTGTGCGAAGCGGGCGGCGGCGGCGCGGCGGATGGTGGCGTGCCGCGCGGTGGAGCCGTACCAGTCCCAGCGGTAGCGGTCGGCGTGGGCGTGCGCCCAGGCCACCGCGCGTTCGGTTTCGGGGGTCGCGCGCGCGGCCAGCTCGACTGGTGCGGTGGTGTAGATCGGATCGATCGCGGTGACTTGCGCGCCCAGCTCGCTCGCCTCGGCCGCGAAACTGGCTGCGCCACCGGGACAATCGAGGATTCTGTGACCTGATAGCTCATCGTCGGACAGCTGAAACATCGCGCGGTACTCGGCCAAAGATCGTGCGCTGACCAGAAATTCGCCGAGTACCTCGCCATCGGCGTGGTGCATCATCAGCACACGTTCTCACGAGTTGCGTTCGCACGCTTGGTGAATCAGCAGTGTGGTCAGTGCGATTGCAAGACTCGCCGTGCAAGCATCGGGCGGTCTATCGTGCGGCTCGGGCAGGCCTCACGCGGTGTCGGTGAGCCTGCGCAATGCCTTCGCCACCACCTGCGGATCAGAGGTTTCCCAATACGGCGGCAGCGAAGCGCGCAGGTAACTGCCGTAGCGCGCGGTGGCGAGGCGGGAGTCGAGGATGGCGACCACGCCGCGATCGTCGACACTGCGCAGCAGTCGGCCGGTGCCCTGGGCCAACAGTAGTGCGGCGTGATTGGCGGCCACGGTCATGAAGCCGTTGCCGCCGCGCGACTCCACCGCCCGCTGACGTGCGGTGAGCAGCGGATCGTCGGGGCGCGGGAACGGAATGCGGTCCAGGATGACCAGACTCAGCGACGGACCGGGCACGTCGACGCCCTGCCAGAGGGTGAGGGTGCCGAACAGGGAGGTGGCCGGATCGTCGGCGAATTTGCGGACCAGCGCGCCCATCGAATCGTCGCCCTGACACAGCACCGGGGTGTCGAGGCGTTCGCGCAGCGCCTCGGTGGCGGCCTTGGCGGCGCGCATCGAGGAGAACAGGCCCAACGTGCGGCCGCCCGCGGCGGTGATGAGCTGTTCGATCTCGTCGAGGTAGGCGGGGGCGAGGCCGTCGCGGCCGGGGGCGGGCAGGTGTTTGGCGACGTACAGGATGCCGGACTTGGCATGGTCGAAGGGGGAACCGACGTCGAGGGCGTTCCAGCGCACCGACTCGAGGTCGCTGGGGGCGGTGGCGCCGTTGGCCATCGCCGGATCGACCTTGCCGCCGGATTGTGACGGCAGGCCCCAGGTGATCGCGAGACTGTCGAAGGAGCCGCCGATCTGCAGGGTGGCCGAGGTGAGCACGACGGTCGCGGTGCCGAACAGTCTGCTGCGCAGCAGGCCGCCGACCGACAGCGGCGCCATCCGCAGAGTGCGTCGGGTGACGCCGCGGATCTCGTCGGCCGACAACCAGATCACGTCGCGGCGGGCGGCGGGATCGGCTTCCTCGAACGCGGTCAGGGCGCGGACCGCGGCATCGTGCACGTCGTCGATGGCGGCCACGGCCATGGTGCGGGCGGCGGCATTGTCGGGATCGTCCTGGGTTTTGACGCTGCCCGTGGGCGCGATGGCGGTGCGGGCGTTCCAGGCCGCATCGCGGACCAGCGCGAGCACGGGGGCGATGCCGTCGGGCAGCTGATCCCAGCGGCCGGGCGGCATTTCCTCGAGCGCTTCGTGGAAGGCCTCGGCGGCACCTTCCAGGCGATCGACCTCGCGTTCGTCGATCAGTTTCGTGCAGCGACGCGCCGCGGCGGTGATCGCGGTGGCGGCCAGTTCGGCGGTGGCCACGCCGGTGACGCGGTCGACCAGTTCGTGGGCCTCGTCGATGACGACCACATCGTGTTCGGGCAGCACCTGGATGCCGCTGATGGCATCGATGGCCAGCAGGGCGTGGTTGGTGACCACCACGTCGGCCTGCGCCGATTCCGCACGGGCCTTCTCGGCGAAGCAGTCCTGGCCGAACTGGCAGCGGGACTTGCCGAGGCATTCGCGCGAGCCCACGCTGACCTGACGCCACGCACGATCGGTGACGCCGGGGGCGAGTTCGTCGCGGTCACCGGTTTCGGTGTCGGAGGCCCACTCGTTGAGGCGCTGGACTTCACGGCCGAGGCGGGAGATGGCGAAGGCGTCGAACAGTTCGGCCTCGCCGCCGGTGTCTTCGGGGATGACGCTGTTGATCTTGTTCAGGCACAGATAGTTGTTGCGGCCCTTGAGGATCGCGAACTGGGGTGCCCGGCCCAACGGTTTGGTGAGCGCCTCGGCCAGGCGGGGGAGATCGCGGTCCACGAGCTGACGTTGCAGGGCGATCGTCGCGGTGGACACGACCACGGTGCGGCCGGTGCGCACGGCGTGACGCAGGCTCGGGATCAGGTAGGCCAGCGACTTCCCGGTGCCGGTGCCCGCCTGGACCGCCAGGTGTTCTTTGGTGTCGATCGCATGGTCGACGGCGGTGGCCATGGTGGTTTGCCCGGTGCGCTCTTTGCCGCCGAGGGCATGCACGGCGGTGACGAGCAGGTCGGCGACGGGAGGAAGTTCGGGCACGCTGGCAGCTTATCCGTGCGGTCCGACAGGTTTGCTCGCGCTGCGGCGAGCCAGGTCAGGACTCGCGGACGAAGTCGTCGAGGTGGTCTCGGACGTAGTCCATGACTCGTTGTTCGAAGTCCTGGGGTTCGTTGATGTCGTAGATCTCGTCGGGGTCTTCGGCACGGTCGCCGGTGGGGCGGCGGATCTGGTCGGGGTTGGCCAGGACTTGGTGTTCGTCTTCCCAGAAGCGGTCCAGGTCGTCGTTGGGGGAACTGACCGACGCGTCGCGGGCGGCGATGATGGCGGCCGCGGCCAGCTGTGGCATTCCTGCAGCGCGCAAACCCCTTGTGGCCCAGGGGAGTTCGCTGCGACGGGTTTTGAGGTAGCTGGAGAAGCCCGCGTCGAGGACGCTGGTGTGCAGGCTCGACAGGGCCAGCAGGTGGGAGAAGGCCGGGGGGAGTTTGCCGAAGGCGCCGATGCCGAGACGCTGGAGGTCGTCGGTGGTGGGGTTGGACCAGAAGACGATGTCGGCGGCGTCGTGGATGCTGTCGGTCTCGGCCAGCGCCTTGGTCAGGGCGGCACGGGTGTGGGCCGGGAATCGATAGTCCATCTGTGCAGATTAGTCGCGTTCGAGGGGGCGATCGGCCGGGTGCGGGTCAGGCGGGCGGAGCGCCGGTCAGTGCGACGCCCGCTTCGCGCAGGCGGGTCAGCGTCGGCTCGATCGTCGCGGGCGTGACCGCGGCGGTGAGGTCGAGTAGAACCGTGGTGTCGAAACCCGCTTCGGCGGCATCGAGCGCGGTGGCCCGCACACAGTGGTCGGTGGCGATGCCGACGATGTCCACGGCGTCGATATCGCGGGCCCGCAGCCACGTCGTCAAGGTGGTGCCGTCGGCAGCAGCTCCTTCGAACCCGGAGTAGGCGGCGGTGTACTCGCCCTTGGCGAAGATTTCCTGGATGGCGGTGGTGTCGAGAGCCGGGTGGAAATCGGCACCGGGCGTTCCCACTCGACAGTGCGGCGGCCAGGAATCGACGTAATCGGGTTCGGCGGAGAAGTGCGCACCAGGATCGATGTGCCAATCGCGGGTGGCCACGATCGCGTCGTAATGCTGATCGGCGACGAACTCGGTGATCGCCGCCGCGACAGCCGCACCGCCCGCCACCGCGAGCGAACCGCCTTCACAGAAGTCGTTCTGCACATCCACGATGATCAGTCCGCGTGCCATGTCGTCCTCCAGCTCGTTCGCGCCCGTCAGCCCAAGTATGTCGTGGGCACGGCCGGTTCGCCCGCGGACAGTTTCAGCCCCTCCCACGGCAGGCTGACCAACCCGCGCGCGACCAGTTCACGACTGTCCGCCAAGGTCGCCACCCCGTCGACCACGGTCCCGCCTCGAACCAGCGGCACCTGCAACTCCCGCATCTGAAAACCGTTGGCGGACGGCGTTTCTCCGCCGCGCGGATACACGATCTCCTCGACGATCGTGCCCGTGTCGCGAGCCAACCGCACCGCCTTCTTGGTCCCGCCGCGCGACTCCTTGTGACTGGACCGCTTCGCCACCGGCACCCCGTCGACCTCGACGAGCTTGTAGACCATGCCCGCCGTCGGCGCGCCCGACCCGGTCACCACCGAGGTGCCGACGCCGTACACATCCACCGGTTCCGCACGCAACGCCGCGATCGCGTACTCGTCGAGATCGCCCGACACCACGATGCGCGTGCCGGTGGCACCCAGCTCGTCGAGCTGATGCCGAACCTGCCTGGCCAGCACGCCCAGATCGCCGGAGTCGATGCGCACCCCGCCCAGTTCCGGCCCGGCCACCTCGATCGCGGTGGCCACGCCCCGGGTGATGTCGAAGGTATCCACCAGCAGTGTCGTGCCGATGCCGAGCGCGTCGACCTGACTGCGGAAGGCCGCGGCCTCGTGTTCACCGTCGGCGCCGCTGTGCAGCAGCGTGAAGGCGTGCGCGCTGGTGCCCGCGCCTGGCACGCCGAAGCTGCGCACCGCCTCGAGATTGGAGGTGGCGTCGAATCCGGCCAGGTAGGCGGCGCGCGAACTCGACGGCGCGGCCAGTTCGTGGGTGCGCCGCGACCCCATTTCGATCATCCGACGTCCCGCGCCCGCGCTGACCATGCGGGCGGCCGCCGACGCGATGGCGCTGTCGTGATTGAAGATCGATAGCGCGAGGGTTTCCAGGACCACGCATTCGGCGAAAGTGCCGCGCACGGTCAGGATCGGCGAACCGGGAAAATACAGCTCACCTTCGGCATAACCGTCGATGTCGCCGGTGAAGCGATAGTCGCGCAACCAGTCGACGGTGGCGGGGTCGAGGAGTTTCGCGACCACGGCCAGCTCGTCGGGGCCGAAACGAAAGTGGGTCAGCGCGTCGAGCAGGCGGCCGGTGCCGGCGACGACACCGTAGCGGCGCCCGTGCGGCAACCGTCTGGCGAACACCTCGAACGTGCACTGTCTGCGCGCGGAACCGTCGGCCAGTGCCGCGGCCAACATGGTCAGTTCGTATTGGTCGGTCAGCAACGCGGTGCTGGCGAACTCGTCACGGATGCGCACACCAGAAACTCTAGTCACCGCGGGTGTTGAATCTGCTGGGCCGCGTCGTACCCTGGTTTTCATGGCCGTGTGCAATACCGTTCGGGCCGGCGCCGTCACCGACGCCGCACTGTCGGCACCGCAGGCGACGCCGGAGACGACCGAATTCTCCGAGATCCTGGAGGCGGAGGACCGCCCCTGGGTCACCGTCGTCTGGGACGACCCGGTGAACCTGATGCACTACGTCACCTACATCTTCCAGAAGCTTTTCGGCTACAGCAAAGCCAAGGCGACCGAATTGATGATGCAGGTGCACAACGAGGGCAAAGCGGTGGTGTCGTCGGGTTCGCGCGACAAGATGGAACAGGACGTGCGCCGACTGCACGCCGCCGGGCTCTGGGCAACCATGCAGCGCGACTGAGTAGCCTTGGCCTGTGCGCAAGTGGAGCAGGAAGAACTCACTGAGTGGCCTCAAGCTTCGATCCGAAATGGACGAGCACGAGGCCACCGTCCTGCGCTCGCTGATCGGCGCGGTGTCGGGCCTGTTGCGTGATCGCGCCGACGAAACCCCCGAGGACGAACTGGCCGCGCTCACGGGCCTTCGCACCGGCAATTCCACCCCGCCCGACGACCCGCAACTGCTGCGCCTGCTGCCCGATTTCCATCGCGCCGAGCCCAGTTCCCCCGACGCCAAGCGCGCCGATCTCAACAGTGCGCTGCGCAGCTTGCACGAGCCCGAGATCATCGACGCGAAACTGGCCGCGGGGCGCGTGGTGCTGGACAGTTGCCCCGAATCCGGCGGCAAGATCGTGCTCACGCCCGAGCAGGCCGACGCATGGCTGGCCGCGCTCACCGACGTGCGCCTCGCGCTGGGCACGCTGCTCGAGATCGACGACGACACGCCCGACCATTTCGATCCCGAAGATCCGCGCGCCCCGCATCTGGACGTCTACCACTGGTTGACGTGGATGCAGGATTCGCTGCTGCAAGCGCTCGCGCCCTGATCCGAAGGACGAGACGATGCACAGCGCTCCCGGAGTACGTAACTCGATCACCGATGTCGCCGGGGTTCTGGTCGGCCACCACCAAGCCTTGGACCCCGACGCGACCCTGGGCTCCGGTGCCGCGACCGGCTGTACCGTCGTGCGCATCCCCGGCGGCGCGACCGCCTCGGTCGACGTGCGCGGCGGCGGTCCGGGCACCAGAGAAACCGACCTGCTCGACCCCGCCAACACCGTCCGCCAACTCAACGCGGTGCTGCTCACCGGCGGCAGCGCCTACGGACTGGCCGCCGCCGACGGCGTGATGCGCTGGTGCGAAGAGCACGGCGAAGGCATCCCGATGGACCCGGCTGACCCCAGCCGCGTGGTGCCGATCGTGCCCGCCGCGGTGATCTTCGACCTGCCCGTCGGGGACTGGGGTATCCGCCCCGACGCGGATTTCGGCTATCGCGCGGCCGCAGCGGCCTCGACGGAGTTCGCCCGAGGGACAGCGGGTGCCGGTGTGGGCGCGCGAGCGGGCGCGCTCAAAGGCGGAATCGGTTCTGCGAGTGTGGTTCTCGGTGATGGACCCGGTGCTGGTGTCACCGTCGGTGCGGTGATCGTCGCCAATCCGGTCGGGTCGGTCGTGGACCCGCGCACCGGGTTGCCGTGGGGCGCAGGCACCGACGGACCCGACTGGTTCGGGTTGCGACCCGGCACGCCGGACGAGATCGCCGAGCTCGGCGCGTTGCCCGCCAAGACCATCGTGCTCAACACCACCATCGGCGTGATCGCCACCGACGCCGCCCTCGACCCGGCGGGCTGCAAGCGCATGGCCACCACCGCGCACGACGGCCTGGCCCGAGCGATCCGGCCCGTGCACTCACCGCTGGACGGCGACACCCTGTTCGCGGTCTCCACCGGCACGATCGAGGTCCCGCCGCTCACCCTCCCCGCCGCTTTCCCACCGGACCTGCTGCTGCTGGACCAGCTGTGCACCGCGGCGGCGGTGGTCGTGGAACGCGCTGTCGTGGACGCGGTGCTGGCCGCCACGTCGATCGCGGGCATCCCCGCCTACCGTGACTTGTTTCCCCCACGCTGAGCGCCCACAACTCGACGTTTCGGTAGAAATTCGCACCGATCGGCCCGACATTGTCCGCTCAGCGTGGGCATCACAGGCCCGGCTTCGACCCCCCGTGGAATACCCGAATAGGGTGAGTCGTTGTCGAGGAAGGTGCTCGACAGCACGCTCGCAGGATGTGGAAAGGGTCGATGAAGTGCTGGTGATCAGGGCGGATCTCGTAGACGCGATGCTGGCACACGCCCGCGCCGACCACCCGGATGAAGCCTGCGGCATCATCGCGGGGCCCGAAGGCACCGACCGGCCCGAACGGTTCGTCGCGATGCTCAACGCCGAACGTTCGCCCACCTTCTACCGGTTCGATTCCGGTGAACAACTGCGCGTGTGGCGCGCGATGGACGACGCCGACGAAGTGCCGGTGGTGATCTACCACTCGCACACCGCTACCGAGGCATACCCCAGCCGCACCGATATCTCCTTCGCCGCCGAACCGGACGCGCACTACGTGCTGGTTTCCACTCGCGATCCGCTGGAGCACGAACTGCGCAGCTACCGCATCGTCGATGGCGAGGTCACCGAAGAACCGGTGCGCGTCGTCGATTCCTACTGAATTCCCCCGAATACATCACCACCCCGAGGAGTCCCCGTGCCGGTAACTGTGTCCATTCCGACCATCATGCGTGGTATCACCGGAGGTGAGAAGCGAGTGCAGGGCGAGGGCTCGACGCTGTCCGCGCTCATCGCCGACCTCGACGCGAATCACCCTGGGCTGTCCGACAAACTGCTGTCCGACGGCAAGCTCAACCGCTACGTGAACATCTACGTCGACGACGAGGACGTGCGTTTCTCGGGTGGCCTGGACGCCGAAGTGCCCGCGGGCGCGTCGGTCACCATTCTGCCCGCCGTGGCCGGCGGCGCCTGACACCGTGGCCCGCTACGAATCGCTGATCGCGACGCTGGGAAATACGCCGCTGGTCGGCTTGCAGACACTGTCCCCGCAATGGGACGGCGACAATCATGTGCGGCTGTGGGCCAAGCTCGAGGACCGCAATCCCACCGGGTCGATCAAGGATCGCCCCGCGCTGCGGATGATCGAACAGGCCGAGGCCGACGGTCTGCTCACGCCCGGCTGCACCATTCTCGAGCCGACCAGCGGCAATACCGGAATCTCGCTGGCCATGGCGGCCAAGCTCAAGGGTTACCGGATCGTGTGCGTGATGCCGGAGAACACGTCGGTGGAGCGCCGTCAATTGCTGACCATGTTCGGCGCGGAAATCATCGATTCGCCCGCCGCGGGTGGTTCCAATCAAGCCGTGGCCAAGGCCAAGCAGATCGCCGCGGAAAATCCGGACTGGGTCATGCTGTACCAGTACGGCAATCCGGCCAACGCGCTCGCGCATTACGAGGGCACCGGACCGGAATTGCTCGCCGATCTGCCCGAGATCACCCACTTCGTAGCGGGCCTCGGCACCACCGGCACCCTGATGGGCACGGGCCGATACCTGCGCGAACATGTGCCCGGTATCGAAATCGTGGCCGCCGAACCGCGCTATGGCGAACTGGTCTACGGGCTGCGCAATATCGACGAGGGGTTCATTCCCGAGCTCTACGACGAGAAGGTGCTGACCACCCGTTTCTCGGTCGGCCCGTACGACGCGGTGAAACGCACGCGCGAACTGGTCGGTGAAGAGGGCATCTTCGCCGGGATTTCCACCGGCGCGATCCTGCACGCCGCGCTCGGCATCGCCAAGAAGGCGCAGAAGGCGGGCACGCGGGCCGATATCGCGTTCGTGGTGGCCGACGGTGGCTGGAAGTACCTGTCTACCGGGGCATACGACGGCACGCTGGACGAAGCCGAGGAGAAACTGGACGGCCAGCTCTGGGCCTGACCACATGTCACCGGGGTTCGGTAGGCTCGGATCAACGGGCCTTCGACGGTCCTTGCCGGAGCGGAGGCGATGTCGGTGAGCGGTGGGGTGGGGTTGCAGGGCAGCTCGTCCGGGGCGCCAGCGCGGCGTGGTGGGTCGTGGCTTCGCGCCGCGATCGTGATCCTCGGATTCGTCGCGTCGTTGTACGTGATCGAAGCGGTCGACATGGTGCTGTCGCACGACCGGCCGCCGGGCGCGAACAATCAGCTCGACGGCGCGGGCATCGAGCCGCGCGACGTCGGCGGACTCGACGGCATCCTGTGGGCGCCGCTGCTGCACGGCGGCTGGGACCACCTCGTCGCCAACACCCTGCCGCTGCTGGTGCTCGGATTCCTGGTGCTGTTATCGGGCATCGGGCGGGGGATCGCGGCCACGGCCATCATCTGGGTGATCGCGGGCGTGGGCACCTGGCTCACCGGCTCGTCCGGGAGCCTGCACCTGGGTGCGTCGTCGATCGTGTTCGGCTGGTTGACGTATCTGATCTGTCGTGGCTGGTTCGCGCGCAATATCGGCCAGATCGTGGTGGGTCTGGTGATCCTGGTGTTCTACGGCTCGATGCTGTGGGGCGTGCTGCCCAGCGACCCCCGAATTTCTTGGCAGGGACATCTTTTCGGGGCGGTGGGTGGAGTGGTCGCGGGCTGGGTACTCTCAGCAGATGAACGTCGACGCCGCCGTGGAGCATCGGTGCGCCGCGCAGTACCAACGCGGTAACCGGGGATCCGGTTCGGAATTTGGGGGGATCCCGCAGTGAGTACCAGCACGTCGTGGCAGCATGGGGGCATGCGCCTTACCGTCCTCGGGTGCTCGGGCAGCGTGTCCGGCCCGGATTCTCCAGCCTCGGGCTACCTGCTGACGGGCCCTGATATGCGCCCGACTGTCATCGACTTCGGTCCCGGCATCTTCGGTGCGCTGCAGAAGCACATGAACCCCGCCGACGTGGACATCTTCCTCACCCACCTGCACGCGGACCACTGCCTGGACCTGCCCGCACTGCTGGTGTGGCGGCGCTACCACCCCAACCCGCCCACCGGAAAAGCCCTGGTCCGTGGCCCGTCGGACGCCCCGCTGCGCATCGGCAACGCCTCCGCGGAAATCGGCGGCGAAACCGACGACTGGTCCGACGTGATCGACTCGCAGACCTGGGTCGAGAACACGCCGATCCCGTTCGGCCCCGGCCACACGGTCGAAGCCCGACGCATGTTCCACCCGCCCGAGTCCTACGGTTTGCGCATCACCGCCGCGGACGGCCGCGTGTTCGTCTACACCGGCGACACCGCGATGTGCGACGCGGTGGTCGACTTGGCGCAGGGCGCGGATGTGCTCATGGCCGAGGCGTCGTGGACACACGATCCGGCGAATCGTCCGCCGGGCATTCACCTTTCGGGCACCGAGGCGGGCGAGATCGCCACCCGCGCCGGCGCCAAAGAACTGTTGCTCACGCATATCCCGCCGTGGACTTCGCGCGAAGATGTGATCGCGGAAGCCAAGGCGGCGTTCTCAGGTCCGGTGCACGCGGTGTCGCCGGGGGAGACGTTCGATCTGTAGGTGGGATCCGGTGTTCGGTGGTCCCAGGGGGTTTGAGGCTGTGTTTTTGGAGCGCTGGCGCGCTCGAGCGCGGCCCCTGAGGGGCCGCGAGTTAGCCACCGTTGCTTGAGGCTTCGCCTCGGACG
>NZ_JBHXRY010000024.1:0-22392 GCF_042714895.1 Nocardia sp. NPDC058666
GGGCTTATAGGAAAAACCACCCGTCCCTCCTGGAAACTTTTCTAGGCCCCCAAGTGGAATCCTCTCCCTCTCGGGCAGAGGTCGGCCCTACCCCCCCCCCGCGGCGGTCCCCGGCGGCCGCGCCGCTCCTGTCTCCGCCCCGCTCCCGGCCGCCACTGCCCGCCGCAGTACTGGATCGCCGCCGTTTTCCCCCATAACAGCTGTACGGGAGCTGCCGGGAATCCCCTCGTCTCTGAACCATGTGCGAGATCGACTCCCTAGGCGATTTCGAAGGCTCCTGCTGTCCAGCGGCGCCTGAGCCCCGCGAAGGGGTGGAGGACGACGCTTGCGCCCCTTGGTGGCCGCTCCCGCACTGTCCTCCTGCCACCCCGGCATCTGCGGGGTGGGAACGCTTTTCTACCGATGGAGGAAACCCATGGACCCGATGACCCTCGCCCTGCTCGTTCTGATCGTCGGCCTCCTGTGCGCGACCGTCGTCTGCATCGTGGCCCTGTTCCGCGCGCACCGGACCGACACCGTCGCCCTGGTCGGCGAGTTGGCCGAGCTGGTCTCCGTCTTCACCCGGTACCGCCGGAAGAAGCCGTAGCCCGCGGCCCCCGCCGGGGTCATCTCGCCCATCTCCGCCGGCACCCGCTCCCGGGGAACCTGGGGGCTTGCCCGGGGAGGCTTGCCCAACACCAGGGGAGGCTTGCCCGGACACCCGCTGATCAGCCGACGGCACGCCCTGCGCCTGGATCGCGGTGATGGCCACGGTGGTGACGATGTCCTGCACGAGCGCACCGCGCGGGAGGTCGTTGACCGGCTTGCGCAGACCGTGGAGCACCGGGTCGGCCGCAGGCTCTTGCCCAGCACCCCGTGGGGCTTGCCCGGGTCCCGGCTGTTCCCACTGGGAACGCCCCGCGCGGGTTGCACCGGGAGTGGGCTGGACGGTTGCACGTAGAGGGGGACTAGGAGTTGCACCGGGGGTAGGACCGGCGGTGGGACCCCCCGTTTCGGGAGCGCTTCGGTTTCTGCTGGTCAGAGCCGGTGGGCAAGCCGAATTGGAGCGACGACACCTCTTTCTGCGGAGCCAGAGAGAGGTCTTCGTCTTCCGGACGGGCGGCGGGG
This sequence comes from Nocardia sp. NPDC058666, assembly GCF_042714895.1. Lineage (NCBI taxonomy): Bacteria > Bacillati > Actinomycetota > Actinomycetes > Mycobacteriales > Nocardiaceae > Nocardia > Nocardia sp. NPDC058666. The sequence continues at coordinate 1,108 of NZ_JBHXRY010000024.1, forward strand.
GCGGCTTCGCCGGCCTACTCATCGGGATCCATGAAGGACCCCATCCTCGTACGCGGCAGGCAGGGCCGGGGGGTTGCCTGGGGCCGGGGGAGCTGCGGGTCGACCGCCTCTCGGAGCAGGGCAGCGACGTCGGCGGAGACGCGGCTCATTTCCTTGTCTCCGCAGGACCGGGCGAAGTCCTCCAAGAGCACCGCGGCAGCGTTCAGCGCGTTCACGGGTACCGGCACGGGGCGCAGGGCGGCAAGGTACATGGCGGCCTGCCCAGCCGCAGGGAGAGATGGCTTCACGGTGCAGACCCTGCCGACCGTCCCGGCCGGGACGAGTACGACGCACCCGACGGCCCCCGTACGTCACTGCGTCGGGCCCGTCAGACTCTTCGTATGAGCACCACACGTCGCCCTCTGGGGCACGGTCCGGCGACCGAAATATCCACGAGTTCCGACAGCACCGCGCCGCGTCTCCTGCCCGTCGAACGGGCCGGGTCCGACGGCGGGGTCAACGTCGGCGACGAGGACCAGGCGGTGGTACAGCCGCAGAGCCGACGGGCGCTCGGGCCGGGCGTCGCGACGTCGCCGAAGCGTGCCTTCGAGAAGTAGTCGGCAGGTACAGACCCCTTGACCACCTATCGATGGCGCCGAGCCACGGAACAGGTGGGCGGTGTCCCCCGGCGCGAACGGCGGCCCGCCGACACGGAGCTGGCCGCGTCGGGGGATGCCGACCTGAGCGGGGGTCTGGGGGCCGGCGAAGGCCCCCAGCACCCACCGGTCTGGACGTAGTCCGTGACCTTGGCCCGGAGCTCCTCATGTTCCAGATGAACCGGAACATGGCTGTGCCCCCGGCAAGGCCAGGGCCACAAAGTGGACCATCAGCCATCCGACCTGGCAAGGGACCGCAGAAGCCGGGCATCCCGGATCTCGTAGTACCGGTTCGACCGGGTCCCGGGCTCCAGCGTGGACAAGATGTCCTGAGACCTCAGGGAGGCGATCGCCTTCTCGACCGTGGTACGCCCCAGCCCAAGGGCTTCTGCGATGTCGGCCTGGCTCGGGCCGGTGACCGTCAGGGCTCCGTCAGGCACTCCATGGACACCGGTCCGCGTCATGCGGATACGGCTGAGCTCTCCGTCCTGTCGAAGTCCCCGTCGACGGACCAGGTAGTTGAGAAGCCTGGCGACCCTGACCGCGGGGTCGGCCTTGGACGCCGAGTAGACAGACTCGACGATCAAGGAGCGGTCCTGGGTCCGCTGAGCGAGGAACAGGACCAAGGCCGGGTCTCCGTCGATCAACCGGGCAAGCGTCGTCACGGTCAGGCTCAAGGTGGCGCCCGTCGTCAGGAACGTGAGACGGGATCCGGCTTTGAGCGGTCGCCGACCGGAAGCTTCTCCAGCTCCAGGCCTGAGCATCACCTGGTTGAGGTCTCCGAAGATGGCCCCCTTGGCCCAGAGCCGTGTAGTCCCGTGGGGAGTCGTTTCCTTGACGACACCCCGGATGAGGATGTGGATCCATTCCGCGCCATGTGCCAGCACTTGGCCGTCGTGCCCGGCCTGCAGTCGAGCGGAATCGATGAGCATCTCGATCACATGAGCGGGAAGCCCCTGAGCCCGGAGATACCGCTCAGCAGCCTCGTGCGTCCACGTCCTCCTCCCGGAGAACGCAACCATGGAGGAGGCTGTGACGGAGTCGATCATCGAAGACCACCAACCGCGACGGGGGCAGCGGGGCCAGGTGCCGGAGCGACAACCTGGAGGGGCGTCGCAGCGGGCGTTTCGACGAGGATCTTGACGACCGGGACGAGCGCGCCTACGAGGAGAGCGAGCGCGGCGATGACCACGGAGACGCGGCCAGCGGTCTTCTTGAGGTGCCGGATGGCGTAGCACGCCGCTCCGATGACGATGGCGACGATGAGCACCGTCGCGAGAATGCCTTCTGACATGAGAAACCCTTGGGTACGGCGGCCGAGCCGTACCGATCCCGAGGGGAGATACAGCTCGACCGCGATCTTTGGAATGGTCCCTACTGGCATTACCGGCCGGTACACCGCGAATCCCTGGCGAGGGGTCGCTCCGGCGCTACGCACAGATTACGGCAAAGGGGTGACCCGGCCCCAACACAACACCTCTCGGAGGGATTTGTTGGTCAAGGTCTCGCACCCAGAAGGAAGTTCACCTTCAACAAGACTCGTCAGTACGCCCGGTGACGATGACCCAGCACCGGTACAGCAGAAGGCGGCCGCACCCCTGAGGGTGCGGCCGCCTTCGTGATGCTCTACGAGCAGGGGCTCTCCGGGGGAGCCACCCCCGAAGTAACCCGGAAGCTGCGCGGGACCATTCCAAAGCCCTGTCAGCTGATGAAAGTGAACACCCACACCTATAGGCAGATCCCTTGCTCAGAGGGATATTGCACATATCGGGGGTCGGAATCCCTACCGAGAGGGATTCTGCGGTGAACTTTGACGCCACATTCCTTAGTTCGGCCCGCTGATCTACTGGATCGACCTCGCGATTCAGACTCCCGGGCCTCTCTCCGGTCTGCGGGTCGACGGCGGCTGCCGCAGGTGCGCGGGCCGCTCGTACGCGGCCCCGGTGTACCGGCGGCCGGTGCCGGCCTTCCTCGACTTCGGGATGGCGACCTGGGCCGCGGCGGACCGGGCGCGTCCCTCGGCCCGGCGTTGGCCGTCGGGCATCGTCTTGCGCAGGACCTGCTCCTGGCGGAGCTCGGCGAGCCGCTTCTCCGTCTGCGTGATCGAGGTGGCGTGCCGGGCGGCGTCCCTCTGCCCGTTGCTGCGTTGGGCGGTGCCGTGGTCCTGGTCGCGGCCGTGGGCGTCGCCGACGAGCTCCCCCCAGTTCTCGCGCAGCCGGTCGAGCTCGGCGCCCGGGTCGCGCACTCCGGTCTGCTGCCGGGCGGCCTGTTCCTCCTTGGCGGCCGTCGCGCGGGCGCTGCGGGCGGCCTCGGTGCTGTCGCTGATGACGTCGCTCGCGTTCGCGGCCCGGGTCTTCTCCTCGGCACGGTTGGTGCCCAGGCGCCACAGCTCCCACCGGCTCGACGTCTTGCGGCCGTCGGCCTCCTTCCACTCGGCGCGGGCCCGGGTCGTGGCCTCCTCGGCGGCCTCCAGGATCTCCCGGTGCTGCCGGGCTGCGGTGATGTGCGGCTCGGCCTCCTCCAGGCGGGCCAGGAGCTGGTGGAGCTCCTGGACGTACGGACCGGTGATCTGCCCGGTGGCGATGGCGTCGCCGGTCCGGATCTCCTCCTCGGCCATGGCCTTGAAGCGGGTGGCGACGGCGAGCTCCTTCTCCCGCCGTTTGATGGCGGCGGCCAGGCCGTCGTTGCTGAGGCGGCCCTGGGGCCGGCGGGCCTTGTCCGTCCAGGCCGGGATCGTCGCGGGCGCGGTGGGCACCGGATCGGCGGGCGGCTGCTGCCCGGCGGCGATGGCCCGCCACTGCGCGAGGAGGTTCGCGGCCGGGTCGGTGGACCGGGCCGCCGGCTGCTGCTCGGGCACGGGCACGATGCCGCGCTCGGCCTGGCCCTGGCGCAGGATCTCGGCGCCGCGCTCGGCGGCCGCGGCGAGCTCGGCGCGCGTCGGACCGTCCTGCAGGACGGTGGTCGACGTCGCTGCGGCGGCGAACGCGATGCGCGGGTCGGGGATCCGGGGTGTGGCGGGCCCGTCGCCGAGGACGGGGCCGAGGACGGGGCCGAGGGCGGCCCACCGGAGGTCTTTGGCGACTTTGGAGGCGGGCACCCACACCTGGGCGTCCGTACCGTCGGTCCACCCGGCCAGCGTGAACGAGTAGCCGTTCATCCTGCCCGTGCTGGCCACGTTCGCGCGGAAGTCGACTCCGGCGTCGGCCAGTCCGCTCTCGAAGGCGGCGCGGCCGAGTCCGCGGCTGGCGTCGCGGACTTCGCGGACGATCCGGCGGAGCTCCTCGCGCTCGGGCGGCGGGCCGTCCAGGCCCCGGCCGCGCCGGCGGGCGGCCTCCAGCTCGTTGTTGCGGACCTGCGGGCCCTCGGCGCGGAAGCGCTCGCGCGCGGGGACCAGGCCGTGCTGCTCCTCCAGGCGGTCGGCCGCCTCGCGGGCGCGGCGGTAGTCCCACCGGTCGGTGAGCAGCTGCCCGCCCCAGTCGACGCGGGACACGGTGAGGTGCACGTGGTCGTCGCCGTGGCGGACAGCGACCCACGGGGCACCGTCGAAGCCCATGCTCGCGATGAAGTCTTCGGCGATGGTGGCCCACTGGCCGTCGGGGAGGATCCCGTCCTCGTCGGGCAGGGACAGCGACGTACGCCAGATCGGTGCCGTGATCTCGGGGCGCTGGCGGGCGGTGTGGTCGATCGCGCGGGCCACCTGCATCGGGGTGCCGGTGACGTTCCCGGCGACGATCCGCGGGTTCACGTGCTCGTCGCGGCGGCCGGGGCCGAAGTCGTAGAGGATCGCGCCGACGGCCTTCCGGCCCTTGGTGATGTTGGCGATCACTCGGGGTCCGCAGGGTCCATGGGCGTGATCCCCCGCAGGGCCAAGGCCGCGTTGCCGACCTCGAACAGGGCCGCCTCGATGGCGGGGTGGAGGTGGCCGTCCTGGTGGCTGTACCGGACGAGCTGGTTGAGGTTCGCTCCGATCCGGCACAGCTCGTCGTACGTCGCCTGCGACACCGGGTCGAGCGGCGCCGGCCTTCGCTCGGCGCCCGGGGCCTGGCCGTCGCCGGCGTCGGCGAGCTGGTCCTCGACCACGGCTCGGACCCACGCGCCCAACTCTCGGCGGCCGGATTCGACGCGAGCCTCGTCCCACCGCTTCCGCTCCGCGTCGTTCAGCCGCACCGACACCGTGTGCTGCCTCTTGCTGCCCGGCGTGCCCCGTGCCATTTCTCCCCCTCGACGGTGGCCGGTCGCCATTGGCGACTGGCCCACCAGTCGTATCACCTGCGGATCTCCCCCTCGGCTACCGCTTGCGCCGGTAACGCGTGAAGACCGCGACCAGCTCGGCCAGCGCCCGCACGACGGCGACGGCGTCGGTCCGGTGCGCACGGCACAGGGCGACGACACAAACGACCGTCGCGCACACCACAGCGGTGAGCAGAACGAGGAGCAGGACGAGCGTCATCGGGTCGAGCGGCATGGAGTCCTCCAGCGGTAGAAAAAGGGTGCCCACCCGTCAAGCGGTGAGGGCAGGAGGACAGTGCGGAAGCGAGCACCAAGGCGCGCAAGCGTCCTCCACCCCTTCTCGGGGCTCAGGCGGTGTGGGACAGCACGCGTCCTCAAGATCCCTCAAGGGAGTGGGTCGCCTGGAGGTCATCGGGCGCCCCCTCAACCGGCGAGATGCTCGGGATCAGGCAGAAGTCGTGATCAGCGAAAGCCACAGCAGCCGACGGAAGTCCCTGCCCGGGAGCGGCCCCAGCCGCCTTGACGGCCCAGACCGGCATGGGCCAGGACCCTGCGGCGGTTCTCCACCGTGAAGTCCGTGCCGTACAGCGGCCCTACTCCGTCAAGCCTTGGTAGTAGCGACCGCCGCTGACGACCCCGGCCGGAGTACCTCGGGAGCCGTCGCCGCGGCAGCGGCACGGCTCCGGCGCGGCCGTTCGCGCCTGCCGTGCGGCCCCTGGCGCCGCCGACGGACCGCCCGTCAAGGGCGGTCCTCCCCCGGCAAGCGCTAGCGCGCCAGGGGCGAGGTGCCGGTAAGCGAAGCGCACCGGCATACCTCGCTGCCGAGACATGGGTTGCCTCCGGGGGTCAGGTGACCGATCGGGGTGCGTCTCGGCCTGGGCGCTCCGGCGGTCGGTCACCGGGCCGGATCGGTCCCCGGATCGGAGCCTCCGGGCTCCGATGACCGACGCTTGCGTCGGTCACTCCCGAGGACCACCGGCTTCGGGTGTCGCTCGTGCCGGTGGTGCAGTGGGAGGTTTCTGTATGGAGCTGCGATGCCGGCCGTTGCCCGGCTTGGGAGCAGCTGTGTCCAGGAGAGCCATAGCGAGGGTGGCGACGTCTCGTGGCGGTCGTTGTTCGGCTACGCCCTCCAGGAGATGTAGCGCGAGTTCTGTGTTTCCTCCTTCTCGCAGGCCGAGGACTAGTGCGGCGATGTCAGGCAGTGCCCAGGCGGCCACGACAGTGGCCACGGTGTCGTGCGGACTCGGCTCTGGCTCGGGGGCTTCTGGTTGGGCTCGGGCCACCGCGGAGAGTCGGCCTACCGCATTCGTCCAGGGCTCGATGTGGGTGTTGCAGGCGTGGGCTATGGCTGCGACGACGCGGACGTGGGGGAGCCGAGGCGCGTTGAGGGCGTCGAAGATGGTGCTCTTCGGGATGAGGGTGCGGCGTGCAACGGTCCGCACCGACTGCCCCGATTCCAGGATGAGAGACCGCAGCGCGTCCTGGAGTCCCTGGAGGTCCATGATCTCGGCTGGGGCCTGGCCTACTGCTGAACGGGTGGTGTACCTGGACGTGGAGCGCTGACGGGCTTGCTCGGCACGCGCTTTGTCGTACTGGGAGAGCCAGAGGTCATGGTCCGCCGCGGGGTCGAGGAGGTCCACGACTGCCCGCACCAACGGCCAGTGAGGCAGAGTCTGACCGCTGAGCATGCGGGAGAGAGTCGCCGTGGAGGTCATAGATCGTTTGGCCAGCAGTTCCAGCTTCAGCTGGCCGGTGGCCGCCCTGAGGTCGCGAAGCATCCTGGCAAGCTTCGCGACCTCGGGGCCTATGGGTTCGCGTGGCACGGTGCGGGACCGCTATGCAGGCGTTCCCGGCGCCGGCGGGTGGATCATGGGTGCTTCCCTGGAGCCGGTCAGCCGGCGCACCGCCTCGATGCCCCCGAGAACGGCCGCCATCAGCTGAATGCTGACCACCGGCGGCATGCCCGCGACCGACAGGCCCACCGTGGCGAGCACGGCGAGCACGATGACGATGACGAACGCCCGGGACTTCCTGGGCGTCTTCTTCTCCGGGATCACACAGTTCGCAAAGAACTTCCAGCCCATTTCGAAAACCCTTCCGGTTAATGGCCCAGATCTTCTGTCAGATGGAGCTTGTGGCCGGGGAGTTGGCAGTCCTCCCCGGCGGCTCCTTTTCGATTGATGCACACGGACTGTCGCAATGACAAGTTCCCCGGGAACGGCCTTTAGCCCCTCACGCGAGAGCGTGAGGGGCTAGGCGAAATGTGGAGTTCTGTGTTCCGCTCCTCCGCTGCCACGGAGAGAGAGATCGTTCCCATCGCGATCTGGGCCAACAGAAGGCATGGGCCGCCGCTCAGCTACCTCTAAGGCTGTCGAGCAGTCGTATGCGACCAAGAGTCGGAGACGCTTCACCGCCGCACAAGACCCATAGGCACACAATATTTTCCGGACACTCCAGAGGGATTTCACCAGCGGCTTTCATTTCAGTTTCACACCGTCCGGGATCGTCTCCGGACACAACTGAAAAAAGCTCTGCCCGCAAGGTCTTGCCTTCCGGTTCTCCCTCTTCCAGGTTGTACGCAGCAGGGCCGTGGAACTCCCCGCCAGGGGACTCAATAGACGCGCTTTTCCTGCCTTTTCCGCCAACGAAGCACAACGTTCCGGTGGCCGGCCGAAGGGCGGAGGACCTCTGGTGGCGTAGACACGCATGCGCAGCGCCGTGGAGGAGCGTCTACCCCCGGTGACGGCGCCCGCTGGGCTGCACATGGTCGGCGGCGCTTGCGTCGGACCGTCGCGAGGACCACCGAGAGTCAGCTTGTCGTCTTCCTCTGGTCTGGGAGGTCGACGGTGATGCCCTCCGCGGGGGCCGACCTTCCAGGTCAGGCCCATGACTCGATCAGCTTGCGGAGGGTGTCGTGGCCGCCGGTCACCACCGGTCAGCACATGACGTGCCTCCCGTGCGGGATCATCTCGGCGGCGAGTGCGGCTCCGCACTCGCCGCAGGCCGGTGCGCCCTTGGGCGCGGGCCGGGCGTCGGCGACGACGTCCAAGTCCTCGACGCTGGGCAGGTGCACCGGCCGGACATCGTCGCGCTCGAAGGACCGGTGGGCGTCGGGGTCGTGACGGAGCTCGGCGCGGCGGCGGGCGAACTCGGCGGCGGCCTGCGTGCGCTCGACCTCGGCGGCGGTGTTCTCGGTGTCGGTCGGCTCGGCCGTGGCGGCGCGGGCCTGCTGCTGCTCGGCCTCCGCCCGACGCTCCCATGCCTGGGCCCACTGTTCAGGGGTCCGGTCGTGCACGGCGTTGTCGACGGCCTTGCGGCGGTCGCGGCGGGCCTGCCGGTCGGCCTGGCCGCGGCGCAGCTGGTCGACGGACGGCAGGACGGGGCCGGACATCTGTGCCGGGGCGCCGTAATCGGTGCCCTGGACCAGGCCGAGGCCGTCCAACACGGCGATGGCTCCGGGCAGGCCGCCGACTTCGGCGGCGTGCAGGATGTCCGCGCGGGCGCCGTAGACGGGGACGATGGCCCGCCACCAGGCGTCACGGGCGATCAGGAGCGACGGGGCCTCGGGGGTCTCGGCGGCCTCCTCCTCCGGGATCTCGTCGTCCTCGCGCTCGTCCAGCTCAACCAGGGGTGCCAGGCGTTCGCGCAGGCCCTGGCTCCAGGTAAGGCACTGGACTCCGCGGGTGGCGAACTCGAACTCGTGCCACAGGTCGATGGCCTGCTCGTTCCCGGCCGCTGCGTACGCGGCGAGCTCCAAGGCGGTCTTGCCCTTCTGCCCCCGGGCGACCTTGAGGTCGGCGCGGGTCATCTCCATGGCGAGGGCGCCGCCCTCTTGGAGCTTGACGACGTACCGGCCGAGCGCGTCGGCCTTCTCCCTGGTCGCGGCGGTGACGTCGACGCCCTTGCCGATCCGCTTGCCGTCCGACTCCCTGATCTCTCCCCGGGCGGGCTTGGGCAGGCCAACGGCCGTGCAGCGCTTCGCCCACCGGGCGAAGAGCTCATCCTCGATGGCCTCCGCGCGGGCGTCGGTGGCGAGGTCCTCGGTCCAGATCAGGACGTGGGCGTGGGAGTGCCAGCCGTTGGCGCCCCAGGTGATTTCGATGGTGCGGGTGGTGCCGACGATGCCCCAGCGCTCGCGGAACCCCTGCTGCCAGACGGTCGCCGGGCCAACCGGGCGGCCCTGGGCGTCGTACTCCTGGCGCCGGACGTAGCGCCCGTCCTCCTCCAGCGCGAGCCTGGCGGCGGCGCCCGTGGGCCACAGCGCGGGTGCGCCCTGCTGGATGACGTCGCGCCCGGCCCACCAGCTGCCTGCCTGCACGCCGCGCCAGGCCTCGACCACGCGGGCGAGCTGGCCCGGGTCGACCGGGCACTTGCAGGTGCACGTCGGCTTCTCCATGCCCGGGGCCGGCGCGAGCACCGGGCACTTGCAGGCGCAGGTGCAGGAGCGCTGACCGCCGCACTTGTGGCCGTCCTTGACCCTGCTGGCGAGGCGGACGTGCTGCCAGTGGGGCACGGTCAGGGTCGCCATGTAGAGCCCGTGCCCGGCCTTGAGCCAGGCCAGGGCGGCGCGTTCGAGCTCCACGGAGCGGGCGGCACGGATCCGCGCCTGGCAGATCGGGCAGGCCCATACGGAGTGGCAGGACTGGAGTCCCGCGAACCGTGCGGCCCCCTTCCCGACGTGCAGGCCGACGAGTTCGCCGGTCGTGCCGGTGCCACAGGAGCGAACTCCACTCAGACGTGTGAACCGTTGGATCGCCTCGCGCAGGCGCCGCCGCTGGTCGCGCAGGCGCAGCCGCTTCATCTCACCGTCCGCGGGCGGCTGCTGACCACTGGTGGGGGGGGGGGTGTGTCCTGCGGTGGAAACGAGATTTACCGCTTCCCGAGCCGCACCCCGGGGGGTGGCCGGGGAGGAGTCGTCCGTGGCCTCTGAGCGGAAGCTGGGGGTACCCGGGATGGCCGGAGTGTGATGTGCGGCTCGGCGGGCTGCACGAGCGTCCTGGCGGGCCAGGCGGCGGGCGCGGCCTGCGGTGCGGGCGGCGGCCTGGCGCTGCTTGATGTCTTCGCTGGTGGCGGCGCGGAAGGCGGCGCGGGCCTGGGGGTCCTCCAGCAGGCTGCGGTCGGCCGCGCGCTGGTCGCGGGCAACTGCGGGAAGCTGGGGAACAAATGCGGATACACCCGACGTATCAGTCGGGTGATCGTCGGACGGACGCGTCCGGACAGGTGTTGCGGGACGGCTGTCCCCGGGTACGCTGATCAAAGCGTTGGGTCCTTGCTTGGTCGCCTGAGAACGAAAGGGTGAGGACTCGCGCGGGGCGTTCCGGGATGTAGGAGTTCCGGTGCGCCCCACGTTCTTTTGTGGGGAGATCCTTTCGCACTTCTGCGGGGATATCCACCACCGCTACGAAAGTGCCTCACGAGATCTCGTGAGGCGAACGAAGGCCCGTGACGATTCCCGCGTCACGGGCCTTCTGCATCCTGCCTTCCCGTCAGGCGGGAGGGCCCGTACGGCTATTCGCCGGCGGCGCGGCGGTTGTCCGCGTTGGAGCGCTGGCCGGGCTCGGTGCGCAGGGCGTCGACCAGCCACGGGAACGGGTGGGTGGTGTCGGCGGCGGCGAGCACGCGGGTGGCCGCACCAACCACGGTGCCGGGTTCGACTCGGCCGTCGTAGAGCGAGGCCAGGAGCACGGTTCCGTGGTTCTCGCAGGCGGGGACAGCGGTGCCGTGCTTGTCCACGATGGTGACGGCGTCCTGCGGACCGATGCAGGGGGTCGGGTCCTCGTCGTGGGCGGCGGGGCAGCGGGTGACTGCGGTCATGGTCTTCATCCTTACCTGTTGGACGGGGCGTCGGGGTCGTATCCGGTGGTGGGGTCGTAGCCCCGGCCGATGAGGGCGAGGGCGTCGGCGCGGTGCTCGGAGGCGGTGCCCTCGGACTTCACGCCGATGGCGGCGGCAATCTCGGCGTTGGTGATTTCGTACGGCTCGTCTGCAGCCTGGGCGGCGAGGAGCATCCGGGCCGCGATGCGCACCCGGCGCTCGCGCTGGGAGAACCCGGCGAGGTCCTCGGCTTCGACTGCGCGGCGGAGGATCTGGGCGGTGGCCTCCCGTGCTTCGGCTGCCCGGCGCGCGGCTTCGGCTGCGTCACGCTCGGCTTCGGCTGTTCGCTTCTTGGCTTCGGCTACCTTCGCCCGCTCGGTCTCGACCTTCGCCGTGTCGGCTTCGGTCTTGAGCTGAGCTTCGGCTGCCAGGCGCGCGGCTTCGGCTGCTTCGTGCTCGGCTTCGGCCGCCTTCCTCTTCGCTTCGGCGACGGTGACGGACTCGGCTGCGGCGGCTTCGTCGCCGGCGAGTCGGTCGGCTGCATCGGCCGCGCGCTGGGCGGCGGTCAGGGCGGTCGTCGCCTTGAGGCGGGCGCCGGCGGTGGCGGCTTCGGCTTGGGCCTGGGCAACTCCGGTGTCCGCCTTGACCGAGGCTCGGAGGGCATCGATCTCGCCCTGGACCAGGAGGCGCTGCTTCTCCGCCTCGGCCTCGGCCTTCTCCTGGTGCAGCTCCAGCTGGAGGGCGGCGGCGTCGGCCTTCTGCTTCCGCTCCTGCTCGGCTCGGCGCATCTTGTCCGGGAGGGCGAGGGCTTCGTCCACGCTCATCCCGAACTTCTTCATCGTCATAGGCAGTCGGTCGAGTGCTCCGACCTTGCCCTTCTCGTGTCCGGCCTCCAGCTCCTCGCGGTGCTTGAGCCACACGTCGTAGATCGCCCGGTCCCGCTCCACCGTGACGGCCTCCAGGTAGGAGCGGATCTCCCAGAGCTTCATCCGGCGCCACAGCTTGTAGGTGGCCAAGGGGGCGAGGGTCCAGCGGTGGACGGGGATCGGGTCGTACGCGCGGCCGCGCTCCAGAGCGGCCTGCTTGATGAGGAGGCGGCGGCCCGCCTCGATGCCCGCGACGAAGAACACCGGCATCAGGCCGTGGGCGAGGCTGCGGACCGGGTGGTCGAGCGGGTGGCCGTGAGCGGTGGCGTTGAAGAACACCGTGGCGCCGGTCATCGCGTGGGCCAGGAACCGCGGGAGTCCGAAGCGGACGTCGAAGATGACCAGGATCAGGTCGACCACAAGGAACGTGAGGATCGAGGCGTCGACTCCGACGGCGAACCAGGAGGCCCGGTCCCCGAACCCCCACCTCACCCCGGCGGCGGTGAGGTTGTCGAAGGAGAGCAGGAAGCCGATCACGCCGATGAGGACCGACCCGGCGATGCCGAAGGCGATGAGGGTGTTCTTCGTCCGGCGGTTGACCTTCCGGGTGCCAGTGGTCGGCGCCTCGGCGAAGGTGCCCGAAGCCTCGGCCGGAGTGGGCGAAGCCTCGGGTCGGACCTCCAACGCGGGGGCGGGGCGAGCAGGGGCCGGGACGCGAACGTTGGGCTCCAGGGTGGTGGTCATCACTCTCCTTGGTGGTGTGGGCGAAGGGCGCCCCGGGCGGAGCCGAAGCGTCCGCCCGGGGGTCCGGTCATGGTCCCCGGTCATCCCCGGTTGACCTAGTCGATTCGGGGCGGTGGCCTATCCGGCCCTTCCCAGGGAGGGAAAGGGCCGGGTGCTCTTCCGCTCAGCGGCAGTCTTTGCAGCGGCCGTTCTTCGTCTTCTCGGTGGACCAGGTGCCGCAGCTCGCGCACTGCCAGAGGTGGGCGAGGGCTCGCACCAGGTGTCGGAGCGTCATCCCGCTCCCCCGATCAGGGCGAGGGCCCAGCCGGTCACGCGGGTGGTCCAGCCGCCGCAGCGGGTGCAGACGTACTGCCGGAGCTTCGCGTCGTGGCGCATCCGCCGGCCGTGGCAGACCGGGGCGGTGTGGCGGCTCACCGGTCGCCGTCCTGGGACTTGGGGGTGCCCGCGACCGGCTTGTCCGTCTCGGGGAACCAGCCCCCGCGGCTCGACTGGTAGGTGGGGCCGCTCTGCTGCTGGTCGGAGGTCAGGTTCTGGCGCAGCTCGTCCTGGGAGATCGTCTTGCGAAATGCCATGATGTGGCTCCGTCTCGTGATCGGGATGGAACCGGGGCGCCCCTTGTCTTCCGGCAAGTTGAGGAGGGGCGCTCCGGCATGTGCGGGTCACGCCAGGAGGCGGAACCCGACGATCAGCGCGAGCACCACCGCGAGGGCGGCGTACGCGACGTAGTGGATGGGCCTGGTCGGCTGGCCCGGCCTGGGCGGCGGGGTGTGGGTCTGGATCTCCTCGCCGTCCGGGATGTGCCCGGCGTGGGCGCGGCGCCGGTGCCGGTCTCTCTCCGCCTCGACCTCCGGCCTGGTACGGACGGCGGGCGAGGTGGTGCGGCACTGGTTGCACCGGTAGCGGTACACGCGCTGTTCTCCTCCGGAGGTGGGGTGTTGGCCTGTGGCCGTCACCCTCTCCCCTCTCGGGCCTGGCCGGTAGGACGAGTAGGTAGGCGGGGGTAGGCGGCCCGGTAGTCGCCGCGCTGACCTGCGGAAACTACCCGCCTACCCGGTCCCTAGGAGGGGGCCGCGGGGGCGGTCGGGGAGGGCCCGACTACCGCCTCGACGGCCACCTCTGCGGGCGCCCCGGGCGGGGTGCCAGCGGGGGCCTCGACGGGGGCCTGGGAGGGCACCGCGGACAGGGCCCGGACAGGCCCCTCCCCGACCCCTCGGGCGGGGGCCTGCGGGAGGTGTCGCAGGCGCACCCCGTCACGCACCCGCTGGGCCTTCCCCTGCGGGGTCTTGAAGAGCAACTTGAAGGGCTCGACAGGCAGTCCCCACTCGTCGGTCAGGGCGGCCTTGAGGTCGGCCTTCTCCCAGCCCTCGAAGAGATCCTCGGCGAGGAGGTCGTCCAGGTGCACGCCTTGGTGCTGGTGGCGTGCGGCGACGGCACGGATGAGGGCGGCGACTTCGTCGGCCTCGATCGGCTCGTCGCCCTCCCCGTCCAGGTACTCGGGCTCGTCGTCGTCCTGGTGCTCGACGTGCTCGGCCTCGACGGCCGGGGCGGGGGTCGGCTTCTCCTCGACCTCGGGGGCGTACCGCTTGGCGGCGATGCACCCGCAGATGAGGGCGGCGGTCGGGACGAACGGCGCGTACGGGCCGGTGATGCCGCTGACGGCGGTCCAGATGGCGGGGAGCCCGTAGAACAGGCCCCCGGCCACGGCTCCGGCCTTGGTCAGGCCGTCCCAGATCCATCCGTCCTTGAGCATCCACTCCATGCCCTGCCCGATGAGGACTCGGGTGCCCGCCCCTACCCCGGCGAACGGGGCGCGGAGCTGGGTGCGGGTAGGGAGGTAGGGGTGCAGCTCAGCGCGGAGGCTGGCCAGTCGGCCGGGGTCCGGGACGACTTCGAGGTGCGGGCGGTCGCGTTCCTCCTCGGGCGCGGCCTCGGCGGGGAGCTCGGCGGCGGCGCTCACAGGAGGTTCAGCTTTCCGGCGAGGAGGAGCAGGAGGAACTCCGGCAAGCCCCAGATGCCTCCGGCGGCGGAGCAGATGCCGGCCATGAGGACGCCGAGGAAGGCAGCCCATCCAGGGCGCGGCATCCGGTAGTAGAGGTACGCGGAGATGATCAGGGCGACTCCGCCGAGTCCCGCGTTGCCGAACGCCCCACCGGTGAAGATGCTCGCGAAGCCGTTGGAGACCTCCTTGCCGACGGTCCAGATGGACCCGGCCGTGATGTAGAAGGTTCCGGCGATCAGGCCCATGGCGGACGCCTCGGTGCTGTTGAGCTTGCGGCGCTGCTTGCCCGCCTTCTTGCCCTCGGCGGCCTTGGGCTCCTTGATCCCGGCGAACATCGCGACGGACAGGGCGGTCGCGATGGCACCGGCGCCGACGGAGCCGAGGAGCCTGCCGCCCACGGAGAACGTGTCGGCTGCCATCTGGACGTACTGGACGTGCTCGTACATCAATCCTCCTGGTCAGAGCTGGGATGCGGGGGCGTAGAGGGCGAGGGCGGTGACGGCGGACGCGAGCGGGATGCGGGCGAACCAGGCGAGCGGCCGGCACCAGTGGCGGGTGCGGCTGTCCCAGAAGGCGGCGATGCCGAGGCAGATGCCTCCGCCGAGGACCAGGGCAGCGCTGATCGAGTAGTCCCGGCCGCAGGCGGCGATCCAGCCGCCGAAGGTCGGGGTGAGTCCGAACGCCCACCCGGCGGCCCCGGCGCCGACGTTGAACAGGAACTTCTTCGCGCCGTCACTGAGCGACGGCTTCGGCATGTCGGGGAGGGTCGGCCAGTACCCGGCCTGCGGCGTGAACCAGGGGGTCCCAGTGGGCTCCGAGTCGTCCTTCGACAACTCGGGGTTGTCGCCCTCGGGGTCCTGCTCCGGGGCTGCCTGGGCGGCGGGGGCGAGGTCCGCGTCGGCGTACAGGCGGTCGAACCAGTCGTCGCCGGACGGCTGCTCGTCGCGCGGCTCGGGCACGGTCGGGGTGATGAGGCGGGTCGGCTTGTCCGTCGACCACCACGGGGTCATCCCGCTCGACTCGCTCACAGGAGCCCCTGGCGGGTCAGCTCGATGTGCAGGGACCGGCGCTCGGCCTGGCGGAGACCGGCCCGCACCCCACGGAATTCGAAGGGGGTCTCGGTCTCGCGCATGTCCCGGACCAGGCAAAGGTCCTGCACGGGGCAGTGGCCGCAGACGGCGAGTGCCTTGCGCTCCGCCCGGTTGGGCTGGTCGCCGATCGGCGACGCCTGCATGTGGAAGGTCTCCGGGTCGACCTGCGAGCACGGCGACGGCTCGATGACGTCGGTCAGCTCCAGCAGGCGCCGGCGGGAGAGGGAGATCAGCCGGTACCGGGCTACGAGCTCGTCGGTACCGGGCCGGTTCATGGGCGGTAAGGCCGAGGTCCTGGGCATGGCGAACACCCCTTCATCCAGAGCGGATCGGGCCGCTCCGGGTCGCTGGTCTGCTGCAACACCTCGAAGTTAGGGGCCTCATGACGAAGTGTCAAGATGGTTTGGAAGTGTCTTGACGACTGTCAAGATTTCCGGTGTTCTGGCTTGACACGGCTAGCCTGGGGAATCAGGACGACCTAGCCCGGAGGAGGACACCCGTGAACTCGAACCACATCGCTGCGGACATCCGAAGGGGGATCGCCGCAGGTGAGTACCGCTACGGCGCCCGGCTGCCGAGCGTGCGGGACATGGCCGAGCGGTACGAAGTCAGTCAGCAGACCGTGGCCGCCGCGTACGCGGTCCTGGCCGCGCTCGGCATGGTGAGGACCGAGCGGGGGAGCGGCACCGTGGTCACCGCCGGCCGCAGTGCCGACGCCCACCTGGGCAACTACACGCCGCCCGACCTGGCGTCGGCGACGGCGACGGCGTGGAAGCCCAGCGAGGAAGGCGTCCAGGCCACGGAGGAGACCACCCTGGTCCGCCAGCTGGCCGCGCCGAAGTCGATGGAGCCCTGGGGGATCGCGGAGGGTTCCCAGGTCGTGGAGCGGACTCGCATCCGGTCGATCGAGGGGACTCCCGCGCAGCACAAGCTGACGGTGATCCCCTACGAGATCGCCGCACGCTCTCCTGAGGGACACGAGGGAGCTCCCCCGATGCTCGCGCCGGTCGGCTCGGCCCCGGTCAAGCCGCCTACTGGCGTACGCGTCGCGGACTGGCTCGGCTGGGACGTCGCCACGACGGAGGCGTTCATCACGGCGGAGCCCATGGACCCGGCGGCCTCCAGCGCGCTCGGGATGGCAGAGGGGACCCCGGGATTCCGGATCGTCAACGTCACCAAGGACTCCGCCGGGGCCACGGTCTACGTCACCATGACCACGGCACCCCTGCACCACCGCGTGACCATGAACATCCTCGGCTGATCAGCCCAGCTCAGAGCCCCCGTCGGATCTCTCCGGCGGGGGCTTCCTCGTGTCCGAGGGAAGGCGCCTAATCTCCGTAAGCCTCCGTGGCCTGGAGCTCTGGCGACTGCGGGTGCTTCGGGGTGGGAAAAAGACGCCAGCGGCGGAGGAGGGGTGCCCGGGTGCTGTCCGGTTTGCCGCATTTCCGGCTTGAGTTGGGCGCGGACCGTACCCCCGCCGTCAATCCGGACGGCGCGTGAGGCGAACGCACCCATAGGTCGTGGCTGGCGGGGAGCAGCTGCTGCCGCGATGTGGCCGAGGCCGGTGTGGTCGCTCCGCGTCGGTGCGGGTCTCGTTGGGGCCGAGGAGCGTGTCGTTAGTTGGCCTCCCGCACGCCCGTGGGGACCCACGAGCCTATGCGCCGTGGGTGGGCAGCTCCCGTGGGGTTGTTACAGCAGTCCCATGATGTCGGCGAGCCAGTGTCCGGGGCCGCCCCCGGTGCCGACGAGGATGAAGGGGGCGATGATCGACCCGGCGAGGAACGAAGGAGCGCAGACCGGCCCGCAAACGTCCACGACAGCGGGGGGCCAACCGTTCTCCCCGTACTTGTCGGCAAGCAGCCACCCGTACTTGTCGGCAAGCTGCAGGCTCTGCGCCCAGCACCCCGCTGATATGAGAAGAACGATCACCGCGGCGAGGACGAGCTTCCAGACACTGGGGCCGGGGGAAGCTCGAAGACCCGCGCTGAATCCGGTTCCGAGCACAAAGATCACAGCTGCCAGGACCAGGATGACGAGGGTGTCACGGACGGGCGTGTATCGCAGCCCGCTTGCGGCGGCCCGGGGCCGCGGCGGGGCGGTGTAGTTCTTTTCGTAGCTAGCCCTCAGGGTGCGGTGGGCGCCGCCGGCCTGTGACCGTTCCCGTGCGATCCGCGCCTCTTCGTGCACGATGCGTGCTTGTCGGGTGCGGCGGACCGCAAGGGTGGCGTCGAGGCTCCTGTCCTGCGTTGACACACCGGGAACGCGGGGCTGTTCCTCGATGAGGCGGCGGTTCTGCCTGCGCAGAACCTCGACTTCCTGTTGCAGCTTGCGGGCCTGCTCGCGTTGCTGGTCGAGTTCGGCCGCCATCTCGTGGGTGTAGTCCTGAGCGTGGCGCAGCGCCTCGTCCTGCTCGGCGACGCGGTCCTCTGCGGTCTTGGCGCGCTCCAGCGCCTCCTCCAGCTGCTCGGCGAGACGGCCCGCCTGTTCCTCCAGCCCGTTCAGACGCTCCTCTGCGACCTGCTGCGCCTTCTCCTGCTCTGCGCGCAGGCGGGCCAGCTCCTCGTTCAGCTGGGCGAGCTGGACGGCCGGGGACCCACTTGCGGCGTGCGCCTGCCCGCAGAGCGCGTCCAGGTTCTCGTACTCCTCGGGCGTCCAGGGCATGCCCTGCTGGGCAAGGTAGTCCCGCAGGGAGGCAAGGATTTCCCTGGACGCGACGCGTTCACCCTTCAGGTAGCGGGAGAGAGTGGACGGAGCCATATTCAGGGCCTGCGCGATGTCCTTCTGGAGGCCGCCCGCGGTGAAGAAAGCAGTGAGCCCCTCGCGCAGGGCTGCCGCGTACAAGCTGGCCGCGCTCTGTCCCTGTGTCGCCATCACCAGCCCCCTCCGGCCTGCAGACACCGCCTGACAGCGGTACCGGTGGCCGATTGTCACGCATGCGTTGACACACCGGGAACGGTTCGGCGGAAGTGGTGACCGGAGGGTCGGATGTTGCCGATTTGTCGGGAACCGCGTTCCCACTCCTGCAAGATCATCCACTGTCCCAACCTGGAGCCAGCGCGCGAGTTCTGCTCCGCGCCCGGCCCGCGGACCGTCCGCAGGCGCTCACGGGAGGGGAACCCCTATGTCCGCGAACGACGAGCAGTCCCAGCCCCAGCAGCCGGCCCCCCAGGGGCCGGACCCGGTGCAGACGCTGCTCCTGGTCCTCGTTGTCGTCCTGGTCCTGGGCGGCACGGGCTACGTGTGCGTGACCCACCCGTCCCTGACCGCCCCGATCGCAGCCGTCGGCGGCGTCGGCGCGGCACTGGCCGCAGCATTCGGTGTCGCGGTCTCACTCCGCAGGCGATGACGTCACCTCTAATACCTGGACCGACACACAACCCAAGACGAGAGCCCCCTCCGGTCCGCCGGTGGGGGCTCCCTCGTACCCGGACCGCCGTCGCGGAAGATCCCTGCCTCCCGCCCACTTCGGGGGCGCCTAACGTCAAATGGCATGCGCGGCCACCTCCGGACGGCGACTGCGGGCGCACTCGGATCAGCAAAAGCGGCCAGCGGCGGAAGGGGTGGGGGACGCGGGCCCTGAGCGGCCGTCTGGCAGCCCGGGAGCTGGGCGGGCCGCCGTACCCCCGCCGTCAATCCGGACGGCGCGTGAGGCGAACGCACCCATAGGTCGTGGCTGGCGGGGAGCAGCTGCTGCCGCGATGTGGCCGAGGCCGGTGTGGTCGCTCCGCGTCGGTGCGGGTTTCGTCGGGGCCGAGGAGCGTGTCGTCAGTTGGCCTCCCGCACGCCCGTGGGGACCCACGAGCCTAAGCGCCGTGGGTGGGGTGGTCCAGCCTGTCCGTCGGCTAGCAAGCCAGCTAGCTAGCAAGCGGGCAAGCTGGCTAGCTAGCTAACTGCCTGGTCAGGGCCGAGTCCGAGGTACTGCCGGATCGCTTGCTCCAAGCCGTCCTGCATCTCGATCCCGGACAGCACGCAGTGCGCCTTGAACGCGCGCTGAAGGTCGGGGTCGAGGTACGAGCCGAAGGGCACCCGGACGTTCTTCTGCCGCGTCGGCGGCACAGCCGCAGCGGCGGGCGCGGCCGCCGGGCCGCCCGAGCTTCCGACGATCAAGGTCTCGCTCGTCGCGGTGAGCGCCGGGTTCGGCGGCTGGGAGGCGCTGACGGTCTTCCTCGGGGGACGGGGGCTCATGCGGGGATCGCCTTCATCAGCTCGACGGCCAGCAGCTCGTACCCGCCACGGACTTCGCCGGCCTTCTCGCCGCGGATCTCCGTGAGCGGCAGCTCGTCGTTGTCGGCCCCGGCCAGGACGGAACGCATGTTCATGATCGGCTCCCACACCAGCGGGCCGAACAGCTCCCGGATCGAGTCGCGCTGTTCGGCGTCGAGCAGCTGGTTCTTCATCCCGTTGACCACCACCCCGGCCACCTCCAGACCGGGGTTGCCGAGGTCGATGGCGCGGTTCGCCACGAAGTCGCGAACACGGGTGGCCGCGTCCACGGAGTCGTACTCGGGCTCGGTGACGATGACGACCTTGTGCGCGGCGGCCAGGCCGAGCTGCGTCAGGTGGAACAGCGACGGCGGGCAGTCGATGAGCGTGTAGTCGAAGTGCCGGTCGACCCCGTTGAGGGCCTTGACCAGGCGGCGCCACGCGCCCGCCGTGCCGGCCTCGGCCATCCGGTTCTCCAGCTCCAGGCGCGCGGGCGCGAGCATGATGCGGTCCGCGTACTCGACGTCCCAGCCGATCGGCTGGAGCACCCCGGCCGCGGCGCCGTCCTCGTCCGCGCGGATCGCCTCGCTGATGGTCGGCTTCGGGTTCGCCGCGTCGTACTGCCACCCCAGGCGGCGGCTCGCGTTGCCCTGGGGGTCCAGGTCCACGACGAGTACGCGCTTCTTCGCCTTCGCCAGGGCCTCGGCCAATCTGATCGTGGTGGTGGTCTTGCCGACCCCACCCTTGTTGTTCGCCACGGCGATCCGTTGCGCCATCGCTCCGCCTTCCGTTCACATGGACTAGCCAGCTTGCTAGCTAGCCAGCTTGCCAGCTAGCCCCCGCCGGGCACGGGCGGACCCATGGACTTGACGGGGGAGAGGACCTGATTTCCGGGGAACCTACTCGCCCGGCAGCTGCTCGTCGTCGAACAACGAGGGTGCCAGCGGCATGGCCGACGCCGCTATGGCGCTCCGGGCCGCCCGAGGAGCGGGCGTCACCGGGGTCACCACGGGTGCCGCGGCCGGGGGATCGGGGATCGGAGCGGGCGCAGGAATAGCGGGGGTGGCCTGCACCGCTGCCGTTTCGTCAACTGATGTTTTCGGGCGGGGCACCCGATCGTCAGTTGACGAAACGAGGGGGGCGACAGCGGCGGCGACCGCTTCAGCAATCCGCTTCTGCTGGCGGCGCTCTCTGTACGCCAGCTCTCGGCATCCCTGCTTGCAGTACTCCCGCTTCCGGCCGACGCCGGACTGCCGGACGGGCCCGCCGCACCACGCGCACAGCGTCGTGCCGTCGGAGGCCCTGGGGGTCTCGTAGCTCATGGCGCCGACCGTACGCCGCCCGCCGGCGCCGACGGGCGAGCGGGGGGTGCACGAGATGGCGGGTTCGAGGGAGCAGTCGTACGCCGTTCATCCCGCTCTTCACCGGAGCCGAGAAGCCGGTGAACCTCACAAACAACGTCATTCCGCCGGTTCGACGGCGATGGGCAACTACCAACCCTTGACGGAGTAAGCCTGTACAGCCAGCAGTTCACGGTGGAGAACTACCGGACCGTGCTGGAAGCCGTCTCCGGCTCACGCGGTAAGAGTTTCCCTACTCGGTCAAGAGCGGCGGCACGGCCGCCGCGGGGGGGGGCACTGCGGGTGTCACGAGTCCTTTTCTGCCTCCTCTCCTTATGGCAACTGCTACAGGAGTAGTTGGGG
>NZ_JBHXRY010000025.1:0-17330 GCF_042714895.1 Nocardia sp. NPDC058666
GATGACCAGGTGCCGATTATGGCGTCCAACGGTGAGTTCGTGGTGAATGCGGCATCTACCAGTCGGCATATCGCCTTGTTGGAAGCGATCAATAGCGACTCGCTCACTATCAACGGTCGCGACGCGCAGGTGGTCGCGGTGCGGCACGACGCCTTCGCGGTTCCGTCGCGGGCGCTGCCGCACGTGGTCAACCGGCATCACTTCGATCACTCGACCACGGTCAACCTCACGACCAATCACATCGATAGTGCACATGTTCGCGCGAAAACGCTTGCGGTACAACGCGAAGTCGCCGCGTCGTGGGCATAGTGGTGCTCGTCTGGATCCAATGCTGAGTCGTTGGGGTGTGGTTGTTGGTCATGTTTGCTGGACTGTCACGGTCACGGCGATAGTCTGAGACTGGGCAGTGATGGTGCGGGTTAGCTGGCTGCGGGGGTTTGCTGGTGTCGGGTAGGTTGGGCGTTCGGCCCTTTCAACGAGTTCGGGAGTTGTGTCAGTTGGAGAACATGCAGCTTGCCGCTGAGTTGGCCGGAGAGATGGTCGCGCAGGCGGTGCAGTGGGTTTCAGAGGGCGCGGCCGGCCCGTTCCTTGCCTATCTGGGCAAGGGCGATGCTCGGGTGACGTTGGTTGATCTCACGCAGGGTGATGACGAGTCGCCGCTGGACTACGGTCGCGGTCTCATGGTCGTCAGGTCAGCCGCCCGCGGTGTCATGGTCTACGACGGAGCTATCTCCAACAGCGACGGTGAGCAGTTCGATGCCCTGATCGGCGAGGTCTACGAATTCGAGCATGGTGACGGCTCGTTCGACGTGTTGGTGCCCTACCGCCCGGCGAGCCCGTCGCAGAGCTTCGGTGTCCACGCACTGATGCTCAACGCCCCCGACGGCCAACCGGTCAGCGATGAGATTCTCGATGCTTTCCTGCTGGGTACCCGCCGCGATGCTGATGCTGGTGAGTTCCTGCGCCAGCATCAGTTGCGATAACTGCCAGTAACTAACGTGAGGAACCGGCATGGGTAGCTACCGCAAGGCGACCAAGGCGGAGCTTCGCCGGCGGGAAGTGGATCAGCGGGATCCGGCGTGGCTGGCATGGCTGGCCGAGATGGATCCCGCGCTCGAGAAGTTCTTCGCTGTAGATGTGACAGATATGCCAAGTGATCCATTCAGCGCGGACGGGGTGGCAACGGCCGAACTGGCTGCGATAGCGCGATTTTCCTCAGTAGAGGCAGTGCTGGCCCCGGAGAACGCTGCAGCGGCTGATCGGTTTCAACGCTACTTCGGTGAGGCGTTTGTCCGTTGCTTCGAAGGACGATGGATGAACGTTCGCGTCGCCGCCTCCGCATCGTTGGACGTCTTTTTTGATCGTCGCGGTTGCAGCCCGGTTGTCCTTTGCCCCTTCGCTGAGTTCTACGTCGACACACTGTCGCAGTTGCTTGGGGCGGTTCATTACCGTAATGGTGAAGAGTGGACGTGGGTTTACGGTCACTCCGTCGATGACTATGCCGAATGGCAGGTGGGCGGACGTTTGCCGATGGATAAATGGATCTCGTTGCAGGCAAAGAAGGCCCGGCGAGAGTCGTAATATCTAGATAAGTCTCCCGCGCCTATCGGCAATGCGCGCGGAGCGTCTATCTGAGCACTTGTAAATTCATCCCGGACGTTTTGTGTTCGGTCATTCTTTGCGCTTATCGCACGGAGTCTATTCGTTGTGCGCGCAGTAGGTAATGAGGAGGCCGGAACGTGAGTCCCGACCATGGCGAAAATAGTTCGTGGAGACATGAGCAACCAGAAAATGGCGAGGATCTGTCGAATGTCCAGAAAGAGAAACACCGGATATATGTAGACAAGGGCGGACAAAAGGGTCCTAAGGAATGGCTCTCCACCGTTCGAAACTGGAGTTATAGGAGCCAATACGGCGACGATTTCAGGGATGGAATGGCGATTGTCCACGGTTGGACAGATGATAATGGATGGGCGGTTGAACATAATGTCGTAACAGACAAGGGCAGCCGACGGTACGACGCTGGTAAGGACGGCGCCGGCGCGACTGGCCACGAGACCAAATATGGCAAGGTGAGCGGAAAGCACCCGCATGAGCAGCTCGACAAGGACGAAGCCGCGCTCAAACGGGGCCGCAGGGTGCACTGGCATGTGACCGACAAGTCGAAGGTTGACAAGAAGATCCAGCGCAGGTTGGCAGCGCTCGCGAAGAATCACCCGAAGAGATTTACGTTCTCTCAGGTCAGTGAAGCCGAGAAGAACCTTGCGATGGCCCTTGGCAAGGAGATGCGCGCGCACCGAGCAGGGAACGGCATGCCGCTGCCGTCATATTATGACGCGCAACGGAATCTCGCTGAAACGCATGCGGATACCATTCGCAAGTTGAAGAAGGACGGTCCGGGTGGAACAAGCCCGGCTGCGCTTGACGGCGGCAAGAGTCTTGTCGCCGAAGTCAAGGCAAGAACCAAGGCGCTAAATTCCAAGTCTTCGGCGCTTAAAGATAGCCTAAAGGCGATGCGGGATCACGGCGTCGCCCACGCGAAAATGGTTGCCAGCTGGGCGAAGGCGCCGAA
Organism: Nocardia sp. NPDC058666; assembly: GCF_042714895.1. Taxonomy (NCBI): domain Bacteria; kingdom Bacillati; phylum Actinomycetota; class Actinomycetes; order Mycobacteriales; family Nocardiaceae; genus Nocardia; species Nocardia sp. NPDC058666. The sequence goes on from NZ_JBHXRY010000025.1 coordinate 2,573, forward strand.
GGGGCTCGCGAATCTCACTAAGGCGATGAAGAATTCATCGACTGCCGGGAAGAGTGTGCAAGGTGCTACCAAGTCGTGGATCGGTGCGCACGGCAAGATCAACGCTTCGATGATGAAGTCCCCGTTGGGCATGATCGCGTTGGGGATTGCGGCGTTGATCGGCGTTGTAACGTTGATTGTCGGTAACTGGGACACGGTGCAAAAAGTCTTCGAGGCCGTGCGTAAGAACACCCTTGAGCCGGTCGGTAAATTCTTTGGCGAGGTGTTCGCTTCGGCGACCTCTGGGCTCAGTAACGTGACGAAGGGTATCTCGGACTCGTTCAGTGATCTGGGCTCGGGGGTCGAAGGTGTGTTCAAGACAGTTGTCCATCATGTGGCGATCGTTGTGAACGCGATCGGGTCGGTGCTGCAGCGCGTCAATCTTCCGATGCCGGACTGGCTTGGTGGCGGCAGTATCGGATTCGGGTTCATCGGTGATGCGATGGTCGAATGGGCTGCGGCGCATATGGCCACCGGGGGCGTTGTGCGTGGTCCTGGTGGTCCGCGCGATGACCAGGTGCCGATTATGGCGTCCAACGGTGAGTTCGTGGTGAATGCGGCATCTACCAGTCGGCATATCGCCTTGTTGGAAGCGATCAATAGTGACTCGCTCACTATCAACGGTCGCGACGCGCAGGTGGTCGCGGTGCGGCACGACGCCTTCGCGGTTCCGTCGCGGGCGCTGCCGCACGTGGTCAATCGGCATCACTTCGATCACTCGACCACGGTCAACCTCACGACCAATCACATCGATAGTGCGCATGTTCGCGCGAAAACGCTTGCGGTACAACGCGAAGTCGCCGCGTCGTGGACGTAGGAGCGGCAGCGATGTCGCGACAACAGAGAACGGAAAACACATGATCTACTCGGCAATCCTGCCCGCGCAGGCCGCCGGCGCCGGCGACGTGATCGGCGTCGCTGGGGTGTACAAGCCGGCCTTCAACAGCGGCGACACCGTCACCGACGTAACCCTCGTCGCACCAGCCGGATTCATCACTGCGACGGGCGCGGCGACCAACAATGCCACCTTCACGGTTAGACATCTGCGGGCGGGTGTGGTGCAGCAAAGCTTCGCCTCGCTCACGCTCACCGCCGGCACCAACCTGGCCGCCGAGATGCCGTTGACCGTGCCGATCACGGTCGCGCCGGTACTCCAGGCCAATGACGTGATCGACGTGCAAATGCACCAGAACGGTACCGGACTCGCGGTCGGCGCGGGCGTCATCGCGGCCGTCTACGTCAGCTGATCACGCAGCCACATTCATTGCAGCACAAGGGAAAGAGTTGAGGTGAACCAGTGGGGACTAGTCCTGCGCTGATAACGATCACCGGCGTCGATGGTTCGACGTGGACGATCAGTGGACAAGGGCGCGGCCGGGAAGGCGTCGACCTCGGCACCGCGCCCAGCGGACTCTACGACGCGCCGGTCACGACGATCTGGAACCAGACCGCGTTCCAGAACGGCGCGACCTACGGCGGATACAGCACCAACCGGCGCGAAGTGGTATTCGGCGTCAACATCTTCGAAAAGGCCGGTCGCTCTTGGGAATCCGTTGACAGTGCCTGGCGCAAAGCCTGGGCCTACGACGCGGATTCGATCATGACGGTCACCACCGACTACGGCTCGCGCTCGCTGGCGCTGCGGATGTCGCAGCAACCCGACTTCAAACCGAACAAGGACCCGCACCTGAACCTGTGGGGTCAGGTCACCATGACCTGCACCGCAGGCGTGCCGTGGTGGGTCGAGGAACCCGCGACGAGTACCTGGGTCTCGACCATCAGCACGACCAACGGCACAACGCAATCGGGCACGGTGACCGTCGCCAATCCGACCGATCAGCCGATGCACCTGCAATGGGTGTGCTCGGCGCCGGGACGCTGGACCTTGCCCGATTTCTCCTTCGGCAACAACTATCACGACCGCGCCGAAGAAGACGCGGATCGTGTTGTGGTGCTGCCCAATACGGTGGCGGGTCAGGATCTGGTCGTTGACACCGACCCGGCACGCGAAACCCTCGTCGCGGCCGACCGATCGCAGATGTGGGCGCTCATGGGTGGGCGCGGGTTCGAGTACATGATCCCGCCCTACACCCCGGCAACCGTTTTGCCGGTGAAGGTGACCGGCGCGCCAGCGGGTGCCTCGGTCATGGTCGTGCAACCGCGCAACTGGTCGCGGCCTTGGGGGCTGCAGTGACGACGGTGACTGATCTGCCTGTTATCTACAAGAACGCGCTGAAAGACAAGGCGCAGCGTGAGGTACTGCGAACCAAACCGCCGCTCATCAGGTTCTGGGATGGTGACTGGAACCTGCGCGGTACCTGCGCGGGCGAGATCAGCGCCAATTTCACCTGGATGCTCAATGAATCCGGGACCGGCGTGATCGTGCTGCCCTACGAGCATCACCTCGCGCAGTGGGCGATCTCGCGCACGCGGACCACCCAGAACATCCACATCACCGTGGACAAGGACGGCGCGCGCTGGGACGGCCGCATGTCGAAAGCCGTTGTCAAACAAGATGAGTACGGCATCACGACGGTCGAGATGTCGTTTCTGCATTCCTACGAAGAGCTCAAGCACATCTGCGTCTGGGCTAACCCGCTGCTCCCGGCCGCCCTGCAGATCCCACAGCACTTCATCCTGGCTGGGCCATCGGCTTCCTCGTTGAAGCTGGCCCTGTTCTTGAACGTACTGCGGCTGGAAACCTCATTGTGGGCACTGCCGGACAACCCGCTCGACGCGTCCGAGTGGTTCAACCTGGATATGTCCAACTGGTCGATCGTGGTGAAGCCCCATGATCTGCTGGCGGATTCGTCGGTGTGGACGTTGCTCAACTCGCGGTTCAAGATGTTCCACGACCTGGCGAAGGACACGCTGGCCACCGCGCAGTTGATGGTCACCACCCGGCGGTGGCTGGTCGGCGATCCGCCGCCGTGGCCGGGGGCCAATCTGCGCAACGGCGCGCTCGTGGTCGACATTGTCGACAAGAGTGGATTCACCACTGGCACGAGCGAGGGCGGCAGCGTTCTGGACGGGCTGGTCTACACAGCTCAGGTGTACACCGAGGATTACCTCGGCACGACGCGGAACGTCCTGCCCAATCCCAACACCGAGGAATATCAGCAGCCGGGCTGGTTGGGAACGATGTCGAAGGCGCCGTGGGTGATCTTCCGACCTGACCGGAACACGGGCGTGCAGACGTCGTCGTTCACGATCACGCCGTTCACCGATGTGCAGATCCTCACCGGTGGGCATTCGCCAGAGCAGGTGAATGCCGGCGTGAAGCAGGCCCTCACCTCGGCGGGTCAGCTCGCGGGCGGTTTGTTGCAGATCGCCACGCTGGGTCTGGGCGACTGGTCGGCGATCGGCGGTCAACTCGCCGAGACCTGGCTGTATCCCGGGTTCAAGGACACGTTGCTCGCCTGGGTTTCCTACAAGGATCCGATCCGCGCGTCGCAAGCTGGTTGGTCGCACTATTACGAGCATTTCCAGGACGGCGCGGACGACGCTTACAGCTTGAACTCGCTGACCGCGTTGAGCTCGGCTCTGTGGGCGACGAGGTCGTTCTACTCGCACGAACTCACCGTCGCCGACGGCCAGCCCTACTTCATCGGCGATCAGGGCCACGGCCACTTCTTCCTCGGTGACCGAGTGGGGGCCACCGTCCATGGCATGTCCGCGGACGAGATCTACATCGACCAGGTCACTCAGCTGGAACTGGCCTGGGCCCGCGACCAAACCCCAGCCTGGCAGATCACCATCGGCACCAATCAGGAAGTCGAGGAGCCACTGGTGAAGTCGATGCGCAAGATCGACGAGATCAAATCGACCATGCACGACCTCGGCGTGAAAATCAACTTTGACTAGAGACGGCGATTCCCATGTCAATTCCTCAGCAGCACGAATGTGATCCCAATAATCCCGAAGAGGCCCTTTCCTGGGCGTTTGTCGGTTTGCCCGGCCCGAAGAACGCCCCGATGATCGTGCATCCCATGGTGCTCAAACAGTGGTCAAAACATCTATGGGACCTGGGTTTCCGGCATCATCCCGATGAGCAGACCAAGGAATACCACCCGCCGATTCGGGGCCACCACCACTGGCTCAACTCCGCGGGCACCTGGGTGGAGAAAGGGACCCCGCAGCCCGCCCGGATCACCGCGCCCGATGTGGCGATGTTGACCCAGCAGGAGCGAGCCGACCTGGTCGGCCAGTTGCGTGAGCACGGCGACCTCAACCATCTGCTCACCCGTTCCACCCCGGCGGAGGCGACCGAACATGACCGCGCCTGACCGGAAAGTCCCCGAAGGCGCACAAGTCGTCGGCAGCTTCGGTGGACTCGCCGATTCCCGTGACGTCGCGTTCAGTGGCAATGAAACCCAGATCAGCAACTACAGCCAGCAAACCTTTCAGGCGATGACCAACGCCGCGGTGTCGAGCGTGGTGCGCAAGGCCGACGCCCAACTGGGTGCGTATGTCGGTGTCGCGATCGACCGTATGCTGGCCAATCTCTGCAGGGCGCTGGCCGGGGTCGAAGTGCTCGGCATGCACCCCTTGGCCTTCCTCAACGACTGGGCCGCCCAGCTCGATGCGAAGGCCAAGGAGGCATTGTCGGGCGTGGACTCGATTTCCAAAGGCATCACGGGTCCGATTACCGGCACTGCTTCGGGAAACCCGGCTGATGTCCTTCCCGCCATGACCCAGTTGCAGACACGATTTCAACAGATCCTGTTGCAAGGCAACGCGACTATCTTCACCAGCGACTGGGACTACGTGCCGTCGAAAGGAACCCTGTCCGTCGATGTCATCTTGATCGGCGGAGGCGCCGGAGGCGCCGGAGGACGGTGGGACATCCTCGCAGCCGGCCGTGGGTCCGGGGGCGGTGGCGGTGGTGGCGGTGAGGTACACACCACTATCCCCGCATCGCTACTGCCAGTAGACAGCAACGGTGAATTCCTGCCGATTCCGATCACGGTTGGCCCCGGCGGGGCAGGAGGGGCCCCCGGCGGCTCGCATGGCAGAAATGGGCACAACACCACTTTCGGCTCGTGGCTGATGGCAGGGGGTGGCCTCGGGGGCCTGTTCCAGCCCGGAATGGCCGGCTCGGGCGGCGCCGGTGGAACGGGAATGATCCCCGGCGGAGCCGGCGGGAAAGCCGGAGCTTCCGGTGTCGGCGAACCCGACGCTGCCCCACACCGTGGCGGTAACTCCATTTCGCAGTACGCGCTGTACGGCGGTGGCGGTGGCGGCGGCGGCGCTGCCGGGTTCACGGGCGGACCAGGTGCGCCCGGCGGGCAGGGCGGGATCTCGCCGGGTGGTCCTGCGGGGCAACCAGGTGTGTCTCCCTCCAAGGTCATCGCGACCGGCGGAGGCGGCGGAGGCGGCGGGATCACTGGCAGCGACCCTGGCGCTCCCGGCGCATTCCCCGCGGGCGGTGGCGGTGGTGGCGGTGGAAATGGATCCGGTGCGGCCCCTGGCGCGAACGGAGCCGGCGGGATCGTCTTCGTGATTGAACGGACCACCTGATGTTCGCCGCCAACCTCCGTATATTTACCGCCTCGGACACCTGGACCCCGCCCCCGAACCTGTTCGCTATCGAGGTAATTCTGCGCGGCGGTGGAGGCGCGGGCAGCGCGACCGTGGGTGGTGGTGGGGGACAAGCTGTTCGGACTTCACGACGAATCCCGGCTGCTGTGCTGAACCAGCCCGTACCTGTTGTCGTAGGCGTGGCGGGCAGCGGTGGCGGTTCGGGGGGAACGTCCAGTTTCGGCACCTGGCTGGTCGCCCTCGGCGGAAGCGGCGGCGACAGTGGCGGGACCGGCGGCGGCATCGGATTCCAACGAGGCGGCAACGGCGGTCCGCACGGACACCACGGCGAATCCGCGTCCGGCGGTGACATCAACCTACTGGCGGGAGGAGGCGGCGGTGCCGGCGCAGGAGCCGGGGGCGGCGCATCCGGATTGGTCGCCGCCGGCACCAGCAATCCGCCGTTGTGGCAGGTGGCTCAGTCCGGCGGCGGTGGACACTCCGGTGTCGGCGGCGGATTCCCGGCAGGCGGCGGCGGCGCCGGGGCGATCGGCGCGGCCGGACTTGTCACCCTCATCGAATACTACTTCACCTATTGAACGGAACTGACGCGAAATGAAAACAGCTACAACGATTTCCGCTGAAATTGCCGGTTTTGCCGGCCCTGCTCGGCTCCTCGAACTTTCGGAGCCGCTCCTGGGCAACCACCACGTGATCGTCTGGACGCAGCAAGCATTCGGTCGACAGGCCGCGGAAGCAGTAATCGTGCCGGCGCGACGAGATGGTTCGGCAGTCACGATGACCAAACTGCCCGGCTCCTACGTCCATCCGGATGCCACTCACGAAGGCGCCCTGTGGCTGGCGGGCTACGAAACAAAGGAAATGCCATGACATCACCGGTCGACCCCGGCTACCTCGGGTACAAGCCCACTGTCGAACCCCTCATCCTCACAACCGGTGCCAACTTCATCCAGACGGTCCAGCCCTCCGGGGGCGCCGTGTTCCCCAGCGGCACAACGGTGTCCATCGTGCTGACCGCGCCGGGCGGGGCGCCGCTCGCGACTTGGTCGGCGGCCGTCACCCCGACCGCGGCTTCGTGGTCGGTATCCAGTGCCAGCTGTGACACGATCCCCACCAATTCGCGGTACACGATGCTCGCGACTTTTCCGACCACACCGGCCTCCACCTATGCCTGGTACGAGGGCACGGTCATCCGGACGTAGTCCGGCCAACTCCTCTCGAAATCGAACACTCACCTCCACAACGAAGGAAATCATCATGGCTATCGCTGTTGCTACCACCCGCCAGGTCCTCGCCGACGCTTACAAGAGCGTCGCGGGTTCGAACACCGTCTACATCAGCGTGCACAGCGCCGATCCTGGCACCACCGGCACCAATGAAGCGAGCGGCGGCGTCCCGGCTTATGCCCGCAAGCAGTCGGCCTGGACCTCGGGCACCGGCGGTGTGGTGACCGGGTCGCAGGTCACCGTCGATCTACCCGCGGGCTCCTACACCCACGTGGGTCTGTGGAAGACCGCGACCGGCACCGCGCCGACCGACTTCATCGACAAAGTCGCAATCAGCACCACGACCCTCGGTGCGCAGGGTCAGCTGCTGATTACCCCCACCTTTACCCAGAGCTGATCGGAGGCGCCGCAATGGCTACGCAACAATCGACGGTGCGGGCCACCTTGCCGGCGCCGGCCACAGCTACGGTCGCGCTGCCGAGCGGCGGCGTCAGCAGGTCGAGCCTGCCCACGCCCCCTCGGCAGCTCCTGCAAGCTGAGGTGCCGATCATCAAGCCCTACAGCGTCTCTCAATACTCGGGTAGCGGCGGGCTTGTCGCTCGGCTCGACAGTGCGCGTTCGACCGCACCCGCTCAACTGACGGCCAGCGCGACGACGGTTGTGTCCACGTCTCCGCGCGGTTCAGCTCAGATCGGTCCGGTTGGCGCTGGTCGAGTAACTGCGAAGGTCGTCGTGAAGTCGGGCAAGGTGCTGGCTCGCGCCGATTTCTCCGGTGACGGCGACAGCGTCGCGACGCGGAATACTCACCTGTTCAACGATTTTGCTTCGGCGGGTACCACGAGCGTTATTTTCAACGTGATCAGCGGCGCAGAGGCGTGGTTCGGCAGCGAAGGCCGGTTGTCCGGGCTCAAGCCCTTCGGCATCGCGGTTGGCGGAAGTGGGCAACTGGCGGTCGATACCGCCGTCGCGGGTTCGGTGATCGTCGCGGGCGGCACCACCGGTGCGGGTGCGTTGTCGGCGATCACCGGGCAGGTGAATACGCTCCGGGGAACCGGCACACTCTCCGTGGCACAGGGCTTACCGGCGATGACGGGTGGTCAAGGTTCGTTGTCCGTGAGCGTGATGCCGAAGAGCCAAGTATCGCTTCCGTCCACCGGAAACGGACAGCTCTCACTTGATACGCAGCAGAGTTTCGCACCGTCGCGGATGACAAAGTCGCCGGCATGGAACCAGCTGCCCAACACCTTCGTAGTGGTGCCGGGATGGGTGGCTGACACTGCGAACTACCCGGGCTCTGTCGTTAATTCCGATGGTGTAATCGCTCAGGCGCCGAAGTCGGGCGCGACGCTCGCCGCATCGATCGTTTTCACTGCGCCGGGTGGGATTTCAGGTGACGTCACGTTGCGACTCACAGTGAACAACGTCGTCGTCGCGACCGGTGTCGCGACGTCGGTGCCGTCGAGTGGTTCGGCAACCGCGAATGTCTCGGTAGTCCGGGCCATCTCGATGGGTGACATCGTTCGCGTCGAGGCAAAGGGCACCCAGTTCAGCCCCACCTTCAACCCAACTGCTCAGATCAACACAGCATCTTACGTCCGCATCACCTGAGAGTGGTCAGCCCAAAGCGCGGCGCCTGTCGATACATACGGCAGGCGCCGCGCTTTTTGCGTCATGCAGTCGGACGATTTGGAGAACCCTTCGCCTGGGTATGAATTGTTGCTACAGGTCGTGTCAGATAACGGCTAATGTGCGGCTACCAGGCAAGTAGCGTGCCGTCAAGAGGTAGAACTGTCCTAATGTGTGGACACCTCTATCGCTTGCTCTTGGTTGTGCCGCCGGATTAACTACATCTGTGAGCGCGGCTCACCTGAGTTTTCCGGTCTGTGTGAATAAGGACCCCCTTGAAGCTGTGTAGCGTCGCCTGTGCCGCAGGTATGTCGTCGTTGGAAAATGTAACTCTGTGCCGTTCGCGACCGCCGCTGCGAAATGCCCCACCCTACATGGTGATTCGACTGGCTCTCTCTGCTTCATTCCCGTGACGGCTCGGTAGCGCGTATCATGACGATAGTTAGCTTTGCGTCATATTGTAGATCGGAGCCCGCGGACTCGATATGTGTCGGTGACGGGATCCGGGTCTGCCATGAGCTATTTCGGAGGTCCGGACTCCAGCGTGAGTGAAGACACATGTCTCGGGAGTTGCGCGCGGCTTCGGGGAGATTCGTGCGGCCGCGTCAGCGCGTGGCTAACTCGTGGTCTCAATCGTGCTGCGTCGGTCTCAAACTTGTCGGTACGAAACTTGGATAGTACGAAGGAATTTCGCATTGATTGCGGCCGTGACTGCCCCGGTCGTTGGAACCGTCAAGTCAGCGCGCCCTTGGACCGGCCGACTCCTAGGGCCTTGGAATTGTTTGCGCTTGCCAGTGATAGCATCAAAACATGATCAGTCTATGGAGTGCGGAAATGTGAAATTGGTTGTCATTTGAATGTGTCGCGAGGCGCTATCGCTAGTGAGGCCGTAGCTGCGCGCGGGGTGGGTCCAAGGTCGAAAACTTGCATCCGAAGACGGGCGAGGGAATCCATTCCCGCTCGATGAGTACGATTTACATCTATACCGGAGTTATCATGCCTTACAGCCAATTTGCCCTTCCGTTGCCGTCGATCGGTGACTATTTCAGGTGGGCGCGTGAGCGAGCTGGAATGACTCGGCAGGCGCTCAGCGACCGCACGAACGTCGCCTACGGGACGATTCGAAAGATCGAGTCAGGCGAGCAGAAGCGAGTGGGCGATTCCGTTCTCCGGCCACTCATCACGACGCTCAACCTGACCAGTGCCGCTCAGCTGCGGTACATCGACGAACTCAACCGGGTTGAGATACGTCGGTTCTGGATTGCCGATGGTGTCCGTGCGGACCTGTGCGATGCCGAGCGCGCGCAGCTCACGGCCCTCACCCACGTCGCGGCCGCCTACCTCAACGAGCGGTGGGACATCATCGGCGCTAACGATGCGTACGAGGCACTCTTTCCCGGCATCAGGGCGGCCGGAAACGTCATGCGGTGGTTGTTCAGCGAAACGGGAAGACGCATTGTCATCGGATGGGAAGATGAGGCGGCGGAAACCGTGGCGCTTACACGCGGTTTGATGGCCCACTTCGGCAATCCTGAATGGGGACGGCGCCTCGTCTCGGAACTGCAGCACGACAGCGACTTTCGTCGACTATGGATGGGCCGCGAGATTGCCTACGACCGGACTGCGGATTCGCCGATTCACATATGGACCCCATCGGGACCGGTGACGGTGGTGATGCAGTTCAGGCCTGTGACGCAGCGTCCCGACTTGTTGCATCTGGCGCTCGCCTTCCCACAGCCTTACGTCGGTAGTGCCCTGAGGTGACGCCGTGAACGTGTCGTAGCATCGCCCAGCTTGCGCGGCTGTCGCATCGTGCCGTGCGCACGCGCGGAGTAGCGGCTACCGACGGAGGGTAAGCGCTGCGTCAATCATTTTGGCCGCGTCCGAGCCTGACTTCGAGTGCTCGACTAATGTTCGGAATGCCTTGTCGTACAGCGCGACTTCTGCAGGCTGGGTGATCGACACACTTGCTGTCGCCAGTTCGACGCGCACGGTGTCCACGTCGTACATCGCGAAACCGGTCGTAGTCGCGACGAACGGAGCAGTTCTCGGGATGATGCCGATCGTGAATTGCGCGTCGTCAAGGAGCTCGGCCAGCTTGGCGAGTTGGGCCCGCATGACGGGCCTGGTGCCGACGGTTGTGTACAAGGCTTGCTCGTCAAGGAGGAAGTGGCACTTGGGCGATGCCGAACGGACTGCTTCTTGGCGCTTGAGGCGTTCAGAAACGGCGTCGTCGACGCTCTGCGCGTTTCCGATGAATTTGACGCAGGTAGTCAAGATTGTGCGTGCGTAGGCCTGGGTTTGGAGCAACCCGGGAATGACTCGCGGCTCGTACCCCCGAATGGCGGTGGCCTGGCGCTCGAGTCGACCTGTTCGCTGCTGGAGCTGCTCGGAACTCATTCGGCGCCACTCCTGGTAGGCCGCGTCGATATTGCGCACGGCGGCGATGAGCTGCGGGATGTGGAGCTGAGCGTCGGTCAGTGAGCACCACAGCCGGATGTCGGCTTCGGTAGGCAACTGTTTGCTGTGTTCGAACCGGCTGACCTTCGAGTTGTCCCAACCTGCGCGTTTGGCAAGTTCCAGTCCGGTGAGACCCGCGGCACGCCGCAACTCCCGCAGCTGCGCCGCGAGTGTATCTCTGCTCTGCTGTGCATCAGTCACCCACGCGACGATAGTCGCGTGGGTGACTCAGCCGAGGCGCGACCGCCTTACGATGCCGCGGCCGTGGCCGGGGCGTCGGGACGGATCTGGACGCCCATCGGAACCTGAATGCACTGCTCGTTGTCGGGTGTATGCAGCTGGGCGCGGACGCTTTCATCGACAGCGGGTTCGCCTGTGAGTATGAAAGTTCCTCGTCCGGTGTCTTCCAACGGGGCGCCCAGGCAGGTCCGCGGCAGCAGGAAGGCCAGGAGCTGGTAGGGAATTTCGATCCGCGTCGGGTCGCCGGGGCTGACCGTCCAGCCTTGGATGATGTAGTTCTCTCCGTTGACAAAGATCGTGGGGGAGTGGTCTCCCGTACTGCTCTTGCCGAGGTACCGCGCTGACATCAGGCTCCCAGTGTTTGCGAAGTATTGGATTGCGAAGACTCGATATTGCGGTGGGAGCTGCTGGAACGTCAATTGATCCAGGATGTTTGCTGCAAACATTCCCCATCTATTGAAATTTGCAAGGTGGCATGGCATAATGCGGCGGCTGTGTGTGCTCGGCTGGTCGTCGGCATGGTCCGGCGGCTCGTGGCCCGCTGCGACGGGCTGCAACGTGGGCCGGCCGGCCGTGATCGCTGACGGGGCTCGCCGAACTCGCCAACAGTCTGGCCGTTCCCGATCGCAGCGAGTTGTGCCCGGAGATATGGGATGCCTGGCTTGCGCACACCGATGACTGCCCACTCTGATGGGGAGTCCCGGGAGGCGGCCTGTTCCGGCGGCATGCTCATCACTGTGGTCCAGGAGCGAAACCAACGCTATAGCGGCAGCGTCAGCGGTGGTGAGTTCACGTGAATCGAGACGGTGGTCCGGTCCATGCCGCGGGCTCGACGAGCTGTGGGAGGAAGTTTTGGAGTGTTTCGTGGACCTCCTCACCAGTCCATTGGCGGAACAGCGGGAGGAAACAGTGATCCCAAACTATCTTGTGCGCCACCGCATCCGGGCACAGGACGAGGGCGAGGATGCGGAGCTTCAGCACGATTGCGTCGAAGGTGATCTTCTGTGTCAGAAGCCCGTCACACAGTCCTTGGAGCAGCATGGTGGTCCAGCGTTTGAGCAGCTCGTCGGTGACATCGGCGGCGCAATCTCGTTCGTGGCGGTCCAGCTGCTGTGGGGCCCGACGCCCCGGAGTGTTGCCGCAGTCAGTTGCCCGTGATGTGCGGATCTGCGACCAGACCGTGTCGACGAGCCAGCCGATGGCCCCGGTTTCCAGCTTTTCCAGCGCGGTCTCGACGTTTTCCAGTGCCCATACGATCGAAGCGAGGATGTCGCACCAGAAGTGGTCCGCCACACGGTGGCGCGAACCTCCGGTAGCGAGGTTCTCGGTTGCATCCCCAGCGATCTCGCCGATCACGTCGCTGAGATATTTGATCTGGTCCAGCTCCACCGGATGAGCTGCGAGCCAGCTGACGGAGTCGCTATCGACGACACGTCGTGTGGCGGCGCGGGCCGCCGTATCGGTGAGCTTGGGGCGCTTCGTCGAGTCTCGTGCGGTGTGTACGGGCTTTAGCACCTTTGCTGACCATCGGTCTTGTGCGGCGGCCGCACGAGCCCTGCCGGTGTGACGGTATCGCGCGACGACATCGGCGGTAAGGTCCGGAAACGCCGACGTGGCCACGGGTCTGGCCGCCGAAGACTCGGTCGCGACGGCGTGCGCCCAAAACAGCCTGTCAGTGCCGTGGTTGGCGTGGCAGCACGCGCACTGGCAGCCAGGTGAGGCTGCTCGGCGGCACGAAGATCCAGAGCACTTCACCATAAGACTTCGTCCCCCTTGCGATGGCCCTGTTCTTCATGCCGTGCCGCCCCTCAGGCCGAAGTGGCGTGCTGATGTAAGCGTAATCGTGTGGTCCGACAAGATCGCACAATTTACCGACGATCTGATCGCCTCCAAGTCCTCGGGGAACGAGGCGATGAGCGGCAGTGCCCCATAGCCGTCGCGGGCGAGCCTGCCTTCGCGGGAGGTTTGGACCCAGATCGACAGGGCCAACCGGTCGCGTACGGTTGCCCGAACGGCCGATACGCCTTCCGGGATTAGGACTGTCGGCGGGGCGACGTCGTGCCGTTCCGCCATAGTCTGTGTATCCCAGTCGTATCGCTGATACCGGGCCTGCTCGCCCGTTGGGGATGGGTGACAATCTGTTGCTTGAGTCGGGGGCCACCGCCTGGCCACAGAGCTCGGTGAGCTCCTGGCTCTAGGTGACGCGCACGGCCACGACGACCTGTTCGCGGCGTTGCGTCGCGCGGTCGCGTTCAAACGCTTCCGCGCCGCCGATGTCCGTTCCATCCTCGCCGCTGGCGCCGGCGCACCGCAGCCACGCCCGGCCGGGAACGCTCTGGTGGTCGATTTGCCGGTCGCGCAGACTCGATCCCTGGACGCCTACAAAATCACCAAAGACGGGAGCGTGTCATGACCGCACCATCCAAATGCGTTGCCGCCAAACAGGTTCCGACACTGCCCGCTGACCTCGATGCCGGGTTGCGCCGGTTGAAACTATCCACGGTCCGCCGCGACGCCCCCGAGGTCATGGCGACCGTGAAGCTGCAGCGCTGCACACCGGAAGAAGTGCTGCGGACCTGATCGAGGCCGAATGCGCCGCCCGCGACGCCTCGAACACGGTCAACCGGCTCAAGGCTGCCGCGTTCCCGGTGACCAAGACCCTCGACGGGTTCGACGTTGTGTCTTCCTCGATCCCGCAAGCGACGTTTGACTACCTCGTAACGTTGGAATGGGTTCGGGCACAACACAATTTGTGTCTCATCGGGCCACGCGGGACAGGCAAGAGTCACACCCTGATCGGGCTCGGACACGCCGCGGTCACCGCCGACGATTCCTACCGGATGAAACACCGCACGAAAGCAGGTGAGCGCCCCTGATCTGACCGCCCACCCCCGCCTGGGGGTGGGGACTTCCCGTTGGCCACCGGCCGGGACTTACAAACGGCCGTTGACAATTTGCATTCTGCTCCAGCAAGATTCGATCATCCTGACCAGCACGTCCCGTGATTGCGACGACTCGACTGTGGACGTCCCGAGGAGCTTGCCGCAGTCGACCAGGGCCTGGTGTTTCCACCGATACAAGAAGGTGGCTTCGGTGACTCCGAGATCGCGGGCGACGTCGCCGACCCGTCGGTCTTCATCGACGATCAGTGCGACAGCACGTTCACGGAACTGCGGTGAGTACATCATTGGCACGCGCGGAGATCCCTCCATCGAACTGCCTGGAATCTCACAACTCGGCGGACGGAACCCCGGGACAGCCTAAAGCGGTCATCAACTCGTGACGGTTCACGCTGCGTTTGCGGCGGAACTTGACGGCACTGGGCGAGGTGAGCGCGGAATCGGCGCTCCGTTTGGCGCGGCGGATGGTTGGTCAGCGCAGCCTTGGGGTTCGCTCACAGCGCTCGCAGTGCGTTCATTACCAACAGTGCCAAAGAGACTGTCCCAGCGAAAGCGATGCCGCCACTTGTGATCGACGCCGTCAACGCTGCCCCGCCGAAAGCCGACAGAATTCCTGCTGTGAGGGCGATGACTAGTGCCGCGTCAAGCAACGTTGGGTAGGTAATCCGGGCGCCGGATCTTCGAGCCGACCGCGAAGTCCCGGATAGGTCCGGCATGCTGGTTACG
>NZ_JBHXRY010000026.1:0-16800 GCF_042714895.1 Nocardia sp. NPDC058666
CCCCAGCAAGGAGTCACACAGTGGGACAGGTCAGCGCCAGCAGTTCGATCGTGGTCGCAGCGGATCCGCAGCGCACGCTCGCGGCCATCGGCGATTACGAGACGATCCGGCCGCGCATTCTCTCCTCGCACTACCGCGACTACAAGGTGATCGAGGGCGGTCAGGGCGCGGGCACCGTGGTGGAGTGGACGTTGCAGGCCACCGAGAAGCGGTCCCGCAACGTCCGCGCGACCGTGACGGTGTCGGATTCGGTGCTCACCGAGCGCGACGCCAACTCCACCATGGTCACCACCTACACCGTCACCCCCGACGGCACCGGCTCGAAGGTCACCGTCGACACCAGTTGGAAAGGCGCGGGCGGTATCGCCGGCATCTTCGAGGGCATCTTCGCGCCGCTGGGCCTGAAGAAGATCCAGGCCGAGGTGCTGGGCAAGCTCGCCACCGAACTGGCCTGAGCGCAGTCGCTGGTCAGTCCTTGCCGATGTCGAAGAGGTTTCCTTCGGGGTCGGCGAGGGTTGTCCACTGGATGCCGTACTCGTCGAAGTCACCGATGTGCTTGCCGCCCAAGCTGATTGCGCGCTCGATGTAGTCCGCCCATTCCGCGGTGTGGAAGTCCAGGTGGACCACGTTCTTGCCAGGGGTCTTGTCGGCTACCTGGATGAACATCAGGATCGGGGAGAGTCCCGCGGATTTCCCGACCGTGGCGAAGAACGGCGTGGCTTCCGGGTCCACCGGCACGTCGAGCAGTTGGGCGTAGAACTGCGCCTGCGCGGCCGCGTCGCTGCAGTCCATGGTGATGTTGGCCAGGGTGATGGTCATGAGGTCTCCCCTTCGGTGATCGGCCAGCACACTTCGGTGCGGAATTCGGCCGGGTTGTCGGTGATGTCAGGGCCCACGAGATAGCGCTCGCGGACCGGTTCGTCGGGCAGTACGGCGTCGTGTTCGGCGACGTGGCTGCCCAGGGCGCCATAGGTGCGGTCGAAGTCTTCGAACGGGCCGTCGTGCACGGCCACGGCGAACTGGCGGGACGGGAACTCCAGCACAGCGAAGTCGCCGATCGGGACGAAGTCCGTCCCCGGCGGTAACGGCACGAATGCGGTGACCTCGCCGTTGTCGTCGGTGAAGAATTCGTTCGAATAGGTCGCTCCCGCAACACCTGCCGGGTCGATGCCCGCTTCGAGCAGGATCATGTACAGCTGTTCGAAGACGGTCCCGCACCATGTGTCGATGCCGGTCCTGTCGACCTGGTCCGTGTAGGCGAGAGCGGTGAACGCGGGCTCGACGCGGTAGTCGACGTCGATCGGCGGCGGGGGTGCGGTGAGCAGCGCGCGCAGCGACAGGATCACCTCCCGGGTGCGATCCAGTTCCGCTTCCATCCTGGTCAGATGCGCCCGTAAGGCGGCGTCACGCTCGGCGGGGTCGGCCGCGGCCAGCACGGTGCGAATTTCGGGCAGCGGCATGTCGAGATCGCGCAGGCGGCGGATCAGATGCGCGCCCTCCACCTGGTCGGTGGAATACCGGCGATACCCGGTGCCCGCGTCTACCGACGCAGGCTCGAGTAGCTCGATCTCGTGGTAGTACCGCAGCGTTTTCACGCTCAGATGGGTGAGGCGGGCGAACTCGCCGATCGCCACGGTTGCTGTCATGAGAACCAGAAAACACCCTCCAGCGGGTGGAGGGTCAAGAACTCGATCAGGCCGGTGCCAAAACGAACGCGGCCAACAGCGGCCAATCACCCTCGCGCCACCACGAATAGCCGAACCAGACACCCGGGGTGACCTCGCGAATCTCGTCGTAGACCTGCGGGGTCGGCGACGGTGCGTAGTTCAGAGCCCAGGCCGGGCCGCCGTCCAGGATCGAGGAGGCTCGGTAGACGTCGGCCGGGAAGGCTTCGATGCCGGCGCCGGTGACCCGGTTGGTCAGGGAGCCACCGTCGGGCCCCGTGCGGAACACCTTGCCGATCCACAGCGCGGGCGCCACCGATTCCAGCTGCGGCGGCCGCGTCACCCACCCGTTGGTGAGCCCGTTCGCGATCGCCCCCGCCTGCGAGTCCCGGTAGATCTGGTCCTGCTGGGTGACATTGCACCGGAACCGCAACGAGTCGATGGTCGCCCCACGATTGCCAGGATCGAGATAACAACCGTTGCCGTAATCAGTGATTCCCGCCCCGGAATCAGCCGATACGGCAGCGGATGAGAAAAGAACCAGGCTGGCGACGGATGCGCACGCGAAGGAAACAGCGGACGCCCGCGCAAGAAACGCATTCATCAGATCTCCTAGAGATTGCTGAACCATTGCCCGACCTACCCCGATCGTAGGCCCATCGCCCTGGTGGAGCCATCCCTGTAGCAACCACCGCCGTCCGATCGATCCTCGACGCCGCACTAGCCGACACCGACCAAGATGTCGTCGCATCAGCCGTCGCCGACCTGCTCAATCGCGGCATAGCGAGTCGCCGCACACTGCTCCACCGCGCGCAGGAAGCAGGCCCACGCGCCGAACTGTCCATCGAACGAGCAGTACGGGACGGAGTACGTGATCTCCAATTCCGTGTTCTCACAAAGCATTTGAGCGATCCCAGGTCGCGTCATCACTTCTCGAATGGAGCACCCGCTCGCCTCAGCGATAGAGGAAAGTAGGGTCGACGGTACGAACCCGGACTGGGAGTGCCGCCGGGCTGACAAGGGGGGCTGGCTTTATGACGTATCCATCGGGACAACAGGATCCAGGGGCTTGGGGGCAGCCGCAGGGGTATGGGCCTGTTGGGTATGCGCAGGAGGTTCCGCCGCTCGGGCCGCCGCCGAAGTCGAACGCGGGGTGGATTGTCATCGCGTTGATCGTGGTGGTCGGGCTGGTCGGTGGGGCCGGGCTTTTGGTGTGGGGGGCGCGCGATGGGATCGCGGGGACGGCGGTGGCCGCGTCTGCCACGGCTACCCCGACGACGAAGACGGCGCCGACCAAGACCACCACCGGGAAGCCGACGCCCAAGGCGGGGGCTCGGTTGAGTTATGCCGATTATGAAGGGCCGTGGAACTTCAAGATGGGCGATGTCGCGATGACGGCCGACTGGGTGGAGGGGCGCGATCACAGCGGGTGCGCGCCGGTCGAGAAGGGCGGGAAACTCACCGGTCTCGGCTGCCAGTACGCCACCGAGATGCTGTTGACCGCGGAGGGCGGGGCGGTGAAGTTGAAGCAGTTCGTGTTGGGCATGAAGGACGCGGCGGCGGCTGAGGCGGCCGCGGATCAGATCGAGGAGAAGGATCTGAACGTGCGACCCGGCGGCATCATCGACGACTTCGAGACCGGCAAATGGAAGGCCAGCTCCTCGAAGGAGTTCGTGGTGATCACCCTCGCCACCGCCACTGCTTCGGTCGACGCGGCCCTGGTCGACAAGTACCTGCGCTACCGCCACACCGATATCGCCGCCGCGATCGGCTTCCGCTAGCGGCTCTTGCGCCGCACCGCGGATCGGCGAAGAATTGGTTTCTCGGTGGGCTCCAGCTGTGGGCCGTGCCAGCTTCGACGCGGTGGACCACGCCCGACTGCTCACCATCCGAGCAGAAGCGAGATGTCATGTCCGCGCTGGTACGCATGAGTTTTGACGCACCCGAGGAAACCCGGCCATTCGAGCAGGGTAAGGGTCGACTCGATCTGGTCAATGTCGAAGCCGGTCCCGTGGGCCGCGCCGTCTTCGAACCCGGTTGGCGATGGAGCGAACACGTGAAGCCCATCGCGGGCACCGACAGCTGCCTGGCCCCCCACATCGGCTACTGCCTGTCCGGACACCTCGTGGTCCAGATGGACGACGGCGAAACCCAGGAATACGGCCCCGGCGACGTCATGATCGCCCCACCCGGCCACGACGCCTGGGTCGTAGGCGACGAACCCTGCGTCATGCTGGACTGGCAGGGCTACGCCGACTACGCCAAGCCCCAGTAACGGCGAACGCCCGCCACCTCGACCAGGTGACGGGCGCCGCTGCCCCGGTGCGAACCGGGAACTACAGACTTACTTGCGCAGCGAGGCCGGGACCTCGAAGCGGGAGCCGAACTTCGCGGCCAGCTCGTCGGCGCGGGCCACGAAGGCCTCCTGGCCGCCGGGGTAGCCCACGATGAACTGGTGCGAGCCGCCCGACCAGGCCGGGAAGCCGATGCCGAAGATCGAGCCGATGTTCGCGTCGGCGGTGCTGGTGAGCACGCCTTCGTCGAAGCACTTCTGGGTCTCGATGGCCTCGGCGAACATCATCCGGTCCTTGAGGTCCTGGAAGGTCACACCCTCCGGGAGCTCACGGCTGGAGTTGAAGGTCTCGCGCAGACCCTCCCAGATGCCGGTGGCCTTGCCGTCGACATAGTCGTAGAAACCGGCGCCGCCCGCCTTGCCCTTGCGGTCGAACTCGTCGACCATCTTGTTGATGACCTCCGACGACGCCTTGGCGGCAGCGTTGATCTGATCCTCCTGGCCCGCCTCGATCAGCGCGGCCTGAGTCTCCTTGGAGATCTTCTGCATGGTCGTGAAGTTGAGCTCGTCGCTCAGCTTCAGCGGCGCGGCCGGGTAACCGGCCTGCAGACCGGCCTGCTCGACGGTCGACGGGTCGACGCCTTCCTTCACCATCGAGATCGCCTCGTTGATGAAGGTGCCGATCACGCGCGAGGTGAAGAAGCCACGGCTGTCGTTGACCACGATCGGGGTCTTCTTGATCGCCAGGGTGTAGTCGTACACGCGGGCCAGCGCCTCGTCAGAGGTGTTGTCGCCCTTGATGATCTCGACCAGCGGCATCTTGTCCACGGGGGAGAAGAAGTGGATGCCGATGAAGTCCTCGGAACGCTTCACGCCCTCCGAGAGCAGGGTGATCGGCAGGGTCGAGGTGTTGGAGCCGAGCAGGGCATCGGCGTCGACGATGTCCTCGATCTCCTGGAAGACCTTGTTCTTCAGGTCCGGGTTCTCGAACACGGCCTCGATCACGAAGTCGACGCCCTTGAAGTCGTTGGCGTCGGCGGTCGGGGTGATCCGAGCCAGCAGCGCGTCGGACTTCTCCTGGGTGGTCTTGCCACGCGAGAGAGCCTTGGCCTCGATGGCCTCGGCGTAGCCCTTGCCCTTGACGGCGTTGGCGAGCTCGACGTCCTTGAGCACGACCTCGTAACCGGCCTTCGCCGAAACGTAGGCAATGCCCGCGCCCATCATGCCGGCGCCGATGACACCGATCTTCTTGATGTCACGCTTGGGCACATCCTCGACCGACGGACGCGAGCCGCCACCGTTGATGTGGTTGAGGTCGAAGAAGAACGCCTGGATCATGTTCTTCGCGACCGGCCCGGTGAGCAGGCTGATGAAGTAACGACCCTCGATGTCCAGCGCGTTGTCGATGTCGACCTGCGCGCCCTCGACCGCCGCGGCCATGATGGCGCGCGGGGCGGGCATGTTGGTGCCCTTGATCTGCTTGCGCAGGTTGGCCGGGAACGCGGGCAGGTTCGCCGCGAAGGCCGGGGTGGACGGGGTGCCGCCGGGGATCCGGTAGCCCTTCTTGTCCCACGGCTGCGCCGCTTCGGGGTTGGCCGCGATCCACGCCTTGGCGGCGGGCAGCAGCTCGTCGACCGAGGACACGACCTCGTCGATCAGGCCGATTTCCTTGGCCTTGGTCACGCGGTGACGCTGACCCTGCAGCAGCACCTGCATCAGCGCGTTCTGCAGACCGATCATGCGGGTCACACGGGTCACGCCGCCGCCACCGGGCAGCAGGCCCAGCGACACCTCGGGCAGGCCGATGGCCGAACCCTTGACGTCGGCCGCGATGCGGTGGTGGGTGGCCAGCGCGATCTCGAGGCCACCACCCAGCGCCGCACCGTTGATCGCGGCGACGACGGGCTTGCCGAGCTGCTCGAGACGACGCAGCGGGCCCTTGACGCCGTTGAGCATCGTGGCAACCTCGGCCGCGTTGTCCGGGCCGACCTGCATCATGTTCTTCAGGTCGCCGCCGGCGAAGAAGGTCTTCTTGCCGGAGGTGATGACGACACCGGTGATGTCGTCCTTCTCTGCTTCGAGGCGATCAACGGTGGCGGCCATCGAGGTGATGTACGCGTCGTTCATCGTGTTGGCGCCCTGGCTGGGGTCGTCGATGGTGAGGACGACCACGCCGTCGGCGTCCTTCTCCCAGCCGATGATGTTGTCAGTCATAGTGTTTCGTTCTCTCCTGTGAGAAGTGTTCGGCCGGGGATCAGACACGCTCGATGATGGTGGCAACACCCATGCCGCCACCGATGCACAGCGTGATCAGGCCGTAGCGGCCGCCTCGACGCTCCAGCTCGTCGAGCACCGTGCCGGTGATCATCGCGCCGGTGGCACCCAGCGGGTGGCCCATCGCGATCGCGCCACCGTTGACGTTCAGCTTCTCGTCCGGGACGTTCAGGTCCTTCTGGAACTTCAGCACCACCGAGGCGAAGGCCTCGTTGATCTCGACGAGGTCCATGTCCTCGATCGTGAGACCGGCCAGGGCCAGCGCCTTCTTGGCGGCCGGGGTGGGGCCGGTCAGCATGATGGTGGAGTCCGCACCCGAGGTGGCGGTGGCGACCACGCGCGCACGCGGGGTCATGTTGGACGCCTTACCGGCGGCCTCGGAGCCGATCAGCAGCAGGGCGGCGCCGTCGACGATGCCCGAGCTGTTGCCACCGTGGTGGACGTGGTTGATCTTCTCGATGTAGGTGAACTTCTGCAGCGCGACCGCGTCGAAGCCACCCATCTCGCCGATGCCGGCGAAGGCCGGGTTCAGCTTGCCCAGGTCCGCGGCGGTGGTGCCGGGGCGCATGTGCTCGTCGTTGTCGAGCACGACCAGGCCGTTGATGTCCTTGACGGGCACGATCGACTTGGCGAAGTAGCCACCGGTGGTCGCCGCGGCGGCCAGGTCCTGCGAACGCACGGCGTAGGCGTCGACATCATCGCGGGAGAAACCCTCGATGGTGGCGATCAGGTCGGCCGAGATGCCCTGGGGCACGAAGTAGCCGTCGTAGTTGGTGGCCGGGTCGAGCGCCCACGCGCCGCCGTCGGAGCCCATCGGCACGCGCGACATCGACTCGACGCCACCGGCGATCACCAGATCGTCGAAGCCCGAGCGAACCTTCTGCGCAGCCAGGTTCACGGCCTCGAGGCCAGAGGCGCAGAAGCGGTTGAGCTGGAAGCCACCGACGGTGTCGGGAAGGCCTGCCGCAGTGACCGCGGTGCGGGCGATGTCCATGCCCTGGTCACCGACGGGGGTGACAACACCGAGGATGACGTCGGAGATCTGATCCTCGTTGAGGTCAGGGAAACGGTTACGCAGCTCCTGGATCAGACCAACAGTCAGATCCAGCGGCTTGACCGAATGCAGCGAGCCGTTCTTCTTGCCGCGGCCGCGCGGAGTGCGGATGGCCTCGTAGATGTAGGCCTCTGTGGTCATATCGGAGTGTTTCCTTCCTTGGGGTGCGGTGGCCGCACGAACGCCACGACCGATCGGCTGCGCGTCGTACAAATCCCGGCAAGCACCAGCGGAGCATAGAACCATGTCCATCCAGCGTTTCCGGCCACCCGTTCATACTACCGTGGTGTGCGAACTCCGGTTAACTTAACGCGCTGCGGA
The DNA here is from genome assembly GCF_042714895.1 of Nocardia sp. NPDC058666. Lineage (NCBI taxonomy): Bacteria > Bacillati > Actinomycetota > Actinomycetes > Mycobacteriales > Nocardiaceae > Nocardia > Nocardia sp. NPDC058666. The sequence goes on from NZ_JBHXRY010000026.1 coordinate 7,607, forward strand.
CGGCCACTGTCAACCGTCCACACTCTTTGCCCCGAACTGTTCACGCAGCAAGGCCAAGGCGACCTCGTCCGGGTCCTGACGGTCGCCCGCGGCCACCGGCACCGCGGCGGCGGCCAACATCTCCCGTTCCTCCTCCGGGGTCGGCGGTCCGAGAACCGCGGCCGCACGCGCGGAATCGGCGTCGGACCGGGACTGCGAGCCGTCTTCGGGGCCTGGGTCGTCGGGTAAGTCGGGGAAATCGGGCGGCGGGATGTCGTCGTCGGACGGACGGTTGGCCCGGTTCGACGACTGACTGCCCGCGGCCTGGCTCGGTCGCGAGAACTTCGGTCGACCCGCGGGCTTGGTCTCCGCCGGTCCCCGCGCGGGCGCGGCCTTGGTCGCCGGTGCTGCGCGCGGCGTCGGCGCGCCGGTCTCCCAGCGCACATCCAACTCGCGACCCAGCACCGCGCGCACCGCCGAGCGCACGGCATCGATATTGCGGGGATCGGACAGCCGCTGCGCCAGCGGAGCGCTCTGATGCGCGAACACGATCACGTCACCGTCCACCCGCGACACCGCGGCTCCCGACAACAACGCCTGCAAAGTGGCGCCGAACTCGCGCACGCGCCCCTTGATCTCCGGCCACGCGGCATCGACGATCCCGACCAAATCCTCGGTCGACTCCGGCGCTTGCGGGGCGCTGGCCTGCGGTTCTGCCGGTGCGGACGGACGCTGCGGCTCGGGTTCCGCCGGTGCCGGAACCGAATCAGGCTGCGAGGCTTCTACTTCCGCTGCAATAACGTCATCGATGACGATCGGCGCGGCGACAACGGGCGGCGCCTCGACAACGGGCGGCGCGGCAACGACCGGCGGCGCGGCGACCGGCTCTGCATCGGAGATACTGACGGGAGCAGGTTCGACAGCTGGTTCATCAACGGCCGCAGGCTGCTGCGGCGCAGGCGGTGCAACGACCGCAGGCTGCTGCGGCGCAGGCGGTGCGGCCACCGCAGGCCGCTGCGGCGCGAGCGATGCGGCCACCGCAGGCTGCTGCGGCGCGAGCGGTGCGGCTACCGCAGGCTGCTGCGGCGCGGGCGGTGCGACGACCGGCGACGCAGGCGCAGGAGGTGCGACGACCGGCGACGCAGGTGCCGGTGCCGGTGCGGGGGCAGGTGATGCGGACCCGCCAGCCACCGCTTCCTTCTCCGCGCGCGCAGCCGCAAGCAATTCCGCACCGCGACGGCGACTTTCACTCGTCGACGCCTGTGCAGCCGGACGATCAACCCCCTCGCCCGCAGCCGGACCCGGACGCGCAGGAGCCGGAACAACTCCCCCGGCGAACCCACGCTCCAACCGTTCCAACCGCTGCAACGTCGCCGATTCCGCATCGGAAACCGACGGCAACAGCATCCGAGCGCAGATCACCTCGAGCAGCAGCCGAGGTGCGGTCGCGCCACGCATTTCGCCCAGGCCCTCGTGCAGCAGTTCGGCGTAGCGGGTCAGCGTGGCGGGGCCGAGGCGTTGCGCCTGGTCACGCATCCGTTCCAGCACGTCGCCGGGCCCCGAGACCAGCCCGCGGTCGGCGGCGTCGGGGACCGCGCGCAGCAGGATCAGGTCGCGCAGGCGTTCGAGCAGGTCGACGGCGAAGCGGCGGGGGTCGTGGCCTGCTTCCATCACCGCGTCGACCGTGCCGAACAGGGCGGCGCCGTCGTCGGCGGCCAGCGCGTCGACGGCGTCGTCGATCAACGCCACATCGGTGACGCCCAGCAGCGAGACCGCGCGCGGGTAGGTGACGCCTTCGGTTCCGGCGCCTGCCAGCAACTGGTCGAGCACGCTGAGACTGTCGCGCGGGGAACCGCCGCCGGCCCGGATGACCAGCGGATACACCGCTTCCTCGACCGGGACATTCTCCTGCTCGCAGATCTTGCCGAGCAGGCCGCGCATGGTCGCGGGTGGCAGCAGCCGGAACGGATAGTGGTGCGTGCGTGAGCGAATCGTGGGCAGCACCTTCTCCGGCTCGGTGGTGGCGAAGATGAAGATCAGGTGGGCCGGTGGTTCTTCGACGATCTTGAGCAGCGCGTTGAAACCGGCGGTGGTGACCATGTGCGCCTCGTCGACGATGAACACGCGGTAGCGCGACTCGGCCGGGGCGTAGAAGGCGCGATCGCGCAGCTCACGGGTGTCGTCGACGCCACCGTGGCTGGCCGCGTCGAGTTCGGTGACGTCGAGATTGCCCGAGCCACCCGGACCCAGCGCCACACACGACGAGCAGGTCCCGCACGGCGTGGAGGTCGGCCCGTCCACACAGTTGAGCGAGCGCGCGAGGATGCGCGCCGACGAGGTCTTGCCACAACCACGCGGACCGGAGAACAGGTACGCGTGACTGATGCGCCCGGTGTCCAGCGCTGTACTCAGCGGGTCGGTGACATGCTCCTGACCCACTACTTCCGCGAATGTCGCCGGTCGATACTTCCGGTACAGAGCCACAGCTCACAGGCTACCGAGACCCACCGACATGGTTGATCGGCGGCTGGCACTGGACGCCCGCCAGGTAACGAAGCCAAGGCCATGTTGTGATCTAAATCACATTGCATTACGCGGTCTGGAGCGTAGGAGCAAAGCGGTCCAGCAGGCGCAACGACCGAGCTATCGACTGCGCCGTGCACGGCTAAACCCGCACCGTCCAGTCCAACGATCCTGGTTACACCGGAAATGCAAACCCATTCCCCGCTTGACGCCCACTTACTGAATGTAACGGAAACATCAAGCACCGTGACATCGGCGCAAGCGTCTGGCTAACGTGGGTCTCGGCAACTTCGGTGGCCAAACCTTCATCAGGTTGGTGACCCCGGCCGGTCCCTCATCCCGGCCGGGGCACAACAACTTTCGCGCACCGATCGCTCCCCCACCGCACCGACCGGAGGAACGTTTCACCGTGCTGTCGTGTGATGACATCGCAACCGCCTGGCTGGCCCACACCGACTTCGCAGGCGACAACGCCGCGGTCGGGCTGCTGAGCCGCGCGATCAGCCCCCAGGACTACGACATCAAACGCGACTCGTTACCCGTCGCGGCCGCGGCCGACCCGGCAACCGCCGACGCCATCCTGCAACTGCTGCACCGCGGGCAGGTGCCGACGATGGCCGCGATTCGCACGCTGACCGCGCAGAACGAGATGCGCCGCGAGGCCGAGCGGATCGAACGTCTGGGCCGTCGCGCCCAGCGCAGCATCGACGAGTTCGGTCGCATCCTCGCGCGCCTGGCCGCCGCCCACTGGACCGACCACAATGTGGGCCCGACCAGGCGAGATATCCTCGCCGATGCCGAGATCTGCGAGCTCATCGCCGAACGGGTCGGCGAGATCGCGCCATCGGCGGTCAAACACCTGTGGCTGATCGAACGGGCCCAGCGCGCGGGCTGGATCGCGTCGAACGCCAGTCCCGGTTCGCTGTGTCCGGCGCGGCGCTGGCACACCACCAAGTTCGGCAATCGGGTCTCGCAGAAGCCGGTGAACATGGTCGGCAAGCTGGTCACCGGATTCGTGGTGGAACACACCGCGCAGCGGGGCAAGCCGCCCAGCTGGGCGGTGTTGGCCAGGGACGCGCGCGACGATCGCGGCCGCCGCCTGTTCTTCGATGTGGCCGACGCACACGCGCAGCGCCGCTGGCTCACCACCGCGGAGTGGCTGGCCGACAGCGATGACCTGCCCATTCCCGGCAAGCGCGGCGCACGGGCGCTGGCGAAGGAAAACCGGGCCTAGCGCCGACCCCCGCGGTGAGCGTTCGGTAACTTTCTCGCGACGCAATCACGCGTGGAAGGAGTTCCCGTGCCCGCAACGATCGACCCGGCGGCCACCGCCTGGCTACTCGCGGCTACCGCCATGGTGCTGTTGATGACGCCGGCGCTGGCCGTGTTCTACGGCGGGATGGTGCGCTCGACCGGCGTGCTGAACATGCTGATGATGAGCTTCATCGCGATCCCGCTGGTCACCGTGGTCTGGCTGCTCGCCGGCTACAGCCTGGCCTTCGGCGACGACGCCGGTGGCGGCCTGATCGGCAATCTCGAACACTTCGGCCTGGCCGGGATCGGTCCCGAATCGGTGCGCGGCACCATTCCGGAACTGCTGTTCGTCACCTTCCAGCTGACGTTCGCGATCCTGACCGCCGCCCTGGTCTCCGGCGCCATCGCCGACCGCGCCAAGTTCGCCGGGTGGATGGTGTTCGTGCCGCTGTGGACGTTGGCGGTGTACGCGCCGATCGCGCACTGGGTGTGGGGTCCTGATGGCTGGCTGCTGAACTTCGGTGCGCTGGATTACGCGGGCGGCCTGGTGGTCGAGATCGCCTCGGGCGCTTCGGCCTTGGCGTTGGCGTTGGTGCTCGGCCCGCGGATCGGTTTCAACATCGACGCGATGCGTCCGCACAATCTGCCGTTCGTGCTGTTGGGCGCGGGCCTGCTGTGGTTCGGCTGGTTCGGTTTCAACGCGGGTTCCGCGCTGGGCGCCACCGGTGCCGCGGCGGCGGTGTTCCTGAACACCCTGGTCGCGGGCAGTCTGGGCATGCTCGGCTGGCTCATCGTGGAGCAGGTGCGCGACGGTAGGCCCACTACCTTCGGCGCGGCCTCGGGCGCGGTGGCCGGTCTGGTCGCGATCACCCCGTCGTGCGGCGTGGTGAACACCCTCGGCGCGGTGGTCGTCGGCCTGCTCGCGGGCGTGGTGTGTTCGTTCGCGGTCGGCTGGAAACACAAAGCGGGCTATGACGATTCGCTCGACGTGGTCGGCGTGCACTTCGTCGGCGGCATCATCGGCACCCTGCTGATCGGCCTGCTGGCCACCGAAGTGATGACCGGCGGCGTGAACGGCCTGCTCTACGGCGGCGGCCTCGCCCAGCTCGGCAAGCAGATCGTGGCGATCCTGGCGGTGGCGGCGTACGCCTTCGCGGTCTCGTGGGTGCTGGGCAAAGGCATCGACAAGACCCTGGGCTTCCGCGTGAGCAAGGAAGACGAAACCGCGGGCATCGACTTCGCCCTCCACGCCGAAACCGCGTATGCCGAAGGCGTGCACGGTAGTTCGCCCCGCCGTTTCGGCGAAGGTCACTACGGGAATTAACTGACCTCGTTCGCTGGTGCCAACCACGTGTTGCATTCGAAGTTTCGGTTCTTCAAGTAGCCGTGGTTGTACCAGTTCCCGTTGTGGTCGGGGGTGCCGTGATCGCGGTGGCGGCCGTTGCCGTCACCGCGGTTGTAGTTGTGCTTGACCGCGGCGTAGCCCTCCTGCGAGGTCCACGAACCGCCTGCTTCCGACGAACCGATGTACATGCCGCCGAAACAGCTGGCCTGCAACTCCATTCGACGTGACGTCTCCAGCCCGCCCGCCGACATCGTGCCCTGCGAGCGGCGCTGGTTCGACGAAGCCTGCAGCAGCCCGGTGAGCCCCTGGACGTGATGGCCGTATTCGTGCGCGTATACCGACAGCGCTTCCATCGGCGGATACGGGGTGTTGTGCAGCACCAGCCCCGCCGTCGACATGTAGATGGTGCTCGACGCACTGCAGTAGAACGCGTCGCTGGTGGCGCCACCGCACGGCGAGGACAGTTCCGAAGGTTGTTCTGTGACAACAAGACCCGGGCTGCGGAAGGGCAGGTTCGCCGCGGCGAGGTTGGGTCGCCACATCTGATCCAGGCACACCTGCGCGGCCGCGAAGAACGCCTTGGCCACCGCCGCATTCGTCGACCAGCGCGGCAGATCGCAGTCCATATTGGTCAGGCCGGCGTTGTCGTTTTTGAACAGCGGATGCTGATCCAGCGCGATAACCGGTTGCGGCCCTGCAGGTTTGGTCGTGGTCGGGGCGCTGGTGCGTGCGGAGGTGGCGCGTGCGGTGGTCGGATTCGTGGTCGCCGCAGCCGGGGTGTAGGTGAAGCTGGGCGAGGGCGGGTGCGCGACCGTGCCGGGTGAGCTCTGATCGGACATCACCACCGCGGCCACCAACAGCCCGACGACCCCGAACACGATCACCACGGTGAACATCGCACCGAGCACACCCGACCCACCACGGCGCGGCGGCGGATAGCCTTGCGGCGCATAGCCATACGGCGGCGGCAACGGTCGACCGTAGGGAGGTGGCATCGGTCGGCCATACGGCGGTGGCATCGGGCGCTGGTACTGCGGCGGATACCCGTAGGGCTGGGGCTGCTGCCCATAACCCGGCGGGGGCGCGGCCGGACCCCGGTAGGGCCCGTAGCCGGGCGGTTGCGACATCTAGCTGACTTCGCCGGCCGGGGCGGTGAACGTATTGCATTGCGGCGTGCGGTTATCCAGGCCCGTTTCGAACCACTGACCGCCGTGTGCGGCCGTGCCGTGATCGCGCATGTCGCCGGGGCCGTCGCCGCGGCCGTGCGAATCCTTGGTCGCGACGGTGACCTGCGACGAACTCAGCGAGCCCGCGTCGTTGGACGCGGCGATGAACATCGCGTCGAAGCAGTTGGCCTGCAACTCCACTCGTCGCGACAGCTCCAGACCCTTGTCGGAGCGGGCGCCCACGTCGACGCGTTCGCTGTTGGCCTTGCGCAGGATGCCCGACTGGGCCTGCACGTGGTGGCCGTACTCGTGCGCGAACACCGACAGGTACACCACCCAGTTGTCGCGGAACTGCTCGGTCTGCAGCTGGCTGATCGGCATGTAGATGGTCTTGTTCGCCGGGCAGTAGAAGGCGGCGAAGTTGCTCGTGGAACCGGTGCACGGGGTGGTGATGCCCGACGTGTTCGCGGTGACGCTGAGCGTGGGCGCCTCGAAGGGCAGTTTGTTCTGTGCCAGCAACGGTTTCCACGACGCCTCGAGGCAGCGCGCGGCCGATTCGAAGAAGGCGCGGGCCTTGTCGACCTGGGTGCCCCACGGCGCGTAATTGCACGAGGACGGGACCAGGGCGCCGTCGGCGTCGGTGAGCAGCGGGTTGTCGCCGGTCGCGGCGGGCGCGATGCCGGGCTCGGGGGTGTAGGTGGTGCTGGGTTTGGGGCCGATCGCGCCGATGCCGAGGTCGACGCCGGTGTTGACGGCGTACTTCACCAGACCGCCGACCAGCAGGAAGATGACAACCAGCACCAGCGAGGTGAACCCGCCGCCACGCTTACGCGGGGGCGGAGTGGGCCTGCCGGGCGGGCCGTACGGCATCGGCGGTGGCCGATATCCGGGCGGCGGACCGTAGGCCGGACGCTGGCCGTAACCCTGTGGATAACCTGCCGGATAACCCTGGGGCTGTGGATAACCTGGCTGCCCGTATCCGGGTGCAGGCCGATATCCCGGGGGCGGGCCATAGCCAGGGGGTGGTGGAACCGGTCGTCCACCTGGGCCGTTGGGCCCATAACCGTACGGTGGTTGAGTCACTCCCCCGTACCCCCCTTGTCTCATGAGTCATCGACAGCCGCTGACGCAGAATAGCAAGCTGTCTAGAGTAAGCACCCATGCTGACTTTTCGGGGGGGCGCCGCAGGCGCGCTGCTACTCGCCGCGGCGGGTTTGCTCGCGGCCGCGCCGGTGGCCCACACGCAGCCCGCGACCGCCGGTGTTTCGATCATCGCCGACCTCACACTCACCGAAACCGGTGTGCTGCAGGTCAGCGAAACCGTGGTGGTGCCCGACAACGGCAACTTCACGATGTCGCTGCCGCTGCGCCTGAAGGTCGGCGACGATGTCGAGCGCGTGTTCAAGGTCACCGATGTGAGCGCGACGGGTTCGGGCACCGCCACCACCGTCGAGGATCAGTTCGTCGTCGAGGCCAAGCCCGGCGAATCGAAGTTCACGTATACGGTGCACAACACCGTCTCCGACGCGCCCGGCACGCAGGTGTTCCATTGGCTGGGCGTGCTCAACGCCGATATCGCCGAACTCGACGTCTCGGTGATCAGCCCCAGCTTCCAAATGGGCATCATCGACTGCAAACTCGGGCCCGCGGGCAATGCCAAGCCGTGCGCGGACGTGCACACCGAACCCGACGGCGTGCTGTATCTGCGCCAGACCGACCTGCACAAGGGCGATGCCATCGACCTCACCCTGCAGATGCCGCCGGGCACCGTGCCCGCCAATGCCGATGTGCGGGGCGGGGATTCGAACAATTTCTTCGCCTTCACCATGCCCGTGCTCGCCGCGTTCGGCGCACTGCTGCTCGCCCTGGCGGGCATGATCGCCTACGTGTTGCTGGCCCGGAAACGCGCCGCGGCCTCGATGGCGGGCAGTGACGCGTTCGATCCGCTGATCCAGCAGGGCGGCCGCGTCGAGTTCACCTCCCCCGACGGCGTGCTGCCCGGCGAGGCGGGCCTGATCCTGGACGAGCACGCCGACCCCGTCGACATCGCCGCCACCGTCGTCGACCTCGCCGTGCGCCGCTACCTGTGGATCACGCCGGTGAACGCGCGCGGCGAAAACGATTGGCGCATCAGCAGAGTCAACGCCCCCGACGACCAACTGCGCGACTTCGAGCGCACCGTCTACGACATGCTGCTGCCCGAGGGCACCGACACCGTGGCCGTGCGCGAACTACGCACCCCCGGCCGCCTGCAACTGGACCCGATCCGCAACGCCATGCGCGACGACGCCGTAGCCACCGGCGCCTTCGCCGACCCCAAACAGCGAAGCCTGCCCCGCTGGATCGGCGCCGCCCTGATCGCCCTCGGCGTGACCATCACCGTCGTCCTCGCCCTGACCGCAGGCCACGCCCTGGTAGGCGTAGCCATCGCCCTGGCAGGCGGCGCAGCCATGCTGCTACCCACCTACCTCCCGACGCGAACCCCCTTGGGCGACACCGTCGCCGGCCGAGTCCGCGCCATGCAACGCGCCCTGGAAACCATCACCCGCGACCAGATCCCCCCCATCGACCAGGAAACGATCTTCTCCCGAGCCCTGCCCTACACGGTGATCAGCGGCCGAGCAGACAACTGGATCCGCGCCTTCCGAGACATGGATCCCAGCGCCGACTCCCAACCAGGCCTCTACTGGTTCGCAGGCTACGACCAAGACCGAAACCTCCACCGCTTCGCCTCCCAATTCCCGTATTTCATAACGGCATTGGAAGGCGCCTTCAACCCGCGCTGACCCCGTACACCCCTATCCGTCCCCCTGACCGCACAAACCCAGCCCCCACCTGCGACCCATAGGGAGCAGCGGCCACGAAGTGGCCGTAGCGGCCCGGCCGCGAGTTAGCCGCCGTTGCGTCCGAGGCGAAGCCTCCAGCAA
>NZ_JBHXRY010000027.1:0-2500 GCF_042714895.1 Nocardia sp. NPDC058666
GGTAGGAGCGGTTCTTGCGCGAGGCGTACGCCTTGTTGGCACGCACCCGATCGGTGCGGACCCGTGGCCGGCCCGGCCCCGGCCCCCAGCACCGCCTGGTCGTCGCGCAGGTGGTCCGCCACGTAGCCACGTACATCGTCGCGGACGGCATCGGCATCCCGTTCGGCTCGCCCCAGCAGGTGCTGCATGCCGTCCGGAGTGGCATTCCCGGCTCACTCGGCGATCGTTCAGCAGTTGTGGCGCGGTAAGTAGAGGGCATGAGGCCGAGCATCAGCCGCCGGGCCTGGCGTCGGGGCTCGACTCGCCTGGAGCGGCCGGCGAACCGGCTTATGAGGCCCGCTGAGGCTGGCGCTTGATCATTGGTTGTCCACACAACCGGCAGTGATCGAGGGCGGCGTCATCCTCGTTCGTGCCATCGAACCCAGTAGTCCACGCCGTCGGCCCGGTAGCGGTCCCCACCGTCGAACCGCCACTCGGCGACCAGCAACGTAGCGTCTGCCGGTGCTTGGCGGTGTGGGGTGAGCAGCGCTGTCAGCTCGTCATACCGGGGATCGATACCTCCATGCCCAGGATGGCGCTCGATCCCGGCGGTTCCTGCTTTGTAGCGGTGGTTCCACGCGACGAAGATCGTCCACTGTTCGCGTTCCAGCGCGACCGTCGTCTCGTCCGCCCGCCACACGAAATACCCATCTGGGGCGGCGGAGAAGTCCACGTCGTGGCAGTGGAAGTAATGAGGTACCCCATCGATGTCGACAAGCCCGTCGCGGGGGCCGTCATACCAGTCCAACTCGGCGTATACATGCTCGAATCCGTCCGCGAGCAGCTGCTGTTCCCCCCAGATCTCACCCACGCGTGCAGGCTACCGGCAAGCAAGCCGCCGCCCGGCCTGTCCCGGATCGGGCCGTGTCAGTGGCTGGTGACAGGATCGAGGGGTGCTGATCAAGGGATACGACTTGGGCCCGTTGGTGCCGGGCGAGTCACTGCTGGTCCGCCCGGGCTTCTGGTCGAACTACCTCTTGGCGCTGTGCAGCGACGGGGAGTGTGCCGAGCGCCGGGATCCGGAGTGGTTCGGTGGGGACGGCGCCGATGCCGAGGTGATGTCCGAGGCCCTCTTCGATCCTGAACGCTGGCCGGTGTTCAGGGTGTCGGCAGGAGACGGCCCCGGAGTCGTGGTGATCTACCGGAACTTGGATGGCGACTACGGCACCGACTACCTCCTCACCCATCCGGGCAGAAGCTACGTCGAGCAGATCGCCGGCTGGGACGGCGACTTCTCGGGCGCCGGGCTGACATGGCACGAACTGATCCGGATCGCTGACAGCCCGTCCCCTGCGGCCGAAGGCGTCCAGGACACGGACACCCGCTTCCTGCTGCTGCTTCCCCTCCTCACCGACCCGGACCTGCCGGAAACCGCATCGGCACGGCTTGTCGCCGCCCTGACCGCAGTCGGCGCGCCGCAAGACACTGCCGCCATCGCGGCGGAGCACCTGCTGGCCCACCTTGCGAGGAGATCACGACACGACCCCACGTGGGCGTCTCCGCTGAGCGGCAGCTGAGAGGTGGGCCGTGCCGCCAGTCACCCCGACCAGCGACGAGGATCGCGTGGTGCGAGCAGCGGCTCGTGGCCTGCCGACACCGACGGGGGCGGCCAGGCCGTCATCACGCGACGGGCCATGCTCGCACCGCATGTCCGCCGTCATGGATCAGCGCGCGCCCTCTTCGGGTTCGGGCGAAGACGGCTCTGTGTCGAGCGGCCATCGGTAGCCGGCTTCGTGCAGCTTGCTCAGCGCCACGTGATCATTCGCGACCAGCACCTGGGCCAAGCCGGCTGCTGCCGTCACCACGGCCGCCCACCCCGGCGCGGCCAGGTATTCCTCGTCCCGGGCGCCGGCGCCGACCGTGTCCTGCACCGCGCCGTAGGCAGTGCCGAGGCGCGCCATCAGCTCCACCTCTTGCTCGGTCCGAAGGCTTTGTCCCAGCCACGGCTGCGGATCGTCCGCATTGCAGAAATCGTCGAAGAGGACGTGCACGATGTGGTCGAGATCCTCGTGCTGGTCCGGGTCGAGCCAGACGTCCTGCTGCCAGGCGGGGCTCGCCAGAGCTACTACCGCGGGCACGACGTGGAGGCGGTAGGAGGGCATAGCAACCCCGTGATCGATCATGCGGCGACGCTACCAGCCTCATGATCGTCCCCAACGGAGTTCGGCCCGCCGGTCGTTGTCAGATGCGCGCTGTAACTTCCGTACATGGGGATCTACTTGGTGAGTGTCGCGGCTGAGGATTGGTTCGGTGAGGAGGAAGGCGGATGGGCCGAGGTTGCTTCGGGGCTCAACGCTGAGCTGCGGCGGCGGGGCCTGCAGCCCTACGAGGACGTACCCCCTGCGACCGCCTTCGTAGCCGGCTCGGGCCAGGCCTTCGAGGAGAAGGCTGCTCCCTCCATGACCGGGTTCGTCGCGCTGTGCGAGAGGTATCTGTCACGGGAGGAGCTGGAGATTCTCTG
>NZ_JBHXRY010000027.1:7500-10537 GCF_042714895.1 Nocardia sp. NPDC058666
GTGAGTGATGGGGTGACGCAGGAAGGTAGTCCATCCCGGGCGGTGGTTGTCCCGGGGTAAGGGTGTAGGCCGTGTGATAGGCAAATCCGTCCCTCATTAAGGCTGAGACCTGATGCCGAGCCGATTGTGGTGAAGTGGATGATCCTATGCTGTCGAGAAAAGCCTCTAGCGAGTTTCATGGCGGCCCGTACCCTAAACCGACTCAGGTGGTCAGGTAGAGAATACCGAGGCGTTCGGGTGAACTATGGTTAAGGAACTCGGCAAAATGCCCCCGTAACTTCGGGAGAAGGGGGGCCATCACTGGTGATCGGATTTACTCCGTGAGCTGGGGGTGGCCGCAGAGACCAGCGAGAAGCGACTGTTTACTAAAAACACAGGTCCGTGCGAAGCCGTAAGGCGATGTATACGGACTGACGCCTGCCCGGTGCTGGAACGTTAAGGGGACCGGTTAGTGACCTTTCGGGGTTGCGAAGCTGAGAACTTAAGCGCCAGTAAACGGCGGTGGTAACTATAACCATCCTAAGGTAGCGAAATTCCTTGTCGGGTAAGTTCCGACCTGCACGAATGGCGTAACGACTTCTCGACTGTCTCAACCATAGGCCCGGTGAAATTGCACTACGAGTAAAGATGCTCGTTTCGCGCAGCAGGACGGAAAGACCCCGGGACCTTTACTACAGTTTGATATTGGTGTTCGGTTCGGCTTGTGTAGGATAGGTGGGAGACTTTGAAGCAGCCACGCCAGTGGTTGTGGAGTCGCCGTTGAAATACCACTCTGGTCGTGCTGGATGTCTAACCTCGGTCCGTGATCCGGATCAGGGACAGTGTCTGATGGGTAGTTTAACTGGGGCGGTTGCCTCCCAAAGGGTAACGGAGGCGCCCAAAGGTTCCCTCAGCCTGGTTGGCAATCAGGTGTTGAGTGTAAGTGCACAAGGGAGCTTGACTGTGAGACCGACGGGTCGAGCAGGGACGAAAGTCGGGACTAGTGATCCGGCGGTGGCTTGTGGAAGCGCCGTCGCTCAACGGATAAAAGGTACCCCGGGGATAACAGGCTGATCTTCCCCAAGAGTCCATATCGACGGGATGGTTTGGCACCTCGATGTCGGCTCGTCGCATCCTGGGGCTGGAGTCGGTCCCAAGGGTTGGGCTGTTCGCCCATTAAAGCGGCACGCGAGCTGGGTTTAGAACGTCGTGAGACAGTTCGGTCCCTATCCGCTGTGCGCGTAGGAATATTGAGAAGGGCTGTCCCTAGTACGAGAGGACCGGGACGGACGAACCTCTGGTGTGCCAGTTGTCCTGCCAAGGGCATGGCTGGTTGGCTACGTTCGGGAGGGATAACCGCTGAAAGCATCTAAGCGGGAAGCCTGCTTCGAGATGAGTATTCCCACCTCCTTGAGAGGGTAAGGCTCCCAGTAGACGACTGGGTTGATAGGCCGGATGTGGAAGCCCGGTAACGGGTGAAGCTGACTGGTACTAATAGGCCGAGGGCTTGTCCTCAGTTGCTCGCGTCCACTGTGTTAGTTCTGAAATAACGAACAGCTGTGTTCATGCCAGCGTTCAAATTTCATAGTGTTTCGGTGGTCATAGCGTTAGGGAAACGCCCGGTTACATTCCGAACCCGGAAGCTAAGCCTTTCAGCGCCGATGGTACTGCAGGGGGGACCCTGTGGGAGAGTAGGACGCCGCCGAACAATCATTGTGGGAAAGCCCCGCACCAGCCCTTTCAGGGTTCGGTGCGGGGCTTTTCTGCGTTTACCCCACAGTGATGTTTACGTGGGCGTATACACGGAGCATGTCTGATGCCATGATCCGTGTGCCGGCCGAGGTGAGAGACCGCTTGGCCGTCATCGCTGAGTCCCGCGGGACGTCCATCCGGTCTTTGGTGCAGGAGTTTGCCGAGACGACGCTGACCGCAGAGGAGCGGCGGGAGCGGGCGGAGCGAGCCCGGGCCTATATGGCCGAGCACTTCGGGGTGGACGTGACCGATGAGGAGAGTGCGGCCATGGGCCGAAAGCTCCGTGAGGCCTTCGCGCGGCAGGAGGACACGGCCGCGTGATCCAGCACCACCTCGTCCTGGACACGCCGTCCTTGCTTGCGCTGTCCGGGAATCGGCAGGTGTCCGCGCTGATTCACCATACCCATCTCGATGCGGAGACGCGGTTGTGGGTGCCGGTCCTGTCGGTCCTCGAGGCCGACGTGGTTCTCGCGGGGATCGCCGAGGACATCGGTCAGCTCGACGTGATCCACATGCTCGACCTCGACCATCCGGCCGTCCTGGCTGTGGCACAGATGTGCCGCGACGGAGTGCCGGCCGGTGTCGCAGCCGCCGTCCATGCCGCACGTCACCTTCCCGAGTGGGGTTCGCAGGCACTGGTTGCCACGGTCGAGCCGAAGTCCTATGAGCGGCAGGGAGTGGGCGTCTTCGATCTGAACCGCTGAGCCTTCGCCCCTCAGAGGCGGCCGGCGGCCTTCAGGGCGAGGTAGGCGTCCGCCAGGGCCGGGGCCAGGGTGTCCGGGGTGGCGTCGACCACGTGGACGCCGTGGCGGGAGAGCTGGTCGGCGGTGCGGCGGCGCTGGGACTGGGCCTGGGTGCCGGCCGCGGCTTCGTAGACCGCGTCCACGCTGCCCCGGGACTTCGTCATCTCCGCGACGTGCGGGTCGGCGACCGAGGCCAGCAGAACCGTGTGGCGCTGCGTGAGGCGGGGGAGCAGCGGGAGCAGGCCCTCTTCGATCGGGGCCGCGTCCAGGCTCGTCAGGAGGACCACCAGGGACCGGCGCGGGGCGCTGCGGAGGACGGTGGAGACCAGGGTTCGGGCGTCCGTCTCGACCAGTTCCGGCTCCAGCGGGGCCATCGCGTTGACGAACGACGGCAGGGTGTCGGCCGCCGAGCGGCCCTGGACCTGGGCGCGGGGGCGGCGGTCGTGGGCCAGGAGGTCCACGCGGTCGCCGGCGCGGGTGGCCAGTGCGGCCAGGAGCAGGGCCGCGTCCATCGCGGAGTCCAGGCGCGGGGCGTCACCGACGCGGCCCGCCGAGGTGCGGCC
>NZ_JBHXRY010000028.1:0-8678 GCF_042714895.1 Nocardia sp. NPDC058666
CCTCGAAGGTCTCGCCCTTCTTGGCCGCCTGGAAGACGTGAGGGTTGCGCCACTTCGGACGGCCCTCCCAGATCTCGTCTGCGCCCCGCTGTGAGCGCTTGCGCAGCACATCGGCGGTCGGCGGGAACTCCGAATGCTCGTACCGGCCCCCCACCCGCGATTCCTTGAACAGCTTCATGACGTCCGGGATCGCCGACTTGATCAGCACGGCCTGGGCGGCCTCCACGTCACCCTCGCACTCCTGCAGAGCCGCGTGGACATTGCCGGCGATCTGATCGGTCAACGTCCCGGACGCATACGCTCGCGGCCCCCGCACCACGGCCGGACCCGCCTTGGTCGGCCTCTCCTTGACCGGCTCCGGCGCAGGTTCGGCCTCCGGCGCCGGGGCCGGCGCGACGGGCTCCGCCGTGGCTTCCGGCGCGGGGGCCGGAGGCTCGGCGGGAAGCTGCTGCGGAACGGGGGCCGGTGCGGGTGCTACCGGGGTTGCGGCGGCGATGGCTGCCGCGCACTCCTCAGCGCTCAGGTGCTGTGGGAACCCATCGACCTCCTCGCTGCACGGCTGCCCGCACAGGACGCACGGCACTATGGGCGCAGCGGTCGGCGGGGAGGGCGCCTGCGGGGGCTGAGCGGGGAGCTGCACGGCTGGGAGTGGCAGTTGCGCGGCTGAGGCGGGGGGCGGGGCGGGGATGCCGGAGGGGCGCAGTGCGAGGGTCGAACCGTGGAGTACGCCGACCGCGTGGGTGGGGCCGGCCAGCAGGTCCAGGACGTGCAGGCCGAAGTGGGCAGCCAGGCCGTCGACGTCCTCCAGCGACCAGTGCTGACGCCCCGCCTGCTTACGGGAGACCTGCGCCTGCGACAGGCCGAGGGCCTCGGCGACGACGTTCTGGCGTACACCGGTCCGCGTCATCAGCGCGGCGACCGTCAGCCTGAGGAGCTCTTCCGTACCCATCACCATCATGCAACCCTAACCCAGTTGATGCGAATAACGCATGCATGATGCGCAAATGAATCTCTTGGTTAGTGTCGATCATGAGCCGTGGCCGTCCCGGCCTTGATCCGGTGCCGAGGCGGGGCTGCCTCCTGAGCCTCCGAAGCTTGTCGTACGCCGCCAGTTGGACGGCGTACGACAAGACCTTCGACAACCGGCCCGTAAGCGACCCGTGGAAGACATCGCGCAGTGGTTCGCCAACGAGCACGGCTGGCCCGGATCACGGATGCACGGGATGTAGCCCGAGGGGGGATCGCACGCTGCCGTGAGGCCCTCCCAATCCCCCCAGCCGCGTACCTGAAGGTCGGTAGGCTGCCGCACTACAAGCACCGTGCAAGGCCGGTGCCCGGAGATTCTTGGGGGCCCCGTGGCAGTCTCCTTCGCCGTATCGGAAATCAGGTTCGTCGAGGGAACAGTGATGGCCCCGCCGGCCAACGGGATGACCCTGTTCATCGGGCCCAACAACTGCGGCAAGACGGCGCTCCTGCGCGAACTCTCGCCCCGGATCACCAACCCAGCCGCCCTCCAACATCCGCCGCTGTGGATCCGGCAGGTTCTTTCGTCGCATGAAGGGTCGGCCGAGGACTTCCTGCTGTGGGCGAAGGGGCGGGGTCATCGTTCGTTTGATGTCTACGGCGAAGCACATCTGCGTGGGGGGACGAACGCCGCGGGCTCGCTGTCGGAATCGGACGCCAAGAACTGGTGGACCCTAGGCGAGTACGACTACCTGCACAGCCTGCTGGTGACCGCGCAGTGGACCGACAGGCGGCTTCAAGGGCGCTCAGACTCTCAACGGTGGGACCATGCCGAGCCGGCTGCGGAACCCGTTCAGTTCCTCTATGAGGACCCCGCTCTCCTGAAGGCGTTTGCCGCATACACCCGGGAGGCTTTCGGCAAGGAAATCTCCGTGGACTGGACAGTGCCAGGCCTCCAGCTGCGGGTGGGCGCAACCGGGATACCCGACATAGCACCACCCACACCCGAGCTGGTTGCCGCCTACCGCCGGCTCCCCCCGCTCGTGACTCAGGGGGACGGTTTCCGGGCCTTCGTGGAGATCCTCCTGAACACCGTGCTCCGGCCCACCCCTGTCATCGTGATCGATGAGCCGGAAGCCTTCCTCCACCCCCCTCAGGCGCGCTTGCTCGGGCGGATCCTGGCGCAGCTGCCGGGACAGACTCAGATGTTCGTCGCCACGCACAGCGCCGACTTCCTCGCCGGAGTCCTTGAAGCGGAACAGGCCCGCCCGGTGTCGATCGTCCGCCTCGATCGGTCATCAGGGACCTCTGCCGCCCGGCTGCTGAACCCGGACGCGGTACAGGGCCTGCTGCGCACCCCCCTGTTGCGGTACTCGAACCTGTCCTCGGGTCTGTTCTACGACCGGGTTGTACTCTGCGAAGCCGCCGGTGACTGCCAGTTCTACGCCGCGGCCTTTGACGCCACCAAGGATGCAGGGGCCGCACACGACAACACCCTCTTCCTCCACACCAGTGGCAAAGCGCCTCTGGCCGACACCGCGCGGCGGCTACGGCAGTGCGGTATCCCCACCGCGGTCATCGCCGACTTCGACTACCTCCGGTCTGGTCTCGCCGGGGCCGTCACGAGCCTCGCCGGCGTCACCGAGCACCTGGACCCGGACCTCAAATGCCTCCGAGAACATGCGGCCGGATCCCGGAGCGAGACCTCCGCAGGCGGCTTCAAGACCGAGATGAACGCGCTCCTGAAGGGCGTCAAGGCCAGTGACCCGCTTCCGGATCGGGTCCTCGGTGAGCTCACCAAGCTGGCCAAGGGCGGTGACCGGTGGGGGGACCTCAAGAAGTCCGGCCTGGCCGGCCTTCAGGGCGATCCGTACAACGCTGCGGAGCGCCTGCTGCAGGCGGCCGCCGACTTCGGCCTCTTCGTCGTACCCTGCGGCGAGCTGGAGTCCTGGGTACGTCAGGTGCCCCGAGGCGACAAGGGGCTCTGGTCTCAAAAGGTCTTCAATGACGGATGGCACGCAAAGCCGACCGACGAGCTGAAAGCCTTCTGCAGCAGCATCCGCGCGTACCTCAGGGATGGAGCGGCGGACTACGCCCGAGCCGCAGCACAGGCCCTCCAGGTCAGCTCCCGCCTCGACCGCGAACACGCTGTCGTCACCAACAGCAGCGACGCCCCCCTAACGGAAGTACGGGTCATTCGCGCCACCTATACCCACGGCGGCCGCCACCACATCCAACCGCTATGGGACACACCCGAAAGCAAGACCTTCGGTGTCCTGCCGGCGGGAGACGAGTTCTCCGTGCCGCTCTTCCTGATGAGCGACGGCGAGGGATATGAGGGGTTTCTCCCGCAGGGCTCCGCGGACCAAGAGCTCATGGTTCACTTTCGTGACCGTGCCGGCCTGTGGTGGGAACGCATCGGCGACAAGCCTCCCACCCGGCTGCCCTCCGGCCCTTCCGAACCCGACCCCGAGCCGCAATAACCGGCCATCACCCCACCTCGTCGACAAGCATGACGTGCGGGGCGCCGCCACCGATTTCCACCAGCTCACCCCTTCACAGCTGCTCAGGTGCGTCGCCCCACGCCAGTGACACTGCACCTCGTGGACTCTCCAGAGGCGCCGGGGGCCCCTCAGATGCCTCCGAGTCGGCGGCATGCTGCCTCGACCAGGGCGCTGCCGGAGTGTGCAAGGGGGTCGGTCAGGACGGCGTCGATGACGTGGGCGGTGATCTGGGCGAAGGCGCGGAAGTTGCCCCGGGCGCAGCGTTCGTCGGCTCGGGCGATGTGCTGTGGTGGCACTTTGCCCCAGAGCGGGTGGAAGTCGGGCAGGAGGGCCTGGGCCTGTGTGCGGGTGAGTGGCGGGATGTGCTGGCGGGTCAGGATGCGGGAGGCGAGCTCTGGTATCCGCTGGAGGGCTCGGGTGCTTCCGGTTCCGGCCAGGATGAGGGTGGTGGGTGCGCCGGGGTCGGCTGCCAGGCGGCACAGGTATTCCAGGGCGGGTGGGGACAGCCGCTGGATGTCGTCGTACACCAGCACGTGCGGGCTGCGCAGCGCGGTGGCCAGGGCCTGGTCGGTGGTGTTGCGCCGGGTGGCGGGGCGGACCTTGAGTGCGAGTGCTTCGGCGATCGCGTGGCGCAGCTGGGCGACGGAGGCGCCTACGGGTATCGGGACCCGGCATACGGCCGGGCCGCGTGGCAGGAGGGAGAGGGCGTACTGCAGGGCGATCGTCTTGCCGGATCCCGGGGCGCGGTCGATGTTCATCACGCCGCCGGCGGCCACGACGTGCCGCAGGGCGGAGGCGGTCTGTTCCAGGGCTTCGGTGACCACCACGTCCGCTTCGGGGATCAGCGTGTCCACCCCGCTGTCGCACAGTCGGGGCACCATCCCACCCCGCCCATAGGCCCGCACCGCAGGCACGACGGATGAGTGACATCCCCACCGGCCGCCGGCCCACCAGCGGCAAGCCGTCTGGCGGGGTGTCAACCAGCGACAGGGCCGATCGTGACCGACCCCGGGCCGAGGCCGCTGCCCCACCGTCGCGCGGCCCGCCCATCCGCGGCCGAGCAGCCCTCCCGACGGTGGAGGCCCCGCCCGGACCGACACCGTCGGGAGCAAGCACCTGGCACCGCGTCTGGACTGGCATCAAGCGCGCAAACATCGTGCGCACCGGCCCACGCGCGCTCCCGACCGTTCCACGCGTGTCTCACAGTCCTCGCTAGGCCAGGCCCCCGCTACCCGTTGCTGACAACCGCCTCCGTCGAGGGCGGCACCGGCCCCTCGACAGCTCTCCGCGTTCGAGTCCCGTCGTCCCCGGGCGGTGTGGACGGCCTTCTTCAGCTGCGGCGGGTCTTGCGCCAGCCGAAGGGGCCGGGAAGGTTCATGGACGTGGTGCGGGACCCGTTACTGCTGCGGGTGCGGCGGGGTCCGTGCTTGCCGCCGGTGGTGATCGACCACGACTTGCGGTTGATATTGAGCCGGACGCCGGGCAGGATCCTGAAGCTCTTGCGGAATGTCAGGGGCACGACCCTATCTCCCTCGTAGACGCAGTGGCGGCCCGAACTGCCTGAATTCAAGGCCGGTTGCCATACGTGTGTCCTTTGCCGCCCTTTTCATGCGCCGATCGCCGGCACCGGGGGACGCTCCGGCAGGCGCAGCGGGGCTTGGCTGACGGGTGCACCCGCTGGGGCCGTCCCACTCCACCAGCTCGGCCACCCTGCCCCGCTCAGGCACCGGCCCACCCCCACGGCGCACAACCCCACAACGCCTTTGGTTGGACCGCCCGGACACGCCGCGGTCAGCCCCGGGGCGTGGTGACGCTGAGCGGCGGCGTCATCGTCAACGTTGACGTCAACGCCTGGATGGCCGGCCACGTCCACGGCGAGGACGGCTGCACCGGCTGCCAGGACAAGCGGCCCACCGGCACCGACTGGCAGGCCCGGATGGACACCATCAGCGCCATGCAGCCCGACATCACGAAGTGGTTCAACCGGGGCTGGACGTCCGCCCTCAACGACACGGGCTACGGCGTCACCCGACGCTGACCCAGGGCGTGCTCACCCAGTGGCCGCGGAGCAGGCGCCGCTTCGGGGGCCCGGCGGTGGCGCCGCTCCGGTCTCAGCCGCGCGGCCGGTTCGGGCGGTGCGGACGGTGGGGCCGGCGCCTGCCCGGTGAGGGGTCGGGGGCGGCCTGCGGTGAGGAGAACCCGCCCGGTACCGCGGTGCGCTGCGGCGGCTGCTCCAAGGAAGGGGCCGCCGGGGTGGGGACGGCCGACTTGGCCGTGGCCAGGATGGTGATGTGCGGGATGTTCCGGGCGCAGGTCTGGCAGACCTCGGCCAGTGTCCAGACCTGGCCGACGGCCGGGTTGTGGACGAGGACCCGCAGGCTGGTTCCCGCACAGTGGACGGGGTTCTCGTGGAGGGCGCACTGCGCGCTGCCGCAACTGCAGGCGGCGTTGGGGCGGGTGCCGGCGAGGCGTCCGTGGGCCTTGATGTGCTCGGCGGCGAAGCGGCGCATGCCTGCGGCGTCCTTGGAGCGGGGCGGCATCCGGCACGCGGCGGTGCTGCAGGTGACGGACACGGTGTGATCGTGGTGGCCGGTGAGGCGGACCGTCCAGGTCCGCCCCGGCACGCGTGCTCCGGGCATCAGGGTCAAGTCGGGGTCCTGTCGTTGGGCTGATACGTGCCGACGTTCTGCCGGCTCGTGCAGGGGGACGCCGTGCCGAGGGAGAACGTCCCATGGGCGGCGCGGGGCGCTCTGGTCGGAGCGCGCGCAGGACGGCGACTACCGTGCCGAGGATAACGGCGTCGTCGCCGGGGATTCGGCTGATGCGCCGCGTCGTGCGGAATGAGCCAGACCCGGCCGTTCTCGCGGCGCAGCCGCTTGACGGTGGCTTCGCCGTCCAGCGTTCGCGGCGCGGCGCCCGAGCGCCCGGTAGAGCTGCTCCAGCACGCACACCACGTAGGCGTCGCGGTCCACCGCGCCCGGCGGCAGGTGAGGGTTGGAGAACACCGCCTTCTTCCACGCCGACGGCACCAGTTTCTGGTCCACCTCGCGCGGCAGCAGCGGCTTCGCCTTCACCTTGCGCCGAGCAGGGACAGGAACGGCCGCACCGTGTTGTATCGGCCGGCCGGCGCGCGGCGCACCTGCGCCTCCGCCTCGTCGTCCCCGGGCGGCAGCAGCTCGTCCAGCAGCGCGCCGCTGCGGCCTCAGCCTCGGCGCGCGGAGGTGGCCTCCTCCTCCAGGGCCCGGAACATCGCCGCCGCGTCCAGATCGGCGCCCGTCTCGGCGACCAGATCACGCATCGTCGGCTTGCTGGCCGCGGACCGGAGGACCGGCATGCTGTGGGGGCCCCGCGGGCGGCGGCAGCATCGGCATCTTCTGAGTCGGCGGTGCGGGTGGCTGCGTAGGCCAGAAGCGAGCCTTGTACTCCGGGTGGCTCCCGCACTGGCCCTCGACCGGATCCCTGTTGCGGCGCGCGACTCGCCCCGCGGGCCTCCTGTACATCGCCCATGCTGAGGAGGAGGGCGCTGTCGGCCCGAGACTTGTCCTTGAAGGGGCCGGGGGCGCCTGAGGGGAGGAAGTCATGCGCATGAGAAGAATGCTGGGACTCGCCCTGGCCGCACTCACCCTGGCCGGCGCGAGCGCGGTCGGTGCTGTCAGCGCTCAGGCCGCCGTGTCTCCGACCATCACCGGGGAAGAATGCGCGGCTGCGGGTGGGCAGGTCAAGGAGAACCCGTACAGGGCCTCCACCTGCGTGTTGCCTGACGGAAGTCAGCAGACGATCACGGTGGGTTGACGTCAAGTTCGTCAAGTTCAAGCCGTGAGGCCATTACATGGCGCCTGCTTGGACCATCCCCCGCGGGCGCGGGGTCGACTGGGACGGCGGCCGAGAAGCCAAGGTCCAGATCGGAACATCCCCGGGCGCGGGGTCGATACTTCCTGAGCTGCTGTTTCATCAGCCCGGGTGGCTGTTCCCATTCAGTTGCTTCGCGGCGGAGGAGACCTGCCAGTACAAGTTGACAATCCTTTATCGGCGGAGCGGCGCGGCACCACGCTATCGCCCCGCCGACCGCAATCCGAGGTCAGCGCAGGAGCTGGGTGGCCCCGGTGCCAAGTCTTCGCTTGCCGCAACCGGACCACGCCGTCATCGCCGCCCGTGGCAGCTGCTCACGGGTGCACGTCCTGCTCCCCTGGGCCCGGGGCGACTGGGGTGAAGCCGGCTGGCGGGGAGCGGCAGCCGGCATGACGGTGTGCACGGCCAGCCTGAGCCACACCGCCCACAGGGCGGCGTCGATCCAGGCTGCGCCCCGGGAAGCCCACGCCCAGTCCACGACGCGGACGCCGTCGCCGGGGACCAGGACGTTCGTGGGGAACCAGTCCGTGTGCAGCAGCGCGTCGCCGTCGAACGCGTCGGGTTGGGTGTGTGCTCCCACGTGCGGTCCGGCATGGTCCGCACGGTCACCCCGGCGGGGGGGCCGTGAGCTGCGACGGCCGGGACAAGGTCTCGGCGACCTGCGGGAGGTCTGGGGAGCCGGGCGTGTAGTCGGCATGCCGGCCGTCACCGTTGCTCACTGCGGCTGGAGTGGAGATGGAACGACTACGGCTACCGCCCTGATCCGCCGGACAGGTCCTGGGCGCCGCCGTTGCGCGGGGTCCTCGATACCTTGATGAGCGCCGGCTGGGTGACGCCTGTCGCGCGGAGAGCGTCGATGAGGATCTCAGTGACCCAGGTGGCGCAGTCCAGCGACCACTCGCGGGCGGTGCAGCGGAAGGACTGCCCGTACCGGAGGTGGCCCGTTTCCGTCTCCCCGGCCAGGGGCAGCGCCAGCCCGGACTCCGGGGTGGCGTCATCGGACGGCTCCGGCTCGATGGTGAGTTGCCCGTACGAGCTCTCACGGGCGGCCGCGAGGATCTCGGGCATCCGACCTGGGAGGTCGGCGGTCTTCGTGCCGGCGACCGAGACGGTGAACCCGGCCGAGCCGACGGGATCGGCGAGGGCGAACCACTCGGCGGCCACGGCCAGGTCGGCGCGGGCGTCCGGTGCCTCGTACAAGGGGGCTACGGTGTGCAGGCCGGTGAGGCGGAAGCCGCCGACGCGGTGGAGGGCGTCGCCGAGCACTGTGGCCATCGGGAGCACGGGCAGGCGCTGCCCCGGCGGTGCGTCGGCGACATCGACCTGGAGCCAGGCGAGTTGCCGCACCCTCTCGTCCTCGCC
>NZ_JBHXRY010000028.1:8703-9029 GCF_042714895.1 Nocardia sp. NPDC058666
GGGTGGCCCCGGTGCCAAGTCTTCGCTTGCCGCACCCTCTCGTCCTCGCCCGTCCGACGGTCACGCCCCTCCTGTCCCCAGTCGCCACCAGCGTCGTTGTGGCCCCAGCGCACGCCGTGCGGCCCTGCGGCGTGGAAGGAGCTCCAGCCGTAGGCGACCGCACGCCTGACCGCGAGGGCGAAGACATCCTGGGTCTCGGCGTCCACCCACGGGTGCAGGGCGAGTACGCCGTGGACCCCCATGATCATGGGCGCGGGAATGGAGGCTTCCGGCACGGCGCTCTCCTCGGGCTCGATCGGGCGGTGGTGTGGTCCCCCCCCCCGAGG
>NZ_JBHXRY010000029.1:0-7788 GCF_042714895.1 Nocardia sp. NPDC058666
GCTGCCCGAAACGGCCTGGATCAACCCACCTCCGAAGGAGAACACCGACACAGAACAGGCAGCCTGACCTGTCTCATCAGGATTGACAGATTCCGACTCACCCGCGCAGAGCGGGTCTGGGCCCCCGGGTACTCGCCAACACGGCGGCCCACTCGCAAGCTCCTCTGAACCGACACTCCCACTCCCGTCCTTCTGCCCATCGTCGGGACCGGCGAGGCTTTCGAATCGTGCCAGCATTTCGAGGCCGAGGCAGCTGCGGCCGTCGATCCGGTGGCTGTGGACCGTCGCGTATTACTGCGCCCATGTCAGCCTCATCAGAGACAATCTCGATCGATGGATGATCAAGGACTTGAGAAGCTGCGGAGCCTGCTGCACGCACCCTTCGCACACGAGACTCACAATGAGCTGAGCGCTCGATTCGAACGACTGGGGCTGACCCGGTACGACGTAGAAGGCACCAAACGAGAACGGGTTACTGCCGTCATGGAAGCCATTCCAGCAAGCGAGCTTCCGCGGATCGCAGAACAGATGATGGCCGAGTCGATGGTGACGCACAGCGACGGCATCACCATCCAGGACACGCTCTGGGCCGGATCCGGTCCGGCGATCGTCGAACGCACGCGCCGCGAACTCGCGGATGCGCTCGATATCGAGGAAGTAGTCG
This sequence comes from Nocardia sp. NPDC058666, assembly GCF_042714895.1. Taxonomy (NCBI): domain Bacteria; kingdom Bacillati; phylum Actinomycetota; class Actinomycetes; order Mycobacteriales; family Nocardiaceae; genus Nocardia; species Nocardia sp. NPDC058666. Next base: position 665 of record NZ_JBHXRY010000029.1, read on the forward strand.
GCCTCGACGCGCAGCGTTTCTTCGACATGCTCGGCCGGTGGTGGGACCTCGACCGATTCGACGGCCTCTTCATCGACGGACAAACCTTGCGCGAAAAGGTGATTCGCCATGTCTTCCGCAACCCGGGTGACTGGTCGGTGACAGACTTGTTCACCCAACTCAAAGCATTCGAGGCCCCGAATCCACGATTCGCGGGGTTTCTGGAAGACCTAGTCTCCCCAACGGTTGTGCTCGACGAACCCAAGCAACGCAGGCTGGTGGACACGATCAACAATCACCTACGCAGAGACCACCTCGCACTGCGCGAGGACGGCACTCACGCCGGCTACCCAGTCTTCCGCATATCAACAACGGGCGTCGCGGCGATGCCACCGAAAACACTGGTCTTCAGCGGCAAATTCAAGCCCGACATCCGACTCAGCAGCGTGCCCGACAACCGCCTCGAGATCATCGACAACGGCGCGGATGCCCTGATCTACGACCGCCCAATCGGTTCGGACGGCTTGCGCTGGCGTGATCTACACCGCTGGTGGTGCGACCGACACCCAACCATGAACAGCGACACTGCAAAGAGCCAGCTCTACCAGCGACTCGGCCAATACTTGCCTGGCCGTAAGTGCGAATTCTGAGACCACTTATCGGTGAATTCTGACGTCAATGCGGGCCGATCCAGGGCAGTTCTATCCGCGAATTTCGGCGTCACCTCGGTCGGTGTGTCCGATCGTCGGGCGTGTCAGAAGAGTGCGCAGTGGAGGTTGTCGAACCGGGATTCCGAGGCTGCTGAGCAGGTTGACGAATCGGTCGAGGTCTTGGCATGGTTCGGTGCCCGGTGTCACTCAATCTGAGCTGCCGTCGGCGGGCCTGTGGTGTCATGGATGTGAGGGTTCGACGCAAATCTGGGGAGGTTGTATGTCGAGTGCGGCGCTGCTGGGCTGGGCACTGGTGGCTTTAGTAGGTGTGGTGACTCCGGGAATCGACACCCTGCTGGTGCTTCGGCATACCGCGCTCGGCGGTCGACGAGAAGGATTCATCGTCTTGATCGGCATCAGTCTCGGATGCCTCGTGTGGGCGATTGCAAGTCTCGCGGGTCTGACTGCGTTGCTGGCAGCCTCGACGTTGGCCTACAACGCAGTCCGTGTCGCCGGCGCTGCCTACCTGATGTGGCTCGGCTACTCCGCGCTACGGAAGACGCTGTTCCACAGCAGATCACGTGGCGTCGCGGAATCGGATACGTCTACGGCACCGACCTCGTCTGGCGGATTCGCCGCACTGCGAGCCGGGGCGCTGACCAATCTCCTCAACCCAAAGGTCGGCGTCTTCTACATCAGCCTGCTGCCGCAGTTCCTCCCGGTCGGACCGAATTCCCTGCGGTGGGGAATGCTTCTGGTCGCCATCCACCTCGCGGTGACATTCATCTGGTATCCGACACTGATCTGGTCGGCGGCCAAGGCGCGAACCTGGCTGCAGAGACCGCACGTACGGCGCTGGCTCGACCGCGTCACCGCGACGATCCTGATCGGGCTCGGCATCAAACTCGCTGCCGAAGTTCGATAGTTCAATCAAGTAGCGAACATCCGGAGCTTGAATTCAGTGTCACCGGACACCGGCCGGGCCCGCAGCGACCGCCGCCGAGACGGCCCGAGCCCGGTCGTGTGTTCGGGCGCCCGACGGTGTTGGAATTCACCGATAGACTGCTGGTCAGGACACGATTTCCAGTGTCTGTGACGTGTCGGCGGACTCCGGTGGCTGCGGTGCGGGAATGTGTGTTGTAGTGGTGCTGGCGGCGTGATTGAGGGCGGTGCGGGTGAGTCGGTAACTGTCGGTGCCGGTTTCGATGATCTGCCCACCGAAGGTGAGGCGGTCGACGATCGCGGCGCAGAGTCGTGGCTCGGAAAACGTCTTCGACCAGCCCGAAAAGGCCTCGTTGGAGGCGATCGCGACAGAGTTCTTTTCCTCGCGTTCGGTCAAAACCTGGAACAACAGTTCCGCGCCGCGGCGGTCGAGCTCCATGTAGCCGAGTTCATCGATGCAGAGAAGATCGACCCGGCCATAGCGGGCGATCGTCTTGGACAGCTGCTTCTCGTCGGCGGCTTCGACCAGTTCGTTCACCAGTTTCGTTGCCAACGTGTATTTCACGCGGTAGCCCCGCATCGCGGCCTCGGTGCCCAACGCGATCAGCAAGTGGCTCTTGCCGGTGCCGGAGTCACCGATCAGGCAGAGCGGTGTGCCCTTCTTGACCCAGTCGCAGTTGGCGAGGGTGTTGACCACGGCCGGATCGATATTGGGGTTGGCGTCGAAGTCGAACGCCCGCAACGACTTGTCGCGAGGGAAGCCCGCGGCGCGGATGCGGCGTTCGGAGCGGCGGCGGGCCCGATCGTCGCACTCGACGAGCAGCAGCTCGGCCAGGAATGCCCGGTAGGACATCTGGTCGCGAGTGGCGGTTTCGACGATGTCGTTGAACTGGGAGCGGATGCTGGGCAGTCGCAGCATCCGGCATGCCTGGTCAACGGCGGCGTCGGCTGCTTGGTCGGTCAGGCCGTGGCGGTGCGGGAGTGAGCTGGTCATCAGGAATTCCCTTCTGCGGTTCTCGGTTTGGTGATGCGGAGCAGTTGGTCGTAGATGGCGACCGACGGCAGAGGCCGGGTGTCCGGGGGCAGTTGAGCGAGGCGGCGCACTGTCAGCGACGCCACTGCGTCCGGCTCCGGGTCGATCTGGTCGAGGTCGACCACGTCGAGCAGTCTGGGTGCCGCTTCGGCTGCTTTGCGGGCCTCGAGAGCGACTGCGTCGGCGGTCAGCGCTCCGGCCCGCAACGCGGCGTCCAGGCCCGCGACGACCTGGTCGCGGGGCATGTTGCGGTGTAGCAGAAGCACTTCGATCATCGCGCGCGTGCCGTTGCGCTCGCCGTGGGCTTTGCGGACCGCGGCCCACCAGGCATCGTGGCTTTTGGTGAATTTCCCGCTCTGGCGGGCTTGTTCGAGGGCGGTCGCGCCGGCCATCGCGCCGGGCTTGCGGACCAGCGCTTCGAGGTAGTGGTCGAGCTCGACACGGGTCAGCGCCTTGCCGATCAGCCGTTCGTGGCGGGCGATCTCGGTGCGGCCGTCATAGACGACCAGCCACGAAGCGTGCAGCAAGATCCTGACCGGCCGACCGATGAACCGGATCGGGACACTGTATTTGTTGGTCCGCGCCGCAACCATCGAATACCGATCCACCCGTGTGACCAGCCATGACCCGGTCTCGAACTCCTCATCGGGCAGCCGTTTCAGCGTCGGTGCCTCGAGGTCGAAGTGTTCACCGATCGTGCGCGCCCGCGCGCCGATCCGCCGACCCAGATCCTGGCTATCCCACTGATCGACACGCGCATTGAGCTCCTCCAGCGACTGGACCTGCGGAACGGGGACGAAGTGGTTGCGCCGGTAGAACCCGATCTGGCCTTCGACGCCGCCCTTCTCGTGCGCTCCCTCGACACCTGGAATGCAGTAGAACGGGTCGTCAATGCCATAGTGGCTGCGGAACACGGTCCACCGTTCCGATTCGGTTCTGGCCCTGCTCAACCCGAGAACCTTCGCGACCGCGGCCTTCAGATTGTCGTCGCGAATCTTGCCGTGAGGGACACCACCCAACGCCGTGAACGCATGCACGTGCCCTTCCAGGAACGCTTCCTGTCCACCCGAGGCGAACACCCGCTGCACCGACCGGCCCGAAAACGACATCCGCAGCGAGAACAGGTAGAGCACGACCTGCTCGCCCCGCAGCAACACGGTCACCTCGCCGAAATCGACCTCAGCTTCCTCGCCCGGATGGTGGCTCTGCGGGATGAACACCTGCGGTGGTTCGCGGCCCGCGGCGATCCTGATCTGTGGTTTCCGCGTCGACACGTAGTCGCGGACCCGCTGATACGACACGTCTTCCATGCCGTGCTCGTCGATCAGCCGCGCGTAGATCCGTTTGATCGTGTGCCGCTGCTTGCGGGGCGCGTCCAGATCCGCTCGCAGCATCTCGTCGATGACTGGTTTGAACGGGTCCAGCTTCGATGCCCGCTCCGGATAGTCCTTGCGTTTCTCCGGGAACGCCGAGGTCAGTGCCGCGTTGACCGTGACGTAGCCGACGTTGTACTTGCGCTGCAGTTCCCGGCCCGACATGCCCGCTCGCGAGTCCCGGCGGATCGCCGCGTACAGCTGCGCCTTGGATTGGTTCGCCACCACGGGTCCACTCCTATGGGCCGTCGCTGACTGATAGCAGGATGATCTTGCCATCGCAACCCGTCAGGTGTTGCCAAAATTCGTGGATACCAACCCCTTCCGACCGCGGGCTGGTGTCGAGATTCACCGATCAACGACCTCGTGATTCACGTATAGAACCAACTTGCCCGAGTCCTCACCACCACAGCGCCTGCTGTACCGCCTTTACCACGAGATTCACGGGCAGCGTGTATGGGACCTCCCAGCGCTGCTACCCGAAGTGTGGCTGCACTGGGACCACCAGACCGTGCGCCAACGCGGCACGCAAGCGCTGCTCAACCAACGAATGGACTTCCTACTCCTGCACCCTGGCGGGCACCGTGTCGTTCTCGAAGTCGACGGCAAATCCCACTACACCGACCAAGATGGCAACGCCTCACCGCAGGTCTATGCACGCAACACTCGAATCGACAGGAACCTCCGGATGCGCGGCTATGAGGTCTTCCGCTTCGGTGGTGCCGAGCTGACCAGCCCTGAAACCGCGAAACCGCTACTCACCGAGTTCTTCACGGCGCTATTTGACAGGTTTGCAGACCCCCGCAGGCAAGTATGAACTGGAACATCGCGCTGCCAGCGCTACAACCGCCCGAGCCAATGGACTACTGCCGAAAAGCCGAGATCTGGACATAGCCCACCGTTCAGGAAGGCCAGGTTCGGCGGCAGCTCGGCACGCCGCGATCACCGCAGTGAGCCCACGCTGTCGGCGAAATCCTCGAATTCCATGTTGGCGAGGAAGAGATTCACCTCGACTCCGGCCATCGCTGTCGGTGTGATCGGAAGGTCGGGTCAACCGTCGCCTCGGACGTCCTCGTCGCCGGTATCGACGGCCAGCAGCGGATGCTGGGGGCGGACAACGTGGCGCTATCGGCGATGAATAATACGCCTGTCCGCCCGACCAGATCAGCCAGCTCAGCGGGTGTCAGACCGTCGAAAGTCACGTCATCGACCGACGCCAGCCCTGCCTCTGCGTCTTCGTCGTAAAACGCGATGACCGCCGCAACGACCTGGGCCACGCTGCGTCGTCGGTGAGTCGATGCGGACTAGAAGCGAACCGAATCGCCCTCAGGCAGAGTCCGTGACATAGCTCAATTGTGCAGCACGGCGGCCGAACTCAAGGGCGACGCAGCATTCGATCCTGGTTCCTTATCAAAACCAGTACCATGCGGCACGATTGCCACTCGAATTTCTTCTACTGGCCTGAAACGCTGCGGTGCGGACGGTTGCTCAATTTCGAGAAGATCGTACAAGATACTTTGCAGCGTCCGAGCGTGGTCTGCAATCCGTTGCAGCGATCCAACCTCAGTCGTAGGTATTTCCTTGGCCTGCCGCGCGGTGATCGCTTTCTCGAACTGAGATCTAATATCGCCGTCCAGATCCAATTTGTAGGCCGGTGAGGTGTTGTCGACCACAGGAACCCAGCGGTCATCGCTTTCATTAACGATCAAGGTCGGCAGTCCCATCGCCATTCCATAAGAAGTGACGGAGCTGCGATCGCCGACAACGACATCGGCAGCGAGCAAGACCGCACGCTCGTCGGCACTCGGCGGAATCAGCAACACACCGCGGTCAACTGCATCGCTCATCCATGCGATGACCTGCCGATGTCCATGGGCTACCCATACGTTCGGGTGAAGCACTAACGCAACTCGAAATTCGCGAGCAGGGAAGGCGTCAAGCAACGTAGTCGGTAAATCAGGACGTTGTCCAAGAAACGACGTCCGACCCCAACTTGAGGACACCACCACAAGCTTCTCGCCCTGATTTACGCCGATGCTCCGCCTGTAGTTTCCGCGGAGGTACCGGCTGACTATCATCTGGTCGAAATAGGGGTCGCCCACCACGGCGATCTTGCCGTCGGACGCTGGCACGGCCGCTCGGACACGCAGTAGTTCAGCTTCATCGGTTACTCCGATCCAACCGTTGAATCTCTCCAAGTCTGGTGGCGCGGCGACATCCGAGGCAAACGCAAAGAACGGCCCGGCGAGTTCGCGGCAAAAGCGCATATTCATGCTCAGCACCACGTCAAAGCGGCGAGTGACCGCTTCATGCCAAGGAACTTCAACGATGCCTAAGTCAGCTAGGAGATCCGATAGCCCCTGCGTCAACGCTGATGTCGGATTGATGGTGAACGCTGTCTGAACCCTGAAGTCGGTCTCGAACAGGGCCACAACACTCAGGAGTCGCCGCAACGAGGCAACACTGGTCACCACGCCGAGCACGGTGCGAGTGATCGGAAATGTCAGCCACGCGCTCCCGTCCCGAAGCGATTGCGTCGGTCGTGGTTGACTACGACCGCCCAGGGCATCCTGCAGATCTGATCGCCTTCTGAGCCAGTGGCTCTCGTCACCCCCCCACGCCCGCACCAGCGTTGCCACAACCTTCTCGCTCGGAATCCGGTCACCCCTAAGCGCGGCGTACAAGGTAGATCGGGGCAGCCCTTCCTCAGCACTGATCTGGTCGACAGAGGGCGCGTTGGCACCCATATCCGCCCGCAGAGTACGCAGATCCCGAGCAAGTGCAGCAAGAGGCCCGAGCGCCGGGTCTATAGGAACAGCACGACGAGTCATACCCACCTCCCTTGTCTAAGATGTCCAGTATAGTTCCGCCCATTATCCGAGTGTCACCATCAGCTGTAGGGACTGTAGCCATGGACAAGCATGCGAACCATCGGATCCTTCTCGTCATCATCGCGGTACTGCTGGGGCTAGTGCCGCGTCCGGAAAGGTTGATGCGGTAACCGCTCGGGGTGGCGGGTTGATCCGTGGCCGGTGACCGGTGATGCTGCCTGACGGAGGTGGTGCCGGTGGCTCGCAAGCCGGATGTGTTCGTCAGAGCGGTAACCCCAGAGGAAGGCCGCAAACTCGCCCAGATCGCTAGGCGCAG
>NZ_JBHXRY010000030.1:0-7293 GCF_042714895.1 Nocardia sp. NPDC058666
TCCTCAGCGCGATTCGGACGCATTCCGGCTTCATGCCATCCCAGGTGCCCGAATTTCAGCCCGCAGGTCGCAGAGTCGTTGACCCAGTCCGCGTATCGCAGCGAGCCAGGAAGTCCGCGCCGGACGGCCGCCACCTGGTGAGGATAGAGTTTTACCCACGCTCCGCAGCGTGTGGGGCGCTCCGTGTTGTGGCGCTTAAGCATGCCGGACACCTGTGAATTCCTACCTTCGCTAAGACGACTTCTAGCATGTGCTTGAGGACTACGGGGCTGATTCCCAGATGGACGGCTATTTCCAGGTAGCTTTCGCCGTTCCGTAGCCGCTGCCTGATTTTGTCCTCGTGTGCAGCTATGTACTCGCGCTGTTCCCGATATTCGCGGGCGCTCTGCCTGGTCACCGGAATGGGTTTCCGCACGGGTCCGTGTGGCCTGCGGGCTGACAGCACGTCTCGTCACGGGTGCAGTGCAGGATGACTTGCACGTCCGTCGGACAGCCGTCGTCCCAGACCAGCCAGAAGGCGCCGGGTACATCGTCGCGCGACGGGGCCAAGGCGCCAATGTGCTTGTCGGCGTGGTCCTTGCGAAGGTTGCAGGCCGTACCGTTTTTCCATGGAATCGTTTCCACGGGGTCCACGAATTCGGCCAACAGCGCTTGAGTGTCTTCGGGGATGCTGGTTCCTGCCAAGCACCATCCCCGGAAAGGGTTCGGGGTGGACGGCTGCACTGTTCCGCCTTTCGGACAGTAGGCGTCAGCAGGGATGGCTACCAGTTCGGAGCGGCTGGTCATTCCGCGCCTGCCGTGTCCAGTGCGTCAAGGGCGGCTTGGATGAGTTGGGGCGCGGCATCCCTTATGGCGGCCAGCAAATCGCGTTCGTCACGCTCGGCAAGGATTTGAGCGAATCCGGCATTGAGTAGCTCGCGCTCTTCCGGGGTGAAGTAGCTCATGCCCGCCCCCATTCGCCCCACGCTGCAAGGACTTCCTTGTGTGTGGCACAGCGCAGATCCCCGAAAGGCGTGTCCCACGGTTCCCCGCCCCCGAAGGGTCGGACCCGGCACTTGCCCTGTACCGGCCCCAGGACGCGCCCCAGACGGCCCGTAGGCACTTCCACAACGACCGTGCCTGGATCAGGCTCATAGGGGTGCTCCTGGGCCATCTCAGGGGCGCTCACAGCTTCCGCCTGAGTCCAGCTCCAACCGCCCGCAATACGTCCCGCGTCGGCAAGGCGTACCCCGTGCGAGGCACCCAGTCGGGCACTTCGGCCCACGCCGGGAACGGGTTGCGCTCGCCTTCGGGGCAAAGCCGGTAGAACTCCCCCCGCGCTATCGCGTGATCAAGCTTCGCCACGCCGTCGCCCGCCATGGCTCGCACGCTGCCGTCCGCCATCAGCCCTCGCCGTCCCCTCGCTGCCGTCGTGCTGATGGCGACGCTAGGAGTCGGGTCTTCAGGGGTTCCAGCAACTTGCACGAGCTTGCACGCTGATTCGTTGCAGGCGGTCTTGACTGCCAACCCAGCAACTGGAGTATTGGCCATGCAAGTTCACGCAATCCGCAACGGAGAGAGGCTGTCATGGCGCTACGGTTCGTCGGGATCGACCCGAACACCGACCTTGAGCACTGCCCTACCGTCTGGGCTGATGAAGAGTCGGGAGAACTCGTGTTGCAGGGCTGGAAGGCGAGCCCTGAACTGCGTGCAGCCTGCGAGGCGAAAACGCCGGCCCACGGATCGATCCCGGACACCGAAGAAGTCATCAGAATTCCGGCGCGCATGGTGCCGATGATCAGGGAAGCATGCGATGCCGTCGAGCGTTCCGCCGTTCACTGAGCTACTGGCCAACACCCGCCAATCCGCTGTCCATTTGGAAATGCGGGATGACTACGGCACCAACCCCCGGCTAGAAGCATGGCAGCGCGGTGAACGCGTTGACTGGGCCAACCGCGAATCCTGGTGGCATCCGTTCCACCAGACCATTGCGGATGCCGTGGCCCGTGGTGTGGCCATTCGTCGTGCCCGTGTGGTCTCGGAGCCTGTCAGCGAGTACATCCGCTGGGAGCACTACGCCACGCACGCCAACCTCACTGCTGGCGAAGAGGTGCGCTGGATTCCACGTAGTCAGGCAGTGGGGTTCCTGGTTCCCGCCAATGACTTTTGGCTGTTCGACGGGAAGCTAATCCGCATCCACCACTTCGCTGGGGATGGCCACCACGTGACGGATGAACTGAGCTCAAACGCAGGCATGTTGAAGCTCTGTGCCAACGCATTCGAGGACATCTGGCAGCGAGCCATCCCGCACAGCGAATACAAGATCTGAGCAACCGGACAGCCAACACATGTCATCCCCTTCGTCCAAAGCCCAAGAAGCCAGGGAAGCCGTAGCCGGTCGGTTGCGGGAAATGAGGCTTGACGCAGGAATCACGGGCCGTGAGTTGGCTGTCCGGTGCGGGTGGAGCGAGTCCAAGTCATCAAGGATCGAACACGCTAAGACGCCACCCAGCGACGCTGACATAAGGGCCTGGTGCACAGCGTGCGGCCTGCCAGGAACTGCGGATGACTTGATTGCCGCCAACCGTCAGGCTGATTCCATGTACGTCCAATGGAAGCGGCTACAGCGAACAGGGCTAAGGCAACTACAGGAGTCGGGCGTACCTCTCTACGAGCAGACACAGCAATTCCATGTGTACTGCTCCAACGTGGTGCCCGGCTTCTTTCAAACACCAGGCTATGCAACCGCGTTGCTGACGTCTATTGCACGGTTTCGCGGAACACCAGACGACGTGTCTGACGCTGTGAAAGCACGCATGGACCGATCGCACGTTATCCGTGAGGGCGATCACCGATTCGCTGTGCTGGTTGAGGAATCGGTGTTGCGGTACCGGATTGGCAGCGCCGAAGTAATGGCCGCTCAACTAGGTCATCTGTTGTCGGTAATGGCGCTCCCTTCGATTTCCCTGGGAATCATTCCGTTCACGGCGCCCCGGCAAGCGTGGCCGCTGGAAACGTTCACCATCTTTGACCGTCAGCGTGTTCACGTGGAAACCCTGTCAGCCGCTATCAAGGAAACTCAGCCGAGTGACGTAGCGCTGTACCTCAAGGCATTCGGGAATCTGAAAGAGATTGCCATCCATGGATCGAATGCCCGCACGCTCATCACTTCGGCAATCGACGCTCTAAGCTGAGGCCCCTTCGGTTCACAGCAGCGCACTCGGACGTAAAGACGGCAGGTAGGAAAGTCGCAGGTCAGCAAACCCGTCTCTCTGGGCCGGCGGTAGGGGAAATTTTCAGATGCCAACACACATCGGACTGTCAGCCAGGCGGGAATAACATACGGGTATGCCGAAATGTGTTGAGTGCGCAAAGACATTCGAAATCAACGACGCGCGTAACGAGTACAACGAAGAATTCGAGGGTGACCCCGATTTCGATGAGCACTGGGGTGAGGGACACTACTGCGGGCGTTGCGCTGCAATCGAGACCAGCTCGCTCATCAATCAAGGGCAAGCAATCCTTGACGGCGAAGATTACGAATAGAGGCGTTGGCGCGTTTCCTGAGTAGCCGGGTCTCCCCAGAAATGTCAATAGCCCCGTACCCGGCTACCGCGAGGCAGCTAGTACGGGGCCGAATATTCTTGGTCGACAGCGCGTGTATTTCCGTGGGGTGGAATTTGAGTGTGTCTGAGAAGACCAGAAAGATTCTGTGGATTCAGGCTGGCGGCTTCTGTGCCATCTGTAGAAAGCAGGTGATTACACCCGGCACCGAAACAGACGACCCCTCTGTATTTGGCGAAGAAGCGCACATTGTCGCCCGATCCGAGGGCGGTCCTCGGGCGGGCGGGCTAGCGGAGGATTTGATCAATCACCACTCGAACCTGATCCTTTTGTGCAGCAAGGACCATAAACGTGTGGATGATCAGCCGAACCACTTCACGGTGGAGCGGCTCCGGCGAATCAAGTCAGAGCACGAAGCGTGGGTGCGCTCCCTAGCCGGGGCGGATAGCAGTCGCTTGATGCTAGTTCCTGACCCATTGTTCCCTCAACCCAAAGCACTAGAGCTGATCACGCGTGGGAATCCACTTTGGGGCATGGTCAAGAGGAGTGTGCAATTTGAGTACGCCTTGCCAGACGGATTGTGTGACGACGATGAAGATTTGATCATCGAGTTCATGGGTTTGCTGACGGACTATCTCGACGTATCCGGGGAGCTTGTAAGTCCACGAGAAAATCGGGACGCAGAGAAGACCCTTCAGCTTTACATCAGCCGCCTTGCTGAGCGTGAGTTCCTGGTGGGTGCCTATGTTCGGCACATGCTATTGACGGGCGGAAGTACTCAGAGCCCAACGCCATGGCCAATTCTCAGAGTCGAAGTACAGTCCACAGCATTGGCCGAAGTTGCGAACAAAGACGGCACCCCATATTTCCCTCGGAAGCCATGAGAGTGAACACTCCGGCCCCGCGCAAATTGCTTAAGCTGCGGCCCTAGCTTTTTGCCTCCCTGCCGGTCAATCTCAGAGCCGGGAGGGGGTCACCCCCCAGGGGGTAGGGGTGCAGCGGGTGAATCAGAACGGCGGAACGTCGTCAGGCTTCGGCTGCACCTTCTCGGCAGCCCACCCGCCCGGCTGATGCTTAGCCGTTTCCCTGCTGTGGCAGACAGCGCACAACGGCCTCAAGTGCCTTGGTGCGTCAGGCATTGCCTCACCTCTTGCCAGCAATTGCTTACGGCTCAGTGGCCAATGGTCTGCGACCGTCGCATGTCGACTGCACAGCACACACCATGGGTTCGCGTACAGGTGGGCCTTTCGCTTTCGCTGCCAGCCAACTCCATAACCGCGCTTGCTTGCTGATCCTCGCTGCTGTTCTCTCTGCCTGTTGTGTTCAGTGCACGGACCGCCATCCGTGAGTTCACTACAACCTGGCTGAGTGCAGGGCTTCTTGGGCTTTCGGGGCATGGCTCCTCCGAGGGTGATCCGACCTGAGGCCTAGGGCGTAGCGGCAGCGAAGGGGGCGGCAGGCGCAGAGCAGGGGCATAGGCACTGGTGAGAGGGGGTGGGGTCCCACGCCGGCGATTTGGGGAAATTTTCGAGAGGGAAGGGCCGCGCCCATGGCAGCGAACACCACCAGGGGGCACGGCGCCTATCGCTACGCCGCTCACCGGTAACCCCACACGCCTACCTTGCTGCGGGAACAACCGGCGCAGCAGTGCCACCCCCTTACCGTGGGTTGATGGGATTCCCGATGCTGTCTCGCGGGGTCTGATCAATGACGAATCGCTCATGGTCCCGGACAACGCTGGTCAGACCCCGGGGAATTCGGGTCCCTCGATAGTCAGCGGGGCAGCGATCAGACCAGGCAGGCGAGCCATCCTGAAGCCGGGGGAAGAACGGGTAATCGCCGTCCGGCCCCGGGTCTAGTGCGTCATGCGCCATGGGCTAGGCCACCTCGTATGCGCTGAGGATTCCGGCAGCGAGGGCACCAGCCTTGGCACGTCGGAGCTCATCGGTGGCGGCTTCCTGCCAGCGCCTCAGCTCCTCGCCCGGATCCACGTATCGGGGATTGACGAACTCCGCATCCTGGCCGAGTAGTTGCGCGCACTCGCTGGCACGGTCCCGAAGTATTCCCAGCGCATCCCGGCGGGCAAGGTATTCGGCAACCATCGCGCCGAGCGTGCCAGCCTCAAGAGCCTTGCCCATTTCAGCGGCAGTCGGCTTCTCGCCGCGCACCTTCTCCTCAAGGCCCGGCCGGTCAGCGAGAAAACGAGCGGCAGCAGCCTTCTTGGCCTCAAGGCGCTGTGCGTCCTTCTGGGCGGCCTTCTCAGCTTCCTGAGCCTCCAGGGCGGCTAGATCCTGCGCGGCCGTCTCAGCGGCAGCACGAGCCTTCTCAAGGGCATTGGTGGTCATGGGTCAGGCTCCGTATCCGCGCGCAATGCGCTGTGCAGGGGTCAGGTCGTCGCCGGACGGCGAGGGCTCAGGCTTGGACGGCCGGGCGCCTAGCTGATCGGCGGCGCTGCGGGCAATCTGCGAATAGCCCATCGTCATTCGCGTTGTGGGGCTCAGCTGAACACCCTTCGCATCAGCGGATCGAAGGTGGGCCAACTCGGTGTCAGATTCCTCGCTGGCCATAGACGCCAGGGATTCAAGGTGGCGCCGCATTTGCTCAGGGTCACGCTTCTCGGTAATGGGATTGCCATGCATATACCAGGGTCGGTCAGTCATCAGTCTTTCCTTTTCGACAAAAGGGGATCACCTACGAGAATTGGTAGGTGATCGTTAGTGCTGGCGGGTAATCGGTACGATTCCGACCACGTGTTTATTGGCAGTCCGGAGGCCCAGCGCGCGAAGAGTCCGGGTGAATGACCCGAGCGGTACGGACGGCCGGTCATTCGCTGCTAGTCAAGCCTGGGTAACCGCGTAAACGTTGCTGATGCGCTCATAGGCCCCGGGAGCTGGTTTAACGCTGACATCTAGGGCGGCGCATATGTCCGCCACGTGCGGAAGGTCTTCGGGGCGGAACTCAGCCATTGGCATCACCCCTGGTGGAATTCAGGCGGTGCAGCACAGCGAATGCGGCCAGCACCTCAGCGCGAGCTACCGGCTCCCGGGGAATGCGTGTATGCCCCTCAAGGATTTTCAGCGCCTGAGCTACTGAGGTCATCGCTGCGTCCTACCTTCGGCCCGGCGGTGATCCAGGGAGCATGTCTGCAAAGCCGCCTCAGCGGCTGCAAGTTCAGCCAAGTAGTCCAGCAGCGCGTGAGGTGCGCCGTTCGGCATGAGCCCATCGCTTTCGATTTGGTCAATAACGGCACTCAGCGTCCGGGCAACACGAATTCGGAGCGGGACATTGCGCGGGGGCATGTCATCTGGGGTAGACATGGAAGGCCTTTCAGGTACGAAAAAACGGCCCTAGGTCCGGGACTCGCCACAGCGGGGCATCACTACCGCTGCGAGAATCAACCGGGCCTAGGGCCGTCGTGTAGAGGCGCGAATAGCCGCGCAATGAGAGGCGAACCTAGGTGATGCCCGTTCGCTTCCTCCCTAGTGGATCTAGTGAGTGGATCGCCTTCCCGGGTCGAAATCTCGGATTTCCAGGCCGGCTGTGAGCCATTGCACAGCAATTGATTGCCGGGGCCTACAGCCCTGAGTGCCCCTGTAGATGCCTTAGAGCGTCACCCTGAGCCGAGAGCCAGGGCATCATCGCGAAGCGCTCAGGCAGGCGCACAGGCCCTTTTGGCGGCGCGGTAGTGGGCGGTCTTGCAGCGATCGGAACAGAAGCGGCGTGGACGGCCACGGCCCGGCCGGTATACGG
>NZ_JBHXRY010000031.1:0-5886 GCF_042714895.1 Nocardia sp. NPDC058666
GGTGTCGGCCATGCGGGCCGCGAGCAGGGGCGCGAGACCGGACTTGATCATCATCGCGGAGGCGGTCACTCACCGAGGCTGGTTCCGCGCTTACCTGCGACGATGCGGCATCGGGCGCACGACCTGGAGAAGAACGTCCAGAAGCAGCACCGCCTCCCGGCGCGGCGGCCGGTCCACAGGCTTCGACCGCGCGACCTACTGCTGCCGCAAGACCGTCGAACGCCGCTTCGGCCAACTCGGACGCTTGCTCGGCATCGCCAGTCGTTATGAGAAGACCGCCACTTCCGACGAAGCAGCGGTCGTACTCGCAGCCATGCCGATCCAGGCAAGATCATTTCGAGGACGGGGCCTGGTCCGCCGGGGCCCGTGGATGCCCGGTCGGGCGTCCACGGCGATCTGTGACTACACGGCCAGTTCCTGCTGGGCTGCTGCGGGGGCGGGCAGGTCTTGGCCCGACCTGTTCTTCACGAGTTCGACGTTCTCGACGAACAGCTGGAAGAGCAGCTGGCTCGCGCCGAGCTCACGGCCGTTCTTGCCATTGTTGCCCTGCGCGATGCCGAGGCTGTAGGGCTCCTTGTCCTCGGCCTTCACGCCGATGTACCCACCGAGCGTGCCCTCGTTCGCGTTCGCGTTCTGGTAGCCGCCGCCGTTCGCCTTGCGGATCAGGTCGTTCTTGTAGCCCGGCCCGAGTGCCATATGGTCCTGGTTGAAGAGGAGTTCGTGGGCGCCGGGTTTCAGGGTGAACTTCAGCTGGACTGCGTAGGGGGGACCCTGGGTGTCGTAGTACCCGTCGGCCTGGCCCTGGTCGCCGAGATGGGCACCGATCGTCATGCCGGAGTACCCGTTCTCCCTGAATCCCTTTGCCGTTCCCTGGCCGCCCGCTACGTAGTCCGTCATTTCCTTTCGTGCGGCTTCGTCGCCCCAGTAGGTGAGGGTGCTGTAAGCCTCTTCGAAACTCATGGAGCGGTACAGCTCCATCCGCCCGGAGGTCTCCGGCATCTGCGCCAGATCGGCCAGAAGCCGGGGGCCGACGGACGTGATGATTTCATCGATCCTGCGCGGAGGCTTGCTGGCTTTGAAGCCCTTCGCGCTCTTCTTGGAAGCGGCGATCTGCGTGGACTTGGCCTTGGCGGCGGAGCTGCTCGATCCGCCCAGTCCCGCCTGCTCCTCCCAGTACTCGACCGTCAACCGGTCCTGAGGGCTCGCGACGCGCTGCACCGAGTGGTGAGAACCGTGAGAACCGGACACGACCGACGGTGCCGCATGACGCTGCACCTCCGCGGTGGCAGCCTGGTGGCCAGGGGCCATGACCCGGCTGGCGTTCGCCTCCGCCTCCCGCTCGAACCGGTCCGACGGGTCGGAGACCTTCAGCCCCGATCCGTTGTCGGTCCCCGCGACCGGCCCTTGGCGCTGCTGGATGACGTGGGTGAGTTCGTGGGCGAGGGTGTGCTTGTCGCTACCGCCGGCGCCGATGACGACATGGCTGCCCGAGGTGTAGGCGCGCGCCCCCACCTCGGCGGCGGAGGCCTTGGCGGCGCTGTTGTCATGGATGCGGACGTCGGAGAAGTCCGCACCGAGGCGGGCTTCCATGTCGCTGCGGGTGGCGGCGTCCATGGGGCGTCCGGGGGCGCGCAGTACGTCGTGAACGGCGACCCGCTGCACCTCGTGCTGTTCGGACTGCTGGTGTCCGCATCCGTCCGTGTGCTGGTGCTGCTCCTGGTCCCGCCCGTGACCGGCCCGCCGGAGCATCTGCACGACCGCGGCGTTGCCCGCACTCGCCTGGAGCCCCATCAGCTCCGCGGACGCCGCGGCCCCCTGCTGCGGGGCCGCGGTACGGCGGGTGGTCTGCAGCAATTGGTCGTCGGTCTTCTGCGTCGGACGGGGGTGCTTGGGACTCACGCGATCGCCTTTCCGGTACGTCGGGGAAGCCGCTTCGCACGGCTGCCAGGCCACACCCCCACCACGCCCCCAAGGGGCGGTCACCCGTCGTGACCAGGGGTTCTGAAGCATTATCAGCCAGCCTGCCGACGTGTGGGCCGTGATCGGCGCCTGGCGTCGACTCTCTGCCCGGACGTACATCCGGCCATGCAACCGGAGTGCCCGTTGAGGCAGACCCATCGGGCCCCACCGCGTCGGGCGACCTCCGTGGCTGCGTCGTCCCCTTCTCGATGCCGTCGATCTGCAGGGGTGTCAAAGGCGATGAAGAACGCGGGGTTCTTGGCGGCGAGCGCGGTGGCGGTGCGGCCGCGGGCGGCTGCCCGGCGCTGGAGCGCTGGAGGGCCTCGAAGGGCAGCCGGCCGGCTGCGGTGTCCCGGACGACGAGCGCGCGGACCAGGCTCTGGGGCAGTTGCTCGGCGGCCGTGGCCAGGTCGGGGAACCGGTCGTGCACCAGGGCGCCGCGGTGGGTCTGGATCAGCGCCCCGCCACCGGAAGCGGGGGCGGTAGACAGCAGGGCGCGTCGCAGGCTGACCGAGTCGATCGCGCATCGCGACCAGTCCAGCTCGCCGTGGGCGCCGAGTTCGTCCGGACTACGCGGTGGAGCCCGGTCCAGACCCGGGCCTGGCTCCACTGGGCCGAACGTCGGTAGACCGTCTGCCGGCTCGGGCCGAACGCCGGCGGCAGCTGCCGCCAAGTGCAGCCAGAGGTAGTCACGAAGATGGTCGCGGCCAAGGCATCACGGTCACCCGCTCGACGCCGGCCGCCGCCCTGCGGGCGTATGGCCTCCGTCGGCGGCACCACCCGCTGGAACAGCACCCACAATTCGTCCGGCGCCGGGCCGCTCAACCAGATCGGTCATGCACGGTTCAATGAACGATCAAGCCAAAAGAAACGACGGCTTAGGAACAGGACCCCCGCCGTGAGCAACGCCCTTGCACGTCTCCTCGAAATCGTCCCGGCGCCGAGCCGGTCCCGCGACAAGGATTGGGGTGGGGTCGAACGCGCCCTCTCAGTGGAACTCCCAGATGACTACAAGGAGTTCATCGACGTCTATGGAGGAAGTAACTGGGACGACTACCTCTACGTCCTGGAGCCCGACTGTCCCAACAAGCACTACGACCTCCTCATATGGGCCAAGTACCAGTTCGAAGACCTGCAGGACCTGTGGACGGTCGAGAAGAAGCCGACAGAACTGGAGACCGAGGGATCCGTGCTCATCGCGTGGGCGACCACGGACAACGGAGAATGCCTGTACTGGCTCGTTCTTCCGGGCGTTGAGCCGAACGGATGGACCGTCATGGCGAACGAGGTGAGCGACCGATGGGAACATTATCCCGTATCGTGCACGGATTCCTCGCGTCCGTCCTTACCGGAGAGTTGCAGTCGAACATCCTCTCCTCCTTGTTCCCCCTGGCCACGCATGAATTCCGCCGCCTCGGTCCGGTGTGACGATGCGGCGCTCTGCCGACACACGGGCACGCGCGGCCTGGCGGGATGCTGGGCGGAGCAGCCGCCGATACGCCTGACGGCGCGGCGACCGGGGCGCGGAAGGGCCTGCTTCGCACCGCCCTGCTGCACAGGGTGGGGTGGGAACAGTAACGGCCTGCTGATCAGCGCCGCCTTCACGGTCATCGTGCTGCCCAGCCCCGCCGTGATCGAGCTCGCGTCGGCGAAGCGTGCAGTAGCGCCCGCCCATCGGGAGCGGGCCTACGTCGACGGAAGAGGGACGGCGCTGTTCCGCGCCGGTCGGTCTTCGAGTTCGTGGCGGCGCGCGAGGACGGGAAGAGACGCCCGGGAACCCCAACAGAGCCGATGTTGCGAAGCCCGTCGTCACCGGTCCTGTGCGGCGAGGTGCACGGACAGGGCATGGGAGTAGGCGGTGCCGAACCCGCCGGCGACCGTCTCGGCGGACAGGCCGTCGCTCGCGCGCCTTGGCCAGGTCCGTCGTCTGCGGGCACGGCGTCCACGGGGCCGTCAGGGCGTGCTCGCCGAGCACGCCGCAGCTCCGCCGGTGATCGTGGAGGGCACCTTCGCGCTCGCTCTGCCCGAGCTCATCGCCGTGGCCACGCTGACCGTGCATGTCGGCCTGGGGGTGCGGACTCCGCCGAGCTCGCACCCCGTCCCGGTCAGGTCGTGTTCGGTCGTGTGCGACGGCGCGGGACGCGCTCAGCCGAAGCGGTTGATTTTGGGGAACTTCGCGGTGGTGTCGACGTAGTACTTGCGGACCAGCGGGCCGAAGCCGTCCTCCTCGTCCCCGAGGATCATCGACTTGACGACGCCCAGGCTCTTCGCCGCGGTGAACTCCTCCGGCTTCGTCTCGGGCTCCCCCGCGACCAGTGCCTTCCACCCCGCCCGGGACTCCGCCGTGGCGCTGACGTCCGGGTCGAGGCCCAGGTAGTAGACGCGGTCGTCGGCGTCCTTCCCGACGGCCAGGAAGACGAGCACGTGGAATCCGCTGGTGAACTTGCTCTTGGCCCCGCCCACGTGCTCGGCCGGACCGTTGACGTACACGGCGCGCTCGGCCTTCAGGGCCGTGTCGATGCCGGTCCACGCAGCCGAGGCACTGCGCACCGACCCGAGGTCGGCGGGCGTGAAGAGCCCGTCCTTCCCGGGGCTCAGCAGAGCGCCGACCTCCTTGGCGCGCCCCTGGCAGTTGCTGTCCATCATCTTCCCGAACGCGGAATCGACCGGCATCTGCAGCCAGCACGCGAGGCGCTTGAGACCGGTGCTGCCCTCCGTCGCGTCCACCGCCTTCGCGATCCGGTCCCTGATGTCCTTGAGCGTCGGCGTGGGCTTGTCGCCGGCCTGAACGTACGCCTGCTCGATCACGAAGCATCCCCCCGAGTCCGGGCTCCTATGACGCACGGAGCGTACCCACGAAGGAGCGGAGCGTGAAGACCCCGGGACGACCGACACCGCGTCGCAGGCGACCGAAACCACAAGGTGCGGCCCATGAAACTCCGCCGCGGCACTCGCGGATGTCGCCGCCTGCACTCGCGAGCCGCTGGCGGCGATCGACGTCAACGTCGCGGGCACTCGGACCGTCCGGGACGCGGCGGCGGCCAGCGACCGTGTCCGGCGGATGGTGTTCGTGTCCGGATGGTGTTCGTGTCGTCCGCCGGCGTCTACGGCGACGGAAGTCCCGAGGAGACTCACCTCCAGGACCTGCTGACCATGCGGCAGCTCCTGGAGGCCGTCCACGGGGGGATTCCTCCCCGGTTCCACGAGGGCCACACCCTGCGGCCGGTCTCCGTCTGCGGCAACACCAAGGTCTGGGGCAAGGAGCAGACCAGGGTGGTGCTCGGCGAGGTCGGCGTCTCGTTGTACACCGAGGAGAAGATGACGTCCGGTGGTGGTGCTGCCTCCGGAGCGCTCTGGCCACCGGGCCTCGTCCACGCCGCAAGTCGAGGTGATCGTGCTCGTTTTGCGGCGACCGTCCTGCCACGGCTGGTTAGTCTCGGGGCATGCGGATCTCTGTTTCCTCGGACATGGACGAACCCGTGGCTCGCGCGCTCCTCGGGCAACTACGCGACCGCGGACACGAGGTGATGACGTACGGGGCGCTCAGCCCCGGCGATGATCCGCAGTGGGCATCCTGCTCGGAGGCGGCGGCCCGCGAGGTGGCCGCGGGGAACGCCGACCAGGCGGTCGTCTGCTGCTGGACCGGTACGGGCGCGTCGATCGCGGCGAACAAGGTTCCCGGTGTACGTGCAGCCCTGTGCACGGACGCCTACACAGCGGACGGTGCGCGCCGCTGGAATGACGCCAACGTGCTCGCGCTCAGCCTGCGTCTGACCTCGGAACCACTCCTCAAGGAGATCCTCGACGCCTGGTTCGCCGCCGAGGCGAGCGCGGACGCCGAGGACCGAGAGAACGTGGCGCGCGTCAATCGGCTCGACGACACGAGAACCACACCCTGAAGGTAGGCGGCGGCGCCGGCGGGGTGCT
>NZ_JBHXRY010000032.1:0-4992 GCF_042714895.1 Nocardia sp. NPDC058666
GTCCACCCCGGTGCCGGCCAGCAGGTGGTCGATGACCCGGGTCATCGGGCCGCCGACCACGTGGGCGCGGTCCTCGGCGGTCAGCTCGAAACCCAGCTCGGCGAAGAGCGAGGCCTCCGCCTGCCACCAGAAGTCCTCGGTGTCGACCAGCGTCCCGTCCATGTCCAGCAGCACCGCCTGCAGGCCCCGGTCGTCGTCGCCGCGGCCGAGGGTCGGGGTGGCGGTGGAGATGGTGGTCATTGGCGGGATCCTTCCGTCCGTGCCCGGATCGGACCCGGGGATGGCACAGGCCGGCCCGCTTTTGAGCGGACCGGCCCGTTCAGGATCATCAAGGATACGCCCGGGGACCCCGAATGAAGCGAACGCTGCGCAGCGTGGGCATTACCGGGCGTTGAAGTAGTTGGCTTCGGGGTGGTGGATGACGATGGCGTCGGTGGACTGCTCGGGGTGGAGCTGGAACTCCTCGGAGAGCTGGACGCCGATGCGTTCCGGCTGGAGGAGGTCGGCGATCTTGGCGCGGTCCTCCAGGTCGGGGCAGGCGGGGTAGCCCAGGGAGTAGCGGCAGCCCTGGTACTCGGTGCGGAACATGCCGGCCATGGACTGCGGGTCGGATCCGCCGATGCCGAGGTCGGCGCGGACGCGGGCGTGCCAGTACTCGGCGAGGGCCTCGGCCAGCTGCACGGACAGGCCGTGGAGTTCCATGTACTCGCGGTAGGCGTCGGCGGCGAAGAGCCGTGCGGTCTCCTCGCCGATGCGGTTTCCCACGGTGACGACCTGGAGGCCGACGACGTCGCTCTCGCCGGACTCCTCGGGGCGGAAGAAGTCGGCGAGGCACAGCCGCCGTCCGCGGCGCTGGCGCGGGAAGGTGAAGCGGGTCCGCTCGTTGCCCTCCTCGTCCAGGATGATCAGGTCCTCGCCCTTGGAGACGCAGGGGAAGTAGCCGTGGACGACGGCGGCTTCGAGGAGGCCGTCGGTGTGGAGTTTGTCCAGCCAGCCGCGCAGGCGGGGCCGGCCGTCGGTGGCGATGGTGTCGGCGTCCTTGAGGCCCCATTGGCCCTTGAACAGGGCGGTCTCGTCGAGCCAGGAGGCGTAGTCCTTGAGCGGGATGCCCTTGACGACGCGGGTGCCCCAGAACGGCGGGGTGGGGACGGGGTTGTCGGCGGCGACGTCGGAGCGGCCGGCGTCGACCGGTTGCCCGGCGGCCGGCAGGGGTGTGGCGCGTTGGGGGACGCGGCGCTGTTTGAGGGGCGGGAGTTGGGCGCCGGGGGCGCCGCGTTTGACGCCCATGAGGGCGTCCATGAGGCGCAGGCCCTCGAAGGCGTCGCGGGCGTAGCGGACCTCGCCCTGGTAGATCTCGTGGAGGTCCTGTTCGACGTAGGCGCGGGTGAGGGCGGCGCCGCCGAGGATGACCGGGTAGTCGGCGGCCAGCTTGCGCTGGTTGAGCTCTTCCAGGTTCTCCTTCATGATCACGGTGGATTTCACGAGGAGGCCGGACATGCCGATGACGTCGGCCTTGTGTTCCTGGGCGGCTTCCAGGATCGCGGAGACCGGCTGTTTGATGCCGATGTTGACGACGTTGTAGCCGTTGTTGGTGAGGATGATGTCGACGAGGTTCTTGCCGATGTCGTGGACGTCGCCGCGGACGGTGGCCAGGACGATGGTGCCCTTGCCGTCGTCGTCGGTCTTCTCCATGTGGGGTTCGAGGTGGGCGACGGCGGTCTTCATGACCTCGGCGGACTGGAGGACGAACGGCAGTTGCATCTGGCCTGAGCCGAAGAGTTCGCCGACGACCTTCATGCCCTCCAGCAGCGTGTCGTTGACGATGTCGAGGGCCGGGCGGGTCTGGAGGGCCTCGTCGAGGTCGGTCTCCAGTCCGTTCTTCTCGCCGTCGATGATGCGGCGCTGGAGCCGCTCGTCCAGGGGCAGGGCGAGGAGTTCCTCGGCGCGGCCGGCCTTCAGCGACTTGGTGTTGACGCCCTCGAAGAGCGCCATCAGCTTCTGCAGGGGGTCGTAGTCGCCCTCGCGCCGGTCGTAGATCAGGTCGAGGGCGGTGGTGACCTGTTCGTCGTCGAACCGGGCGATGGGGAGGATCTTGCTGGCGTGGACGATGGCGGAGTCCAGGCCGGCTTTGACGCACTCGTCGAGGAAGACGGAGTTCAGCAGGACGCGGGCGGCCGGGTTCAGGCCGAAGGAGATGTTGGAGAGGCCGAGCGTGGTCTGGACGTCGGGGTGGCGGCGCTTGAGTTCGCGGATGGCTTCGATGGTGGCGATGCCGTCGCCCCGGGACTCCTCCTGGCCGGTGCAGATGGTGAAGGTGAGGGTGTCGATGAGGATGTCGGACTCGCGGATGCCCCAGTTGCCCGTCAGGTCCTCGATCAGCCGCTCGGCGATGGCGACCTTGTGCTCGACGGTACGGGCCTGGCCCTCCTCGTCGATGGTCAGCGCGATCAAAGCCGCACCGTGCTCCTGCGCCAGCCGGGTGACCAGCGCGAAGCGGGACTCCGGGCCGTCACCGTCCTCGTAGTTGACCGAGTTGATGACCGCGCGGCCGCCCAGCTTCTCCAGGCCCGCCCGGATGACGGGGACCTCCGTCGAGTCCAGCACGATCGGCAGCGTGGACGCCGTCGCGAAACGACCGGCGAGTTCCTCCATGTCGGCGACGCCGTCGCGGCCGACGTAGTCCACGCACAGGTCGAGCATGTGCGCGCCCTCGCGGATCTGGTCGCGAGCCATCTCCACGCAGTCGTCCCAGCGGGCCTCGAGCATGGCCTCACGGAACTTCTTCGACCCGTTGGCGTTCGTCCGCTCGCCGATCGCCATGTACGAGGTGTCCTGGCGGAACGGAACCGTCTGGTAGAGGGAGGCCGCGCCCGGCTCGGGGTGCGGATCGCGCACGGTCGGGGTGAGTCCGCGGACCCGCTCCACGACCTGGCGCAGGTGCTCCGGCGTGGTGCCGCAGCAGCCGCCGACCAACGAGAGCCCGTACTCGCGGACGAAGGTCTCCTGGGCGTCGGCCAGCTCGCTGGCGGAAAGCGGGTAGTGCGCTCCGTCCTTGGTGAGGACGGGCAGGCCGGCGTTGGGCATGCAGGAGAGCGGGATGCGGGCGGTGCGGGCGAGGTAGCGCAGGTGCTCGCTCATCTCGGCGGGGCCGGTCGCGCAGTTCAGGCCGATCATGTCGATGCCGAGCGGCTCCAGCGCCGTGAGCGCCGCGCCGATCTCCGAGCCGAGGAGCATCGTGCCCGTCGTCTCCACGGTCACCGAACAGATCAGCGGGACGGTGATTCCGAGGGCCTCCATGGCGCGGCGGGCGCCGATGATGGAGGACTTGGTCTGGAGGAGGTCCTGGGTGGTCTCGACGAGCAGCGCGTCGGCGCCGCCGGAGATCAGGCCCTCGGCGTTGATCTGGTAGGCGTCACGGATCCGGCCGTAGGAGATGTGGCCCAGCGTCGGCAGCTTGGTGCCCGGGCCCATCGAGCCCAGCACCCACCGCTGCTGCCCCGTGCTCGCGGTGAACTCGTCGGCCACCTCACGGGCGATCCGGGCACCCGCCTCGGACAGCTCGAAATTGCGGTCGGCGATGTCGTACTCCGCCAGCGCCGCATGGTTCGTACCGAAGGTGTTCGTCTCGACGCAGTCCACACCCACCGAGAAGTACGCCTCGTGCACCGAGCGCACGATGTCGGGGCGGGTCACGTTCAGGACCTCGTTGCAGCCCTCCAGCTGCTGGAAGTCCTCCATGCTGGGGTCCTGCGCCTGGAGCATCGTCCCCATGGCCCCGTCGGCCACGACCACACGGGTCGCGAGCGCCTGCTTCAGGGCGGTCACCCGTTCGTGCGCGTTCGGCGCGTGCGTCGTCATGCCGGCTGCTCCAGCTTCGGTCCCAGCAGTCCGGCCGCCTGCTCCCCGTACACCGTGCGGACGGTGGCCAGGAGCGGTGCGGGCCGGACCTCGTAGGACTGCGAGCCCACGGCCTGGAGGGCCAGGGCGGACATCGTGCAGCCGAGTTGGGCGGCGGTCTCCAGTGGCAGTCCCCAGCCGACGGCGGCCAGGAAGCCGGAGCGGAAGGCGTCTCCGACGCCGGTGGGGTCCTCGGCGCGGACGTCGGGGACGGCGGGGACGGTGAGGGTGGGCGCGCCCTTGGTGTCGATGCGGACGCCGTGTGCGCCGAGGGTGGTGATCCAGGTGCCGACGCGGTCGAGGACCTCCTCGTGGCTCCACCCGGCGCGTTCGCGCAGCAGCGCGGACTCGTACTCGTTGGTGAAGAGCCAGCGTGCTCCGGTGACGAGGGTGCGTACTTCGGCGCCGGTCAGGCGGGCGAGCTGCTGCGAGGGGTCGGCGGCGAAGGCGATGCCCAGTTCCCGGGCCTGTTCGGTGTGGCGGACCATCGCTGCGGGGTCGTTGGGTGAGACGAGGATCAGGTCGAGGGGGGTGCGGGCGTGCAGGGCGTGCAGGTCGATGCGGGCGGACTCGGCCATCGCGCCCGCGTAGAAGGAGGCGATCTGGTTGGAGTCCTGGTCGGTCATGCACATGAAGCGGGCGGTCTGGTGCTCGGCGGAGACGTGCACCGCGCCGGTGTCGACTCCGTGTTCCTTGAGCCAGACCTCGTACTCGGCGAAGTCGGAGCCGACGGCGCCCGCGAGGAGGGGGGTCAGGCGCAGGCCGCCGAGGCCGTAGGCGATGTTGGCGGCCACTCCCCCGCGCCGCACTTCGAGGGTGTCGACGAGGAAGGACAGGGAGATGTGGTGCAGCTGGTCGGGGAGCAGCTGGTCTACGAACCGGCCCGGGAAGGCCATGAGGTGATCTGTGGCGATGGATCCGGTCACCGCGATACGCACGTGGACTCCTGTGAGCTGGTCTGTTGCCGGCGGGGCGGGGTGGTGGGCTGGGGGGCGGGGCAGGGGGCGCGGGGTGTTGCGGGTGGGGGTGGGGGGGGGGGGCGGAGGCCCGGCTCCCTCCCCCCTCCCCCCCCCCCCCCTCGGGGGGCGGCGCGAG
>NZ_JBHXRY010000033.1:0-3386 GCF_042714895.1 Nocardia sp. NPDC058666
CCTCCGGATCGAGGAGGTGGTCGGTGAACTCCTGGAGGACCTGGCCGCCTCGGCGCCCGGTGGCGCGGTGGACCTGCGCACGCGGTTCGCCCACGAGCTGCCGACCCGGATCGTCTTCGAGCTGTTCGGGATACCGGAGCACTCCTGGGGCCCGCTGCACAAAATCATCAACGCGTTCTTCGACACCGGTATCACCGCCGAGGAGGCGCAGCGCAACGCGGCCGATCTGGACGTGGTGATGGCGGACCTGGTCGCCCACCGCCGCCGCCACCCCGGCGACGACATGACCAGCGCACTCATCGCCGCCCGCGACACCGCCACCGACCCCCGTACCGCCACCGACGCCCGTACCGCCACCGGCGCCCGTACCGCTACCGCCGCCGATGCGGGTGCGGGTGCGGAGGGGGCGGGGGCGGGGTTGAGCGAGAAGGAGCTCGTCGACAGCCTGATCCTGCTCTTCACGGCCGGTTACGAGACCTCCGTCAACCTGATCTGCACGGCCCTGCACGAACTGCTGCGCAATCCGGCGCAGTTGGCGCTGGTGCGGGCGGGGTTGGCTTCGTGGGAGGACGTGGTGGAGGAGGCGCTGCGGATCGAGCCGCCGGCCTTCTACGGGCTGCTGCGTTTCGCGGTGGAGGACATCGACATGGGGGAGGGGGTGGTGATCGGGCAGGGTGATCCGATCCTGATCTCCTTCGGTTCGGCGGGGCGTGATCCCGAGGTGCACGGCGCGGACGCCGACCGCTTCGACGTGCTGCGGGCGACGCGGGGGCAGCATCTGTCGTTCGGGTTCGGCACGCATCACTGCCTGGGTGCGACGCTGGCGCGGCTGGAGTGCGCGGTGGCGGTGCGGCGGTTCTTCGAGACGTTCCCGGCGGCGGCTCTGGCGGGGGCGGGGGAGTTGGGGCGGGTGGAGTCGTTCATCTCCAACGGGCTGCGGGAGTTGCCCGTGGTGCTGGGTCCCAGGGCGCCCGTGGCCGATTGACCGCGTCGGGGCGACGCCTGGCCTGCTTGAAAAGAATCGGACCTTCTGGTTGGTTTTAATGGGGCGGTGGATCCGCGCGGTGGATCCGGCCGTATTGGACCATGGACAACGGAGGCACCGGTGGCACGGCAGGAGCGTGCGGTACGTACGCGTCGCGCGATCTTGGAAGCGGCGGCGGCGGTCTTCGACGAGCGCGGTTACGACGCGGCCACCATCGCGGACATCCTCGCGCGGGCGGGCGTCACCAAGGGCGCCCTGTATTTCCATTTCTCCTCCAAGCAGGAGCTGGCGCAGGGCGTCCTGGACGAGCAGTTCGCCGAGGGCGGGGTGCCCCACCGGGAGAGCAAGCTGCAGGAACTGGTGGACGTCGCGATGGTGCTGGCGTACCGGATGAAGCGCGAGCCCATGCTCAGCGCGGGTGCCCGGCTCTCTCTGGGGCCGGGCATGCGCGACATCTTCGGCGGGGGTTCGGTGCCGGGCTGGATCGAGTTCACGCGGACCCTGCTGGTGCGGGCGAAGGAGCAGGGTGAGCTGCTGCCGCACGTGGATCCCGCCGAGACGGCCTGGATCCTGTCCGCCTGCTGGACGGGCGCGCAGATCTACTCGCAGACCCTGAGCGACCGCAGCGACATCGAGCAGCGGGTGGCCGCCGTCTACCAGCACATCTGCCCGAGCATCGCGACGCCCGCGATGCTCGCCAGGCTTGACATCGCCGGCGACCGGGGGGAGCGGGTGAGCGCGGAGATGCGGCGCGGGCCCGGCCGGGGGGCGGCGCAGGAGAGCGAACCGGCCCTGTCCTGAGGCCCGCCCGCCCCCCGCCCGCCCGAGGGCGGCCCCCGGTGGGGCGGGTGGGGCCGGTGGGGCCGGCCGGCTCCAGCGGGACGCGAGCGGGGCTCCGGTGGCGGCGCGGACCGTGACCGGAACGATCTTTACACCCCCTTGGGCAAACCGCGTTGGCGGTTTGTGGAGACTCCATGGTCAAGCAGGAACGTGCGGCCCGTACGCGGGAGGCGCTGGTGCGTGCGGCCGCGGAGGTGTTCGCCGAGGAGGGGTTCACCGCCGCGTCGATCGCGGTGATCAGCCGCCGGGCCCGGG
Source organism: Nocardia sp. NPDC058666 (assembly GCF_042714895.1). Lineage (NCBI taxonomy): Bacteria > Bacillati > Actinomycetota > Actinomycetes > Mycobacteriales > Nocardiaceae > Nocardia > Nocardia sp. NPDC058666. The sequence continues at coordinate 2,081 of NZ_JBHXRY010000033.1, forward strand.
TCAGCGCCGGGGGACTGCACTTCCACTTCGCCGGCAAGACCGTCCTGGCCCGCGCCGTCCAGGACCGGGCCGCGCAGGCCCTGTCGCGCATCACGGCCGGCCCGTCCGTACCACCGACCACCGCCACCACCCCCGCCCCCGCACCGGGTCCCGCCCCGGGCCCCGCCTCCGCCTCGTCCGCCCCCGGACCGAGCCCTGCCTCCGCAGCGGCCACCCCGGCCCCCGTCCCGGGCCCGGACGGGAGCGCGGGCACCGGCGCAGACCCGGGCGGGAACGCAGGCGGGAGTGCGGGCGCCGGTTCGGGCGGGGGTTCGTTGCAGGTGCTGGTGGATTCCACGCACCGGCTGATGGCCCTCCTTGCGCACGACGCGGTGGTGCGGGCCGGGTTCGCGCTGTGCGCGGACCCCTCCTTCGACGGGACGGCGGACCTGCGCCGGCAGTGGCGGCTGTGGGTCGAGGCGGCCGTGGCGGCCGCGGCCCGGGAGGGCCTGCTCGCCGAGGGGCTCCTGCCCGAGGACGCGGCGCGCGGCGTGGTGGCCGCGACGGTGGGCCTGGAGGTCCTGGGCGCCTACGACCGGCAGTGGCTCGCACCGCACACCCTGACCCGGTTCTGGACGCTGATGCTGCCGCGGCTCGCCTCGCCCCCGGCCCTGGACGCCCTGCTGCCGCAGGGATCGCCCGGCAGTGCCGCCCCACCCCCCGACCCGGACACCGAATCAGACTGAACGGTCTCTTTCAGGTGGGGTCCGCCACCCTCCTGTGACCCTCGTCGAGGGGTGATCGAGGCGTCCTGAAGCCGCCCCACCGCACCCGAACCCACTCGAAATCCCAGGCCAGCAAAGCTTTCTGACGTTCCGTCGGACATGATCGACCATCAAAACAGCACGACCGGTTTGATATTGACAAACCGCCGGTCCTGTTTTCTACTGGCTGTGCGACTCATCCAAGGACAGGGGAGTACGGCGTGGACATCGATGTACTGGGCGCGTTGGCGGTGCGGGAGAACGGAATCTCCATCACGCCGACCGCCCCCAAGCCCCGGCAGGTCCTGGCCCTCCTGGCCCTCCATGCCGATCAGGTGGTACCCGTATCGGCACTGATAGAGGAACTGTGGGCGGGCGAACCGCCGCGCAGTGCCCGCACCACACTGCAGACCTACGTCCTGCAGTTACGCGCCCTCATCGCCGGCGCCCTCGAACGCGGCACCGCCACCGCCACCGGCCCCGACGCCGGGGCCGACGACGACACCCCCACCGGTACGGGTGCGGGTGCGGGTGCGGGGCGGGTGGTGCGGACCGCCAAGGAC
>NZ_JBHXRY010000033.1:3396-4642 GCF_042714895.1 Nocardia sp. NPDC058666
CCCTGCCCGGCGGATACCTCCTCAGCAGCGGCGGCGGAACCCTCGACGTCCGCGAGTTCGACCGCCTCGCCGGCACCGGCTACCGCGCCATGGACGCCGGCGACTTCCCCGGCGCCGCCCGCCTGCTGCGCGAGGCCCTGGCCCTGTGGTCCGGACCCGCCTTCGCCGACGTACAGGGCGGAATCCAGCTCGACATGGAGACCAGACGCCTGGAAGAGACCCGGCTGTGCGCCCTGGACCAGCGGATCGAGGCCGACCTGCGACTGGGACGCCACCGCGAACTCCTGGCCGAACTGACCGTCCTGGTCACCCGCTACCGCACCCACGAGAACCTCCACGGACAGTTCATGCTCGCCCTGCACCGCTCCGGCCGCCGCGGCGAGGCACTGGACGTCTACCAGCGACTGCGCGCCACCCTCGTGCGCGAACTGGGACTGGAACCCTCCATCGCCCTGCGCCGCCTGCAGCGCTCGATCCTGATGGCCGGACCCGAGAGCCCGGCCGAGGCCCACGCGGAGCCCGGCGGCGAAAGGCTCGTACGGGTCTGACGCCCGACCACCCCCGCCCGCCGGGGGCGGCCGAAAAAGGGGCACGACCCGGCCCGGCCCCGGGACACACCACAGGTCCCCGCGGCCGGGAACACGAGGACCTCCACGGGGCGAGAGGAGACGACGCGGTGCAGGAGAGGTCGGAACGGACCCGCAGGCGCCTGGTCCACGCCGGGGCCGAAATGTTCCACCGCAACGGCTACGCCAACGCCACACTCGGCGAGATCGCGGCCGCCGCCGGGGTCACCAAGGGAGCCCTCTACTTCCACTTCGCCTCCAAGGACGAACTCGCCGAAGCCGTCCAGCAACGCGGCTGCGCCCTGCTCCACGACGCCGTGCGCACCCTGCGCCAGGACGGCGTCTCACCCCTGCAGGCCCTGATCGACATCACCCACTGGCTGGCCTGGACCCTCCACGAGGAACCCGCCATCCCCGCCAGCTTCCGCATCACCAAGGAATGCGGCCAACCCGCCCCGCGGGGATGCACCCCGACCCGGCCCGCCGTCGTCGACTTCCACCGGGCCTGGATCTCGGCCGTCTCCACACTGCTGCGCCTGGCCCGCGACGCCGGCGAGCTCCCCGCGGCCGGCCGCCGCTGGGAGAGCGCCCAGGCCCTGGTCGCAGCCGCCGCCTGCGGCATCGAAACCATGTCCGCCACCGGCATGTCCTACGCCGAACTCCAGGGCAAGGTCGCAGCC
>NZ_JBHXRY010000034.1:0-4505 GCF_042714895.1 Nocardia sp. NPDC058666
CACCTCCCCCGGCAACGGCCTCGCCACCCCCGACCGGACACCCCCCACCCCCCCCACCACGCGACACCGTTCACACCGGGGGTCCCGCCCCATGCCCCCGCACACCACCGGCCCAGTCGGCGCCGCAGGAACCCCCGGCCGGAACACCGGCGGGGACCACTCCCAGCGGCACCGAACGCCCCCACCACGGGGCGCAGCACGCCCAACAATGGGGGGAGCCGACCCGGGCAACCGACCGGACACCTCCCCTCGCAGCAGCCCGCGTCCACACCGGGCCCCCGTCCCTGAACCAGGGGGCGCGAACACCGGGGGCACCGGGATGGACTCGCATCGGCTGCCTGGGGACAGCACCCTTTACCGACAACGACGTTCACGCCCGCCGGAGCCATGACGGCGCCAAGAGCGCGCCCACCGCAGCCGGGGCCCCGGTCCGGGGCGTCGTGCCGGCCCCCTCGCATCAGCCGCTGTCCACGCCGGGCCCCGCAGCAGCCCGTGGTTCACGCCAGGACCATCGCCCCGCACCACGGCGCGGGCAGGCACGCCGCACCAGAGTGTCCGGCCGGGACCTCGGAGCGGCCCCGCACCCCAGCCGTCGCCCGGGAAACCCGGCACGCAGCGGCCGAACACACAGTGCGGCCGCCCGGACGGGATCGGTCGGACCCCCTGCAGCAACCGCAGTCCACACCAACGCCCCGGCACGGCACGGCACGGCACGTGGGGGCGCAGTCCCCGAAGCGGAGGAGGCTCATCCGCGGACGGCCGCCCCGACAACCTCCCCCACCACCGCCCATGTTCATGCCGGAGCCGCCGCCCTGCGCACCTGCACCACACCGAAACGGGGGTGTCCGGTGCCGGGCGAGCGGCCCGACAGCCCCGCACGGCAGCCCCGTTCACGCCAGGGCCCGCAACGAGGGCCCGGAGAGGCGCAGGCAACGAAACGCAACGGCACGCAACGGCACACAGGGGCGACCCGGCCCGGACACCCGACCGCACCACACCCGCCCAAGCGCACGATGCGCACGCCCAGGCCCCTGCCGGTAAACCAGGGGCGTGCGGGCGCGGAAACGGGATCCCGCCCCGGGCATCGGGACAGACACGCCCCTGCGGCAGCCGGTGTTCACGCCGGGGCCGCAACCCGGCACGAAAGTTCAGGCACGAAACCAGGGGCCGCCCGACCCGGGCGACCGACCCGACAGCACCCGCGCCCATCCGGTGTTCACGCACGGCCACGACCCAGGACCCGGGACCCGGGCCACCGGTCCCCGGACAGCAGGGTCACCCGGCCCAGGACCTCCGACCGGCCACCCCCTGACGGCAGCCCGCCTCCATACCAGGCCCCCCGCCCCGGAACCAGGGGACGCAGACACCGGACACAAGGACGACCCGACCCGGCTGCCCCCGGCCTGGCAACACCCGCGGCGGCAGCAGAAGTTCACGCCCACCGAGTGGGATGTGGCGGCGTCACGGGCCACGGGCCGCGGGCCGCGGGGCGCCGAAGCCGGGCGTGCCCCCGTCCCCGGGCGCCGCACCGGAGCCCCCTGGCGGCAGCCCGTGCCGGCATACGGCGACAAGGGCTCAGGCGTGTACGGGCGAACGTGCTCAGCCGTGGGGCGGCGGGCACGGCAACCCTGCCGCGGTAGGGGGTGTCCGCAGGCGACCATGACGCATCGGCGCTCCGCACCCGCAGGCCGCGGGCGTAGGCTCTGCGGGATGCGGATAGGCGAGCTTGCCCGGCGCACGGGCGTGAGCCCGCGCTCACTGCGGTACTACGAGGACCAGGGGCTGCTGACCAGCTCACGCTCCGACGCGGGGCAGCGTCACTACGCCGATGCTGCGGTCCAGCGCGTGGCACTCATCAGACAGTTGTTCGACGCGGGGCTGTCCAGCCGGGTGATCGCGACCGTACTGCCGTGTGTGGACATCCCCGGTGACCCGGGCGTCGCCGAGGAGACGTTCACGGCGATGATGCGCGAGCGCGACCGGATCGACGCCGATATCGCGCACCTGATCGAGACCCGGGATGCACTCGACGCACTGATCAGGGCCAACAGCCGGCACCGGGCGCAGCTGTCCACGGCCCCGACAACCGGCGGCGCAGCCGACCTGATGCTGTGACCTGCATCTCATCGCGTTGCCCCTGACATCAATGGCAGGGGTGAGGGTGGCGACAGCGCCCGCATTCAGCGGGCCGGTCGTACGAGAGGCGGCGGAAGATGGGACAGGCATGGGGTTTCGACAGGCACGGCGGGCCCGAGGTGCAGGCGTTCTTCGATCGCCCCGATCCCGTACCCGGTCGCGGTGAGGTACTGATCCGGGTCGACGTCGCCGGCGTCAATCCCCTCGACCACCTGCTGCGCTCGGGCCCGGTCGACGGGCTCGACGGCGGGCGTCCCTTTCCCCGCGTGCTGGGCATGGAGGCAGCCGGAACCGTTCTCGCCCGGGGCCAGGACGTCACCGGGCTCGAGGTGGGCGACGCAGTCTTCGGCTTCGCGCTGACCGGTGGCACCTACGCCCAGACCACGGTGCTGTCCGCGGCGAACACCGCGCGCATCCCGGCGGGCCTGTCCGCAACCGTGGCGGCAACACTGCCGGTGGCCGGGACGACCGCGGTGGACGTCCTCGACCAACTCGGACTCCCCGCCGGCGCCACGGTCCTGGTCAACGGAGTCGGAGGCGGAGTCGGCCTCGCCGTCACCCGGCTGGCCATCGGACGCCGGCTGCACGTCATCGGCACCGGGAGCACCGCCAAACGCGAACACGCCGAGAGCCTGGGGGCGCTCTTCATCGACTACACCACCCAGGACGTCGCCGCCGCGGCACGCAAGCTCGTTCCGGACGGCTTCGACGCGATCGTCGACCTGGTCGCAGGCACCTCATCAAGGTGACATGAGAAACACCCGGCCACCCGACAACGTCAACCGGCCAAGGCGGACCGCCAAGAACGACAACCTCCCGAGGCGGAGCCGGGACGAACGTGACCCACGGTCGGCGCACCATCGACCGAGCACATTCACCTGTACCGAGTCGAACCCCTTCACCGGTACGCCACCAGCCCGCGCCCCCACCAAGCCACCACCCCACCACCCGGGGCCCAAGACACCGGACACAAGGAAGACCCGGCCCGGCTCTCCGGCGGACAACACACTGCGTGACACACGATGTTCACGCCCTGCCAAACCCGTGACGGCGCCCAGGTCGTCTCTTTCGGATCTTGTCGGGTGAGCCCGCGGTGTCCGGTGCCGTACACGGCAAGGCGGAGGGGCGCCCGTGTACTGGACGTACTCGGGTGCCCCGACAACGCGGCCGGGTGCGGTGCCGGGCGTCGCGGGCCCGGCAAGATCCGAAAGAGACGGCCTGGGGCGCATGGGCCGCCGCGCCGAAACCATGGGCCGCAGGCACCGTACACATGGATGACCCGGCCCAGCTGCCCAGCTGCCCAGCCGCCCAGCCGCCCAGCTGCCCAGCTGCCAGCTACCCAAGGACAACGCCCCCTTGCCGCACGCGATGTTCACGCCCGCGCCAACACCGTGACGGCGCCAGCGGGGCGCACGGACGCCGAAGCCCGGGGCCCCCCGGTGCGACCGCCGCACCGGCCCCCACACACCAGCCCCTGCCCACACCAAGCCACCACCCACGGGGCCGAAGACACCGGACACAGCAACGACCCGACCCCCCTGCCCCACAGGCAACACCCCCCACATCAGCAGACGTTCACACCCGCCAAGGCCGTACCGGCACCCGCGCCGACCGCACACGGACGCCCGAGCCACCAAGCCCCGACCGGTACTGACACGGACCCCGACACGACAACCGGAATCCACACCAGGCCACCACCCCCGACCACCCGCCGCAAACACCCGACACCACAACAACCCAGCCCCAGCCCGGGCCCCGGCCCCGGCCCCCGGACCGGCCCAAGAGGGGAAGAGCATCGGCGCCCGGACCGGCCCAGGAGGGGAAGAGCATCGGGGCCCGGACCCCGGCCCAGGAGGGGGAGAGCATCGGGGCCGTCAGGCAGGGTTCCCGCCCGACAGCACCGACCGGTACCACGGAGCACACTCCGCGAACGCCTCCACGAACCCAGGCCCCGGCGAAACCCTCACCTGCGACCACAACCGCCCACTGTCATACCAGCGATCAACGCCCACCAACCGCACCCGCCGCGCCAACACCCCACCCTGCGCACCCCCCACCCACTCCAACGCCCCCGCCAGATCAACCTCCCCCACCGGCAACCCCAACCCCAACGCACCCGCAACCGTCTCCACCAACACCCGCACACTCACCGGCTCCGGATGCCCCGCATGCAACACCCCACCCCCCACCCGCCCACCCCCCACCGCCAACTCCGCCAACACCCCCGCCAACACATCCACCGAAACCAATGACAAACGCGCCCGCCCACCCTCCACCCACACCGGCACACGCCCCAACAACTCCACCAACCCCGGCACCACCCACCGATCCCCCCGCCCGAACACCAAATGTGATGGTGGCGCGGTACG
>NZ_JBHXRY010000035.1:0-4019 GCF_042714895.1 Nocardia sp. NPDC058666
GAGCCCGGAGAGGATGGGGCCGATCGCGGCGCGGACGAACTTCACCCGGGCGACGAGCAGGCCGAGCGGGGTGCCGATGGCCAGGGCCAGCAGGAAGCCGAGCAGGCCGCGGGAGACGCTGGTCCAGATGACCTCCAGCAGCGTGCCCTTGACCCACATGTCGGACAGGCTGTCCCACACCGCGGACAGCGCGGGCAGCTTGGTCTCCTCGGTGACCTCGGTCGCCACCAGGACCTGCCAGACGATGAGCACGAGGCTCACGGCCAGGACCGGCGGGAAGACCTTCTTCAGGAGGATCTCGCGGACCGGGGTGCGGTGGGTGTGGACCGCGTCGAGGGCGTCGAGGCCCGCCTCCAGGCCGGCCAGGTCGTCGCTCTTGCCCGTGGCCTTCGAGGTGGTGTCAGTGCTGGCCATGGCGGCGGATCTCCCCACGCAGGTGTTCAGTGATCTCGAGGGACAGTTCCGCGACGTCCGCGTCCTCGATGCGGCGCGGCTGCGGGATGTCCACGGTCCATTCCTTCGCGACCCGGCCGGGCCGGGAGGAGAGCAGGACCACGCGCTGGGCGAGGCGGACGGCCTCGCGCACGTTGTGGGTGACGAACAGGACGGACAGGTTCGTCTCGTCCCAGATACGGGTGAGCTCGCCGTGCAGCACGTCCCGGGTGATGGCGTCGAGCGCCGCGAACGGCTCGTCCATCAGCAGCAACTGGCTGTCCTGGGCGAGCGCCCGGGCCAGGGCCACGCGCTGGCGCATACCGCCGGACAGCTCGTGCACGCGCTTGCCGTACGAGCCGCCGAGCCGGACCAGCTCCAGCAGCCGCTCGGCCTCCGGGCGGCGGTCGGCCTTGGCCACCCCGCGCAGGCGCAGGGCGAGTTCGATGTTCTTGCCCGCGGTCAGCCACGGGAAGAGGGCGTGCTCCTGGAACATCAGCGCCGGACGGCCGCCGGGGGTCTCGATGGACCCCGCGGACGGCTTGTCCAGACCCGCGACCAGGTTCAGCAGCGTGGACTTTCCACACCCCGAGGCGCCCAGGATGGTGACGAACTCGCCGGGAGCGACATCGAGGCTGATGTCGTCCAGGACGAGCTGCGATCCGGCCGGGCCGGAGAAGGACTTCGATACGTGCTCGATGCGGGCGGCGTGCGAACGCTCCGCGACGGAGCCCTCGGCAGCCTCGGCGAACGTGGTGGCCATGGTCGTCACCTCCTGGGATTGCTGGATTACGGGGTTACTTGGCGCCGAGGCCGGCGTCGGAGACCTCGGGCTTGCCGGCGGCCTTGAGGACCTTGTTCAGGAGCGTGAGGTCGTAGATGCCGGCGAGGTCGGGCTGCTCGATGAGCTTGGCCTTGACGGCCCACTCGGACTGGGTCTTGAGGGTGGAGGCCAGCGGGTCGTCGGTGATGGCGATGCTGGGCCACGCCGGGTCGAGGACCTTCGCGTCGAGGGCCTTGCCGCTGTCCGCCTCGAGCTTCGCGTTCGCGGAGGCCTTGGCCTTGTCCGGGTTGGCGTTGATCCACTCGTTGGTCTTCACGGTGCCCTTGAGGACGGCCTCGACGACGTCGGGGTGCTCCTTGAGGAACTTCTGCGACACGATGATGTTCGTGATGACGAACTTCTTGTCGGGCCACAGGGCGGTCTCGTCGAGGAGGACGGAGCCGCCGTCGGATACGAGCTTGGAGGCTGTGGGCTCGGGTACCCAGGCGCCGTCGATGGAGCCCTGCTTGAAGGCGTCGGGGGTGACCTTGTTGTCGGTGCGGACGACGGAGACGTCGCCCTTGCCGGACTCGGGGTCGACCGTCCAGCCCTTCTCGGAGATCCAGTTGAGGAAGGCGACGTCCTGGGTGTTCCCCTTCTGCGGGGTGGCGATCTTCTTGCCCTTGAGGTCGTCGAGGGTCTTGATCCTGTCCGGGTTCACGACGAGCTTGACGCCGCCGGAGGCGGAGCCGGAGATGATGCGCAGGTTGGGGCCCTTGGACTTGACGTAGCCGTTGATCGAGGGCGAGGGGCCGATGAAGCCGATGTCGAGAGAGCCGCCGTTGAGGGCTTCGATCTCGGACGGGCCGGCGTTGAAGGACTGCGGCTTGACCTTGGTGCCGTTCAGTTCCTTCTCGATCAGGCCCTCCTGGAGGCCGACCAGCGCGGTGGCGTGCGTCAGGTTCGGGAAGTAGCCGATACGGACCTCGGAGGCCGACAGCTTCTTGTCGCCGGTGGCCGCGACCTGGGCCTTGTCGTCGTCCTTCTTCGCCTCGGAACCGTAGCCGCAGGCGGTGAGCAGCAGGGGAAGCGCGGCTGTGACGGCGATGGCGCGCAGGAGGGGGAGCGGTCTTGCGGCAGACACGGGGGTGTCCTTTCACGGGATGGTGTGCAGGTTCGGGGCGATACGGAGATGGAGCGGCGCGGAGCCGCCGGCGTACGGGACATCGGCTCCCGGCCGTCGGCGAGGTGAAGGCACGGAGGTTTCGGACGCCCGCGCTCGAAGGCGCGCGCTCGAAGGCGCGCGCTCGAAGGCGCGCGGTCGGTGAGGTCGGCCGAAGGGGCCCGCCCGGCCGGCGGAGAGCGCACCGGAACGGTGGCTCGTGGCTCGTCGCTCATGGCGCTCTGCGCGGAGACGGGGCCCGGTGAAGGGTGTCAGCCGGGCTGACAGATGGCGCTGGAGGTACGGACCAGGTCGATGTGGCGACGGGAGGTCAGAGGCAGCGTCCGGCCTGCGTGGTGCACGGTTCGCACGGTCGCTCCCTCCCTCATTCCTAGTTTTCCCACCTGGTTGGTAGGCATCTTGGCAGAGGTCGGCACCCGCCCCAAGAGGGTGACCGCATGTTGGACTCTATGTTCTCGTTATTTGAGAACGCGCAGGTGGGGCAGGGTCTGCACTGGCGGCAGGAGGTCAGGGATTGGTCCAGGCCCCGGGGGTTTCGGCCAGCGCCGATACGACGGGGGGCAGCTCGGACGACGCGACGTCGGCGAGGGACACGCCGTCGAGGATCTCGCGCACGTTGGCCCGCAGGGCGATCCACAGGGGGAGCAGGGACTCGGCGGGGCCGGTGTAGGACAGGTCCGGTGGGCGTACCCCGCGCACCGAGACGAGCGGTCCGTCCACGACGCGGATCACATCCGCGATGCTGATGGACCCGGCGGGCTTGGCCAGCCGGTAGCCGCCGTTGCCGCCGCGTTGGCTGAGGACGAGCCCGCCTCGGCGCATGTCGTTGAGGATGCCCTCGAGGAACTTGTGCGGGATGTCCTGGGCATCGGCGATGGCTTCGGCCTTCACCGGCCCGTCATCCTGTGACGCGGCGAGCTGCAGCGCGGCCCGTACCGCATAGTCCGCCCTGGCTGAGATCCGCATAGGGCCATTATCGGGCATGGACCGGGCCGGTGTCGGCCGAGGCCCCGCGGGTCAGTGGAAGGCCGCTGCCACCGGGTGGTGGGAGCCGTTGAGGTAGTGCTCGCCGATGGAGCGCAGGCGGTGTGCGACCGGGCGGTGGGCCGTCAGGACCCGGGCGTTGCGCCAGAACCGGTCCAGGCCGGGCGCGTCGGCGAGCTCCAGCACCCGGGCGGTGATGTGCAGGGCTGCCCTCGACATCACGGTCTCGGCCGTGGCGACCAGGGCGGCGACGCCCGCCGGTACCTCGGCATCGAGCTGCGCACCCGTGGCGAGGGCCTGTGCCATGACCTCCGTCGCCCGGTCGACCACGGCGGTGGCCGTCTGGGCGGCGGAGGCGAGTTCCCCGTAGGTCAGGAAGAGGTCCGGGTCCTCACCGGGCAGCCGGTGGGCGCGGCCGCCCCTGCTGAGATCGCGGGCTTCGGTGAGGGCGCCCTCGGCGATGCCGAGGCCGACGTGGCACAGGGCGAGCCGCAGCGCCGGCTCGGCGAGCGCGGTGAACGGCGCCGTCGACTCCTCGTCGTGCGGGCGGCGGCCCAGTACCCCGCGGTGATTCCGGCCCGACCATTCAGGCCGGGACCAACCGCCGTTCCCGCGGCGAAACATTGCCCGCCAACAGGGCAGAACCCAGGCCTACGG
>NZ_JBHXRY010000036.1:0-3878 GCF_042714895.1 Nocardia sp. NPDC058666
CGCGCCCCCGCCCCCGCACCGACCCCCGCCCGCGCCCCCGCCCCGCCCGGCGTCCGGGAACTGCTGGCCCAGGGCCGGCGGACCTTCTCCTTCGAGTTCTTCCCCCCGAAGACGGACGCGGGAGAGCGCACCCTGTGGGCGGCCATCCGCCGCATCGAGGCCCTCGCCCCCTCCTTCGTCTCCGTCACCTACGGCGCCGGCGGTTCCTCCCGCAGCCGCACCGTCGAGGTCACCAAGCGCATCGCCGCCGAGACCACCCTGCGCCCGGTCGCACACCTGACCGCGGTCGGGCACTCCACCGCCGAACTGCGCAACATCATCGGCCAGTACGCCGACGCCGGCATCCGCAACATGCTCGCCGTGCGCGGCGACCCGCCCGGCGACCCGAAGGGGGAGTGGATGCGCCACGCGGACGGCCTGACCCACGCCCACGAACTGGTCTCGCTCATCCGCCGGCTGGGCGACTTCACCGTGGGCGTCGCCGCGTTCCCCGAGCGGCATCCCCGCTCACCCTCCTGGACCGAGGACATCCGCCACTTCGCCGCCAAGTGCCACGCCGGCGCCGACTACGCCATCACCCAGATGTTCTTCCACGCCGAGGACTACCTGCGGCTGCGGGACCGGCTCCTGGCCGTCGGCTGCCTGACCCCGATCATCCCCGAGATCATGCCGGCGACCGATTTCCGCCAGATCCGGCGCTTCGCCGAGCTCAGCGACGCCCGCTTCCCCGACGCCCTCGCCCAGCGGCTGGAAGCCGCCAAGGACGACCCGGCGGCCGGGCACCGCATCGGCGTCGACTACGCCACGCGCATGTCCGAGCGCCTCCTCGCCGAGGGCGCACCCGGCCTGCACTACATCACCCTCAACAAGTCCACCGCGACGCTAGAGATCCACCAGAACCTGAACCCCAGCCACGACCCAGCCACCACCATCACGGAGTAGAACCCATGGACTTCAAGGTCGCAGACCTCTCCCTTGCCGCGTTCGGCCGCAAGGAGATCACCCTGGCCGAGCACGAGATGCCGGGCCTGATGGCGATCCGCAAGCAGTACGCCCAGACGCAGCCCCTGGCCGGCGCCCGCATCACCGGCTCGCTGCACATGACCGTGCAGACGGCCGTGCTCATCGAGACCCTCGTCGCGCTCGGCGCCGAGGTCCGCTGGGTGTCCTGCAACATCTACTCCACCCAGGACCACGCCGCCGCCGCGATAGCCGCCGCCGGCATCCCGGTCTTCGCCTGGAAGGGCGAGACGCTGGAGGAGTACTGGTGGTGCACCGAGCAGGCGCTGACCTGGCCCGGACACGCAGGCCCCAACATGATCCTCGACGACGGCGGCGACGCCACCCTCCTGGTCCACAAGGGCGTCGAGTACCAGAAGGCCGGCCGCGTCCCGGACCCCTCCACCGCCGACAACGAGGAAATGGCGCTGGTCCTCGACCTGCTGGGCCGGACGAGCATCGACTGGACGACCCTGGCCGCCGGAATCCGCGGAGTGACCGAGGAGACCACCACCGGCGTCCACCGCCTCTACGAGATGCACCGCGAGGGCGCCCTCCTCTTCCCCGCGATCAACGTGAACGACGCCGTCACCAAGTCCAAGTTCGACAACAAGTACGGCTGCCGCCACTCCCTCATCGACGGCATCAACCGCGCCACCGACGTCCTCATCGGCGGCAAGACCGCCGTCGTCTTCGGCTACGGCGACGTCGGCAAGGGCTGCGCGGAGTCCCTGCGCGGCCAGGGCGCCCGCGTCATCGTCACCGAGATCGACCCGATCTGCGCGCTCCAGGCGGCGATGGACGGCTACCAGGTCGCCACCCTCGACGATGTCGTCGAGACGGCCGACATCTTCATCACCACGACCGGCAACAAGGACATCATCATGGCCTCGGACATGGCCAGGATGAAGCACCAGGCGATCGTCGGGAACATCGGCCACTTCGACAACGAGATCGACATGGCCGGCCTCGCGAAGATCGAGGGCATCGTCAAGGACGAGGTCAAGCCGCAGGTCCACACCTGGAAGTTCCCCGACGGCAAGGTCCTGATCGTCCTGTCCGAGGGCCGCCTGCTCAACCTCGGCAACGCGACCGGCCACCCCTCCTTCGTCATGTCGAACTCCTTCGCCGACCAGACCCTCGCCCAGATCGAGCTCTTCACCAAGCCCGAGGAGTACCCGACCGACGTCTACGTCCTGCCCAAGCACCTCGACGAGAAGGTCGCCCGCCTCCACCTCGACGCCCTCGGCGTCAAGCTGACCACCCTGCGCCCGGAACAGGCCGCCTACATCGGCGTCGACATCGACGGCCCCTACAAGCCGGACCACTACCGCTACTGACCGAACGAATCACGCCACCGGCTCTCGAGCACCGCTCGAGAGCCGGTGGAAACCCCATGGCCGGGCACCCCGGGGAATGCCACGATCAAAATGTCCGTGCCGAGGGCGAGCACAACTCCCACCACCGCAGATGAGGATGACCCATGAACCCCAATCCGCCCGGTAGCCCCCAGCAGCACCCCGCCGGCGGCCCGAGTCCCTACGCGGCCCCGCCCGGCGCCTGGGCGCAGCCCGGCCCGCCGGCATCCGTGCCGCAGGCCGCCGGGCGCGGCAAGGCGGCCACCGTCCTCCTCCTGGTCTCCACGGTCTTCGTGGGCCTGATGGCAGGACTCTTCTTCGCCTTCGACGTCTCGGTCATGCCGGGGCTTGCGGCCGGCGACCAGCGCACCTACGTCACGGCGATGCAGAACTTCAACGCCGCCATCGACGGCAACGGGCTCTTCGGCATGGTGTTCGTCCTCGCCCTGCTGATCGCCGCCGCCTCCGCGATCGTCGAGTTCCGGGCCGGCCGCCGCAACGTCGCCGTCTGGGTCGCCGTCGCCACCGTGGCCTACCTCGTCGTCCTGATGATCACCTTCTCCGTGAACATCCCCCTCAACAACGAACTCGCCGACGCGGGCGACGCCACGAAGCTGACCGACTTCTCCATCGTCGAGAAGTTCAAGAGCACCTGGGTCTCCACCAACATCATCCGCACCCTGCTGTGCACGGTGGCCCTCACCGCCCTCTCCCGCGCCCTGGTCCTCTACGGGCGCGCCACCCGCTGAACGGCGAGTCCCGCGCCCCGCAGTCCCCCGGCCGCCCCGGCCGGGGGACTCCCGTACGTCTTCAGCCGCTCTGCCCGTGCAGGTACAGGGCCCAGGCCAGGAAACCGACCGCGGCCGTGCACAGCAGCGTCCGCCAGACGTTGGCCCGCGTCCACGGCCCCTCGAAGGCGCGGCGCACCGCGGCCGGGTCCCCGATCCGGGCGACCGGACCGGCCTTCTCCAGCGCGTTGTTCAACGGGATGTTCACCTTGTTGGTGAGGCCCATCGACAGGATGTAGCAGACCAGGGCCGCGATCAGCGCCGGCAGCACGTCACGGCCGTCCGAGGGAATGTGCAGCGCCAGCGCCAGAGCCGTGAACAGGAACGCACCGATGTAGCCCAGCACGAACCAGCCGTTGAGAATGGCCTTGTTGATGTGCTGCATGACCTCGATGACCGTCCGGTCGTCCGTGCGCTTCAACCCCGGCATCACGGACACGGAGAAGCCGTAGAACAGGCCACTGACCAACCCCATCGTGACCGTGGCGGCGATGAGCGAGGCCAGGCGTGCGGTCTCCATCGTGTGTCCCCCTGCTCGCCCGTCCACGGAGCTTCTCGGTCATCGATTCTTCGGGAACGGGTCATCGAATCGTCAAGTCATGGCGACTATACGGGCGGGGGCGGCCCGCGTCGCGGGGGAATCGAGCGACCCTCCAGCATGTCTTGAGCGACGGGCGGAGCCGGAGCCACGAGGGGGGCTCGCGCCTCCGGCGGCCGGCCCGCGGCAGGGGAT
>NZ_JBHXRY010000037.1:0-3753 GCF_042714895.1 Nocardia sp. NPDC058666
AGGTGAAGGGGGAAGGGGTGCCCCAGCCGCCGAAGAGACAGTCGTCCAGGGCGTCAAGGTTCCAGCCGAAATATCCGCCGGGTCCGTTGATGGCCTCACCGATCGCGCAGTAGAAGCTGTCTTTGTCGACGATGTGCCGGCCGTTCAAGGTGAACACTTGGCCCGCGGGTGCATCGGGCTTTCCCCGGCATTGGTACTCCCGGGACCACAGCGCCACCGATAGCCATGCCTGCCGGTCTGCGGGTGCGAGATCGTGCCACATTCCGGTCTGGTTCAGGCGACCGGTGCGGAGCAGGTCCCAGGCTCGTTCCGCTCCGGGCAGGGCGTTCTCGCACCACAGCGTCACCGTGAGGTCGACGAGGCCGACTCCATCAGCGGAAGGCTTGACGTCGATTACGGTGACCTCGTTGACGAAGTAGGACCCCATGGTGGCGCCGTCCCGGTCGAGAAGGGCGAGCCAGGCGTTCCCCGCCACGGCGCGACGACTACCGACATGATCGACGCTCTTCAGCAGGCCACCCTCCGGTAGGCACCCTACGAGGTGCACTCGACGTGCGCCCTCCTCACCCGGCAGAGGCGTGAAGAGCCCGTCGGCCTCGTGAGCAAAGCCCCAGAAGTCGCTGTCGTCGTCGTCCGAAGTCAACGCGTACTTCCGCCCCGTGCCATCCCGACCTGATATTCGCATCGCACCCCTTATGAGAGCGCTGATCCTACCGACGCCCTGCAACCTGCCGCGTGGTTGCCGGCGCCGTCCCATCAACACGCCGCGCCGTCAGGCGCCCGACCAGTTACGGCAGATCAGTCCTTCGCCTCGCGGACGTCTTTTCCCTGCTCGGCGAACGCCTTGAAGTCCTGCATGTGCTGTTGCGACTGCTTCCGGAAGGCGCCGGGCATCAGAATCCCCACCAGCTTCATCAGAAAGCTGCTGAACCGGTATTCGTTCTCGCTCTCCCACAGCGTCGTTTCCGGGCCGGCTTCCCTCAGCCGGTCGCGCACGGCGCTCCACATGCCCTCGCCGACGATCTCGCGGTCGAAGTGAACGACGCTCGATTTCGAGATCTCACTCAGGTCCGCCGGTTCCCGGCGCGTGATGGTCTCGGTGCACTCCATCTGCCGCTTGCCCATCTCCATCACGACCCGCGACTTGGTGCCGAGCTGACCGTGCTCCCCACTCAGCGGCTCGTGCAGCACCAGGCCCCGCAGCCATTTCGGCAGGTATGCCGGGTCGGCGAGCAGCCGGACCACCTTCTCCCGCGGCAGGGCGATCTCGGTGGAGACGGTGTACTTCATGGTGCGCACCATTCTTCCTTCGGGGCAATGTGCTTTCTACTGCTCTTCGTGCTCCTCGGCAGAGGGCACTGCATTCTGCGTCCCTGACTAAAGGTAGCGAGGTGCGGCGCGAGTATCTCCAGTTCCTCTGCCTGTCGGCCCTGCTCGCCGAGCAGCCGTGCCGACTCCCGCGCGCAGAAAACTACTCCCTCCCCGGCATGGTCGAGTTCGAGAAGTCGCGAAGTCGAGAAGTCGAGAGGCCAGATGCGACGGAATGCATCCAGGCTCCGGCCGGGCCTTATAGCTCGGAGCCGCTGACCGCTGGGGGAGCGAAATGCCGGGCAGGGGAGTGGTCACGTCCTGCTCGGGGAGGTCGCGGCCAAACGGGCCGGCTCCGACGCGATGACCGCGCGGACGGCCACAGGGGAGCTCGGGGGCTCCGGTGGCCGGCGGCGGGGCGGGGCTGCCCGGGCGGCGCGAGGTGGAGTGGGCTGGGCCCGCCAGTGAAGCCGCACGATGTGGGGTCGTGGTTCCGGTCACGCGTCACGGGCCACGGGCCAGGGGCGAGGCCGCACGTCCGAGGCCGACTCCGGCGATTCCGGCGATCCCGTCGTTTGGCGGTGACGCATGGGGTACCCGCGACAAAGGGGACTTCTTCAATACGGCGGCCAAGGAACGATCATGAAAGCTGCAGTGTACGAAGGACCGCGGACAGTGACGGTGAAGGACGTTCCCGACGCGAGGATCGAGCACCCCGCCGACCTTCTCGTGAAGGTCACGACCACGAACATCTGCGGATCCGACCTCCACATGTACGAAGGACGGACCTCATTCGAGACCGGCCGGGCCATGGGCCACGAGAACCTGGGGCAGGTGGTCGAGGTCGGTGCGGCCGTCGGCAAGGTGAAGGTCGGTGACTGGGTGGTGCTGCCCTTCAACATCGCCTGCGGCTTCTGCAAGCAGTGCGAGCAGGGCCTGACGAACTACTGCCTCACCATGCAGCCGAAGGCGGACATGGCGGGCGCGGCCTACGGCTTCGCGGAAATGGGCCCGTACCAGGGCGGGCAGGCCGAGCTGCTGCGCGTCCCGTACGGCGACTTCAACGCCCTGCGCCTGGGCGAGGACGCCGCCGAGCGCCAGCTCGACTACGTGATGCTGGCCGACATCTTCCCGACCGGCTATCACGCCACGGAGATGGCCGGAGTCAAGCCCGGCGACCAGACGGTTGTCCACGGCGCGGGCCCGGTCGGTCTGATGGCCGCCTACTCGGCCCTGCTCAAGGGCGCCGGGCGGGTCTGGGTTGCCGACCACCAGCCCGACCGGCTCCGCCTCGCCGAGCAGATCGGCGCCATCCCCATCAACACCGCCGAGCAGGACCCCGCCGAAGTCGTCAAGGACGCCACCCTCGGCCTCGGCGCCGACAACGGCTGCGAATGCGTCGGCTACCAGGCCCACGACCCCCAGGGCCGCGAGGACGCCACCCTCACCATGAACGGCCTCATCGACTCCGTCCGCTTCACCGGCAGGATCGGCGTTGTCGGGGTGTTCGTCCCCGAAGACCCAGGAGCCCTCGAGGCACAGGGGGAGCTTGCCGCCGAGGGGAAGATTCCGATCGACTTCGGCAAGCTCTGGTTCAAGGGGCAGACGATCGGCACCGGCCAGGCCCCGGTCAAGCGGTACAACCGGGCGCTGCGCGACCTCATCGCAGGCGGCAGGGCGGAGCCCAGCTTCGTCGTCTCCCACGAACTCGACCTGGACGAGGCCCCCTCGGCGTACGAGCACTTCGACAACCGCGACGACGGCTGGACGAAGGTCGTCCTCCACCCAGACGGCACCCACCGTTCCGGCCGGCGCGGCGGCTCCTCCCACCTCACCCTGCAGGAACTGCGCCATCGAGCCGCGGAACACGGGATCCAAGGCCGGTCCCACATGAACAAGCACCAGCTCGAGGAAGCACTCGGGTACTGATCACGCGGGGCCGACCGCACCCGCACCCCATACGCGAGCCGGTCGGCCCGGCACATCACCGGTCATCACCGGTCCTGGGAGGTGGACCGTGGCGAAGACGCCCGCACTCGTCGTCATCGACATGCTCAACACGTATGACCACGAGGACGCCGAACTCCTGATCCCGTCCGCCTCGCGGGCCCTGCCCGCCGTGCGAAACCTGCTCGCACAAGCCCGAGAACGGGACGTCCCCGTGGTCTACGCCAACGACAACTTCGGGAAATGGCGCTCCCACCACGGGGAGCTCCTGGAGGTGGCCCTCGCGAGCCCGCACGCCGACCTCGTCGAACCGATCCGACCCGACGAGTCCGCGTACTTCGTCGTCAAGGCACGCCACTCGATCTTCTACGAGACCCCGCTCGCCTACCTTCTGAACTCCCTCGACGTGACCGGCCTCGTCCTGTGCGGGCAGGTCACGGAGCAGTGCGTGCTCTACTCCGCCCTCGACGCGCACATCCGCCACCTGCCGGTCACGAT
>NZ_JBHXRY010000038.1:0-3655 GCF_042714895.1 Nocardia sp. NPDC058666
CCCACCAGATAGCGCTTCGCCCCCAGACCCACCGCGATGTCGTACAGCCGCCGGTTCTGGTCGATCATGGCCTGAATGCCGGTCTCACCCGGGTTCGGGAAGCGCAGCAGGTCGAACAGGTAGACCACCGACTCGTTGGGCATCATCGCCAGCGGACGCTTGATCTTCGAGGTGAAGAACGGGTAGAAGAGCAGGAACCCGCCACCGAGCGAGTTCGCGTCCAGCTCCTGCTCCACCCGCTTCATGAACTGCTTGGTCTTCGACGCCGGCAGGAACATGCTCAGCCACGGCTTGGGCGTGTACCAGTGACCGCCCTCCTTCAGCACCGCCTCGTACGCGTCGAGCCGGAACATGTAGTCCCGGAACGCCACGTCCTCGATGATCGCGTCCGCCCGCACGTCCTGCAGACCGCACAGCAACGTCTCCCGGTTGGGCGGCGTCGTGTTGTAGGTGGCGCCGACCTCCAGCTTGTACCGCCAGCCACTGCCGTCCGGCTTCTGCAGCATCTCGCCCGCGTGGACCTGGAACCGGCCGTCGGCCAGCACCTTCTCCGAGTCCGCCAGGTACGTCTCCACGTTCGCGTAGAACAGGCTGAAGATCACCGACCGCTTCGGCGCCGGGACCAGCTTGACCTTGACCCGGACGATGATGCCGACCTGACCGCCGCCCGACAGCGCCGCGTTGAACAACTCCGTGCGCTGCGTCGCCGTCGCGGTGACCAGCTTGCCGTCACCGGTGATGATGTCGATGGACTGCACGGTGTCGCACAGCAGACCGTACCGCTGCACGGTGCCGCCGATACCGCCGATGGAAATGGTCCCGCCCACCGAGATGTACAGGTAGTCCGGCAGCGCCGGCGGGGTCTTGCCCACCTGCAGCGCCGCATCCGTCAGCTGACCCCAGGTCACACCGGCCTCGACCACCGCGTGGTCGCCGCCGATCGACAGGATCTTCGACATCCCCTTCGCATCGATGGAGATACCGCCGGGCACACGCGCCTGCCCGTACACCGAGTGCGACTCGATGTCGTTCCCGGTACCGCCCTGACCGTTGACGGCGACCTTGATGTTGTTCGCCCGGGCATAATTGACGATCTTGACGATGTCGTCCACACCGCCGGGCCGCAGCACGGCCCACGGCTTGCTCGGCGCACCGTCGAAGAGGTGACCGAAGTCGTTGGCGAAGGCGTCGACCACGCCCGGGGTCGTCTCCAGGGTCCCGACCAGCCCCGGCACCAGGACCACATCCGAGTTCCCGGCCGCCTCGGCGGCCGTCGCCCAGGTCTGGGACACCGCATTCCAGCCGACGACCGCGACGGCCGTGGTCGCGATCCCGCCCAGGACCCGGCGGCGGGAGGGCTCGGCGGCGGTGCCCGCGGCAGTTCTGTGGGTGCTGCTCATCTTCGTACGTCTCCTACTGGTGAGGTACCGGCTTGGTGCTGCGTACCTGGGAAGCGAGCTGGTACTCGCTCAGGTCGAGGCGCTTGGTGCCCCGGCGGAAGCGCCAGGTGTACGTCGGGAAGATCGAGGTGTTGCGGCCGTTCGCGTCGAGGTACCAGCTCCTGCAGCCGCCCGACATCCAGACCGTGCCCTCCAGATGCCGATCGAGCCTGCGGTTGTAGGCGTCCTGCGCCTCCTGCCGGACCTCGATACTGGCCAGGCCCCGCTTCTCGACCTGCTTGAGGGAGTCCACGACGTACTGGACCTGCGCCTCGATCATCACCGTCTGCGAGGAGTGACCCAGCGCCGTGTTCGGACCCAGCAGCATGAACAGGTTCGGGAACCCGGCCACCGTCGTACCGCGGTGCGCGGACATCCCGTCCTTCCACACCTCACGCAGCTGCGCCCCGCCCCTACCCCAGATCCGCCGCGCCACCGGACGGTCGGTGGCCTGGAAACCGGTACCCAGGATGATGGTGTCGACCTCGCGCTCGACCCCGTCCGACCCCACGATCGACTTCGCCCGGACCTCGGCGATCTGGTCCGTGACGATCTCCACATTGGGCTGCTGGATCGCCGGGTACCACGTGTTGGAGAACAGCAGCCGCTTGCACGCCACCAGGTAGTCGGGCGTCAGCCGCTTGCGCAGCGCCTCGTCCGCCACCGACTTCTTCAAGTGGTCGCTGGCCATCTTCTGGACCTTCTCGGCCAGCTTGGGCCGCTTCCAGAAGAACGCCAGGATCTCCCGGCCCCACATGTTGAAACCCCGCCGGAACTGCTGGTAGCCCGGCAGCGAACGCAGCATCGCGGTGTGCCGCGCACTGTTGACCTTGTCCGGCTTGGGCCCGATCCAGGCCGGGGTGCGCTGGTACAGGTCCAGGTGCCCGACCTCGGGCTGGATCGCCGGCACGAACTGGATCGCCGAGGCCCCCGTACCGATCACGGCGACCCGGCGGCCGGCCAGGTCGTGGTCGTGGTCCCAGTTCGAGGAGTGGAAGACCTTCCCCTCGAAGTCCGCGAGCCCCTTGATGTCCGGTACGGCCGCCTCACTGAGGTAGCCGGTACCGGTCACCAGGAACTGCGCGGTGTACTGGCCCTGGGAGGTCTCGATCCTCCAGTGCCGCTCGCCCTCGTCCCAGCGGGCGGCCTCCAGCTCGTGCCCGAACCGGATGTGCGGACGCACCCCGAAACGGTCGGCCGTGTCCCGCAGATACGCGAACAGCTCGTCCCGCGAGGCGAACGTCGACTTCCAGTTCGGGTTCCGGGCGAAGGAGAACGAGTAGAGGTGGGACATGACGTCGCACGCACAACCCGGATAGCTGTTGTCGCGCCAGGTGCCGCCGACCTCGTCGGCCCGCTCGAACACCAGGAAGTCGTCGATGCCCGACTGCAGCAGCCGGATGGCGGTGCCCAGACCCGAGAAGCCGGTGCCGATGACCGCGACCCGCAGATGCCGGGTCGGGCCACCGCCGCCGGGACGCTCCTCGGTGCCCGTACGTGCCCCGCCGTCCTTGGCCGGTTCGAGAATGCTCGTCACGTCAACCTCCTTAACGGCGCGTGATGGTGACGCGGAAGTTGTTGAAGAACTTGTCCTCGAGCGTGTACGCGAAGATGTCGAGGTAGCGCTCGAACCGCGAGACGACCTCCTCGCCCTCCAGGGCCACGGCCTCGTCCCGGCGCTCGGCCAGCAGCACCAGCCAGGCACGGCAGGCCATCGCGAACGACTCCCGCTCGTTGACGATCTCGTCGATCTCGAAGAGACCCTCCGCGGCGGCGGACAGCTCGCTCAGGTGCGGAATGTGGCAGCCCTCGAACTCCGAGCGCTGCAGGAACTTCAGGTCGTCCAGCAGCGCCCGGTTCATCGGCAGCGCCTCGGCGGTCATGGTGTGCAGCACGAACTTCGCACCCGGGTTCAGGGCGTTCGCGACCTGCTGGAAGAAGTACCGGTAGCGCTTGGTGCGCTCCTTGGGCGGCAGGTTGGAGGACACGAAGTGCTCCAGCGCGTTGATGCAGAACGCGGCGTCGTACTTCTCGCTGTCGTCCGCGACCTTGTAGTCGGCCCAGCTCTGCACCAGCGTGGTGATCCGCGGGTTGTCCAGGCCGGCGATGAACGCCTCCTGCGTGCGCGACAGGGTCAGACCGACGGCCTGCTCCGCACCGTGCACCGTCGTCAGGCGGTTGAGCATCGTGCCCCAGCCGCAGCCGATGTCCAGGAC
>NZ_JBHXRY010000039.1:0-3412 GCF_042714895.1 Nocardia sp. NPDC058666
CGCCCGGCGGGTCGTCGTGGGGGTGGGGGGCGAGGTAGGCGAATCCGATGTCCTGCGGGCCGCGCAGGAACCGCCAGCCGTCCGCGGTGAGCAGCCGGCAGCCGATGCGCCGGGCGTCGACGGGCAGCAGGCCCACCGAGTGGGAGGCGTCGAGCGTGTACTGGGCGCGGTGGGGGGCCAGCAGCCGGCCGATCTCCTCGACGGGGTTGACGGTTCCGCAGGCCGCGGAGAGGTGGACGACGGAGACCAGGGCGACGTCCTCGTCGAGGTGGGTGCGCATCCAGTCCAGGTCGAGGTCCCCGTCCGGGCGCAGCGGGACGACCTCCAGCCGGCAGCGGGTGCGCTCGCGCAGGGCGTGCAGGGCGTGCAGGTGGGCGACGCCCTCGTGGGGTGTGGTCCAGATCCGGTCGCTCGGGCGAAGGACGGTGGTGCGCGTGAACGCCTCGAAGGCCTGTGCCGCGCCGGTGGTCAGGACGGTGCGGCCGGCGGGGACGCCGAGCAGGTCGGCGAGGCGTGCGTGGACGCGGCGGTGCGGTGCGCCGGGGGGGCTGCCGCGCAGTGCGGCCGGCCCGTAGCGGTCCTCCAGGGCCGTGGCCCGGGCGAGTACGGCGTGCACGGCGTCGGGCATCCGGCCGGTGCCGGCGGTGTTCAGGTGGGCCGTTCGTTCCCCGGATTGCGTCGGCGTGTTCATTTCAGGGGCCTCCCCCCGCCGTGGGGCCGCCGGTTGTCCACGGCCCTCGCTCAACAGGCATTGCCAATAGGCTTGGCAATACATTGCCCAGCGGTTGGCAGTTTTGGCAATGCAGGAATGCGGGCGCTCCGGCGAGGCTCGAGTTTCTCCCCGCGTTCCCGGCGGGCCATGAACGGCGATGTCCTGCCGGGCTGTTGATCGTGGTTTTCCGTGCAGGTCATCATGGTTTTTGTGGGGCTCTCCACCGTGTCTCGAGTGATGTCCGAGCGAGTCCCGAGCGGGCATTGCCAAGCTTCTTGGCAGAAGAGTTGCCAAGAAGAATCAAACAATTGCCATGGAGGAGTCATCATGAGGAACATCGCCCGCGTCGCCGCCACCGCCGCTCTGGTCTGCGCCGCCGTGCTCGGCGCGGGCGCGGCCGCCCAGGCCGACCCGATCGACTGGCCCGTGGTCCCGGCCCAGGCCGGCCCGATCGACTGGCCCGTGGCGCCGGGTGCGGCCGCCGGCCCGGCCCGCTCCGCGATCGACTGGCCGTAACCGAAGACGGCTCGAAAGCCGCTGGAGGAAAGGGATGGAAAACATCCACCGCGGCTAGCGTGCGCGACACGGGGGCAGTACCTCCGCCACCGGTGGCAGAAAATCGCCGGGGAACTCGACGAGTTACGGAGGGGAGACCGTGAGGATTCAGGTTCTGGGTCCGTTGAGTGCCGAGGTCAACGGGGGATCCATCGTTCCGTCCGCGGGAAAGCCGAGACAGGTCCTGTCGCTGCTCTCGCTGTATCCCGGGCGCGTGATACCCGTGCCCACCCTCATGGAGGAGATCTGGGGGACCCAGCCGCCGCAGAGCGCGCTGACCACCCTGCAGACGTACATCCTGCAATTACGCCGGCGCCTGGGCACCGCGATGGGCCCCGACGCCCCGGGCGGCGCCAAGGACGTCCTGGCCACCCGGCACGGCGGCTACCTGCTCCAGGTGCCCGAGGAGAGCGTCGACGTGCACGACTACGAACGCCTCTCCCGCGAGGGCCACAGCGCCTTCGAGCAGGGCGACGACCGTACCTCCGCCGACCGCCTGCGGGCCGCGCTCCAGCTGTGGCGGGGCCCCGCGCTGGTCGACGTACGGGTCGGCCCGATCCTCGACATCGAGGTGCTGCGGCTGGAGGAGAGCCGTCTGGTGACGGTGGAGCGGCGGATCGACGCCGACCTGAGGCTGGGCCGGCACTCCGAACTGATCGCCGAGCTCACCGACCTGACCGCCCGCCACCCCCAGCACGAGGGACTCCACTCGCAGGTCATGGTGGCGCTGTACCGGTCGGGGCGGCAGGCGACCGCCCTGGACGTGTACCGCAGGCTGCGGGCCCGTCTGATCGAGGACCTCGGCGTGGAGCCCTCGCCGCAACTGCAGCGCCTGCACCAGGCCATGCTGGCCGTCGACCCGCAGCTCGATGTGATCGCCGGACCGCGGCACACCTCCACCTTCGACCTGTTCGCCGCCTGAGAGCGCTCCCGCCACCGCCGGACCGGAGCCGGACGGGGAGCCCGGGGGTCGGGGGCCGGGGGTCGGGGGCGGTCAGGGGCGGGGGCGCGGTCGGTGCGCCTCGCCGACCAGGTAGCGGTCCTGGACGAGGTGGGCGGTCGGGGTCGGGACCGTCGGCAGGGTCAGCAGGCGCAGCAGGTGCGTGCGGCGTTCGGTGGCGGGGAGCGCGTCGAGGGCGGCGGCCTCCTGCGCGGGCAGGTGGCCGCGCGGCAGGAGGCGGTGGGGGTCGAGGTCGGCGGGCTGGGCGTGGAGGCGTAGGCGTCCGGTGCGGCTGACGCCGACCACGATCAGCTCGCCGGTGTGTGCCAGGGCGATCTCCACGCCCGTGCCGGGCCCGCGCAGCACGGGGTGCCCGTCCGGCCCGACGCCCAGTTCCACGGTGTGCACGGGCAGGTCGAGGGCGGTGGCGGCGGCGTACTTCATGACGTAGCGCGAGACGGCGAAGCGGATGCGGCCGGCTGCGGCCGGGGTCCGGCGAAAGCGCGGCCAGTCGTCCCCGAGCAGCGGGCGCAGGCCCGGGTCGAGCAGGACGGCGGTCAGCCACTGTCCCCAGGTGGTGCAGACGACCGCGCGGCCGGTGTCCTCCAGCCGGTCCCCCGCCTCGTCCCAGGGGCCCTCCACACCCTCGGGGCCCTGGAGGTACAGCGGCGGGGCGGGGGCGTGTGCGGCGGGGTGGGCCGGTGCCATCGGCGCTCTCCTTCGCGTGCTCATCGCAGGCGGCGCACGGCGGTCCGGGCCCGCCAGCCGGCCAGGTGCAGCGTCCGGGTGCTCGCGTGTCCCAGCCGGGTCCGTACCTGGCGGCGGGTCTCGGCGAGGCCGCCCGCGGCTCCCGGATCCCACCGGTCCTGCCGGTCCTGCCGGTTGTGGGGGGTGTGGGGGTCGTGGAGCAGGACCTGTTGGGCGCAGACGACCCGTACGCCGTCCCCGTCGGGGGTCAGGGACCATTCGCCGGTGTGGGCGGCGATCGGTGCGGGGGTGAGGAGTTCCTTGTAGACGATGCGGGCGGCGGCGGGGAAGCACAGGCGGACCCCGCGGGTGGTACGGGTGAGTCCGTCGGGGGCGGCGCTGGTGTCGACGGCGGTGATCTGCACGCCGGGGGCGTCCTGCCGGACGTCGACGGCGTCGATGTGCGGGAGGCGTTCGGGCCAGTCCTGGATGCGGTGGAGGAAGTCGTAGACGAGTTC
>NZ_JBHXRY010000040.1:0-3405 GCF_042714895.1 Nocardia sp. NPDC058666
CCGCCCCACCACCACGGCAACAAGCGCCCCCCCGCGGCCCCTCAGGGGCCGCGCTCGAGCGCGCCAGCGCTCCAATAAACACAGCCCGTACAGCCTGGGACCACCAAAACCCTGAATCCCGCCCGGAATCCCCCCGAACCTCCCACCACCAGCCACCCACAAACGGGTAACCCATAAACTCTGCCCGTGTCGACCGCCACCCCGCCGAGAACCGAGCAGCCCGTCGCGCGCCGTGACCGATCCCGGTTCGCGCGCCGCGCCACCCTGCGTCGCTCGCTTCGCCTGCTCACCAGCTTCCGTTTCGAGCAGTCCGACCCGGCGCGCTTCTACGGCGGCATCGCCACCGACAGCGCCGAGCTGATCAGCGACTTCTACGCCGACATCACCGGCCGCGACCTCACCGGCACCGTGGTCCTGGACGTCGGCGGCGGTCCCGGCTACTTCGCCGACGAGTTCACCGCCGTGGGCGCGCGGTATGTCTCGGTGGAGCCGGACCCGTCGGAGATGCACGCGGCGGGGCTGCGGGTGTCGGGTTCGGTGCGCGGGTCGGGCATGGCATTGCCGTTCCGCGACAACGCTTTCGACGTGTGCTTCTCGTCCAACGTCGCCGAGCACGTGCCGCAGCCGTGGCTCATGGCCGACGAGATGGTGCGGGTGACCAGGCCCGGCGGCCTCATCGTGTACTCGTACACGGTGTGGCACGGGCCTTTCGGCGGGCACGAGACCGGCCTGTGGCACTACCTCGGTGGCGAGTTCGCCGCGCGACGGTACCGGCGCAAGCACGGACGCGAACCCAAGAACAGGTTCGGCAGGTCATTGTTCGCGGTGACGGCGGAAGACGGACTGCGCTGGGCGGCAACGACTTCCGCCGACGTGCGCACTATCTTTCCCCGTTACCACCCGAAGTGGGCCTGGTGGCTGGTCCGAATTCCGTTGGTCCGAGAGCTATTGGTGAGCAACCTGGTAGTTGTCGCTACCAAGGCGTAATCACGCCAGCCAGCTCAGCCGCCGCGTCCGCCGAATCGGCTCGGGTAATACCCTGTCCCACGGCGATTCCTGAATCGCCAGGCCGACGGTCTCCAACGTGGTCAGGCCGACCTGATCGGCGAGCGCGCCGACCATCGCAACCGCCTCAGCGGCCTGGATAGCGGCAGTCGCCTGCTCGATCGTGAGTGTGCGGCCCGGCAGGAATGAGACAACCCATCCGCCACTGCCCACACTTTTCGCTTGATGGTCGGTCTGATCGCTGGTCATCAACGATCGGCCGATCACTTGCACAGCCATGAGTCGGTCTCCCCAATTCGCTGTTAATGTCGGATGAATCGAGCGAGCTGATCAGTAGCTAAAGCATCCCCTTTTCATCACCGGAACGCAATAGTGCGTTTCCCCGAATAGCGAACCGGCAGGTCGGAATTCGCAATCTTCACAGTTGTTGCGCCGCAGCGAATTAGAACGTGTTGCAGACAAGCTGAGCGCGAAACTGTAACGTGTTCTCATGCACTACGACAGTCTGTTCATCGGCGGCAAGTGGACCACCCCGGCCGGTAGTGACCGCATTTCGGTGGTATCCCCGGCAACGGAGGAGACCGTCGGCAGCGTGCCCGCGGTAACCAACGCGGACGTCGACGCGGCCGTTGCGGCCGCGCGCGACGCCTTCGACAGCGGTCCGTGGCCGTCGACGCCGCCACTGGAACGAGCGAAGGTACTCACAAAAGTCGCTCGACTGATCGAGCAGCGTTCGCCGGAATTGGTTGCCGCGCTCACCGCTGAGATGGGCGCGCCGACGTTAGCGGCCTTGACACTCAACCAGATTCCGGCCGTCGCGGCCTTGGACGCACTGGCCGAACTCGCGAAGACCTTCGCCTGGAACGAAACTCGAGTCGGCCTGTTCGGAACCTCCCGTGTGTCACGGGAACCCCGCGGTGTTGTCGCCGCGATCACCGCCTGGAATGTCCCGTTGTTCCTCGCCGCCAACAAGCTCGGGCCCGCACTGCTCGCCGGCTGCACGGTGGTGCTCAAGCCCTCCCCGCTGACCCCGCTGACCGCCAACATCCTCGCCGACATCTTCACCGAGGCCGGCCTGCCCGACGGCGTGCTCTCGGTACTGCCCGCCGAAGCCGAAGCAAGCGAGTACCTCGCGGGACACCCCGGCGTGGACAAGGTGACCTTCACCGGCAGCACCCCGGTCGGCAAGAAGCTGGCCGCGCTCGCCGGTGAGCAGCTCAAGACTGTCTCGCTCGAACTCGGCGGCAAGTCGGCCGCGATCGTGCTGCCCGATGTCGACCTGGCCGCGTGCATTCCGGTGCTCGCGTTCTCCGGGCTGATGAACAGCGGGCAGGGCTGTGTGGCGCAGACGCGAATTCTGGCGCCGCGCAGTCGCTATGACGAGATCGTCGACGCGTTGGTCGCGCACGTGAAGACCATGCAGACCGGCGACCCGACCGATCCCGCGACCCAACTCGGCCCGCTGATCAGCGAAAAGCAGCGCGACCGCGTCGAAAGTTACATCGCCAAGGGCAAAGCCGAGGGCGCGCGACTGGTGCTCGGCGGCGGCAGGCCCGAAGGCGTGGAGCGCGGCTGGTTCGTCGAGCCGACGATCTTCGCCGACGTCGACAATTCGAGCACCATCGCGCAGGAGGAAATCTTCGGCCCGGTGCTGTCGGTGATCCCGTACGACACCGAGGACGAGGCCATCGCCATCGCCAACGACTCCGACTACGGCCTGGCGGGTTCGGTGTGGACCACCGACATCGACCACGGCGTGGAGATCGCAGCACGAATCCGCACCGGCACCTTCGCGATCAACTGGTACGCCTTCGACCCGACCGCCCCCTTCGGCGGCTACAAGAACTCGGGTATCGGCCGCGAAAACGGCCCGGAAGGCCTGGACGCCTTCTGCGAACAAAAGTCGGTCCTCATGCCGATGGGTTGGACAGACTAAGGCATATGCACCCGCAGCACAGGCTGCGCAGCCACCTCGCCCCGGGCCGGCAGGTCGACGACCTCGACCCGCCACCCCGGCGGCAGGACACGCTCCAACTTGCCCGCCACCCGCTGCAGCGGCGTACTCGAGTAGGCCTCGGACTCGGTCACCAGATCGGTCATACGTGGAAACCACCTCTCAGCGTCGATCTCATCGTTGACCGCGTGGCGGTACAGGAGTCTCGCAGGAGTTCAGCTCGAGAGGAATATAGGCGACCCCACCGCTGACCCGACCATCGACTCTCTGACTTCGATAGATATACCCACAACTGGCCTGCGGAAATCGTCCGACGCTCGAGTCGAGAAACAAGAACCGCCCGTACCGAAAGGCGGGTTCACGCGGTCGTCGCAACACTCTCGATTGAGAGGTTGCGACGACCGTGTCGTTTTCAGAGGATCTGGACCAGTTCGGTGAGCAACTGA
>NZ_JBHXRY010000041.1:0-3158 GCF_042714895.1 Nocardia sp. NPDC058666
GCCCATACGCTGGTCATCAACGCCCTGCTGCTGGTCCTGGTCTTCGTCGGCGCCGTGGGACTGGTCGTGTCCGGGCCGCTGGCCCGGTGGGTCGCGCATGCCACCGGCGGGCCCGGCCCGGACGTCGTGGCGCTGCTGCGCTGGCCCGTGCAGGTGGCGGTCGTGACCGTCCTGGTGCTGGTCGTCTTCCGGACCGGCCCGGCGCGCAGCCGGGGTACGCGCCGGGGGCTGCCCGGCGGCATCCTCGCGGCCCTGCTCTGGCTGACCGCGACGGGGCTCTTCACCCTGTACACGGAGCTGGACACCTACGGCCGGCTCTACGGCTCACTGGCCAGCATCGTGGTCTTCCTGGTGTGGCTCTGGCTGGCCAATCTGGCCCTGCTCACCGGGGCCCAGTTCAATGCCGAGCGGGCCCGGGAGCGGCAGCCGGACGCCCCGTGACCTCGGCGGAAGAAACGTTTCACGCACGTCCCCGTCCGGGTACCCCTCGCGGTGACCTCCGGGTCGGGCACGCGCGCAACCCCAACAGCGGACAGAAAGAGGTGTCATGAACCAGGGCCAGGGCCAGAGTGCTCGGGACGGACGGAGCGAGAGCGTCGAGGAGCGTGCCGACCGGCAGTGGCAGGAGCTCATCCAAGAGATCCGGGTCGCGCAGACGGGCGTGCAGATCCTTTTCGGTTTTCTGCTGACCGTCGCCTTCACACCGCACTTCCAGGGGCTGCCCCAGGTCGACAAGGTGATCTACATCGTCACGGTGGTCCTCGGCGCACTGGCGACTGGGGCGCTGATCGGGCCCGTTTCCTTCCACCGCATCGTCTCGGGCCGCCGGCTCAAGCCCGAGGCGGTCGCGTGGGCGTCGCGACTGACCTTCATCGGACTGCTCCTGCTGCTGGCCACCTGCACGTCCGCCCTCCTCCTCGTCCTGCGAGTGGCCACGCACAACGCGATCGTGCCGTACCTGGTCGCCGCGGTCCTGGCCTGGTACCTGCTGTGCTGGTACGTACTGCCGCTGTGGGCGCGCGTCCGCTACACCTCGGAGGAGGAGACGGCTTAGCCCGGCACGGCGGTGGTCAGCTCCGCGCAGCCCAGGACGACGCCGGCGAGATCGCCGCGCGTGCCCAGCAGGGCGCGTTGGGCGCGGGCGCCGTTGCCGCGGTCCAGGAGCACGGCGATCTCCGCACTCACCCGATCCCGGTCGCCGTGGTCGACGAGCGCCTCGCGGACGTGCTCGTAGAGGGCCAGTACGGCGTCGGCGGGGGCGGTCTCCCGCATCGTCCGCGGATGCAGCAGCGGTCCGTCCAGCCCCGAACGCCCGGCCCGCCAGGCCGCCAGGCGCAGCAGGCCGGTACCGATCCGGGCCGGCGGCTCCCCCGCCCGCCATGCCCTGGCGGCCGTTTCGACCAGGGCGCGTACGAGGGCGGCCACGAGCACCGTGGTCCCCGCCTCCAGGCACACGTCCGCGACGCGGATCTCCACCGTGGGGTAGGTGGCCGACAGCCGGGCGTCGAAGTAGATCATCCCTTCGTCGCGCAGCACACCGGAGTCCACCATCGCGCGGACATGCTCGTGGTAGCGGTCGGCGGAGCCGAAGACGCCCTCCGGTCCGGCCGAGGGCAGCCGGTCCCACACCCGGCTCCGGTAGCTCGCGTACCCGCTGTCCGCGCCCTGCCAGAAGGGGGAGTTCGCACTCATCGCGGTCAGCACGGGCAGCCAGGGCCGGATCCGGTCCAGGACCGCCACGCCCTCCTCGTCCGACTCGACCGCGACGTGGACGTGGCAGCCGCATGTGAGCTGTTCCTGCGCGGTCAGGCCGAACTGCTCGGCGATCCACCGGTACCGCTTCCCCGCACTCAGCGAGGGCCGTACGGGCAGGGGGGAGGTACCGAGGGCGGCGACGAGTGCTCCGGCGGACGCGGCGTGCCGGGACGCCTCCGAGCGCCACCGGACGATCTCCTGCCGGAGCTCGCCCATTTCCGTGACCGGCTTGGTGTTGAACTCCAGCTGCTCCCGCTGGAGCTCCTTCTCGAAGACGTGGTCCTGCTCCTCGCGGCCCTTGGAGCATTCTCCGGCGCAGCGGTCGGCCGCCGCCAGCACCGCACCGGACACGGCCAGCGGCTCGCCGGTGGAGGCGTCCACCAGCAGAAGCTCTTCTTCCACGCCCACACTTCGCATTACGCCGCCGCCCATCGCGCGCCGATGTGGAACCGCATCCGTCGTCACGGAAGATACGCCGTTCAAATGCCGAGGTCCCGCACCCACACGGGCACGGGACCTCGGCCGAAATCCGGGAGCGCGTCAGCGCTTGAAGACGTCCTTGACCTTTTCCTTGGCCTGCCGGGCGTCACCCTTGGCCTTTTCGGCGCGACCCTCGGCGGTCATGCTCTCGTTGCCCACAGCGCGGCCGACGGTCTCCTTGACCTTTCCCTTGGCCTGCTCGGCCTTGGCCTTGCTCTTTTGCTTGTCCGACACAGCTGATCACTCCCTGGGGGGCGAAATGGGAACTGGATACGCCGTCCCGGCGTAGGGCGAACCGCTACCAGTAGTGGCGTCGGCCGCCGACCGCATGTCCGACCGAGCCCAGGATCCACAGCACCGCGCCCACCACCAGCAGGATGATGCCGATGGTCCACAGGATGGAGATCCCGGTCAGAAATCCGACGAGCAGGAGAATAAGACCGACAAGAATCATGATGCCCTCGTTCCCACTTCGGAATTCGGCGGAACAGTTTGGATCCGCCATGGCGTCTCGAGTGGCGTGTACCCTCGAAAACCATATTTATCAGTACCACGCCCAGTGATTTTCGGCGGCGGGAAAGCCGCCGGTCCGTGTCACGCGCGGTGGCTGCCGGAGGGGCCTTCCCAGGGCAGCCCCCCGAGCCCGTAGTGCGTCCCGAGTTCCCCCCGGTAGCCGGGGTCCTCCAGGTGGATGTCCCGGTGGAACTCAGGGGCGTTCTTGATCTGGTCCTTCGTGATGTTCACGTGGACCTTCTCCTCCTCCAGGTCGATGCGGGCCACCGTGCTCGCCGGAAGGAGGACCTCCTTGCCGAAGATCCACACACCGGTGTCGACCACCAGGTAGGCGTCACCGACCTCGTCGGAGTGCTTGTCGACCTTCCCGATGTGGCCGTCGCTCGCCTCGACCTTGAACCCGGTGAGGT
>NZ_JBHXRY010000042.1:0-3129 GCF_042714895.1 Nocardia sp. NPDC058666
GCGCGAGGCCCTGCTGGCGGCCCGCGACGCCCGCATCGCGTGGCAGGAGGCCCTGGACCGGGCCGCCGGGGAGCCGGTGCGCCACCGCGGGCTGTCCCACGCGGCCGCCGACGGCGCGGGGGACGCCCTCGCCGCGATGGGCCGGTGCGCCATGCTGCTGGAGGCCCATGTCCCGGACCGCGGGCAGGCTCCGGTGCCGGGCGCCGCCGACCTGGCCGAGGCGCTGCGCACTGCCACCGGGGCGGGCGCCAAGGCCGTTCGGGAGCGCCGGGTGCCGCAGTGGGACGAGGTCAGGGCCGTGCTGGCGGACTGGGGCGCGCCCGGGCAGGGGGTGCTGCGCGGGGCCGCCCCGCAGCTCCTGGACTCGCTGGACGAGGTGTCCGAGGCCCTTCACCCCTGAGGACGGACCTGTGAGTGATCAATGGACCACCCCGCGTGCACGTGCATCTGCCCATGCAGCCGCTCATGAACACAGCTATGATCCGGAGGAGTTGACATCTGCACTATCGGGGGCTTCCTGTGGACCACGCGTACAACGGGATGGCAGCTGCAGAACTCGCTACCTTGTTTGAGCTGACGTGGCAGAAGAGCAGGCACAGCAACTCGCAGGGTTCCTGCGTGGAGTTCGCGCGGCTGCCGGGAGGCGACGTCGCCATGCGCAACTCGCGCTTTCCCGACGGACCGGCACTGGTCTACACGCCGGCGGAGATCGAGGCCCTGCTGCTGGGCGTCAAGGACGGCGAGTTCGATCATCTGATCGGCTGACGGAACAGCGCACCCAATCACGCCATGCACGTGCACTGGCCGGGACTGATCGCAATGATCAATCCCGGCCAGTTGTCCTGTGTGCGCCCCTGATCGGCGGCGGTCGGCCGCTCAGTCCTGGAGGAGGAAGAGCGCCCAGACGACCTTGCCGGTGAGCCGTCCCGCGAGCGGGTGCCAGCCCCAACTGTCGCTGTACGCGTCCACCAGGAACAGCCCGCGCCCGGACTCCAGGTCGCAGTTCTCCGAGGTCCGCTCCGGTGAGAACGCCCCGCCCGGCCGGTCCTCGCTGGGGTCCCGCACCGCACACACCAGCCGCGTGCTCCACCGCATCAGGTGCAGCCGTACCGGCGGCTCCGGCTCGGCGTCCGGACCGCGCCTGTCCTCGGGCAGGGCATGGCGCAGCGCGTTCGTGACGAGTTCGGAGACGACCAGGGAGACATCGTCGAAACGGTCGTCGAGCCCCCACTGGGACAGGGTCGACCGGGTGAAGGTGCGGGCGCCCCGCACCGCGTCGAAGCGTGCGGGAAGGGCGCATGAGGCGGACCCGGAGACAGCCGTGGGGTCAACCGGGGGAAGCCCCTGCCGTAACGGCTCGAGCATGGTCGATCCATTCGTCCCCATGCGAGGCACTCCCGGGATTCGCGGGCGGAGCGGTCAACTCCGTCCAGAAAGAACTGCGGGGTGGGTCCGGCGCCGGCGCGAACAGCACGCAGGTGCGCGGGGACCATCGTTCCGAATGCCGGAGCCGGATGCAAGGGCAGATGCACGTGCACGCGCCGGACCTGTCCACTCCCGTGACGGTTCTGACTCATTTCTTCCTACGCATACTTACGGACTTCTTTTCCTACAGACGGGATTCCGTTACAGAACGAGTACGGGCCGATGCGTTTTGGTGGCAGACTGCGGCCCCTGGGGTACGGGGGCCCCGAGACGCACGCGCACACCACGCGCACGCCAATGCGATGGGGAGGGCAGTACTAGTGACCGCAGAAGCAAGCGGTTCTGTGGTGCGCCGCATCCTCCTGGGCTCCCAGCTCAGGCGACTCCGAGAATCCCGCGGCATCACCCGTGAGGCGGCCGGCTACTCGATCCGCGCATCCGAATCGAAGATCAGCCGCTTGGAGTTGGGAAGGGTGAGCTTCAAGGCCAGAGACGTCGAGGACCTCCTCACGCTCTACGGAGTCACGGACAGCACCGAGCGCGAGTCGCTGCTCGGACTGGTCCGCGAGGCCAACGCGACCGGCTGGTGGCACAGTTACGGCGACGTGCTGCCCGGGTGGTTCCAGACGTACATCGGTCTGGAGGGCGCCGCCTCCCTCATCCGCATCTACGAAGTCCAGTTCGTCCACGGACTGCTGCAGACCGAGGCCTACGCCCACGCCGTCGTCAGCCGCGGCATGCCCGGCGCCACCGGCGCCGAGATCGACCGCCGCGTCGCGCTGCGCCTGGA
This sequence comes from Nocardia sp. NPDC058666, assembly GCF_042714895.1. NCBI lineage: Bacteria > Bacillati > Actinomycetota > Actinomycetes > Mycobacteriales > Nocardiaceae > Nocardia > Nocardia sp. NPDC058666. The sequence goes on from NZ_JBHXRY010000042.1 coordinate 2,216, forward strand.
GCGGCAGAAGGTCCTCGTCTCCGAGAACGCCCCGGTCTTCCACGCCGTCCTCGACGAGGCCGCGCTGCGCCGCCCGTACGGCGACCGCGAGGTCATGCGCGGCCAGCTGGAGCACCTCATCGAGGTCTCCCAGCGCCCCAACGTGCAGCTCCAGGTGATGCCCTTCTCCTTCGGCGGCCACGCGGGCGAGAGCGGAGCCTTCACCCTGCTGCGCTTCCCCGAGTCAGACCTCCAGGACATCGTCTATCTGGAACAGCTCACCAGTGCCCTCTACCTGGACAAGGACGAGGAAGTGGGGCAGTACGAGCGGGCGATGGAACGGCTCCAGGCCGACTGCCCCGATCCCGACCGGACCCGGGATCTTCTTCGCGGTCTGCTCCAACTGTCTTGATTCGCACGTAGTATGACGTCTGATCAGTGCATGATGACCGATCGGTCTCCGGTGCAGCGCACGGGTGCGCGCTCGCAGTAAGGGATGGCATGTCCATATTCAGCGACCTGGCTCACCAGTACATCGACGGCGAATGGCTGGCCGGTACCGGTTCGTGGGACATCATCGACGTCAACCCGTACAACGGGGAGAAGCTCGCGGCCATCACCGTGGCCACCGTCGAGCAGGTGGACCAGGCCTACCGCGGCGCCGAGCGCGCCCAGCGGGAGTGGGCCGCCACCAGCCCCTACATCAGACGTGCGGTCCTGGAGCGCGCCCTGCGGATCACCGAGGAGCGCGAGAAGGAGATCGTCGAGGCGATGATCGACGAGCTCGGCGGGACCCGTCCCAAGGCCGAGTACGAGGTCCACCTCGCGATGGAGTTCATCCGCGAGTCGCTCCAGCTGGCCGTCCGGCCCGAGGGCCGGATCCTGCCCTCGCCGGTCGAGGGCAAGGAGAACCGGGTCCAGCGCCTGCCCGTGGG
>NZ_JBHXRY010000043.1:0-1959 GCF_042714895.1 Nocardia sp. NPDC058666
GCGCAGGCGCTGCCCGAGTGGGGGTGGCAGGAGGACCGTTTCGCTCTGGCCCATCTGGGATTCGAGGTGTGGAACGCGGCCCGGCTCCGCCCGGAGTTCGTCGCGGGGTTCGCCCGGGTCCTGGGCCACCGCATCCGTACGGTCGAGGGGTGGCTGTGACGTCACGCGCTGTCCGGGGCCGGCCACGTGGAGCGGCGGCCCGGTCGTGGTGTGCCGCCGGGTGGTGAAGTGGCCTCCAACCGGCGGAACCCGAACGGCCGTTCGCCCGTCTAGCAGCCCGGTTGGGGCTGCCCGGCGTTCTCGCGACCGCACGGGGCGCGTGGTGGCTCCGTCCACGCACAGCGTCTTTCGAGAGGTTCCACCATGCACGTGTCCCCTGCCCCGTTCAGCGTCCTGTCCGAGGACTTCGCCGCTGACCCCTACCGCTACTTCGCACAGCTGCGGGAGCAGCTTCCGGTGCACTACGAGCCGGAGATCGACAGTTACTTCCTCTCCCGCCACGAGGACGTGAAGCGGGTCCTGACCGACCATGATGCCTTCACCACCGAGACGTTCCAGGCGCGCGCGGAGCCGGTGATGCGCGGGCCGGTCCTGGCCCAGATGTCGGGAGCCGAGCACACCGCCAAGCGGGCGGTCGTCGTACGGTCCTTCACCGGCCGGGCCCTGGAGAGACAGGTGCACGCCATCCGCGCCAACGCCGCCGAGCTGATGGCTCCGTTCCTCCCCGCGGGGCGGGTGGACCTGGTCAACGACTTCGGCAAGCCGTTCGCCGTGCAGGTGACGCTCGACGTCCTCGGCCTGGAGAGGAAGGACTGGCCGCAGGTGGCGGCCTGGTACGGCGGGGTCACCGAGTTCATCACCAGCCTGACCCTCACACCCGAGCGTCGCCGGCACTGCCTGGAGTGCGCCGAGCAGTTGGAGGCGTATCTCGCTCCGATCATCGAGGAGCGTCGCCGCCGTCCCGGCGAGGACCTGATATCGGCGCTGTGCAGCACCGAATTCGGCGGCGCGGCCATGAGCAACCGCGATGTCACCGCCCTGGTCATCAATGTGCTGCTGGCCTCGGCGGAGCCCGCCGACAAGACGCTCGCCCTGCTCTTCAAGCACCTGATCGACCATCCCGAGCAGCTGGCGCAGGTCCGCCGCGACCCGCAGCTGCTGGGCGCCGCGATCGCCGAGACGCTGCGCTGCACCCCGCCGGTGCAGCTCATCCCCCGCCAGGCGGAGCACGACGCCGTCTTCGCCGGCACCGTCGTCCCGGCCGGGGCCACCGTCTTCTGCATGATCGGGGCGGCCAACCGCGACCCCGGCGTGTTCACCGACCCGGACGCCTTCGACATCCACCGTGCGGACCTGGGCACCGCCCGCTCCTTCACCGCGGCGGCCGAGCACCTGTCCTTCGGCAGCGGCCTCCACCAGTGCGTCGGTACGGCCTTCGCGCGCGCCGAGATCGAGACGGTGGCGGCCATGCTCCTGCCGCTGTTCGACGAGGTGCGCTACAGCCCCGGTTTCCGCTACCGGGAGGCCGGCCTGTACACCCGGGGGCCGCTCTCGCTGTCGCTGGCGGCGGCGGCCGGGTCGGCGGGGTGCGGCCGGGAGGAGATCTGGGCGCCCACGGCGGACGTGCTGCGCACGCTGCTGGCGGGGCTGATCGGGGAGGTGCCCACGGCGGCCCACCGCCGTGCCCTGGAGGTGGCGGCGCAGGCTCACTCGACGTCGGAGGAGCTGCTGGCCGCGGTGCTGCCCGGGGAGGACGCCCATCCGCTGTTCGCGTGGCTGCGGGAGCTGCCGTTCATGGAGTCCACCCTGCGGGGGCTCCACCCGCACGACGCGGCACGCGAGACGCTCGCCGCCGACCTGCGGTGGCGGGCGCCCAACGCCTTCGAGTCGATGCGCCAGCGCCTGGCGGACGAGTACCTGCGCATCCTGCGCGAGGCGCCCGAGGAGCGGGTGTGGACG
>NZ_JBHXRY010000043.1:1966-2977 GCF_042714895.1 Nocardia sp. NPDC058666
CCTGCCGCTGTTCGACGAGGTGCGCTACAGCCCCGGTTTCCGCTACCGGGAGGCCGGCCTGTACACCCGTGGGCCGCTCTCGCTGTCGCTGGACTTCACCCCCGTCCGCTGAGACCGCGGCGCCCCGCGCCCTGTGCCCGGCGCGCCCCCGCACCCCTCGTACACCCCCCACTGCGTTCAGGACATGACGATGACTTCCACCGACATCAGCCGCGCCATCAACGACCTGCTGTTCACCCCGGGCCTCGACCTCACCGAGGCCATCGACCGGCACTTCGCCCCCGACTACCGCCAGCGCACCAACGGCGTGTGGAGCGACCGGACTTCCTTCGCCCGGCACATGACGCGCCTGCGCTCCCTGATCCGCGACGGGCAGGTCGAGGTCCAGGACGAACTGCGCGACGGGCTGTCCTACGCCGACCGTCACACCGTCACCCTCACCCACCACGACGGCCACGTCTCGCGCACCGAGGTCTACCTCTTCGCCCGGATGGCTCCCGACGGCCGCTTCCGGTGCGTGGAGGAGACCACCTTGCTGGTCACCGGCGAGGGCGACGACTCTCAGCTCGGACTGATCAATTGACAAGCTCCGCAGCGAGAGGGAAGGGAGCCGCCATGGGGTCCGTGGGGGAAAGACTGAGCAGGGCGCGCGTGCAGGCGTTCGTGGGCCGCGACGAGGAACTCGGGCGCTTCGCGGCGGCGTTGGCCGGTGATCCGCAGGCGCCGTTCGCGTTCTACGTGTACGGGCCGGGCGGTATCGGCAAGTCGACGCTGCTGCGGCGTCTCGCGGACCACGCGCGGGCGGCCGGGCGGCTGCTCGTCGAGCTCGACGGGCGGTTCGTCAGCCGGGACCCGGCCGATTTCGAGCGTGCCGCCGGACCGTTCCTGGACGTGCCGGGGACGGTCCTGTTCGTGGACTCCTTCGAGCACTGCCAGTGGCTGGAGAGCTGGCTGTGGCACCACTTCCTGCCGCGGGCCGCGGACGACCTGTCTCTTATACACATCTGACGC
>NZ_JBHXRY010000044.1:0-2740 GCF_042714895.1 Nocardia sp. NPDC058666
CTGCGTCGCTGCGCGACGCCGGACTGAGTATGCCCGATGGGCAGTCACCTGCGGTGACTGCAGGGTTGGTGCCGGCCGGTTCGGGGACTACCGGTCCGCGACGGCTGGCTAGCAGTGGAGGGAGGGGTGCCACGGGTGTACCGGCTTAATCGTAGCTGTACAGAGGATTATTGATGGTGTGTCAAGGCCTCTCTGTAACGGTGCCTCAGGAACGGGATCTGGGGTGTGGCCCCTGCGGGGCCGGGCCGACCGGTCGCGCTGCGCGCTCCCTCTCAGGAACAGTATGCACACGGGCTGACGGGGTATCCACTCCACCGGCCCCTCTCTCAACCCACTACATGACGTAACATATACGCCGGACCATCATCCCAAAGTGGTCTACACCATCTTGCTGGAGAAAGGGGGGTGGGGAGGCCTCCGACCTCCGACCCCTGCAAACAGTCACGTGCCAAATAGTGAAACTGAGACGCCCCCGGCCGAATACCAGAAACGCAACCCCCGTCTTCCTGCTCTAGCTTTCGTTTCTGATGCTCCAGTCGAATCCGGCGGTCAGGACATCGGAGCGGCTCGCGGGAGGCCATCCCAATCTGCCTGATCGGTCCAGAAATGACAATCCACGCCGCTGGTGGAGACGGCCGTGTATCCGGACAGGCATTCATCGCACTCCAGGTAGAGGCGGCCCGTGTCCGTGCGAGTCATGAACACGAGGAGCCCGTTATTGCACACCGTGCAATCCAGCCACGACTCAATCAGTGCGTCACCCTGCTGCTGAGTAGCCTGTGATGAGTTGATTGCCATTCCTCCTGGTTCAATTCGATATCGCCCAAACCGTAGGAACTCTGACTCAGAATCAGGTGGCCATGGCCTGCCTCACAACCCCCTGCATCCCCGGCCGGTTCGTGTGCCGAGGCTCGGTAGTTGTCACCGTCGGCACCAGATAGCCTGCGGGAAAAGCAGGTCGGAGCAGTCGGGCTGTCGCCAGAGAGGCGCTGCAGTTGTCACACACGGGCGACGCCTGGGTCCTACGGGTGCCGGTACGCAGCATCCCTCGCGAGGACCTCATTGCCATGCTTCGCGAACAGACCCCGGCATGCGGACCTGCCCGTGACGTCCTGGTTGCCGGAGGCACCTTCGACATCTCGGACGGTCTGATCCCCGCCAGTCGGCACGCAGGTGTGTTCGCGATCCGGATCCGCACAGCTGCTCGGCGCGGCCACACGGTCGGAGGCCTTGCCGCCTCTGTCGACATCCTCCGGCAGGCCGGGGAAGAGCTTGTGCGTACCGGTTTCATCGACTCCGTGGACAGGACGTCCGTGTTCACGATCTTCCTGAACTCCTCAGCGACAGAAGTGCTGGCCTGCGCAGGCGGGCTCCGGCCAAAACCACCGCAGCCGCCGGAAGATGCCCTCGAGTGACAACACGCCTCCCTTTGCGCCAACTCTCATGCTTCGGCTCAGTTCGGCCGGGGACGCAGGCCGAGCAACGGGAAGATCAGGCACCGATGCCGACGGAGGAGACATATGCATACGCTGCATAATCCGAGTCGAGGTCGGTGATGACGTCGTCCCAGATCTCATCCACCATTGCCTCATCACGGGCCGCCCAGGCCTGGACCAGGTCGGGCCAGATGTACCGGACCATGATCGAGCGGTCGCTGAGGGGCCGGCTGTACTTGGCGTCAACGTGGCTCTGGTCGACCGGGTAAATCTCCATCCGCCGGCCCCGGCCGTCATTGTCGAGGTGGCGGACGAGCCAGCCGGAGCGGATCAGGTTCTCCCGCCGGCGCCACCAGTACGCCGCGTCGATCCGGTCGCGGGACGCCGGGGACGGGGTGACTTTGCCGTGGGTCCAGGAGCGCAGGGTGCGGGTGCTGATGCCCTGTTCGGCCAGGGCCTCGCGGCCGGCGGGGCTGTCGAGGTAGCGCAGCCGGGCTGTCAGGCCGCGGCGGGTGGTGACGGGCGAGACGATGCCGGAGGAGTGCACGATCCGGTTGAGCTCCAGGATCAGGGCCTCCCCGCCCTTCATGCCACGGGCGTCGTGCCGCTGCCACTCGCCCCAGCGGGCCCACAGATCCCCGGATCCCGCCATCAGCGCTTACCTCCGAGCGTGTAGGTCTGCTTTTCCTTCACCTGGTTCAGGTCCCGGCCCTCGGCGAATACCTGCCTCCAGTCGCCGATGACGTGGAGTTCGTCCGTGCCGGAGATTTCCACGACCTGCAATCCGGCCTTGTGGATCTTGTTAGCTTTCATCCACAGATTCGCGAACGCTTTCGCGCGGATAATGTGCATCCAGTCCGGACGCCGCATATTACGGTTCGCGGTCGATTCACCCAGGGTGGAGACCAGCTTGGAATACATGGATTTCACGTAGTTCACGGTCAGTTCGTCGCCCTCGGCGAGAGCGGTTTTTCGGACCTCGGCCAGGGCGCGGCGCAGTTTTTCCAGCAGGACTTCTGTGCCGCCGGAGACGAGCGAGCGGTGAATGGTCGGGGCGTCGGAGAGGCCTTGGCGGGCGCAGTCGAGGAGGAGGCGGAGGGTGGACTCGGTGACCCACAACTCGCCCGGCTCCATCCGGTTGCCCAACGGGTTGGGCAGGTCGGCGTGTTCCCAGTCGGGCGGGGTGATGAGGTGGACGCCGGCCTTCTTCGGGTTGTGGACTCCGTCGGTGGTCTCGATGAGCTGTCCGATCGGCAGCCAGCACTTGAGGGCGGAGAGGTAGGCCGCGTTCATGTCCAGGGCCG
>NZ_JBHXRY010000045.1:0-2588 GCF_042714895.1 Nocardia sp. NPDC058666
CCCGCACCCCTGCCGGGGGACCTGCCCCAACTCCCGGTGCCCCTCGCCACCTGCACCCTGCCCGACCCCGACCCCGACCCCGACGCCGACCCGCGGAACACCGGGGCACCCCGCACCCTGACCGGCGGCGCCCCCCGGCTGGACCTGGCCCGACTGGAACTGTTCTGCCGCGCCGCCGAACTCCTGCTCGGGGACGACACGTTCACCGTCGGGGCCGACCCGGGGCACGCCCGCGGCCGCGCCCTGCGCCACGCCACCGCACTCCGCCTCGCCGCGGCCGCCCCCGACCGGCGCACCGCCGTGAACCCCGCCCGATGGTCCGGCCACCCGCAGCTCCGCCACTGGTGGACGACCCTGACCGACCGGCTCGCCGTCACCGCGCGACTGGAGGTGCACCGGGCGGCCCCCGGCGCCCAGGCGTACCGGGCCGTGGTCCGCCGCACCCCGACCGGCCCGGGGCCCGGGCCGGGCCCGGTGCTCGGCGAGGCCGTCGAGGCCACCCCCGGCGACGCCGCCGCCTTCGCCGCCCTGGCCGCCGTCACCGCCGTCTGCACCGCCGCGGCCGAACCGTCCGCCGCCCGCCCCCGGCCCTGCGGCGGCGCGATCGCCCCGCTGGCGGCCGCCGGTGCACGCACCGCCGCCTGGGAGGACCTCGGCTGGAGCGGGGGCTGGCTCGCCGACCTGGCCGGCCGCGAGGAAGCCCTCCAGGACACCCTGCACCGGGTGTCCGGAGCCGGCCCCACCCCGAACCCCCCGGACCCCACCCCCACCCCCGAACTTGTCGGCCTGCTGCGCTCCTTCGGCTTCACCGTGCTGCGTACCGCCGAGGAGGCCCGATGACCGCCCCCGCCCCTGCGACCGCCCCCGCCCGTGCAGCCGTCCCCGTACTGGACGCCGCCGCAGCCCTGGCGGCCACCAGCGGCCGGGCCGCGGTCCTGCTGACCCACTGGACGCTCGGCCTCGCCGAGGAACTGAGCCGCCACGCCCTGAGCCGGCCCCTGACCCTGGTCCCGGTCCGCCACGACGGAGCCCTCGCCGTGATCGGCCCGGTCCTGCGGCCGGGCGGCGCGGCCTGCCTCGTCTGCACCGAGTACCAGCGTCTGGCGACCGCGGGCGGCCGGGTCCCGTGGCAGAGCCCGAAGCTGACCCTGGCCGGAGTGCCCTCGCCCGCCCTGACCCCGGCCGCCCTGGCCCTCGTCCAGGAACTCCTCGAACCCCCGCACCCGCACCCCGGGGAGGACGACTCGGCCGTCGTCCACATCGTCCACCAGGGCCGCGCCACCTGGTCCACCCACCGCGTCCGCCCCGTCGGCGGCTGCGCCGTGTGCCACCCCCTGCCCCCCGACACACCGGCCCTGCTCCACCCCCTGCCCTCACGGCCGCGCCCGCTGCCCGACCCGGCCCTGCTGCGCGCACCCAACCCCCGTACGACCGGCGCCGCACTGCGAGAGGCCCTCCACGACGAACGGTTCGGGCCCGTACGGCTGTTGCACCGCTTCGAGGACTCGGCGTTCAGCCTCACCAGCGCGATCGTCACCGACGGCCGGTCCGTCGACGACGGTGGCCACGGCCGGGCCCGCACCTACCCCGACAGCGAGCGCATCGCCCTCTTCGAGGCCGTCGAACGCCATGCCGGCATGCGCCCGGCCGGCCGCCGCACCGCCCTGCGGGCGTCCTTCGCCGAACTGGGCCCCGAACGGGCCCTGGACCCCGAACGGCTCGGCCTGCCCGACCCCGCCCACCACGGCCACCCAGGCTCGCCCACCGTCCCGTACACCCCGGACCTGCCGCTCCACTGGGTGCACGGCTGGTCCCTCACCCACCGAAGGCCCACCGCGGTCCCCGAACACGTCGCGTACTGGGACGTGCCCGGCCCGGACCGCCCGCGCGTCGTGTACGAGTCCTCCAACGGCTGCGGCCTCGGCAACAGCCCCGAAGAAGCCGCCCTGTACGGGCTGTTCGAGGTCGCCGAACGCGACGCCTTCCTCATGGCCTGGTACGCCGCCACCCCGTTGCGCCGCATCCACCTGCCGGCCGACGACACCGACACCCTGCTCCTCGCGGACCGGGCCGCGGCCGCCGGCTACCGGCTCCTCCTCCTCGACGCCACCAACGACTTCGCCGTCCCGGCCGTCCTGGCGGTCTGCCGCTACGAGGGCGGCCATCGGCAGGCACCGCGGATGTTCCTCGCGGCCGGCGCCCACCACGATCCGCGCGTCGCCATCCGCTCCGCCGTCGCCGAGGTCGTCACCAACGTCCTGGAGGCACCGCACCGTTCCTTCGCCCAGGGAGGACCGCGCGATGCCGAGCGGCTGCGGCCCATGTTGGAGCACCCGGAACTCGTCCTCACCCTCGACGACCACGTCGGGCTGGGCACCCTGCCCGAGGCCGCCCCCCGCCTGGAGTTCCTCTTCGCCGACACCCCGGCCGTGCCGGTCGCCGAGGCCTGGCCCGGCGCCCCCGAGCCGGTGCCCGACCTCAGCGACCTCCTGACCGGGACCGTCGAGCGGCTGGCCCGCGCCGGACTGGAGGTCATCACCGTCGACCAGAGCGAACCGGGACTGCGCGACAGGTTCGGCCTGCACTGC
>NZ_JBHXRY010000046.1:0-2565 GCF_042714895.1 Nocardia sp. NPDC058666
GTCCGGAGCAGTCCGGTCCGGTCAGGCGGCGAGGCAGAGGCCGTCGTACTGCGCCGTGGGTGACGTGCGGCCCCGGACCACCCGGCTCCGGGCGTGGAGGGCCAGCTCGTCACCGGCGCGCAGGAGCAGGTCGGCGAGGCCGAGTCCGAGGGCCTGGGCGGCGGCCGCGAGCACCTCGGAGGATGCCTCCTTGCGTCCGCGCTCCACCTCCGACAGGTACGGCATCGAGATCCGGGCCGCCTCCGAGACGTCCTTCAGCGTGCGTTCCTGGGCGAGCCGCTCGCGCCGCAGCACGTCGCCGACGAGGTGACGCCACAGGGGCTCCCTCGGCGGTGGACCCCCCACGGGTCGTCGCGGGGCGCCGGCCGGCCCGCCGGAACCGGGCGCCGGGGCTTGCGGGCGCAGGGGGATGACGCGGGACTCGTTCGGCGCATGAGTGCTCACCCCCCTCACCCTAGGGATCCGGGGCGCGGGGGGAAGGGAGTGGCCTTCTGCCCTGGGTGAAGCCCGCCGGTGCCTGGGGGTGGGGCGTGGGGCGGGTCCGGCGCCAGAGCGTGTCCGCAACGCCCGGAAGGAACCGGACAGCCGACCGGGCATACGGCTCAACTCCGCCGGCACTCCCCCGCAGACCGTCAGTGGGCGTAGTACCGACTGAGGTCCTTGACTGACGCAGCGAACGCCGTGAAGTTCCGCGGTCCCTGTCCCGGTCCCGGCGGCCGTCGGTCTGCGCGTCCGGGTGGCCGCGGCGGTACGGGAGGCTCGGTGGAGATGTTGTGCACCGGGGCTTGTCACTCGGCGCTGAGTCGGCCGCTGATCCATTCGAGGGCCGGCGGGATCTCGCGGTTCCAGGTGTTGAAGCTGTGTCCTCCGCGGTCGAGCGTGATCGACGAGACGCGGGCCGGGGCCTTGACCGCCTTGATGAACTGCTGGGTCGGTTTGTAGTTCTCCTCGCCCTGCAGCGAGGTCGTCACGAGGAACGAGGATGCGGCCTGTGGCCGGTTGGCGAGATGCCACAGCAGGTCGGATCGTTTCTCCTCGTCCTTGTCGCCGTGGAAGAGGTCGCCGGAGTCGTGGTCGATCTCCGGCTTGTAGTCCGCCGAAAGGCCCACGCCGGCGGCGTAGGTCTCCGGGTGCTGCACCGTCATCTTCAGGGCGCAGTAGCCGCCGGTCGAATCGCCGATGATGCCCCAGCTCCGCGCCGGGGTGCCGGCGCGGTACGTGCTCGATATGGCCCGGGGGACGTCCGTACCGAAGAAGGTCTCGCTCTGCGGGCCGCCGCCGCGGACGTCGATGCACTGGGTGTTCTCGGCCGAGACGGTGGGCCGCATCATCACCAGGATCATCGGCTGCGCCTTCTTCTCCTTGGCCAGGGTCCAGGCCGTCTTCGGGTAGCGCAGCCCCTTCAGCAGGTTCTCCGCCGTGCCCGGGTAGCCCGTCAGGACCACGGCCGCGGGGAACCTCCGCTGCTCGTTGCCCTTGTGGAAGTACTCCGGCGGCAGGTAGACGTAGGCCTGGGCAGCGCTCCCCGAACGCTCCCCGTGCAGGGTGACCTTCTCGATCACGCCGCTCACCAGGGGGTTGCCGCCGCCGGGCACGTTGGGAGCCTGCCGTCCCAGCACCTCCACGGCCACCCCGCCGCGCACGGCCTCCTGGCGTGCACGTCCGGCCAGGTCGGCCCAGGACCCGTAGATCAGCAGGCTGCGGTTGGCCGCGAGGGCGACCGAGGCGAACAGGAACGCCTGCACGAGGACGATCAGCCCCATGCGCCCGAGCACCCGTGTCCGGCTCCCCCGTGCCAGCCGCGGCCAGAGCCACACGGTGACCGTGAAAGCCAGTGCCGTGCACAGCACGGCGCACACGAGGAGCTCACTACTTGTCAGACCCATGGAACAGCGGAACCCTCTGCGACGTCTCGGTCTGGACGCACCGGTCCAGAGCACCGCCAACCGGTGCGCATCAGGCTAGAGAGGTACCGGGGCGAAAGCGTTCCACCGACTCCGGCCCCGGGCGGGCGCGGCTGGGCTCTGCTCCGGCGGGCGGGGCGCTGTGGGGCGGTGGCGTTATCCGTCCTGCGCGGTCAGGAGCATGATCTGGGCTTTGGAGCGGGTGGTGCCGAGGGCGGTGGCCAGTGTTTGGGCGGAGGTGTTGTCGTCGCGCAGGGCGCCGGCGGCCTCGCGGCCCACCAGGGTGGCGATCCGCTCCAGCATGCCGGCGGCGCGCAGCGCGGCGAGGGGTGAGTCCGTGGCGGTGGCGGTCAGTTGCTCGGCGGTCCTGGCAGGAGGGCGGTCAGCGGTCGGGCAGCGGTACCGCCGCGGCGCGGACGACGGACAGGTGCGCGGTCCAGTCGGCGAGCGGTCCGGTGAGGTCGACGTCCGCGTCGTAGAGGGGTTGGTCGCCGATCGTGTTCCAGTGCAGGGGGTACTGGGCCGGTCCGCGCCATCCGCATGCGCACACCGCCCGGAGGGCCTCGGCGCGCGGGCGGCGGGCCCGGCCGTCGTAGGCCGACCAGTGGGTGGTCGACGGCACGTCCGGACCACTGCCGACGTCGAAGTACACCGGGCCCGG
>NZ_JBHXRY010000047.1:0-2492 GCF_042714895.1 Nocardia sp. NPDC058666
GGGGTGGGTCATGGCGTCGAGGAGGATCTCGCGTTGCAGGGGTGTGGTCGGTGGGGGCCTTTCCGGTTCCGCGGTGGCACATCCGGGATGGGTGGCGCAGCCGGCGTGGGTGGCGCATGCGGGGTGGTGGGCGCATGCGGGGTGGGTGGCGCGTCCGTGGTGGCGGGCGCATTCGGGGTGCCGGGTGCAGGGGGTGCCGGCCGGTTCCCGGGCGGGGCGGTGGTCCGCGCCCGCCGCCGCGGCCCCGGTCAGCAGGTCCGACAGCCGGCCCGCGGGGAACGGCGGCGGGGGCAGGGTGAGGGTGTGGTGGTGGTCGGTGTGCCGGTGGAGCGTCGGGGTGCACGGTGGCAGCGACGCGAGGGCGGCGGTGAGCGCGGCAGGGGTGAGGCTGCCGTGGAGGTCGAGGGAGGTGGGAGGGCCGGGTGTGAGCACCACGGTCATGGCCACGGTGCGGGCCATCGGCTTCCCTCCTCTTCCCTTTCGGTTTCGGACGCATGAGGGACTCGTGGGGGACACGGCCGGACATGGTCTGTTGTCGAGGATTCTTGCGCCCGGTCCTCGGCCCGTCCTTGAGCGCGCATCGAGTCCGGATCCCTCAGCGGATCCGGAAGTTGGCCATCATTCCCATCGCCGAGTGGTCCAGCAGGTGGCAGTGGTAGACGTAGGTGCCCCTGTACGTGTCGAAGGTGGCGTGGAGTTTGACGGTCTCGCCGGGGAAGAGGCGGACGGTGTCCTTGAGGCCGGCCTCGGCCGGAGCGACCGGGGCGCCGTTTCGTTCCAGGAGCCGGAACTGGACCAGGTGCATGTGGAAGTTGTGCGGGACGAGCTTGTTGGCGTTGGTGACGGTCCAGATCTCCGAGGTGCCGTGCGTGATGGTCTGGTCGATGCGGTGGTGGTCCCAGGTCTGGCCGTCCATGAAGGCCCGCGGTTCCTGGCGGCCGTCCTCGTCCATGCTGAGGACGACGGTGCGCGAGACGGTGGCGGGCGCCAGGGCCGGCAGGGTGCGCAGCACGTTCGGGACGCGGCTGGGGTCGGGGGCGGTGCGCACGACGTCGAAGCGCAGGACCTTGCCGACCTGGTCGGGGGTGCCGGGGCCGAGGGTGTTCTCCAGGACGATCCTGGTGCCCACGGGGTAGCGGGAGAAGTCGATGACCACGTCGGCGCGTTCCGCCGGGGACAGTGCGACGGTGTCGGTGGTGAAGGGCCGCTCCAGCAGTCCGCCGTCCGAGCCGATCTGGATCATCTGGCCGCCGTCGGAAAGGCGCAGCTGGAAGAAGCGCATGTTGGAGGAGTTCAGCAGCCGGAAGCGGTACTTGCGGGCGGCGACCTCGAAGTAGGGGGTGGGGCGGCCGTTGGCGAGGATGGTGGTGCGGCCGAAGACGTCGTCCATGACGTAGACGAGCTGTCCGGCCTCGTCGAAGCGGGCGTCGCGCAGGGCGATGGGGACCTCGTACTGGCCGGCGGGCAGCGGCAGGGAGCGTTCGGTCTCGTCGGAGAGCAGGTAGGTCGCGGACAGGCCGCGGAAGACGTGCTCGGATTCCATGTGGTGGGCGTGGTCGTGGAACCAGAGGCCGGCGCCCGGCTGCTGGTTGGGGTAGGTGTAGGTGCGTGAGGTGCCCGGGGCGAAGGTGTCCATGGGGCCGCCGTCGTTCTCCGGGGAGACGCTGCCGCCGTGGAGGTGGACCGCGACGGGCATGGTGAGGGTGTTGCGGTGGCGGATGACGACTTTGCGTCCGGTGCGGGCCCGCAGGACGGGTCCGGGGAAGTGTCCGTCGTAGGTGAGGACCTTGGTGCGCACCCCGGGGATGATCTCCCGTGCGGCTTCCTTGATGGTGACGGCGTAGGTGTCCTGGCCGCCGGGCCCCGATATCGGTGCCAGGACCGGCAGGGTCGGCATCCGCACGGTGAACGGCGGTGGGACGGTGACCGGGCCCGCGGCGGTGGTGGCCCGGGCGGATCCGGAGCCGAGCAGGGGCGTCAGCCCGCCGGCGGTGAGCAGGCCGGCGCCGGTCGCGGCGACGGCTCCGCCGAGCAGGCTGCGTCTGGTGACCATGGGATGTCCTCCTGGAAAGGGGTGGGTGCGCGGGCCGTCCGCGAGAGGGGGCGTGCGCGCTGCCGGGGCCGGCGCAGGGTGGTGCCGCGCAGGTGGCGCGCCGCGAGTGCACCAGATGCGGCTTGCGCACCGCTCGAGCCCGGATGGTGTGCGGGGGTTCGGCGTTGCGCGGGCCTTGCGGGGGCTGGGCAAGGCTCCTCGTGCGTACGTATGACCGCGTACGCGCGACTGTGCCGCCGATCGGGGCGGCCGCTGGGGGGAGGCACCCGTGGACCTGAGGGACCTGCACGACTTACGCGACTGGCTGCCGCGCGCGCTGGGCGTGGCGGAGCGGTGGGGCGGCCAGTTCGGCCCGTACGAGGGCCATGACGCGCACCGGGTGCCACCCGAGGCGTTCGGGGAGGCGTTCGAGCGGCTGGCCAAGCGGATGGACCACAAC
>NZ_JBHXRY010000048.1:0-2454 GCF_042714895.1 Nocardia sp. NPDC058666
GCTGACTGCTCGTGAGCCCCACGGCCCTTGCGGCAGTCGCCACGGCGGCCCCTCGGGCCACGGCCTGCAGGAAGAGACCCAGACTCATACCGCTGAGCCGGCCCGGCGCGCTCACTTCATCCACGGCAGCCATGGCGGTCGCCGTTGCCAGGGCGGCGTCGAAGACAGGGTGCTGCGCACGCCAGGTGGACAGGAGGGACTCCGAAACGCCGGCGGCGGCCGCGCACCCCGCGTGGTCCAGTCCCATGGCGGCGGCGTGAACGGCCCGGGCGCGCCGCTCCTTGTTCTCGGCGGCCAGGTTGTGTGCGCCATGGACAGCCACATGGAGAGCCCAGTCGGCGTCGGCACGGGATTCGAGGCCGGTGACGATCTGATGGGCCCAGTCCTCGGGGCGGCCTGCACCACCGGGATGTTCGCTTGTCAATGCTGGCGTCCTTTCTGGCCTCCGAGCCATTGTGTGGCTGAAATCCAACCTTGGATAGACCGGTCCGGGGGCTGGCCGGGCCTGGCCCGCGCCCCGGCCACCGGGCCCGTTCGCCGACCCGCTGCGGCACCCGAGGCTCCCGGACGGAGGTCGACAGGTGGTGGCGCTTGGGGACTGCGCGCTGTTCCCCGAGGGCACCGGAACAGGCATCGCGCCTCCGACACCACGGCTGCGAGCTCAGTCGACCGTTCGCTCGGCGCCGTAGTAGCCCCAGCTCAGCCGGCGTCGCATGGCGTCAGTGCCCTCTGCCTGGATGTGTCCGATCAGCATCGACCTCTGCGGTTCGGGCAGGTGGCGGTCGTGCGCCTTGGTCCATTCGGGAGCGCAGAACAGTTCGGACGCCCCGTCGAGTTGGGCCGGACTCGGGGGGTGCGCAGCCAGCGCGGCCAGGACGAGGTCGGGAGATTCCCGGTGGAGTTGGCGCTGTACGGCAGTGTCGTACCACATTGATCCGGTGCTGGACTCCCGGGAGCAGATCCCCGCCCATGCCAGCAGCGCGCGGATCCGCTCGGTCGCATCGGGGTAGTGCTGCTGGACGAGAGCGGCGAGCCGGACCTCGGCCTCGTTCAGCTGCCGTGACCAGGCTTCGTAGTCACGGCCCGGTGGCTGAGCCACATCGGCGGCTGCGGCGTCCAGGCCGGCCGGTGCGGCCCGGATCCAGCGCATCCGGCGATGCTCGGCCTCGGCCTCTTCCTCGGCGAGCCACTCCTGGGCCCTCTGTGATCCGGTCAGGCCACGCTGTGCCAGCCATGCCGTGAGGGCCGGTCCATCACGCAGGTCGGCATCGCAGTTGCCGATCCCTCGCAGCCCGATCTGGTGGTGCAGGGTCCAACAGGCCGTTTCGCCGTCCGGACCGTGAACCATGATCGTCGGCCAGCCGTTGCACCGGCATCTGTCACCGGTCCCACCGTCCACGATGGCCAAGTGGCTTGCCAGGTCTGCGATCTCGTCACCCGTCACCACGAGCCGTGCCCGGTCGACGGAGTCGACCTCGTCGGGCGATCCCTCGACGATCACCACGCGTGTGGCCCGGTTCAGTATGTCCTGCACCCGGGCTGTTGTCGGAACGTCCTTGGTCATCCTCACCGTCTTTCTGTTGATCACGTGCCCGGGAGGATATCGGCGGCACTTCGTCCGATGCTCGGACGCCCCTCGGCCACAAGGGGGCGGCGAAGGGGGCGTACGGCCGAGCGTATGGTCACCGTCCCCTGACCGGACGGCCCTGGTTCGACGCCGGGATGCGGTGAGCTCCCACGCCGATGCCGCTCCTTCCTTCAGCCACCCCTGTGCCGCATCAGACGTCCTCATAGGGAACATCTGCCATATTTTGGACGCATCTCCCGACGGAAGGCATGTCATGAAGTTCGCGGTCATCGGCGGTACCGGGCTGATCGGGTCGCAGGTCGTCACCCGTCTGAACGCCGCCGGGCACGAGGCGGTGCCGCACTCGCAGTCCACCGGTGTCGACGTCATCAGCGGCCAGGGACTGGACGAGGCGGTGGCGGGGGCCGACGTCATCGTCAACCTGACGAACTCCCCGACCTTCGACGAAGCCTCCCTGGCCTTCTTCCGGACCTCGATGGACGCCCTTCTGGCCGCGGGCCGGAAGGGTGGCGTCCGGCACTTCGTCATTCTCTCGATCGTCGGCGTGGACCAGGTGCCGGAGCTGGACTACTACCGGGCCAAGGTGCTCCAGGAGGACATCCTCACGGCCGGGCCGATCCCCTACTCGATCGTCCGCGCCACGCAGTTCATGGAATTCATCGACGCGATCCTGTCCTGGACCGCCGACGGCGACACCGTCCGGCTGCCCGCCACGCCGATCCAGCCGATCGCCGCCAAGGACGTGGCCGCCGCGGTGGCAGAAGTCGCTGCGGGCGCCCCGCTGGGAGGCATTCGCAGCATCGCCGGACCCGAGGTCTTCTCCCTGGACGAGTTGGGCCGGCTCACCCTGGCCCACACGTCCGACA
>NZ_JBHXRY010000049.1:0-2325 GCF_042714895.1 Nocardia sp. NPDC058666
TCGCGGGGCCGCGTGGGCACGTACAGGTCCACGTACGCCTGGAGGCGCTCGCCCACCGGTCCGCGGCGGGCGAGCAGGGCCCGCCGCGCGCTGCCCAGTTCCGCCTCGCTCCACTCCAGGGTCTGCAGGAGGAGCTCGTCCTTGCTGCGGAAGTAGTAGAGGAGGTGGCCGCTGCTCATGCCGACCTCGCGGCCCAGTCCGGCCATGGTCAGGCCTTCCAGTCCGCGTTCGGCGATCGTGGCCATGGCGGCGACGAGTACGTCCTCGCGCGGGGGCGCGTTCTTCCGCGCCGCGCGTACCGGTACTCCACCCGCCACCATGGACCCACTCCTTGTCGGTCGGCTGCCGGTCGTCTGCGGATCAGACCTTCGGCTGCTGCTGGGTGATGCAGTGGATACCGCCAGAGGGCCCACCCTGTTGCCCATGACCAGCAGTGCGACCACCCATTCTGCCCTCGATGGGAGGCGAATGGGAGTTAGCGCCTCGAGCGCTTCTTCTCCGTCGTCTCCCACCTGGCCTGCAGCACGTCGGCGATCTGCCGCTCCATTCTGGGGGTGACGTCGGCGTACACGCCACGCACCCCCTGAACGACGTGCCCCAGACGCTCCTCGATGGCGATGGGAGGCACCCTGTCTTCCTCCAGCATGGGCGAGTGGGCGTGCCTCATGAGGTGGATCCTGCGGCCCGCGAACGTCCGCACAGCCGGCAGCTTGGGCCTTTCATAGCGACCCTCCCGGGCGTCGGCGCCGTCCCGGATCGGCTTCCAGTAGTAGGTGTTGAAGTCGGTCGACACCAGCGGGCCGCCCGTCATTGACGGGAACGCCCACTCCGAATCGTGGGAGGCCAGGAGCTCGCGGTGAAGTGCTGCGAGAAAGGGGGGAATCACCAGAGTCCTCTCGGAGCCGTACTTCGGGAGGGCCAGGACGGGCACGCCCTTCTCGTCAGGCCGGCGAGGGTCCTTCCGGTACTTGTGCTGCCACTGCACCCTGATGACGTCGAGCGGCTTCTTCCCCCGGTACCGCTCAAGGGCCCTCTCGCGCCGCCGCGGGTCCTGTTCATTCTCGGGCCAGTTCGACCCGAGGAACTCCCGGCGGAGGCCGTACATCTCCCCCACTCGCATACCGGTGTACGCCTTGGTCATCATGAATGCGTAGCCAGTCAATCCCCAGACTTCCCGCGCATTGTCCGCAAGCTGGTGAAGGTCGGCGGTGGGCACCGTCTCCTTCTCTTCCCGGACCGGCCGAACATAGCGGCCGCGGCGAGTGTTCTTCTTCGGGATCGGCGACGAGGGAATGAGCGGCGGCTTATGGGCCACTGCGTCGTCCATAAGCATCGCGAACAACATGCGAATGTCGCGAACGTAGTTCGCCGAGTACTGGTCCTTGAGGTCGAGCATCCAGACCTGATAGGCGTTCGTCGTGATCTTATTCAGCGGGGTGTCACCCCACTTGGGCCAGATCTGGGCGCGCAGCCGCTTTTGATACGAGTGGAGCGAGGTGGGGTCAAGGTCGGCCGCATTGAGCCACAGCTTCGACCACCCTTTCAGAGTGATCCGGCCGTCCGCGCGGGCCACCTGCCGCCCGTTGCGAATGTCGGCTTCCCGGTCGAGGCCGTAGTTGAGGGCCTCTTCCTCGGACCACTCGGTGCTCGACTTGAAGTCGTAGATCTTCCGCTTGGTGTCCGGGTTGATGCGCCCGGTATCCCACTTCACGCGGAGGCTGTTGCCCCGCCATTCCGTCCATGGCATACGGATCCCTCGGAGTGGTGTTGCGGTCCCCGGCTGGTACCCCTACCACCGGGTCTCCGCACCTACTGGTCAGGCGCCACTCTGCCCCAGAAGGCAGCCGCCGCATCCCTCGCAGTCTCCTCCGCTACGCCTCACGATCTCACGCATGGACTGCCGGGCCGCGACGTCCTTCGTGATCTCGGGAGGCGCCACGCAGACCATTCTCCCATCGGCTGATCCGGACCAACCCGCAAACTTCGGTCCGACGTCCATGAGTAGCAGGTGTCTGCGCACACCGATTCCCCCCTTCCGAGGCTGGGAATCCCCCAAGGTGATGCTTCGACTCTCCCACGTGTGGGACAGGTTGGAACCTCTGAGGAACAGATTGGCCGTCACATCTTCAACATCCCAAAAGGTTGTACGACGAAGAGACGAGTTTTAGAGGACTCCACGCTCGCGCAGCTCCTCCAGGACTCGACGGTTCAGCTCGAGGATCTCGGCGCCGGTGAGGTCGCCCTTGGTGGCGAGGGCTGCGCTCTGAACTGCGTCCCCAAGGACGCGTTCCAGTTCGCGCTTGGGGATCTTGGAAACCTTGGCGC
>NZ_JBHXRY010000050.1:0-2282 GCF_042714895.1 Nocardia sp. NPDC058666
CGCCTTCTTTCGTCCCGGCCACCGATCACGGCGGTGACCTCTCCGGTTGCGGGCAGGTGGTTATGCGAACAGGGGAAATCGGGCGGCGTCCGCACCCAAGCGCTGTCGGTCGCTACCGGACAACGCCGCGCGTCCGGTCGCCACGCGCGCGTACTGCGCGTCGTCCCACGGCACCGGCGCCGGGTGGCCGAGTAGCCCGTCCAGCGTGCGGCGCGTTTGACCGAGCCCTTCTGCCGAGGGTCCTGGTGCATCGGGAAGCGACACGACGAGGTCAAGGTGGTGGATCGTCGCCTCGACGGCCAGCGTGCGGATCAGATCCCCGGCACTCAGTACGTGGCCCTGGGTGGCGACGTACTGGTCGGGCGCGGCACCGGCCGCGGCGTCAACCACTGCGGCTACCGTCTGCGAATACAGCTCGCACAGCTGGTCGACGTGCAAGAACATGCTGGCGACGACCCGAGTGAACCTCCGGCCGTTGGCCGCGCCCACGGCGTCCGGGCGCCAATCCTCCCAGTAGGTGACCGCGTCACGGTCCGGCGTCCGTCCGGCAGGCGTGTGCAGCGCCACCAGGCCGCGCTGCGCGTCGCTCAGGCAGTGGAAGACCAGGTCGCGCACCGACCATCCGGCGCAGCCGGTCGACAGCCACGAGCGCTCATCCGTGATGGTCGTGACGACGGCGTCGAAGGCACCGTAGGCCGCGCGCAGTACGTCGGCCGGACACTGTCCTTCCTCCTCGTAAGGCATGCCCGCGAGGATAAGACGGCTGCCTGTCGAAGAACACCCCGCCGGCCCACCCGCCCGCGTCGGAGAGAGGTGCACGGGCATTGTGCCAATCCACTCGATCCGTGCGCCTTCCGGTGGTGTTCGCCAGCACGGTGACAGCAAGTGCACCCTTGTAACGACCACCTCGGCTCAGCTGCCGGGTCCGCTCCACCGGCGGCGGGTGGGGTCGGAAGGAGACGTCGAAGAGTCGATGTCGGTGAAGTGC
Source organism: Nocardia sp. NPDC058666 (assembly GCF_042714895.1). Lineage (NCBI taxonomy): Bacteria > Bacillati > Actinomycetota > Actinomycetes > Mycobacteriales > Nocardiaceae > Nocardia > Nocardia sp. NPDC058666. Next base: position 989 of record NZ_JBHXRY010000050.1, read on the forward strand.
GGTGTAGCCGGAGCGGGCCCGGGTCTCCACCGTGATGCCGGTGCTGGTGGCGGCCTCCCGGCGGCGGCCGCGTACTACTGGCTGCCAGTGGGCGCGTACGGCTGTGTCGATGCGGTCCGCGACCGGCTGGGGCGGGGTCTTGCGGTAGCGCTCGACCGAGCGCTGGCTGACGCCGAGCTCGGCGGCGACGGCGGCGTGATCGGCCCCGGCGAGTACACGGCACTGTGCCAGGCCGTCAGCGGGGGCAGCGCCGCGTATCCGACATGCCCTCCCCCGCTGCACCTGTTACAGCGATACAAGCGATGACCACGAAGTTCACCACCTGAGCAGTGGCCGCGCCCGAAGCTGCTGGCCGATGAAGGCGCGGCAGTGGACCGGCGCGGCCGCCTTCCGGGAGTCCCGTCCCGGCCAGGGCCCCGCACCGGCCCACCGTCGGCTCGCCGGTCAGGGGGCGTCGATGAGTACCCGGCCGTCGGTCGGCACCGTTGCCGCGAGCCCGTTCGCGTACGCGTTCTGCACGCGGGAGCGCTCCGTCGCGTTGGGTACGGCGTTGGTGCAGGCCGTTCCGGCGCTGGACCCGGACATCAGCTGAGAGCACGGCCCCGGCTTGGTGTCCGGGAGGCCCAGGCTGTGGCCCAGCTCGTGCGCGGCGATGCGCGTCTTGTCGTACCCCTGGCTCACGGCCTGCGCGCCGAGTTCGACTCGGACCTGCCGTCCCGGACGGACCGGGCCGAGGGTGGCCTGTGGCCAGCCGGTGGTGGCGACGATGACGATCTCGGCCCGGGCCCCGGGCGCGGCCTCCACCAGCCGTACGTTGCTGACGTTCGCGTTCCATGAAGCGACGCCGGCCGCGATGGCCGCTTCCCAGCCGCCGGCCCGACTGTCGTCGTAACGGAGTGTCACTACTGCTGCGGTGGCGTCGGGTATGGGTGCGGGTGCGGGTGCCGCGGTCGCGGCGGTTGCCGCCGCGAGGACCAGCGCGGCGGCGGAGGTGCCGACTTTCAGCCAGGTGCCCAGAGACATGGTCGTCTTCCTTCATGCGTGGGGGGGCCGGCCCCTCGGCGGAGCCGGGGCACTGGAGATGCCGCCACCTCCCGCCTGTGGCACGCGGGTTCGGCCAGCCGCCTCTCCGGAGCCCTAAGAAGGTAGCCCCGAACTCCACCAACCGGTCATGCACCTGCCAGCCAATTCCCAGAGGACTCCAGCCGATGCCCGGTCAGCGGGCGGCACCATCCAGGGGCTCGCGCGACCGCGCCCGGCGAACGGGCTACAGACGGCCACGTCGGCGCAGCCA
>NZ_JBHXRY010000051.1:0-1073 GCF_042714895.1 Nocardia sp. NPDC058666
AGCATACCAACCTACCCACCGCCCCCGCGCCCCTCCGGCGTCCGCGAGGTCATCGGCTACAACTGGCCCCTGTACGCGGCCGGGCTCGGCGCGACAGCCGCCGGCCTCGCCCTCGCACCGCACCTTCCCCGCATCCCGGCCGCCCTCGCCCGCACCGGCGCGCTCACGGCCGCCGCCCTGCTCGCCGGCAGCACCGCCGCAAGCTGGTGGGTCTACGACCGCTCCGCGCTCCACTCCCTCGACTGGCTCGGCGACCTGCTCCCCGACGGCCCCGGCGACCACCTCGTCATAGCGACCGGACTCGACGAGACCAGCCGGACCCTGAGCGAGCAGCACCCCCGCACCCGCCAGCAGATCGTCGACCTCTACGACCCGGCCCTCACCACCGAAGGATCCATCCGCCGCGCCCGCCGCCGCGTACCCCCACGCCCCGGAACCCTGCCCGGCCGCCCCTCCCGACTCCCCGTCGCCACCGCCTCCCAGCACACCGTGTTCGCGGTCTTCGCCGCCCACGAACTGCGCCTGGCACCCGACCGGGAGGCACTGTTCGCAGAAATCACCCGCACCCTGCGCCCCGGCGGCACCCTCGTCCTCGTGGAACACCTGCGCGACGGCCCGAACACCGCCGCCTTCGGCCCCGGGGCCTGGCACTTCATGCCCCGCCGCGAATGGCTCCGCCTCGCCCGCGGCGCCGGCCTGCACGCCGTCGCCGAAACGAAGATCGCCACCCTCGTCACGGCCTTCACCTTCCGACGGAGCTCCGCATGAACCACCTCTTCACCCTGGAGGGCCAACTCCGGCTCGTCGGGCTCGCCCTGGTCGCCATGGGCGTCTTCCACATCGTCCTGCCCCGCCTGGTCGACTGGCCCGCCGACCTCGCCGCCACCAGCCTGCTGACCCGCCAGGTCTCCTACGCCCACCTCTTCTTCATCGGCCTGACCTGCGTCCTGCTCGGCCTGCTGCCGCTGTGCCACGCCCCCGCACTCCTGGCCCGTACCTCACTCGGTACGGCGCTCCTGGCGGGCCAGACCCTGTTCTGGGGCGCCCGCTGGGCATTCCAGTTCCTCTACTTC
>NZ_JBHXRY010000051.1:1082-2249 GCF_042714895.1 Nocardia sp. NPDC058666
GAGCCTATCCTCCGGCTGCCGGGGAAGCCGGTTCCGCAACGGCGGACGGCCCGGTGGCGCGGACCCGCTGCCGCCGGAAACCGGGGACGGCCAACAGCCCGAAGCCGAGGACCGCCGCCGTGAGATGGCCGACCGTGGTGAAGTCCGGCAGCGGCCCGGTCGTCCACTCGGCACCGCCGAGAGGCCATGCGAGGACGAAGACGGCCCACGGCAGGCGGCCCCGGCGCGGCAGGGCGAGCGTGCCGACCGCCAGTACGGTCTGGGCGCCGTAACTGACCCCGTAGTCCAGGGCCTGCCGCACGGCCGCCGGATACCAGTCGTGCTGCAGCGCGACGGCGATGACGGCAGCGGTGATCAGGGTGGCAGCGACATGCCCGCCGAGGAACACGGCCACGGCACGCCGCTTACCCCACCGGTGCTCCGCCCGGGCCAGGAAGCAGCAGACGCCGAGGCCCAGGGTGATGAAGGTGCCCACGAACTCGGTCGAGGCGACATCGGTGAGCGTGCCGTCGAAGAACAGCACGCTGCCGACCAGCGAGGACAGCGGATGGCCCTGCAGGTTGTCCAGGTTGGTGCTGACGTGGCCCAGCACGGCGGCCGAACGATCGGCGGACAACCCGTAGAGGACCCAGGCATGGCTGACCAGGAGCAGGCAGACATAGGCGGCGGTCAGCGGCGCACGGCGCGGATACTCCCGCACGGTGCGCAGCAGTCTGCGCCAAGGGCCCTGCGGTGAAGGGGAGTTCATACCGTGACATTCTCCAGGTCGACCCGAGGACGATGATCGGCGGGTGACGGAAGCCACTCCGGGGGGACGGCGGAGTTCGCCGGATCTGGCCGAACGGCATGAAAGAACGGAAGCGGAATCCAGGGCCCCGGCAGGCGGTTCGACGGTGTTTCCCGGGCGGCCCTGCGGCCCTGCGGTGCGGCGGCCCTGCGGTACGCCGGTCGTGTCCGGGGGAGGGGCCACCGACTCCGCAGGCGCATAGGCCGTGAGCGGGCCGCCCGTACCCCTCCTCGTGGACCGTTTCCCGGGAGCCGCCCGCGGGAGGCGGGCAGGGGCCCAGCGGCAGCACTCAGTGGCGGCGTACCCGCGCCGGTGCGGGCCGGTAGCCCGCCGGCATGCTCCTACCGGGCCTTCGGCGCAGTGCGGGCAAGGGGCGGCGG
>NZ_JBHXRY010000052.1:0-2237 GCF_042714895.1 Nocardia sp. NPDC058666
GGGAGCTCGTCGACTACAGCATCACGCCGATCATGTTCGTGTTCCTGTTCACCTACGTCTTCGGCGGGCAGATGGCGGGCTCCCCGCAGGAATACCTCCAGTACGCGCTGGCCGGGATCATCGTTCAGAACACGCTGTTCATGAGCATGTATACCGCCATGTCGTTGAACACCGACCTGACCAAGGGCGTGTTCGACCGGCTCCGCAGCCTGCCGATCGCCCGTTCGGCCCCGTTGTTCGGGCGGATCGTGGCCGACTTGGCCAAGCAGCTGTGGGCCATGCTCCTGATGATCGCGCTCGGCCTCGTGCTGGGCTTCGAGATAACCGGCGGTCCGGCGGGCTTCATCGGGGCGGCCCTGCTGCTGCTCACGTTCGCCGCGGCCGTGTCGTGGACGGCGGTGCTGATCGGGATGGTGGCCGGGGACGCGGAGAAGGTGCAGGTCTATGCGTTCACCTTCATCTTTCCGCTCACCTTCACGAGCAGCGCGTTCGTCGAGGTGGACACCATGCCCGGGTGGCTCCAGGCATGGGTGCAGGTCAATCCGGTGACGCACCTGTCGGACGCGTTCCGCGGGCTGCTGCTCGGCACTCCGGCGGGCGGACCGATCCTGTGGTCGCTGCTCTGGGCGGCGGGCATCACCGCGGTCTTCATGCCGCTGGCGATGCGCGCCTACCGCTCCGAGAGCCACTGAACGCCGGCTCCGGCACCGGCTCCGGCTCAGTAGGTGACGAGGATCCTGCGTGCCCGGCCGTCCACCCGGATGCGGCCGCCGACGGGGATCACAAGCTGCGGGTCGGTGTGGCCCAGGTCGACGTCGAACACGACCATGGTGTCGGGGGCGTACTCCTGGAGGGCCCTCAGGACGGCCTCGCGCTGACGCAGGCGGAATTGGGCCTTGTCCCGGGCACCCAGCCGGTTCTCGAAGGACCAGCTCTTCGCCCGGCCCATGAGCAGTGCGGGGAACTGTCGCAGCAGCCCGCGTTCACCCATGCTCCGCAGGATCCGGTAGACCTCTTCGGCGCGCGGCATCTCCTCGGACGTCTCCAGGAAGAGCACGTTTCCGGCGTACGTCTCGGCCGGTTGGATCGCACGGTCGGCCATCAGCATCCAGGAGATGACCTCCAGGTTGCCGCCCCAGCCGATGCCCTCGACGACGCGGCCGGCGTTGTGCCAGGACCAGCCGTCGGCGGGTTCCATGCAGGGCTCGGACGCGAAGGTCTGCGGGTCCTCCCAGGGGCTGTTGACGTCGCCGTAGGTGCTTGCCGCGGTGAGCTCGAACTCGCCCGAGGTGAACAGCGCCGCCCGGAGGGAGGCGGCGGTCGACGGGTGCAGCGCGCCGGGCCGTCCGAGCTCGACCATGACCGAGCCGCCGTGGTAGCCGACGATCCCCAAGTCCCGCAGGAACAACAGCAGGTTGGTGTTGTCGCTGTAGCCGAAGAACGGCTTGGGACTGGCGCGCAGCAGGTCACGGTCGAGGTGGGGCAGGACGGTGATCTGGTCGTCGCCGCCGATGCTGGCGATCACCGCCTTGATGTCCGGGTCCGCGAAGGCGGCGTGGATGTCCGCGGCCCGCTCCTCGGGCGTCGCACCCATCGTCCGGGTCGTCGGATACTCCACCACCGTCAGGCCGAAGTCCTCCTGGAGCCGGCGCACGCCCAACTCGAAGGGCAGCGGGAACAGGCCTGGGAGGCCGGACGAGGGGGACAGCACGGCGACCGGATCTCCGGGGCGGGGCTTCGCGGGATAGCGAGGATCTGACATCTGATGATCATAGAAGTTGGCGGATCGTGGCCGCGCGGGGCCGTGCGACCCGCCTGCACCCACCACTCGAACAGACATTTCGGGCACGCATGTCGGATGGTCATTCATTCCTATGATCTCGAATCGAATGCAAAATCGAGACAAATACCACTGTGTCCGACACGGTTCGGCACGTCACGTCGGAGAAAACTGGTCCGCCGTCAGAGCCATGACGCATCCGACCGAGAACAGGACCACGACCACTGACCTGACTGTTACCTGCCAACCGATTGCGGAGGTGTCACGATGTCCTGCTTCAGGACCGACTTCCGAAAGGTCCCCAAGGGCCTTCCCCCCACGTGCTGTTGCCCCAGAGCACGCGCCGTCCTCTCCCTGCTCCTCCTGACGGCCGCCGCACTCAGCGGCCCCGCGGCCCCGGCGCACGCCGCCGCCCCCTATGGCGCCAGAGCCGTCGCGGTGGCCGCCTCCAAACAGG
>NZ_JBHXRY010000053.1:0-2211 GCF_042714895.1 Nocardia sp. NPDC058666
CAGGAGTTCGCGTGCCAGGGCGCGCGCCTGGGCCCGCGGCAGCCTGCCGGTGGCCACCGGGGCCGCCGCGACGTTGTCGAGGACGGTCAGGTGCGGGAAGAGGTTGAAGTTCTGGAAGACGAAGCCGATCCGCCCCCGCTGGGCGAGGATCGCCCGCTCGCTCAGCTCCTTCAGCCGTCCGCCGTGCCGGGTGACGCCGATCAGCTCGCCGCCCACGCTGACGTATCCGGCGTCGGGCTTCTCCAGGTGGTTGACGACCCGCAGCAGGGTGGACTTGCCGGAGCCGGAGGGGCCGAGGACCGCGGTGACCGTGCCGGGGCGCAGCGTCAGGCTCACCCCGTCCAGTACCTGCTGCCGGCCGTACCACTTGTGTACGTCGTGGACCTCGATCGCGGCGGCCCGCAGGGCGGTGGTCATCGCGCCGTCTCCTTCCGGAAGCGGTCCCGCAGATCGCGCAGGCCCGTCCGGGCCCGCTGCACGGGGGTGGGCGGGATCGTGCGCAGCGCGCCGCGCGCGTAGTGGCGCTCGACGTAGAACTGGATGACCGACAGGACGCTGGTGAGGACCACGTACCAGAAGGTGGCCACCAGCAGCAGCGGCACGATGTCGCCGGAGTAGGTGCTGCCGAGACTCTGCACGGTGCCGAACAGGTCGAGCAGCGATACGTAGAAGACCAGCGAGGTGGCTTTCACCAGCCCGACCAGCTGGTTGACGTAGGCGGGGACGATGGAGCGCAGCGCCTGGGGGAAGACGATCCGGGCGAACTGGTACCGCTTGGGCAGTCCCAGCGCGGCCGCCGCCTCGTGCTGGCCCTGGTCGACGGAGAGCAGCCCGGCCCGTACCACCTCGGCCGCGTACGCCGCCTCGGCCAGGCTCAGTCCGACGACCGCCACGACGATGTCGGTGGCCAACCGCGACTCGTCAAAGGTGAAGAAGGCGGGCCCGAAGGGCACTCCGATGCTCAGGGTGGGGTAGAGCGCGCTCAGGTTGTAGAGGAAGAGCAGCACCACGATCAGCGGTACGGAGCGCAGCAGCCAGATGTACGTCCAGCTCACCGACCGCAGGACCGGGTTCGCGGAGAGCCGGCCGAGGGCGAGCAGGATGCCGCCGGCGAGGCCCAGGACCGCGCTGTACGCGGCCACTTGGAGGGTAATGAGCAGGCCCTCCAGGATGACCGGTCGGGCGAACCAGTACGCGAAGCGGTCCCACTGGTAGAAGGGGTTGGTCAGCAGGCCGTGGGCGGCCTGGGAGAGCAGGACCAGCACGACGAGGGTGGCGATCCATCGCCCGGGCCGGCGGAGCGGGAGGACCGGTTCGGCCGGCGCGGGCGGTCTCGGGGGCGCGGTGAGAACAAGTGATTCGGTCAAGGACACTCCAGCAGCATTCGACAAATCGGAGAATCGAAAAGCAGCCGTCATGCCGGGCAGAAGAGGCCGCCGTTGTTTATCTGCGGCGTAAGCTAGGCAGCCCGCAGAAGGGCTGTCAACGGCCCCGATATCGAAGTACGGAGAAGCGTGCGGCATTTTCATCTGCCGTACACACAGCGCCTTCCCGCGAAATGAAACGGGCTTCTGTTCACACGTGGTGGCCGGGAACGTACTTGTAACCGACGCTGCGTACGGTGGAGATGCGGCCGCGGTGGCCGGGGCCGAGCTTGCGGCGCAGCCGGGCCACGTGGACATCGACCGTGCGGCCGTCGCCGATGTTCCCGTACCCCCAGATGGCGGAGATGAGGGAATCACGCGTGTGGACCGTGCCCGGATGGGACACCAGGTGGGCCAGGAGTTCGAACTCCAGGTAGGTGAGCTCCAGTTCGCGCCCGTCGACCTCGACGAGCCGACGCGCGCGGTCGACCCGGATGACGTCGTCGAGCGGGGCGGGGTCGGGGTGCGGCGCCGGTTCCGGGTCAGGGGCCGGAAGGGCCGGAAGGGTCCGGAGCCCGAGGGAACGGTTCTCCGGGCGTATGCCGTGCGCTTCCATCAGCGCAACGGGGTCGACGTCCGCCGCCAGGTACACGAGGTAGCCGACGCGGCCGCCATGGGTCGCGAGGGCGCCGGGCGGGCGGTCGCCGACCAGCTGGAGGCGCGGGGCCGGCGGACGGTGGACGGCGGGTGCGGGAACGGCAGTGGTCACGATGAGCCCCTTCGGCTGCGCGGATCGAGGTACGGACACCGGGTGTTCGAGCACGACAGGGCAGGGGATCCCCGTGAC
>NZ_JBHXRY010000054.1:0-2188 GCF_042714895.1 Nocardia sp. NPDC058666
TCGTCGGCCAGTCGGCCCGGTCGATGCCGTGGCCCGCGTCCGCCAGAGCCAACAGCCGTGCGGCGGGGATCTGTTGTGCGAGTACCTCGCCGTGGCGGAGCGGGAACATCGGGTCGGCCGTCCCGTGGATCACCAGGGTGGGTACCGCGATCGAGGACAGGGATGCGCGTGGGGGCTCGCCGTCCGGAAGGCAGTCGTGGTTGCGTGCCGCGCCGAAGTCGTCCGCGCGCTCGACGTCGCGGCGGACCAGGCCGCGGGCGGCGGTCTCGTCGAACGGGCGCCGGCCGCCCGCGAGGACGCGCGCGTAGGCGACCTGATGGTCGATCACCGAGTCGGCGTCCGACCAGTCCACCTGCGCGGTCGTGACGAACCGCATGAACTCCTCGGTCGGCGGGGGCAGGTCGCGGTCCCCGTCGCCGGGCACGGCGCAGGACGTGCTGATCAGCACGAGCGAGAGGACGCGGCGTGCGTGGTCCAGGGCGAGCAACTGCGCGAGCGCCCCGCCGGCGGAGACGCCCACGACGTACGCGGCCGCGATCCCCCGGGCGTCGAGCACCCGCACGGCATCGGCGACGAGGTCCGCGCCGGTGTATCCGGGACGGCCCGGCTCGTAGGTGACCGATCTCCCGGTGTCGCGGTGGTCGTAGCGGATCACGAAGCGGCCGCCCTCGGCGAGCATCCGGCAGAAGCCCTCCTCCCACCAGAGCATCGAGGCGCCCGTCCCCATGATGAGCAGTACGGGCGGATCCGACGGGTCGCCGAAGGACTCGGTGCACAGTCTGATGCCTTCCGCCTCGATGATGCGCTCGGCCATCGTCGTCGCCTCTCCTCTGCTCGCCTCTTCTGTCCCATGGTGCCCGGGTGTGCGGGAATCGGTCGCGCGCAAGGCCCGGCCGGGGAATCGTGGTTCGGTGGCGGCCCCGGCCGTGCAGCCGACGACGACGATCGGAGACGCAACGCATGACCTCGTTCGAACCGGTGGCCCACGGCGGTCCCCGGCACACCGTGCCCGTCGACGTCCATCTCGTCCTGCGCCGCGACGGCGGATCCGGCCCCGAGGTGTTGCTGTCGCGCCGGGCCGGCCCCGTGTACGCCGCCGGGATGTGGCACCTGCCCTCCGGGCATCTGGAGCCGGGCGAGGACATGGTCGAGGGGGTGATCCGGGAGGCCCGTGAGGAGACCGGTGTCGTCATCGCGGCCGAGGACGTGGTCGCGGCGGTCACGGTCCACCATCGGCCTCCCCGGGGCGCCGGTTCGCGGATCGGCGTCCTCTTCGAGGTGCGGCGGTGGTCGGGAGTGCCCCGGGTGATGGAGCCGGACCGGTGCGACGGGATGGGCTGGTACCCGTTGGACGGTCTGCCGGATCCGATGGTGGCGTACTGCCGGGCCGGACTGGACGCCTACCGCGCCGGCCTGCCCGCCGCCGTGCACTTCCAGCGGCCCGGCGACCCCGTCGCGTACGCCGCGGACGCGGTGGACCGCACCCGTCTCGTGCCGGGGCCGCCCACCGGCGGGGTGGAGCTGCCGCGCCGGCTGAGGGAGTTCGCCGAGCACGCCGTCGGCCGGATCGCGGAGGCCGCCGACACCTCCTGGGCGCGCACCGGCAGCCGGGTGTGGCGCCTCACCGGCTCCGGCGGCGGCATCTGGTACCTCAAGCAGCACCGCGGCCCGGCCTTCCACGACCGGGAGGTGGCCGCGTACCGCGCGTGGGTCCCCGTGCTCGGGCGCGGGGCTCCCCGGCTCGTCGCGGCCGACCCGGCGGTGCGGGCCGTCGTCGTCACCGCGCTGGCCGGCCGGTCACCGCGCGGGATGCTCCTCGACGCCGCGGCCGAGGTCCACCTCCACCGGGAGCTGGGCCGCCTGGCTCGCGCGCTGCACCGCTCGGCCCCCGAGCGGCCGGCCGGACCTGCCACCGCCGCGGCCACGGTGAAACGCCACCTGGAGGAGGCCCGGCCCCACCTGGCGGCCGGGGACGAGGAGCTGGTCCTCGGCCTGGTCCCTATCTACGAGGACCTCCCGCGGCCCGTGCTGGTGCCCACGCACGGGGACCTCCAGTACCGCAACGTGCTCCTGGCCGACGACGGCGAAGTGACGCTGTTCGACTTCGAGCGGTCGGAGTACGCCACCGCGACCCGCGACATGGTGCGCCTGAGCGATACGTGGACCGGGCGGGCCGATCTGCGCACCG
>NZ_JBHXRY010000055.1:0-2174 GCF_042714895.1 Nocardia sp. NPDC058666
TGCGAGAGGCACCGGACCGACGTTCCGTTCCGCGGCCTCCTCTTACCAGAGGCCCCATCGCGGTGTCAGCACAACTGCCGCATATCGAAAATGGGTTGGAAGGGGGATCCCGGTCTCGCTGGTGCTGTACGTTCTTGCCATGGCCATGAGTAAAGGGACGGAAGATCCGGAGCTGCGCTTCTCCACAGTGCTGGCGGTCGCGGCAAGGCTTCCGGGCGTGCGCATCAACAGGGAGGCGTACCTCCGGCAGGCGCTGACTCGCCATTGCTCCGAGGACGCCATACGCAAAGCAATAGAAGAGACCCCTGCAGCGGCGGGTATCCCCCTCGAGGTCCTGGACAAAGCGGCCAACGATTCCATCAACTACGAAACCGCCAAGGCCAGTGCCCTTTCGGCGGCTGCCGGGATACCCGGCCTGCTGTTCCTTCCCGCCACCGTGCCGGCCGATGTGGCTCAGTACTTCGGCCATATGCTGCGCATCGCGCAGAAGCTCGCCTACCTCTACAGCTGGCCCGATCTGTTCTCCGAAGACCCTGATGACCTCGATGACGCGACAAAGGGAGTGCTCACGCTCTTCATCGGGGTGATGTTCGGTACCCAATCGGCGAACGCCGCCGTGGGCAAGGTCGCGGGGATGATGTCGAAGCAGGCCGCCAAGAAGCTGCCGCAGAAGGCACTTACCCAGGGCCTCATCTACCCGATAGTGAAAAAGGTCGCAGGCTACCTCGGCGTTCAGATGACGAAGAAGACCTTCGCGAACACCGTCTCAAAGGCCATCCCTGTCGTCGGGGCCGTCGTTTCCGGCGGCCTCACTCTTGCGACCTACCTTCCCATGGCCAAGCGGCTGAAGAAACACCTCTCCAGCTTGGAGCTCACGAAGCCGACGCACCTGATCGTCGACCCGGAAGGCGTGGTGATTCAGGAGCCCTTCGTCCCGGAGCACGCTGAGTAACACACGCCGGACGGGGCGGTGGTGTGGTGCTGCTGGTGGCGGAGTACTGCCGCGCGTACCCCTCACGTCGCCGTAGCTCGCGCCGTTCTTCGGGAACGCTCCGGCAACCGCATGCCCGGTGAGCAACGAGTGCGGGCAAGCGCCGCGGCTCGGATCCGTCGTCCCTCTGCCCGAACAGCGCCGGCCGACGCCTCCACGTCAACGGGGCCGACCGAACCACGGCCTCTGCCGTCGTGTTGGCGCTGCTTCCGCCACCGGCCGTTGCCCCTGCTCGGTCACGTCGGGTGCCGGGTCAGCCTCCGGTCTGTCAGAGCCCGCGCCTAGGCTGGTGGCAGAGAGTCGATCAAGGAGCAGGACAGTGCGGATAGAGCGTCACCAGGTGGGCGGGGCCGTCGTGTCGGCAGCGCGTGAGGACTTCGTGAACCGGATCGGGGGTCAGGTGCGGTCCATGTCGCGCGCCGGCCGGATGGCCACGTACGAGTGGCAGTCGATCGCCGACGAGTTCCTCGACTACCTGGGCGCCCTCTCCTTCGAGACGCCCGACCTCGACACCCCGGAAGCCAGGGCCGCCCTCAAGGACGCCGCCGAAGCCGCTGCCGGCGCCGTCGCCTACGCGGCGTACCATCCCCACTGCAGCTTCCAGGTCTTCCTCGAGTACGTGAACTACGGCATGAGCTACGACCCGGGTGACGACGCCCCCGAGGAGAGCGTCACCCCCGGCGAATGGATCGATGCGCTCTGCCTGTCGGTCCTGAGGGACAAGGCCAAGTGGCACGGGGAGGCCTTCCACTTCGCCCGCGACAAGTTCGCCGCGCGGGCGCAGGGCACACCCGGTGGTGAGCTCGCCACAGGACTCATGGCCGTGGTCCTTGACGCCGCGGGCAACCACGGCGAATACCCGCCGAGTGCGCAGGCCAAGCTGGCTGCCGTGGATGCCGCCTTGGACCGGATCCGTACCCGCGCCGCGGAGACCGGGGAGCCCCTTCTGGACCGGCCGGACAGCGTGGCGCTGCACACGCTGCGCGCCCTGGCCGCCGAGGACCGGGAGGCCTTTGACGCCGCGCTGGCCGATCTCCTGACCAGGCACACCACCCTGCACGGCCCCGCGGCCTCTCCGAGCAGCCTCCTCCCGCTCGTCCCCATCGCCCTCGCCGCGCTCGCGTACCGGACCCTGGGCTGGGCGCCCGCCGCCCGTACCGATTACCTCCCGCACGCGCTCGTC
>NZ_JBHXRY010000056.1:0-2086 GCF_042714895.1 Nocardia sp. NPDC058666
CTCCGGCACCGTCGCCGCCCGGGTCCGCTCCCTCGCGCCCGGCGGGGTCGACGCGGTCTTCGACCACGTCGGCGGCGACGGCATCGCCGACTCCTGGCGGCTGCTGGCGCCCGGCGGCACGCTCGTCTCCTACGGCAGCGCCGCCACCCGCGACGACGAGGGCTCCGGCTCCTGGCCGGTACTCAGGCTGCTCGGGCGGGTGTGGGTGTGGAACGCGCTTCCCAACGGCCGCCGCGCGTACTTCTTCAACGTGTGGGCCGGACGCGCCTACGCGAAGGACCGCTTCCGGGCGCGTCTGCGCTCCGACCTCTCCCAGGTGTTCTCGGCCCTGCAGCGCGGTGAGATCACCGCCAGGGTCGCGGCCGAGATCCCGCTGGCCCGCGCCGCCGAGGCGATGCGCCTGGCCGAGTCCGGCACGGTCGCCGGCAAGGTCGTCCTCGTCCCGTGACCCGGCCGTCGGACCGGTCAGGAGAAGGGGAGCCGGTCGGGTTGGCAGGTCGTGCCGGGCGGCGGGAGTGTGCCGTCGATGAGGTAGCGGCTCTCGTAGGTGTTGATGCAGGTGCTGGAGTTGTTGAAGAGTGCGGTGTGGCCGTACCCGTTGTTCGTGAGCAGGCGGGCGTCCGCCAGTTCCCCGGCCATGGCCTGGGCGTCCGAGTAGGGCGTCGAGGGGTCGTACGTGGTGCCGATCACCAGGACGGGGTGCGGCGTGGGCTTGTCCCAGGGGCCGTCGTACCGGTTGGCGGCCCGGGCCGGCCAGGTGGCGCACGGCTCGCCGGACCAGGTCCAGTACCGTCCGGCGTCGCCCGCACGCTTGGCGCTGTCCTCTTCGAGGCCGGGGTAGACGCCGGGGTCGCGCGGGTTGGGGCTGTCGGCGCACCACACGGCCGCCGCCTGCTCCTCCCCCAGGTACGGACCGGGCTGCTTGACCGGGGGCGGGGGCGGGTACTGGGGCGGCTTCGGGGTGCGGCCCTGCCACAGGTCCTGGAGCCTGGCGGCGAGATCGGTCCAGCCCGGCCGGACGATGTACAGACTGCTGACCGTGTCCGCGACGGTGGCGGCGTACGTCCAGGGGCCCACCGGGTGCTCCCGCAGGCGCTGCATCAGCTGGTCGTACTTGGCGCGGGTGGCCTGCGGGCTGCCGGCCGAGAAGGCGCAGCGGGCGGTGGTGGCGGATCCGCAGAGGTCCAGGAACTTGTCGAGGGTCGCCGCCGCGGTGCGGTCCGAGCCCATGCGCAGGAGGGTCGTGGTCCGCGGTTCGCTCGGTGAGGCGTTGTTCGTCCATGCCAGCGGGTCGATGTTGCTGTCCAGGACCATGGCCCGGACCTTGTCGGGGAACAGGTTGGCGTAGGTGGCGCCGAGAATGGTCCCGTAGGACACACCGAGGTAGTTGAGCTGTGGTTCCCCCACCGCCCGGCGGAGCAGCTCCAGGTCCTGTGCGGTGTCGGCGGTCGAGACGTGGCGCAGGAGGTCCGGGTCGCGTTTCTCGCAGCGGCGGCCCAGCTCCTCGTACGCGTCGATCCAGGTCGCGCGCTCCTTTTCACCCACCGGGAAGCCGATCGGTTTGCCCGCGGCCCAGGTCTTCGCCTCCTCGGGGCTGTCGAAGCAGTTCACCGCCGTGCTGTTGCCGATCCCCCGCGGGTCCCAGCTCACGATGTCGAAGCGTTCGCGCAGCTCCTTGGGGAACGAGTCGTAGTTCTGCGGGACCTGCACCGTTCCGGGGCCGCCGGGGCCACCCGGATTGACGAAGAGGGTGCCCACGCGCCGTGCCGGGTCGCCCGCCGTGCGCCGGACCACCGCGAGATCGATGGTGCGGCCCGCCGGATCGGCGTGGTCGAGCGGCACGCGGGCGGTGGCGCAGTCGTACGGGCTGCCGGGTTTGCAAGGGCTCCAGTCGAGCGCGGGGACGGTCGCCGAGGGTGACGGCTCCGCGTGGGCGGCGCCGAGCAGCGGCGCGGTGAGCACCGACGAGCAGATCGCTCCCGCGACGAGGACCGCCGCGCAGCGGCCGCGGCGGGACAACGGGCCGGGTCCGGGCATCTTGCGCCCTCCTCCGCCTCAACTGCACGCACCCCTACCTCCACCAAAC
>NZ_JBHXRY010000057.1:0-2011 GCF_042714895.1 Nocardia sp. NPDC058666
AGGCGTCTACGAAGGCCTATTACAAGCACGCCCCGAATCAGGGTCGCTACAGCTACAGCATTTACGCCGACTGCCTCAACATGGGGGACGGGGCTGGCTGTAACACTCCTCACCCCGGTTCCATGCTTGCCTATGGGGCTACGGACTTCCTGTGCGACCGCGAGGGGGTGTCATGCGAAAACCAGACCAACCTCGGTCATGTTACGGCCGAACTGGCGATGACGACCCTTGCACTCGAAGGCGGACTGCTCAAGTTCTTCGGAGGGGGCAAGGGAGGCGCTCCGAAAGCCGACCCCCCATGCCCCAACAGCTTCGTTGCCGGCACGGAAGTCCTTCTTGCCGACGGATCCAGTAAGCCGATCGAAGAGCTGGCGGAAGGTGACGAGGTTCTCGCGACGGACCCTGAGACCGGTGAGACCGCAAGGAAGATGGTCACGGCGACCATCTACACGGAGGATGACAAGACTTACGTCGACCTCACTGTCCAGACTCCAGACGGCGTCAAGAGCATCACCACGACGGGCCATCACCCGTTCTGGTCAGAGTCTGACCAGGCGTGGAAGGATGCCGCGGACCTGAAGCCGGCGGGAACCCTGCGTACCGACGATGGGTCGGCGGTTGTCATTGTCGCAACCCGCACCTATGAGAAATTCAGTACGACCTACAACCTCACAGTGGCTGACCTTCACACGTATTATGTAATGGCGGGTGACACCCCGGTTCTGGTCCACAACTGCGGCGGTACGGTACGCGGCCACACCGCAGCATGCCCGTGCGCTACGGGCGGCACTCCCGTCGGTCCGATCAATGCCCATCTGGCGGGCAAGACGCATCCGGTCACTGGTGTGCCGTTCGATCGCCACGGGTTTCCGGATTTCAGCAACTGGAGAGATCCCAATACTCCGGACGTCGTCATCACCTTGACTGGCGACAGGAAGAAGGATTTTGCCGCGGCAGACCAGGCGGCCGGCATCTCGGCGAAATACAGGAAGGGGCGGTGGACCTGGAATCATCACCAGAATTGCGGGGTAATGCAACTTGTCAGCATGTCGGTCCATAGTAAAACCGGTCATACTGGCGGATTCTCGATATGCTAGGAGAGGGGTCTGGGTGTGATTTTCGATCAAGAATGTGATTCTGAATACGTTGGTCCGCCGGTGGATTTGGCTATGATCCGGCAGGCCGAGGAGGCGCTGCAGGTTCGACTCCCGAAGAGCTATATCGATCTGCTCTTGGTGCAGAATGGCGGCGTATTGCAGAATCGTTGTTATCCCACCGACTTTCCCAATTCGTGGGCGCAAGATCATGTGTGCATTGATGTGATCTGGGGAATCGGGGGGGAGTGGGGTGTGGACATCATTTCTTCCAACATGATCACCGAATGGGGATATCCTGACGTGGGGGTCGTTTTGGGGTTGATGCCGTCAGGTGGACATGACACCGTGATGCTCGACTATTCGGATTGCGGTCCACTGGGTGAGCCTGCGGTGGCGTATGTGGACGAAAATAGAGTTCCGAGGCGTATCGCCGGGTCTTTCTCCGAGTTCTTGGGTGGCCTTGTGTCTTGTCGCGGGTACGGTGATGAAGAAGATTAAATGCTGATCTATTGATCCGGGTGCATCCAGATTTTCACAAACGCTCGGTGGGGTTTCCCGCCGAGCGTTTGTGTGGGCGGATCGGCTCAGGGCGCGGTCCGATCGGGTTAGGCGCTGAGCCGGACTCAGCGTGGAACGGGCGGCGCGGCGGTGGAGCTTGCCGTGCGAGTACGTCCACAGCTCAGCAGATAACAAGGGGCATCGTTGCACGAGTGTGGACACCCATTGCCCCCGTTTGCCTCGGTCGGCGTCCGCTCACTGCTTCGAGGGGCCGCATCACTCCTTGCCGCCCATGTGGAGCAGCGCACTGTTGCCGCGCGGGGCGTAGGGGACTGCTCTCTGAGGGTGAGTTGGCCAGGTGCCGCGTGGCAGAGAGATGAGAGTTCCCTTGTCCGGGAGTCTGCATTCGTCGAGTA
>NZ_JBHXRY010000058.1:0-1976 GCF_042714895.1 Nocardia sp. NPDC058666
CCCTCGAAAGGCGCAGCAGATGCACGTGGTCCCCGGGCTCAAGGTCCTGTACTTCGGAACTCCGGTGGTGTTGATCAGTTCACGCAACGAGGACGGGACGGCGAACCTGGCGCCGATGTCCTCCGCATGGTGGCTCGGCCGGTACTGCATGCTCGGGCTGGGCAACAACGCCCGGACGACCGCGAACCTGCTGCGGGAGGGCGAGTGCGTGCTCAACCTGCCCTCGTCGGCGATGGCCGATGCCGTCGACCGGATCGCGCTCACCACCGGGAAGCCTGACATGCCCGACTACAAGACGAAGCAGGGCTACCGGTACGAGCCGGACAAGTTCGCGGCCGCAGGGCTGACCGAGCAGGCATCTGACCTGGTACGGGCCCCCAGGGTCGCGGAGTGCCCCGTCCAACTGGAGTGCAGGACCGTCTCGGCGCACCCCTTCGGCGGCGGCGATACGGACGCCACCGCCTTCCAGGTCGAGGTGCTCCGCGCCCATGTGGACGAGGAACTGGTCATCCCGGGAACCCACTACATGGATCCGGTCGGCTGGGATCCGCTGATCATGAAGTTCTGTGAGTTCTTCGGAGGCGGAACCAGTCTCCGCCCGTCGAAGCTCGCCAAGGGCTGGAACATGCCGCACCGCGCGACGGACCGCGTCACGAGGTAGCGGGTGCAACCGGCTCGGCTCGGCACGCGTCGGATCGCCTTGCGGCAGGTACGTTTCGCTCACCGGCCGGAGCCGCCCCCGACACTAGGCTCAGGACGTGGGACAGCCCGAGCAGCGCGTCGAAGGCGCAGGACCGTTCACCACCCGGCTCACCTGGCAGCGCCCCCAAGGGGAGACGGTGGTCTGGGACTCGCGGCTGGCGCGCAGGCGCGGCACGCTGTCGGTCCGGGGCCCGGGGGACACGGCCGACCGGCCCTCGCCCGCCGGTCCGCAGGCACTGCACCGGCTGCGCAGGCTCAACGCCATCGCCTCGAGCGCGTTCGTCATCGGCGGGGCGCTCTTCGCGATCGGGGCGGCCCTCGCCCAGTTCGGCGCGGGTGATCCGTTCCAGAGCGCCTGCGTGTACTTCGCCGGGGGACTGTTCTTCAACACCGGGGGCTACGCCTCGCTCCTCCAGGTGCTGAACGCGCCCCGCCACGCTCCCGATGGCCGGTTCCTCGGCACGGCCGACTGGAGGTGGTGGGGGTACGAGCCGATGCGGCTGGACTGGCTGAGCACGTTCGTTCTGTTCGTCGGAACACTGGTCTTCGGCATCAACCTGTTCGACTCCTTCCTGCAGGGCCTCACCGTCCAGCAGGTCAACCGGCTGATCTGGACCCCCGACGTCATCGGGTGCGTGCTGTTCCTGATCTCGGGGCATCTGGCGTTCGTCGAGATCTGCCATCGCTCCCGGATCTGCTTCCGCTCGCGCAGCCTCGGGTGGTGGATCGTCGCGGTGAACCAGATCGGCTCTCTGCTCTTCATGGTCTCGGCCGTGGCCGCCTTCACCCGCCCCGGCACCGGCGACCTGGTCAATGTCGGCATCGCCAACTGGGGCACACTGACCGGCGCCATCAGCTTCTCGATCGGCGGCGTCCTCCAGTTCTTCGAACGGCCGTAGGGCGCTCCTAGTCCCGCCCTCCGCGGTCGCCGTCCAGGCCCGTGATGACGGCTCCGCTGTGCAGCCGCGCGGTCAACGCGGGCCGGGCGGCCGGTGCGGGAGCAGGTGCAGGTGCAGGTGCAGGCGCCGGTGCCGGTGCGGTCAGGGAGCGGCCCGAGGCGTGGGCGCGTACGGGACCGGTGGCGTCGATCTCGGCGACCTCGCGGCTGCCCGCGGCGAGCAGGTAGGGCCGCCCCGAGGGTGCGCTCCACACCGTGCCCGCGAGGACGTGCTGGCCGAACCGGCCGCAGGCGGCCGTGGCGCGGGCCCGGGCCACCGGCACCGAGGACCCGCCGGCCGGGCGCAGGCGTACCTCGACATCGCCCTGTCCCGACC
>NZ_JBHXRY010000059.1:0-1871 GCF_042714895.1 Nocardia sp. NPDC058666
GGCGACGGCCTGGGCCTGGTCCAGGCCGCCGTCGCCGAGCTGGTCCCACCAGGACCGCCAGGTCTCGCGGCCGACCGGGGCTCGCTGTTCCAGCAGGCCGGTGAGTGCGTCGTGCACGGTCGGTCTCCGTCTCGTCTGCGTCGGGTCGGGGTCGGTCGGTGGTGGGCGGGTCAGGCGGCCGCGGTGCGCCGGGAGGCGGTGATGAAGGTGTCGATGGCCTCGACGCTGCGGAAGTTGTTGGGGTCCAGGTCGGCGTCGCCGATGGCGAGTTCGAAGCGGTCCTCGACCCAGGCGATGAGCTTGAGGACGCCCAGGCTGTCGATGACCCCGTCGTTGAGGAGGTCGTGGTCGGTGGCGAGTTCGGCGGGGGTGGTGCCCGGGAGGAACTCGGTGATGACGAAGTTCTTGATGGTGTCGATGTTGCTCATGACGGGATTCCTTCGGCGAGAGGTGTGGCGACGGGTGCGGTCGTGGATCGGGTGGTGCCGGTGGTGCTGCCGGTGGTGGGGGCCGGCCGGTCGAGTCGGTCGAGTTGCTTGCGGTCGACTTTTCCGGTGGCGGTCTTGGGCAGGGGCTGTTCGGTGACGGTGAGTTGGTGCGGGACGGCGGCCCTGGGCAGGTGGCGGGCGCAGTGGGTGCGCAGTTGCAGGCCGGTCAGGGTGGTGCCGGGGGCGCGCTGGACCGCGGCGACCAGTCGTTTGCCGGCGATGGGGTCGGGCAGGGCCGCGACGCCGGCTTCCAGGACGTCGGGGTGTTCTTGCAGGATCCGTTCGATCTCGGCGGTGTTGACGGCGACGCCGCGGACCTTGACCTGGAAGTCGGTGCGTCCGGTCAGGTGCAGGGTGCCGGCGTCGTCGCGTCGTACGAGGTCGCCGGTGCGGAACCAGCGGCGGTCGTCCAGGCCCAGGGGGTGGCCGGTGAACTTGTCGGTGTGGCGGGTGCGGTCGAGGTAGCCGCGGGTCTGGAAGGGCGTGGAGACGAAGAGTTCTCCGCTGCCGGCTCCCTGGACGGGGGTGTGGGTGTCGGGGTCGATGATCAGGGCGCGTACGCCTGGCAGTGGGCGGCCGATGGGGACGGGTGTCGTGGGGTGGGCGGCCGGTGCGGTGTCGACCTCGTGGATGAAGCTGTCGTTGGTCTCGGTGCATCCGTAGATGTTGTGGATGCGGGCGTGGGGGAAGAGCTGGGGCAGGGCGGCGAGGGTGCGCTCGGGTATGGCGTCGCCGGTGAACATGACGTGTTCGACGCCGGGGAAGGTGTCGCCGGTCTTGGCGGCCGCGTCCTGGAGGAGTCCGAAGGCCATGGGGACGGCCTGGACGATGTCGACCTTGTGGTGCAGGACCAGGTCGCGCAGGTGGCGGCCGTGGGCGGCCAGGGCGGGGTCGACGAGGACCACGCGTCCGCCGCGGGCGAGGGTGGTCCACACGTCGAGGAGGCAGAGGTCGAAGTTGAGGGGGGCGTAGTTCAGGACGGTGCGGCCTGCTGTGATCTGGAAGGTGTGGCCGGCCCAGCGGGTGAACCGGTCGACGGCGTCCAGGCCCAGCGGGACGATCTTGGGGAGGCTGGTGGATCCGGAGGTGGTGAGCATGAAGGCCACTTCGGCGGCCTCGGCGGCGGGCAGCGGCCGGGCGGTGACCTCGGGGTTGGGGGTGACGCGGGCGCTCTGCCCGTCGGGGGCCAGGACGGTGGCGCAGCCGGCCTGGGCGAAGAGGTCGGCCAGGAGGGTGTCGGCGAGGGCCGGGGAGGGGAGCAGCAGGGGGCGTCGGGCGAGCAGGCAGGCCAGGACGAGGGCGAGGGCGGCGGGTGACTTGTCGGCGAGGATGCCGACCGGTTCGCCGGGGGCGAGGTCCAGGTGTGCGAGCCGGTCGCGTTGG
>NZ_JBHXRY010000060.1:0-1858 GCF_042714895.1 Nocardia sp. NPDC058666
CAGGTCAGCAGATACGGCCGCCAGGCGTATTCGGGCCCGGTACCCCAGGCGATGGCCCGGTAGGTACGGGCGAAGGCCTCGGCAGCGAGGTCCTGCGCGGTGGACAGGTCCCGGCAGCACGTACGGGCGTAGGCCAGCACCGAGGAATGGTGACGGGCGAACACCTCGTCCATCACGTCGCTGACCGCCGCGTCGGAATCCGGGGTGCGCCCCCGCAGCAGGGCACAGAGTTCCCCGTCGCTGAGGCTTTGCAGATCCTGCTGACGGGCGGTACCCGATGTACTCAACACGTGCTCCCGTGTGGCTTGCTGACGACCCGGGTGTCGGATCCGGGCACATCTGTCATGAGGGTGCGACGCTGCGCCCGACCGGAATTCGCGCAAGTGTGCACCCTTGCAGGGCCGCAAGCAAACCCTAGGCACGACAGTCGAGGCTGTTGCCCCGGAACCCGTGAACGCGAGAAGAACCATTCCGCTCACCGCGGCCGATCCCCTGGTGCGCAGCAACGACGCTCTCCGTGCAGGGTTCCGGTCCGGAGCGCGAGCCGGTGCCCCGGTTGGCGAGCGGTCGCCGCCCCATGATCATCTCGACCCCGGACCCCGTCAAGAGGAGGGAACCGCTCCGGGGGGCGGGGGCATCTGGTGGGGCATGGGTTTGGTGATCTTGTTCTTCCTGCTGTGTTTCGTGGCCGGTTGGGCCTTGGCCCTCGCCGGGCTCGGGTACGCCTCCGTGCAGCTGTGGCGAAGCCGAGGGCAGCCATGGGTACGGGATCACGGGCATCCGTTCGTCCGGCTGCTGCTCCCGGCCCCCGCGTACCTCCGCTTCGACAGGGCGCTCGCCGTCACGGTGCTGCTGGCCGACCTGTGGCTGGTGTCGGGGGTCGTGGTGCTCGGCGCGGACGGCATCTTCACCGAGGAGTGGATGGGATACCCCGGCATGATGGATCCCGGCGGCCACGGCTACCAGGCAGCGGCGGTGGCCCTGCTGCGGGCGACGGCCTGGTGGAGCGCCCTGGCCGCGGTCCTCGGCCGGTGCTGGACCACAACGGCCGTACAACTGTCCGTTCTTCCGCTGTCGGCGCTCTGGATCGCCTCGTTCGACACCTACTACACGTAACCGCGCGCAGGAGATCCGAGCCGGGCCCGGGCCGTGTCCGGCGCGCCGATTCCGCCTATGCTCCGTGGGGTTGCGGGTACGGCGAGACGAAGGACACGGGGATGAGCGCACACGGGGGCGGCGGGCCCTGGAATCCGTACGGAGCCGGACAACCGCCCGTTGCGGGCTGGCCGTCGGCCCCGGTACCGCCGGCCGCCGCACGCCGGCTGACCTTCGGACAGCTCTTCAACCCCATCGCCGTGGGCCGCGCGGTGTTCACGCCGTCCCGGCCGGACCGCGTGCACGATCCGATGGTGAAGCGGGTGCAGATCCTGCGAACGGCCGTCGGACTCGTCGCCATCACCTGGATGCTGCTGACCTACGGGCTGGCAGCGGACGCCGACGCGGTGGTCGACGACCGCTTCGGCCAGATCCGTACCGCCCTGATCGTGCTGGCGATGACCTTCCCGGTCGCCGTCGCCGCCTTCGTCGCGGCGGCCCGCCCGCCCCACCGGCGCCTGTTCCTGCGCCGCGCGGCCAAGCCGGCCGGGGCGCTGCTCGCGCTGGTCGTCACGCTCGCCGTGCCGCGCCTGATCACCGGGCTCGGCTACGTGGACGAGCACACGGACTGGACGGCGTCCGCAGGGCGGGTGGTGCTGCTGTTCGCCCTGGGAGCCTTCCTGTTGTGGCTCGCCCCCTTCGCCCTCTACGGCATCGGGCAATCACTCGTCCACGTCTTCCGGACGTCAGACCTCCACGAGAC
>NZ_JBHXRY010000061.1:0-1813 GCF_042714895.1 Nocardia sp. NPDC058666
GCATCACGCCGAGGGACCACAGGTCGGACTCGGGGCCCGAGGGGCGGCCCAGCGCCCGCTCCGGCGGCAGGTACTCGGGGGAACCGACCACTTCGCCGGTCATCGTCAGGGCGGTACTGCCCTCGACCACCGCGATCCCGAAGTCGCTGAGCACCACGCGCCCGTCCTGTGCGAGCAGTACGTTCGCCGGCTTCACGTCCCGGTGCTCGACACCGGCGGCGTGCGCGGCGCGCAGCGCGCTCAGCACTTCCGCGCCGATGTGCGCGGCGTGCCGCGGGGTGAGCGGCCCCTCGGCCCGCAGCAGATCGGCCAGCGACTGCCCGCGGATCAGTTCCATCACGATCCAGGGCCGGTCGTCCTCCATGACCACGTCGTGGACCGTGACCACATTGCGGTCGGGTATGCGGGCGGCCGCCCACGCCTCCCGCTCCAGGCGGCTGTACATCCGTGTGATGTCACCGGCCCGCAGTCCGGCCGGCGCCCGCACCTCCTTGACGGCGACCTCCCGGTGCAGGGTCTCGTCGCGGGCCCGCCACACGGTGCCCATGCCGCCTTCCCCGAGCCGGGACAGCAGCCGGTAGCGGCCCGCGACGAGCCGCTGCGCGCTCTCCGGCCCCGATGCGGCGGCGGTGGTGACCGTGTCCGTGCCCCCGGCCGCGTCCGCGACCGTACCCGCGGTGGTGGCCGCGGTGGTGGCGGTGTCCGCGCTGGTCGCCGCGGTGGTGCCCGCGAGCGCGGTCTCCGTCACGGTCTCGGTTTCGTCGTTGTACATGGGGGCGGTCTCCCTCTCGTCGCCGGCCGACGCGAACATCACGTACGGGCCGGGCCCCGGGTTCAGTGGGGCTCAAAAGATTCTCAGAAATGGTTGAACCGAACACGTTCTCGATGACGTGTTGCAGTCGTACGAGGAAGTCGTACGGGTATCAGCGGCGTCGTTTTCAAGGGGTGTGGAGTGCCATCGGTCATCGTTGGGCGCACGGGTCCGTTCACCGGACAGAGCGTGGTTCTGGGCAGCGAGCCCCTCAGCTTCGGGCGCAAGAGCGACAACGGCGTCGTGATCGTAAGCCCCAGTGCCTCCCGGCTGCACGCCGAGATCCTCACGGAGGACCCCGGTTTCGTCCTCTACGACCGGGACAGCCGAAACGGCACGTTCGTCAACGACCAGCGCGTCACACGGCATGTGCTGCGCCCGAACGACTGCATCCGGATCGGCGACGAAACGTTCCTCTATGAGGCGCAGGACTCCATGGAGACGGTCATGGACCTCTCTCTCATGGCCATCCCCCGGGCCAGCACCACGGACCCCGGAATGCTGCGGGTCACCATCACCGGCGGCGGCCCGGTCGGCCTTCGCCCTGGCGCTCGACGAGATGCTGCCCGGCCGGACCGCCATCACCCTGTACGACGGGCGCTGGACCAGGAAGGGTTCCACGGTCGTCTGGAAGGACGAGACCCAGGGCAACTTCCGCCGCCAGCAGGTGGTGACCGTCCAGAGCCGGCAGTACCAGGCCCTGTCCGAGGAGGTCCTCGGCGCGCTCTTCGACGACGGCGGCGCCTACTCCGAGATGTGGCCCGTCGGCCCGGACTCGGTCGACGGGCGCCCGCCCCGCAACATCCGGATCGCCCACATCGAGGACCGGCTGCTGGACCTGGCGAACCGGCGGCCGGCCATCCGGCTCGTCCCCAAGCGGTTCGACGTGACGGAGCAGCAGAACCGGCTCACCCAGGAGCACGTTCTGGTGGTCTGCGAGGGCGGCCGCTCCCGTACCCGCGAGCACTACGCCGACCGCTTCGGTGCGGCCGACGCGTAGGC
>NZ_JBHXRY010000062.1:0-1639 GCF_042714895.1 Nocardia sp. NPDC058666
GCCTGAGCCTGGACACCCACTGGTACGAACGCAGCACCTGGCTGTGCATCATCAGCTTCGGCAGCGACTGCTACCCCAGCGACGTGTACCTGTGCCACGGGGACTGCAAGACCTTCGCCGGGGCCACCTACGCCCTGCCGCGGCAGTCCTTCCACGGCACCATGCAGACCGTGGTGGACTTCCTCGCGGCCCATCCGCAGGAGGTCGTGACCGTCTTCCTGGAGGACTACGTCGGCGCCGATCAGTTGCAGCAGTCCCTGGGCCGGGTCAGGGGCCTGCAGGACATGGTGTTCCGGCCCGACGCGTGGGGCGTACGGCAGCACGGCTGGCCGAAGGTGGCCGACCTCGTCACCGCGGGCAAGCGCCTGCTGATCTTCTCGGACCGGTCCGACCGCGAGCACCTGGGCGTCATGTACGACAAGTCCTGGACCGTGAGCAACTTCTGGAGCCTCGGGGACCTGGGCAATGACCTCGCGTGCGTCAGCCGCTGGCCCGACGTACCCCTGGACCGCCAGGAGCCCGGATTCCGGCGCCTGTTCACGATGAGCCACCACCGCAACGTGCCCACCGTCCTCACCGCGGCCCTGGACAACGGCACCAAGCTGCGCAACCGCATCGCCGAGCAGTGCCGGTCCGCCACCGGGGGCCGGGACCCGAACTTCGTCTCCGTCGACTTCCACCGCCTGTCGGACGGGAGCGGCCACACACCGGCCTCGATCGTCGCCGAGCTGGGCGCACGCCCCTGATCCGTCCATCGGACTGCCGACCGGACCGGGTGGATCGTCCCGCGTCGACGCGGCGCGGCCCGCCCGGTCGGTCAGCCGGCCCTGCGTGCGCCCAGCGCCCGCCGCTCGTCCTCGGTCAGGCCGCCCCACACGCCGTAGGGCTCCTGCACGCGCAGCGCGTGGCTCAGGCACTGCGCCCGCACCGGGCACTGCGCGCAGACCTCCTTGGCCCGCCGCTCCCGCATCGAGCGGTCCTCGCCGCGCTCCCCCGCCGGGTGGAAGAACCGATCGGTGCCGAGCTCCCGGCACGCCGCTTCCTCCTGCCACTGCCACAGGTGCTCCGCACGGCCCGGCAGGCGTGCCACCTTCGACATGTCCGCGCTCCTCTCATCGGCTTGCGCACGTCCTCGGACGTCTCCCTCACGCGTCTGACCCGGGTACCCGTTCCGAAACGCCGTCCGCGTACGCCGGCGGAACGACGGCCGGGGAGGTGGAGACCCGGGGCAGGGCGTAGGGGTGCTTCTCGGCCAGCCAGGTGACCAGCTCCTCGCGCACCGCGCAGCGCGCCGTCCACAGGTCGTCGGGGTCCTTCGCCGTGACGATCGCCCGCACCACGATGGTGGAGGCGGTCGTGTCGGTGACGGACAGGTCCCACCCGCGGCCGTCCCACGCCTCGCAGCCGTCCAGGACCTCCTTGAGCTTTTCGCGCATCAGCGCGACGGGGGCGGTGTGGTCGCAGTGCAGGAAGACCGTGCCGGTCATCTGGATCCCGCCGCGCGACCAGTTCTCGAACGGCCGCCCGGTGAAGTACGAGACGGGCATGGTGATCCGGCGCTCGTCCCAGGTGCGCACGGCCAGGAAGGTCAGGGTGACCTCCTCGACCACGCCCCACTCACCGGCGACGACGACCGTGT
>NZ_JBHXRY010000063.1:0-1634 GCF_042714895.1 Nocardia sp. NPDC058666
GGAGCTCCGGGTTTCCGTGCGGCAGTGTGGCCAGCTGATAGGCGGTGGGCAGGGTGGTGGTGTCGCCCGGCTTGAGGAAGCGCAGGTCGTAGTAGGTGAGCGCGACCGTGCCCCGCTCGTCGACCGCGATCGACGGGGAGAAGGCCGGCACATCCTCAGGGCTGATCAGCTCGGGGCTCCCCCAGGTGCGTCCGCCGTCGGTGGAGCGTACGAGCTGGACGGCGTCGAACCTGCCGCCGGAGAAGTCCGAGCCCTCGTAAGCCATGTACAGCGCGCCCGACTTGGGGTCGACGGCCGGGCTGGGCAGGGTGGCCGCGGCGCGCAGCAGTTTGGTGGGGTCGTTCGGGTCGACCTCCGGTACGGAGGTGTCCCGGGCCACGGTGACCGGGGCGCTCCAGGTCTCTCCGGCGTCGGTCGAGGTGACCACCTCGTAGCGGGCTTCGACGACGGTACTCAGGTCGTCGGAGTGGGTGATCCGGTCGAAGAAGTCGTACAGGGTGCCGGTGCGCGGGTCGACGACGATCACATGGCCGATGGTCTGGGTGTTGGGCACGGCTCCGGTGTCGACGAACCGCCGGGCCTCGCTCCAGGTGCGGCCGCCGTCGCGGGTGAGGGAGATGTAGCCGGGACCGTCGAGTGAGCTGGGGCCGGGCGGGTCGTTGTCGAGGCGGTCCCAGACCTGGTAGGCGGTGCCTTCGCGGATCGGGTCGGCGGTGAGCGAGGGCTTGTCGTTGAAGAACGGCTGCTCGTCGACGTGGGTGGTGGTGAGGTTCTGCCAGGTCCGGCCGCCGTCGCGGGACGTGGCGGCCAGGAGGGCGCTGCGCGTGCTCCTGGTGAAGTCGACGCCTTCCCCGCTCGCGTAGACCGTGCCGTCCGGGCCGGTGCTCACCCAGGGGTCGGAGGCCCGTTCGTAGTCCGCGCCGCCGGGGGCGCACAGGCTGAACGGCAGCGTGCTCCGGTGGAAGGTGTGGCCGTCGGTGCTCCAGGAGGCCACCAGGCCGCGGGCGGCGCCGTCGCTCCAGCGGTCCTGCTGGTACACGGTGACCACGCGTTTCGGGTCGCGTGGATCGACGGACAGGTACGGCTCGACCTCGGTGCCGGGGTAGACGATGCTCTCTGGGGAGATCGCGCCAATGGTGCAGTCCGCGTACGGGTCGCCTTGGGACACCTTGACGAGGGGTGTGCGGACAGGGTTCCGGTCTGCTGCGGCGGGGGTTGCGCCGGTGACCGTGACGAGCAGGAGCGCGGCGGTGGTGACGGCGGTCAGGGGCAGGAAGACGCGCATGCAGGATCTCCTCCGGGCCTGTCGGCCGGGGTACGCGACCGCCGTCATCGGGGCGGCCTGGGGCGCGGAGGCGTACCGGAAGGCGAGGGTGGGGCGACTCCGCTTGGTCGTTTTCGGCGTCGCAGCCGGTGCCCTTGATGGGCCGAACGACGGAGTCGTCCCCGGGGTCGTCGACGAGCACGGCGGAGCCGATCGGCAGGCGGGCGCACCGTGCGGCCGGCTCCTTGGTGGTCCTGTTGCGGCGGCGCCGTCCCGTAGGTGCCCGGAGATGGCCGTGGGTCGCGCGCCGCGTGCCGGTTGGCGATGCCGGTTGCTTCGGGTTCGCGAGGACGGTCGACGTCCACCATCG
>NZ_JBHXRY010000064.1:0-1632 GCF_042714895.1 Nocardia sp. NPDC058666
GGCGGGTTCACGCGGTCGTCGCAACACTCTCGATTGAGAGGTTGCGACGACCGTGTCGTTTTCAGAGGATCTGGACCAGTTCGGTGAGCAACTGATCCGTTTGGTCGATGCCGGGATCACGGTGAAAGATGCCGCGGTCTCGCTGGGTATCCGCCGCGATCGTTGTTATGCGATCCTGCGCGCGAAGGGCCGGCCGGTAGGCAAGCCGAAGCGGTCACGATCGGCGATGGACCAGGACCTGATCAGGTCGGTATTCGGGTCGAGCGGATCGGTAAATCAAGCAGCCAAAGCAGCGGGAGTGTCACACACGGCCGCCCGCGCGATCTTGGTCGATGCCGGACTGGTCGATGCGCAGACCGTTGCGATCGCCAAGCCTGAGGCCAAGGCGCGGTTCTTGGAGCTGGTCGAGGCCGGTTGGTCGACCACGCGTGCGGCCCGCGAGGTCGGCGTGCACGAACGCACCGGCCGGGACTGGCGTGGCGGGGTCCGCAGGGTTCGTAACTCCATAACCAATGCCCGGATTCACCCCGACGGAACGGTAGTGGACTACACGACCGGGACGCGCTACACAGCTCCGGTGACCAAGATCAGCACCGACGCGCCGACGGTGATCAGCGACCGCTACTTGTCGATCCGAGATCGGTTGGCGATCGCCGACGGGCTGGTCTGCGGGCTGTCGTTCACCGAGATCGCCATCCGGACCGGTAGGAACAAATCCACGGTGTCGAGGGAAGTTCGGGCCCATCGTGTCGACGGCCTCTACCTGCCCTATCAAGCCCATGAACAGGCCTCGGTCGCTCGGGGGCGTCCCAAGCAGTCCAAACTGGTGACCAACCATTCCTTGCGGGACGCGGTGGCCGAGGGGCTCGCGAACCAGTTCTCGCCCGAGCAGATCTCTGCCCGGCTCCGCAAGGACTTCCCCGACGACGAAAGCATGCGGGTGAGCCACGAAACGATCTACCAGGCACTGTATTTCCAAGCCCGAGGCGGACTCAAACGTGAAGTGGCCCAAGCACTTCGGACAGGCCGTACTCGCCGCAAACCGCATCGTAAACCCGAGCATCGCACGCACCGGTTCGTCGATGAAATGGTCATGATCGCCGATCGACCCGCCGAGATCGAAGATCGGGCCGTGCCCGGGCACTGGGAAGGCGATCTCATCGTCGGCGAGCTCAACAAATCCGCGATAGCGACACTCGTGGAACGCACGACCCGCTACACCATGCTGGTGCACCTGCCCGGCAGCCACGACGCCGAAACCGTTCGTGACGGGCTGATCGCAACGATCTCGACCCTGCCCGCGCATCTGCGTGGCTCGCTGACCTGGGACCAGGGTGCGGAGATGGCACGGCACAAACAATTCTCGATAGCCACCGACATGGCCGTCTACTTCTGCGACCCGGCCAGTCCCTGGCAGCGCGGCACCAACGAAAACACCAACGGACTACTGCGCCAATACTTCCCCAAGGGAACCGACTTGAGCATCCACGGACCCGAAGACCTCGAACACGTCGCCCAGCAACTCAACAGGCGACCACGCAAAACGCTCGACTGGGATACCCCAGCCGAGCGTCTGCGTGATCTACTCACCGTCTAACACCAGCGGTGTTGCGACGACCCCTAGAAATCGCC
>NZ_JBHXRY010000065.1:0-880 GCF_042714895.1 Nocardia sp. NPDC058666
CGGCCGTCGCGATCGCGTCGTCCTGGTAGACGTGGTCCTTGATCGACTCGTTGGCGGCGTCCTGCGACTGCGGGTCCAGGGTGGTGCGGACCGTCAGGCCGCCCTGGTTCCAGACCTTCGCCCGCTCCTCGCGCGTCTTGCCGAAGGCCGCGTCGGTCAGGAACGAGTTGCGCACGTAGTCGCAGAAGAAGCCCGCGCCCTTGACTGCGGTGATGCAGCCGTTCTTCGGCTTGGTGACCTTGAGGGTGAGCGGCTTGGCCTTCGCCGCGTCCGCCTCGGCCTGCGAGACGTCCTTGGTGTCGGCCATCCGCTGGAGGACGATGTTGCGGCGCTTCGTCGCTTCCTGCGTGTCGTTCACCGGGTCGTACCGGCTCGGCGATTGCACGACGCCGGCCAGCATCGCGGACTCCTCCAGGGTGAGGTCCTTGGCCGGCTTGCTGAAGTAGCGCTGGGCGGCGGCCTCGATTCCGTAGGCCTGCTGACCGAAGTACGTGATGTTGAGGTAGTTCTCGAGGATCTTCTTCTTCCCGAGCTCCTCCTCGACCTGGATCGAGTACTTCAGTTCGCGGATCTTGCGGCCGAGGCTCTTCTCCTGGGCCTCGCGCACCTTGGTCTCGTCGTCGCCGGCCTCTTCGACGAACACGTTCTTCACGTACTGCTGGGTGAGCGTGGAGGCGCCCTGTGCGGCGCCGCCCTCCTGTGCGTTGCGGTTGACCGCGCGCAGGATGCCCTTGAGGTCGACCGCGCCGTGCTCGTAGAAACGCGAGTCCTCGATGGCGACGATCGCCTTCTGCATGTACGGGGAGATGGCCGTGAGAGGGACCACCTGGCGGTCGCGCGAATAGATGGTGGCGATCAAGCCACCCTCGGCGTCCAGAAT
>NZ_JBHXRY010000065.1:975-1614 GCF_042714895.1 Nocardia sp. NPDC058666
GTCCCCTTGGCCGCGAGGCCCAGGGCGCCTGCGGCCGGAATCGCCATGCCGGCCAGTACAACCCCGGAGAGAACGGACACCCCGAGGAACTTGGCGGCCTGCTGGCTCCCCGTGAGCCCGCCGCCCGAGCGCTTCTTTCCCATAGGGGGCAGCCTACGTTCTGATTCGCCGGACACACGCGAATGCCTTGGCCTAAGCTGTCCCCAACTGTCACAGCAGTGTGGTGCGACATCAACCCCTCGGCTTGATTTTCACCCTTCCCGAATGGGGTGGACACATGTCCGAATCTGGCCCCTCTGCTGAAGTTGAACCGACGATTGCACCCGAATTGCCGGAATGGTCGGGCATGTCGCCGGATCACTCCGTCGGGTGATCTGCCGCTTACCCATAGTCCGTTCGGACCATTCAAGATTGGGCCCGTCGGGGGTGTTGCACTGTGCCCGCCTTCCGTAACGTCCTCAACTGGCAGCGGTGAATATGCCGCTACCGCCGTGGGGGAGCCTCGATTCGGGAGAGGACGGCGCCGGGATGGGCTGGGTTACCGACTGGAGTGCGCAGGCAGCCTGCCGCACTACCGATCCGGATGAACTATTCGTTCAAGGAGCGGCACAGAACAGGGCCAAGGCGGTGTGCACCGGT
>NZ_JBHXRY010000066.1:0-280 GCF_042714895.1 Nocardia sp. NPDC058666
GGACGGGCTCGAGGAAGAAGCTCTCGTTGAAGTTCTGGTTGAACCAGCTGGAGCGGACGATGGTCCAGTCGGCGCCGGAGGCCTTGAGGTTGTTCTCGCTGACCTCGGCGGCCTCCTCCCCGCGGCCGGACAGGAGCACCAGGCGGCGGGCGCCGTGGGCGACGGCGACCTTGGAGAATTCGGCGACCTGTTCGGCGGCGCCGGGGAAGGCGAGGTCGGGGTAGTAGGTCACGTAAACCCGGTCGACGCCTTCGAGGGCCGGTACCCAGGTGGCGGGCTC
>NZ_JBHXRY010000066.1:462-1583 GCF_042714895.1 Nocardia sp. NPDC058666
AGTCGAAGGCGGGCGTGCCGCTGCGGGAGCCGATACGGACCTGGCGGCCCTGGGCGGTGAGCTTCTCGGCGACGCGTCGGCCGGTCTTGCCGTGACCGCCGATGACGAGGGTGATCTGCGTGTTCTGCGCGTTCTGAGTCATGAGTACAGTCAAGTCCAGTCTCGCGAGACGGGCCATAGCCGCAAAGCTCAGTTCCATATGCGTGCGTCTACGGGTGGTGGCCCGGGGCGCGGTGGTGAGCGGGCGGCTTCGGCATGAGCGCGAGAATCGTAGGCATGGCCGCGGGGGGCGGGCCAGGGCGGCCCGAGTGGTTGTGGACGGGTTGTGGAGCCTTCTTCGAGCGGGTCTCGAGCGGTCCTGGGCGGGGCCGGGGGCCGGTGGTGTGCGGCGGGACTTGAGCGGTTCTCATGCGGCGGCGGGCAGCATCTGCGGTGTTGATTGGACCCCGCTGCTGGGAGGCCGCATGAACGCCGTTCCGGATCATCCGGAGCTCGACCGGTTGTCCGCCGATGTGGCCGGGCTGCTCGGACGGGTCGGGCTCGATCCGTCGGGCGGGCGGCCGGTGCGCCGGGACCGCATCGACGTCCGTTTCGCGGCGATGGCCGCTCGTCATCCGGGCCGTGTGGCCGTGCGGGACGGGCAGGCGCAGGCGACGTATCTGGAACTGGAGTGGCTGGCGGACGAGATCGCGCGGCGGCTGTCGGGGCGTGCGGGCCCGGGGTCGGCCGTGGCGGTGCGGGCCCGGCGTTCGTGTCTGACGGCGGGCGCCGTGGTGGGTGTGCTGCGGGCGGGGGCGGCGGTGCTGCCGCTGGAGCCCGGGCACAGTGCGGGTCTGCAGGAGTTCTTGATGCGTGACGCCGGGGTGTGGGTGGTGGTCTCGGACTGCGGGCTGCTGGGCGGTGAGATCCCGGTGGTCAAGACGGGCCGGTTCGTCATCGCGGTGCGGCCTCCGCTTGCGGTGCGCCGGGAGGTGGCGCCGGGGACGGCGTTCATGGCGCTGCCGGCGGGCGGGGATCCGGGGCGGGCCCTGGCGGTGCGGCCGCTGCCTCACGCGGATGTCCTGGCGTGGGTGGACGGTTGTGTCCCGATGCTGGGGGCGGGGCTGGACGATGTGTGGACC
>NZ_JBHXRY010000067.1:0-1573 GCF_042714895.1 Nocardia sp. NPDC058666
GGAGACCCTGCCCTCGGCACGGTCGCCGAGCAGGGCTCCGTAGACGAGTGGGACCCGGAAGCCGCCCCCGCCGAGGATCGTCAGCCGCACGCCCTACCGCCTTTCGCCAGTGCAGATCCGGTGGCCGACGTGTCCGCCGCGGTGGCCGGTCCCGGGATCGGTGCCCGGATCAGTGCCACGATCAGTGCCACGATCGGTGACACGAACACGATCGGTGCCACGATCACCGAGACGCACGCCGACAGACACGCCACGGCCCACGTCCGCCGGTACCAGTCTGCCCCGGTCGGTCACTCCACCGGCGACGGCACGGCGCGCAGCCTGGCGCCCTGCTGGTGCGTGAAGCCGCCGCCCTGGACGGGACCCCTCGGCGCGCCCGTCGGCGTCGAGAGGATCAGCGTGATCCGGGTCAGCCCCATCTCGCCGAGCATCCGGCTGGTTTCGGCCACCATCCGGCAGCGCACCAGACCCCACCGCGGGTCGGGGTGGCGCACGGTGCGCACCGCCCCGTCCAGCTCGGCGGCGTCGGTCCCGTGGGTGCTCAGCCAGTGCGGCACGCCGTAGCGGTAGGCCGCCTCCATGAACGGGTCACGGGCCACCTCCTGGCGGATGCTGCGCAGCCCCTCGTCCTCGGGAGCCCCGGCCAGCGCGGTCGCGAACTGGGCCAGCAGCGGTACGCACCAGGCCGGTTCGTGGTCCTCCAGCACGGCCGCCGCGTCCGGGTGGAACAGCACGAAGCGCAGGAAGTTGTCGTCCGGCAGGGCCGTGGGGTGCGGTCTCACCGACTGGAAGAGCTGGTCGAAGGCCGAGTTGGTCAGGGCCACGTCCCAGCGGTGGTCCACCAGGAAGCTCGGGTACGGCACGGACTCCATCAGGGCCGCGTAGTCGCACAGGTAGTCGCGCTGCGCCGGATCGTCGGGCAGCCTGTTCTCCTCGGCGGCGCGCCACGTGGGCGGCGGGTCACGGTCGACCATGACCCGGAACAGCCAGAAGCACTGTCGCTCGCTCATCTCCAAGGCCTCGGCCAGGGCGAGGAGTTTACGGTCCGTCCACTCTTTGACCAGGCCTCTTTCCCAGTTCCCGTACGCGCGCACGCTGATGCGCAGCCGGGCGGCAAGATCTTCCTGGCTCAGGCCCAACTCCTCGCGGCGCTGGCGCAAAATCTCCTTGCGTCGCTCCGACCGAACGGCGCCGCGGGCGGATTCCTCGCCCGCCAGACGCTCTTCACCGGCTCGGGCGAGTCCATCGGACGGGCCCACCGCTGCGAGATGTGGCACTGAGAGCTCCCCCTCCTCCGGTCTGGATCTTCATTTCCGTGTGGCGATCCTGCTACCGACTTCATTCGAGTGTCAACTATTGTGGCAATTCCAGCCTCTTGACAGCTCATTCCCGCCACAGCTGTGGCACGTTCTAGCCCTTCCGGGCGAGAGCGGCTAGATTCCAGAAGCCGACCATGTGCCCATACCGACTTCGCGCGATCTAGGAGAACCACTGGTGACAGACGGCTTCCCGGCTCCCGTCGCGGTAGCCAACGCACCCCTGGCAGCCACCATCACGCGTGTCGCCGAACTCG
>NZ_JBHXRY010000068.1:0-1560 GCF_042714895.1 Nocardia sp. NPDC058666
CGGAATCTGTCAATCCTGATGAGACAGGTCAGGCTGCCTGTTCTGTGTCGGTGTTCTCCTTCGGAGGTGGGTTGATCCAGGCCGTTTCGGGCAGCACCGGCGGTATCGGCATAGTCCGAAACCGGGCAGGGTTAGCCGCGTAGGCCGCAGTGAGGACCTCGCCGCGGCGACAGCGGACTTGCACAGCGGTGCCGTCGTGGACCGACGCCGGGGTATGTAACCCGATCCCGCTATGACGGTGCTCGGTGTTGTAGTAATGAAAGAACTTGTCGCAGAACCACTTCGCGTCTGCGGGGGAAGCGAACCGGTCCGGGAACGCGGGACAATACTTCAACGTTTTGAACCCGGCCTCGGAGAACGGGTTGTCGTTGCTGACATGCGGACGCGACAAACTACGGGTGATACCCAGATCGACCAACAGCTGGGCCACGTTCTTGCTGGTCATCGAGGGTCCGTTGTCTGAATGCACGTGCGTGGGGACCACGCCGTTGTTCGCGGCGAACGCTTCCCGCATGAACGCCTGTGCCGCGAGCCCGGACTCGGGCACGAGTTTGTGGTGAATGACCTTGCGGGAGAAGATATCTAACATCACCATCAGGTCGTAATAGACGCCTTTGTGTGGTCCTTTCAGCTTGGTGATGTCCCAACTGAACACCTGGTTGGGTCCGGTCGCGACGAGTTCTGGGCGTGCCCGAGGTGGATGGGTGGCCTGACGTCGGCGTTCACGGACCCCTCCGGTGGCGCGTAGCAGCCGATACATCGTGGACACCGAGCACAGGTAGCGGCCTTCATCGAGCAGGACCGCCCACACGTGTGCGGGGGATTTATCGACGAACCGGTCCTCACGCAACACCGCCAGGACTTGGTGGCGTTCGTGTTCGGTTAACGCGCCCGGATGCGACGCTACCGCCCGGTCAGGGCGGGCCGGTGGCGGTTTCGGGTGTTGTTGGCGGTGGTGGGTGGCACGGGATTTGCCGGTCAGCCGGCATGCGGCCACGACACCGACCAGCGGCGACAGGTCAGCGATAGCGGTATTGATCAGGGGGTCTGCTTGGTGTCGTTGCCCGAGTTGTTGGACAGCAGCTCCAAGAACTCGGCAAGTTTTCCCAGGACCTCGTTGGCCTGTTTAGCTTTGGCCAGCTCAGCGACCAATCGTTGGTTATCGGCCTCGAGTTTCTCGGCGCGCCGCTCTGACTCTGACTTCGCCGGTTTGGGTCCAGGTCGCTTGGGCGACAACGTCTTTGACAACCCTGCATCTCGAGCGCGGGTCCAGTCCAGGATGTGGGAGTGGTAGAGGCCTTCGCGGCGCAGTAACGCGCCTTTAGCGCCGGGCGCAGTCGCCTGTTCGTACTCGGCCACGATCGCCAGCTTGTATTCGGCGCTGAATGTGCGTCGTTTGGGTCGGTCGGCTCGGGGGCCCTTCTTCTTGCCTGCCACGCCACCATCATCGTTGGTGGTCAGGTCAGCGGTACTCAGTGTCACGCTCACAACGTCCGATCTCGCCCATGTCTACGGGAAACTACACGGTCGCCGTGTCTCATCCGAGTCTGACAGATAGGG
>NZ_JBHXRY010000069.1:0-1559 GCF_042714895.1 Nocardia sp. NPDC058666
CGGACCCGGCTTGTGTTCTGGGTCGCCAGCGGTTCGTCTGCTGCCCCGCCGGTGGCGTTGAGCGCGGAGCAGGCGGCCTGCGGATCGGGGTGGGTGCCCAGGGCGGTCGGGGCGCAGCTGAGGGTGGACGCCCGGAGGACGGTGGACGCCTCGTCGTCGCCCTGCGCGACGATGAACACGAGCGCGGACGGGGCGTAGAGGCTGGAGGGCTGAGCAGCCGCGATACCGGTGGTGCCGGCCAGACAGACAAGGGCGGCGGCGGAGGCGGCTGCGATGCGGTGACGCACGACGAAACTCACTTTCGATTCAAAGGTTGAACGCGATATTTGGTTTCGATATCGCGTCGTTGCGGCACCAGACTGTCCGACCCGAGGGCACACCGCATGTCGATGACCGATTTACGGACAGAGCGTTCGCATACCGACGACCGAATGGTCGTTCGGGCTGCTCACGGCGGGCGCAGCCGGTGCCGTAGCCGGACGTGGCGGCGGGCCGCACCGCCCGCGACGTGCACCCCCGCCCCCGCTGACCTGCTGTCGGCCGATCGCGGTTCACCGGACGGCCACTCAGCTTGACCGGATCTGCACGCCCGAACCCCGGGAAGCCCGGCCGTGGCGGACCAACTCCGCACCCACCCCTGACAGTCAGGCAAGGTCCCACCGGCGCCTTCGCCGTGGGACGCGACACCCTCCACCTGGTGGACCGGGGGCGCAAGGACCCCTGGGTACCGGCGGCCGACACGGGAGTTACTGCTGTCGCTGTACTACCCCGCACTCGCGCACACCGGAACTCCCGCTCCCCACATGGGCGTTCCCGAGGCCAAGGCACTGCTGACCGACGGGGGGCAGCTCGGCGAGTACGTCACCCCCGAGCGCGTCGCGGCCACCCGGACGAACGCGCGGGCCGACGCACTGCCCGGCCCACCGCGCACCGTTACCCACCGGGGACTGGGTGCCCGGGGAGAGCGAGGCGATGCTCAAGCGGGCCACGCTGGAGGCGACCGACGTCGTCATCGCCTCGCCCCTGTACTGGTACGCGCTCTCCGCGCACACCAAGCGCTACCTCGACTACTGGTCGGGCTGGCTCACCTCCCCCGGCTCGGACTTCAAGCAGCGGATGGCGGGCAGGACCCTGTGGGGCGTGACGGCCATGGCGGACCACGACGAGGCCCGCGCCGGCGGCCTGGTGACCGGCCTGCACCACACCGCGGCGTACATGCGGATGCGCTTCGGCGGGGTACTGCTCGGCAACGCGTCCCGTCCGGGCCAGGTGCGGGCCGACGAGCGGGCGTCGATCCGTGCGAAGACCTTCTTCGCCCAGGACGCACCCCTCGCCCGCTTCCCGGCCTAGGTCCAGCGGCGTATGGCGGGGGCGGGGGCGGGTTGTGAGACTGGCGGGATGGAAGACCTTCCCACATCACGGGCCGACGCGTACCTGCGGCGGATCGGGGCGCAGCGCCCGGTGTCGCCGAGTGCGCAGGCCCTGCGCGACCTGCACCTTCGGCATCTGCGGACCGTTCCCTTCGAGAGCCTGTCCATCCACCTCGGTCAGGCGATCGT
>NZ_JBHXRY010000070.1:0-1541 GCF_042714895.1 Nocardia sp. NPDC058666
GTAGCTGTAGCGGCCCATCCCGTACGCCGTGCGCGAGCTGTCGAGCCAGAAGCTGTACGGGCTCTCCGCGAAGGCGCGCAGGAACAGGCCCTCGGTGTCGAGTTCGACGTCGAGTTCGCTCCAGCGGAGCGTGGGCGTGACGCCGAGGAAATTGGCGATGATCTCCTCGCCGTACTCGCTGTCCACCGACTCGGGATGGAACTGCACCCCGTACAGGGGCCGTTCGCGGTGCTGGAGGCCCATCAGCAGCCCGCCCTCGGACCAGGCCGTCGCGACGAGGTCCGCGGGCAGCGGCTCGGTGACGGTGAGGGAGTGGTAGCGCACGGCCCGGAAGCCCTGCGGTACACCGGCGAAGACACCGGTTCCGGTGTGGGTGATCGCACTGGTCTGCCCGTGGACGATCTCCGGCGCGTGCCGGACGTCGCCCCCGAAGGCCAGCGCCAGGCCCTGGTGTCCGAGACAGACGCCGAGGACGGGCACGGTCGCCTGTTCCAGGAGGTCCCGGCAGAGCCCGAAGTCCTCGTCCCTGGCCGCGGTGCCCGGGCCCGGGGAGATCACGACGTGGGTGAAGTCCTGTCTGAGCAGTTCGTCCGCCGTCGCCTCGTCGTTGCGAACGACGACGGGAGGCACGCCTGCCACCTTCCATATCAGCTGGAAGAGGTTCCACGTGTAGGAGTCATAGTTGTCTACGAGAAGGATCCGCAGGTCTATCACGATGTGGTCGAGCTCCTTGATGGCCGGAACGGCCTTTTGGGCACAGTGATCCGGCTGACCGACTTTTCTATCGGTGGTGATTCATCGGTGATGTGAATCGATGGCGCTGAATTGAGCGCACGTCGGCATGCCCGGGCGGATGCGCATGGCTATGCGGATGAAACTGACATTTTCTAGCCCCCGTAATGTCTGTCACAGCTCGGATCATTCAGGGCGCACGTTGTGCTCGTGTGGCCGGTGCGCCGGTCCGAGAAGGTCGTTCCAACGTTCGATGCTAGCCATGCCGGGCCGAATATGCATCCCCGTGTGACCCAACCCACTTGCCACCTGCGGGAACGCGGTGAGTTGTTACTCGAGTCAGTTGGCGGAGCATCAGAACGGAATGCTGCATTCAGTGCTGAGGGCGCATCAGCCCGCCTCCACGGCTGCCAGGACACCCTCCGCGATCCGGGCCAGATCCTTGTCACCGGTGATGAACGGGGGCATGGTGTAGACCATGTCGCGGTAGGGGCGCAGCCACACTCCCGCGCGCATCGCGGCCCGGGAGGCCGCGGTCACGTCCACGTCGTGGTCGAGCTGGACCACGCCGATGGCGCCGAGCACCCGTACGTCGACCACGCCCGGCAGCGCCCGGGCCGGCTCCAGGTTCGTCCGCAGCTCCGCCTCGATCCGCTTGACCTGGGTGCGCCAGTCGTCCCGGATCAGCAGCTCGATCGAGGCGACCGCCACCGCGGCGGCCAGCGGGTTGCCCATGAAGGTCGGTCCGTGCGCGAGGACGGGAAGCTCGCCGCGCGAGATGCCCTCGGCGATCCGCGGGGTGCAGAGCG
>NZ_JBHXRY010000071.1:0-1529 GCF_042714895.1 Nocardia sp. NPDC058666
GTCGTCGGTGCCGCAGCTAACGCATTAAGTTCCCCGCCTGGGGAGTACGGCCGCAAGGCTAAAACTCAAAGGAATTGACGGGGGCCCGCACAAGCAGCGGAGCATGTGGCTTAATTCGACGCAACGCGAAGAACCTTACCAAGGCTTGACATATACCGGAAACGGCTAGAGATAGTCGCCCCCTTGTGGTCGGTATACAGGTGGTGCATGGTTGTCGTCAGCTCGTGTCGTGAGATGTTGGGTTAAGTCCCGCAACGAGCGCAACCCTTGTTCTGTGTTGCCAGCATGCCTTTCGGGGTGATGGGGACTCACAGGAGACTGCCGGGGTCAACTCGGAGGAAGGTGGGGACGACGTCAAATCATCATGCCCCTTATGTCTTGGGCTGCACACGTGCTACAATGGTCGGTACAAAGGGCTGCGATGCCGCGAGGCGGAGCGAATCCCAAAAAGCCGGCCTCAGTTCGGATTGGGGTCTGCAACTCGACCCCATGAAGTTGGAGTTGCTAGTAATCGCAGATCAGCATGCTGCGGTGAATACGTTCCCGGGCCTTGTACACACCGCCCGTCACGTCACGAAAGTCGGTAACACCCGAAGCCGGTGGCCTAACCCGTAAGGGGAGGAGCCGTCGAAGGTGGGACCAGCGATTGGGACGAAGTCGTAACAAGGTAGCCGTACCGGAAGGTGCGGCTGGATCACCTCCTTTCTAAGGAGCAATATGCCGCTTGCAGGCGAATGTCCTGCACGGTTGCTCATGGGTGGAACGTTGACTATTCGGCACAGGAAGAGACCAGGGGCTAGTACTGCTTCGGCGTGGAACGCGTTCTGGGATTGACTGTGTCGGGCACGTTGTTGGGTCCTGAGGGAACGGCCGTAAGGTCGTTGCTTCAGAGATGCCGGTCTCATGCGAGGTGGTCTTCGGGCTGCTGAGTGTGGGTGTCTGGTCGTTGTTTGAGAACTGCACAGTGGACGCGAGCATCTGTGGCCAAGTTTTTAAGGGCGCACGGTGGATGCCTTGGCACCAGGAACCGATGAAGGACGTGGGAGGCCACGATAGTCCCCGGGGAGCCGTCAACCAGGCTTTGATCCGGGGGTTTCCGAATGGGGAAACCCGGCAGTCGTCATGGGCTGTCACCCATACCTGAACACATAGGGTATGTGGAGGGAACGCGGGGAAGTGAAACATCTCAGTACCCGCAGGAAGAGAAAACAACCGTGATTCCGGGAGTAGTGGCGAGCGAAACCGGATGAGGCTAAACCATGAGCGTGTGAGACCCGGCAGGGGTTGCGCTCATGGGGTCGTGGGATTTTTCTTGACCGGTCTGCCGGCCGGTCGGCGAGTCAGAAACCGTACAGGTAGTCGAAGGACATGCGAAAGGTCCGGCGTAGAGGGTAAGACCCCCGTAGGCGAAATCTGTACGGCTCGTTTGAAGAACTCCCAAGTAGCACGGGGCCCGAGAAATCCCGTGTGAATCTGGCGGGACCACCCGCTAAGCCTAAATATTCCCTGGTGACCGATAGCGGATAGTA
>NZ_JBHXRY010000072.1:0-1515 GCF_042714895.1 Nocardia sp. NPDC058666
ACCCAGGACCGGCAGAGTGACGCTTGCATAACGGGTCTGGACCGAAGACCGCACCTTCGGTCCGGACCCGGCACCTGCCCCACGCCCCACGCCCCGCTCCTTTCGCCGCTCACTTGCTCCCAGGAGGAGTACGTGTCCCCTGCCCTGCCCGGACGTCGTGCCATCGCCGCGACCGCCGTCACCTCCGCCCTGATCGCCGCCACGGTCGCGGCCACCCCGGCCGGCGCCGCCGACGCGGCCGCCAACACCGACAAGGTCCTCGTCATCGGCATCGACGGCGCGGTCCTGGACCGCGTCAAGGCCGCCGACGCACCGCACCTGAACGGCCTGATGGCCCAGGGTCTGACCGCCCGCAGCACCCTCTACGCGAGCCCCATGGCCGCCACCTCCTCGGGCCCCGGCTGGTCCACCATCGCCACCGGAGCCTGGCCCGACAAGCACGGGGTGAAGGACAACTCCTTCACCGGCAAGAACTACACGGCCTACCCGGACTTCCTGACCCGCATCGAGAACGCCAAGCCGGCGCTCAACACGTATGCGGCCGCCGACTGGGAGCCCATCACCTCCACCGACCAGAACGGCCCGATCTTCTCCCCGAAGGTGGACAAGCGCCTCTCCCTCAAGGGCGACCGCGACGGCTACCGCAACGAGGACCCGAAGATCGCCGCCGCGGCCGCCGCCGAGCTGCGCGACCAGAACCCGGACGCCGCCTTCGTCTACCTCGGCGAGATCGACGCGGCCGGCCACTCCTACGGCGCGGCCAGCCAGCAGTACCTCGACACCATCGCCCGCGTGGACACCCTGGTCGGCCAGCTCCTCACCGCCGTCCAGAACCGCCCGACGTACGCCCAGGAGAACTGGAAGGTCCTGGTCACCACCGACCACGGCCACACCAACTCCGGTGGCCACGGCGGCTCCACCCTCCAGGAGCGCGGCACCTTCGTCATCGCCCGGGGCGCGGGCATCCCGGCCGGTTCGGTACGCGACGACGTGAAGCTGGTCGACGTCGCCGCGACGGCCCTCGCCCAGGTCGGCGTCGGCGCCCCCGGCATCGACGGCACCCCGCTGAACGCCCCCGACTCCGACCCCTTCGACACCCTGCGGCCGAACCTCCAGGCCCGGGTGGACGAGACGGGCATCCCGGCCGGGGTGAAGGGCTTCACGCACACCCCGCCCGCCGGCTGGTCCGTCGACAACTCGAAGATGGGCACCGGCGGGGTCGCCGAGTGGGCCGGCTGGGCCTTCGCGACCGACGAGTTCTGGAGCCAGTCGCAGCGCGACCAGTGGCGCGAGCTGAACGTCCGCTCCCGTGACGTCTTCGCCGTCGCCGACTCCGACGAGTGGGACGACAAGAGCCACACCGGCACCTTCGACTCCACCCTGATCACCCCCAAGTGGGCGGTCACCGGCGGCAGCACCCGCAATCTGACCTTCCGGACGCACTACCGCCAGGAGGCCGGCCAGACCG
Organism: Nocardia sp. NPDC058666; assembly: GCF_042714895.1. Lineage (NCBI taxonomy): Bacteria > Bacillati > Actinomycetota > Actinomycetes > Mycobacteriales > Nocardiaceae > Nocardia > Nocardia sp. NPDC058666. The sequence goes on from NZ_JBHXRY010000072.1 coordinate 1,469, forward strand.
CCCAGGTCCTGGTCTCCTACAACGGGGCCGCCCCGACCGTGGTGAAG
>NZ_JBHXRY010000073.1:0-532 GCF_042714895.1 Nocardia sp. NPDC058666
CATGCGCTACCTGCCCTACAACGGCGGCGGCATCGTCCCCGCCGGGCTCCTGCGGCGCGGCGGCCGCCCGCGCGTCGCCGTCACCCTGGGCACCGTCCTGGCCGAGCTGGACGGCGTCCGCGCCATCGTCCGCCTGATCGAGGCCGCCGCATTGGTGGACGCCGAGTTCCTGCTCGCCGTCGGCGGAGCCGACCTCGGCCCGCTGGGCACCCTCCCGGACAATGTCCGCCCGCTGCCCTGGGTGCCGCTCGCCGAACTGCTGACCGCCTCCGACGCGCTGATCCACCACGGCGGATCCGGCACCCTGCTCACCGCCCTGCAGGCCGGCCTGCCCCAGCTGCTGCTTCCCCAGGGCGCCGACCACTTCACCAACGCCGACGCCCTCACCGCCACCGGCGCCGCCCTGCGCTCCGCCTCCGACGACGTCGACGCCCCGCTGTTGACCCGGCTCATCACCGACCCGGCCCTGCGCGAGGCGGCCGCCCGCCTCCGGGAGCAGAACGCGGCCCTGCCCACCCCGGCCGAGACGGTC
>NZ_JBHXRY010000073.1:542-1461 GCF_042714895.1 Nocardia sp. NPDC058666
CCCGCACGGAACCTGCCCGGCCCCGGCCCCGGCCCCGCCCCCGGGCGGGTTCCGTGCGCGGACCGGGGCGGGGGAGAGGGCTCAGGAGGCGGGCGCGGCCCCGGTCCGGCGGGTCTGCCCGATCAGCACGGCCGTCGCCCGGTCCAGGAGTTCACCGAGCGCCGCGTGCTCGGAGGGCGTGAAGGCGTCGGCGAGCGCCCGCTCCAGGACGGCCACCTCCTGGTAGGCGCGGTCCAGGAGCTCCCGGCCCTCCTCGCTCAGGCTCGCGATCTGCACCTTGGCGTGCACCGGGGACGCCTCGCGGCGGATCAGTCGCTTGGCCTCCATGTTGGCCAGCACGCTGCTCATGCTCTGCTGCGTCACCCCGCAGGAACGGGCCAGTTGGGCGCCCGACATGCCGCCCTCGCGGGAGAGGGCCAGCAGCACCGTGTACTGCGTCATGGTCAGCCCGTAGCCGCGCAGCACCGCCTCGTGATGCGCCATCAGCGCCTGCTCCGAGCGCCTGATCCGGGTGCAGAGGGACTCATCGACCGGGGCTTCCATCACGCACTCCCACTCAACTAACAGGTTCATGGGTTGACTCAGGAACCTTATATACCTACTGTCCTCGACTATAAGGATACTGAGTCAGCACAAGGGGCTGTAACGATGAAGGCTGTCCTCCTCGACGCCGAGAACCACTACCGCGTCACCGAACTCGACGAGCCCACCCCCGGCCCCGGTCAGGTGGCGATCCGCGTCGCCTACGCCGGGATCCAGTGGGGCGACACCATGGCCCGCGACGGCCGCTTCCCCCTCCCGCGCCCCTTCGTCCCGGGCTTCGAGGCCTCCGGGCACATCACCGCGGTCGGCGACGGCGTCGACCCGGCCCGCATCGGCAGGCCCGTCACCGCACTGACGGCGGCGGGGGGGTGTGCGG
>NZ_JBHXRY010000074.1:0-1448 GCF_042714895.1 Nocardia sp. NPDC058666
CCCACGATCGGGCGCCACCCGTCCGCGCGACTGCGGGAGCGGCCAGCCCCAGCAGCAACAGGGCGATGCCGGACCAGAACATCCACCGGGCGGCTGCCTCATACCGTCGAGAGCGCGTGTCGACCATGTCGGCCACGGTCCCACCCCGGTGCACGGTCAGCAATGGTGCGGATCAAAGGCGTGCCGGAGAGGGGCAGAAGCGCTGGAGGCATCCGGACATGCCGTCTCGGCCGGGGCGCCCTGGCCGTGAGTGCGGCCCTGTCCTCGCCCGCGCAGGGCGAACCGCCGGCGCCGATCCGGGGTGTGGGAGGCGGATGGACGGCAGATGACCGGAACGGAAAAAGTTTTCCGCAGACGCCTATCGAATGGCCGTTCGCTGGGAATGCTGGGTGTGATCTCCCGTCCTCGCCGACGCTCCCATACGGCGTTGCCCGGGCGGGCCTTCCGTTCTGAGTCTCGGGAGGTACTACGCCATGCAGTCGTCCCCCACTCCGTCCCCGGCCCGCAGCCGCCGCGAGATCCTCACCGGCCTCGGCCTGGCCGCCGGCGCCCCGCTCCTCCTCGGCATCACCACCCGCCCCGAACGTCCCCACGTCCCGGTCGGCCCGACGGTGCTGCTGCGCGGCGCCTCCCTCGTCCTCACCATGGACCCGGCCCTCGGCAGCGGCCCCCTCGGCGCCCTCGAGAACGCCGACGTCCTGATGCGGAACGGCGCCATCGCCTCCGTCGGCCCGGGCCTGCGGCCCCCGCCCGGCACCTGGATCGTGGACGCCTCGGGCAAACTGGTCATGCCGGGGTTCGTCGACACCCACACCCACCTCTGGCAGGCGGTGATCCGCGGGGGCTGTACCGACGGGGACCTGTTCGGCTGGTTCGCACGATGTACGGACCCCCAGCGGGGCCGACTCACCCCCGAGGCCCTGCACAGCTTCGTACGCCTCGCAGCCCTCGACGCCGTCCAGTCGGGGGTGACCACCCTCGTGGACTGGGTGGACATCTTCTCGTACGACCTCATCGAGAGCTACGTACGGGCGCTGGCCGGAACCGGAGTGCGGTTCACCTACGCGATGTTCCCCTCCGAAGCCGACCCGGCGCTGGTCACGAAGGTGAAGAAGGAACTCGTCGACCCCGTTCCGCTCGGCGGCTTCCAGGTCGCCACGCACGCGGCGCGGGCCGTCCAACACCTCAACCACGCCCACTGGGAAGCCGCCCAGGACCTCGGGGTCATGCTCAACTCCCACGTGCTGGAACGCCCCGAGCAGCGCGCCGACGACCCCATCGGGGTCCTCGCCGACATCGGCGCCCTCGGTCCTCGGCTCCTGATCAACCACGCCATCCACCTGACCGACGACGAGATCGCCGCCCTCGCCGCGCACGATGTGCGTGCGGCGCACTGCCCGCTCAGCAACATGCGGCTGGCTTCCGGCATCATGCGGCTGTCCGAGTTC
>NZ_JBHXRY010000075.1:0-1399 GCF_042714895.1 Nocardia sp. NPDC058666
GCGTACGACCGGGTCCTCGCCACCCGCTTCGGCTGGCACGCCGTGGAGGCCGCCCACCGCGGTGAGTTCGGCATGCTGACGGCGCTGCGCGGCACGGACATCGTGATGGTGCCGCTCTCCGAGGCGACGTCGACCCTCAAGACGGTTCCGGCCGAGCGGTACGACGAGGCGCAGACGGTTCTCTGACGCCCCTTTTGTACGCCCCCTCTATCCTGGGCCGCCCCCGCGCGCAAGAGCGTACGGGGGCGGCATTACTGTGGTGGGGCACCACGGTCAAGGGAGTGAACAGATGGATCACAGCGGGCACGGCATGGACATGGACATGGACCTGCCGCCGTTCACTCTCGGGCGTGGTCTGGAGTTCTCCTTCGACGCCTTCTTCCTGTTCGGCTCGCTGATCGGGCTCGCCCTGTACGGGTGGGGCGTGCTGCGGCTGCACCGGCGCGGGGACGCCTGGCCGATGGGCCGGACGGTCGCCTTCGTGACGGGCGTGCTGACCGTGGTCCTCGTGATGTGCACCAAGCTGAACGACTACGGCATGGTCATGTTCAGCGTGCACATGGTGCAGCACATGGTGATCAGCATGATCACCCCGATCCTGGTCCTGCTGGGCGCTCCGGTGACACTGGCGCTGCGTGCGCTGCCGCCCGCCGCCCGCGGTCACAAGGGGCCGCGCGAGCTGCTGCTCATGCTGCTGCACAGCCGGTACATGAAGGTGATCACCCACCCGGCCTTCACGATCCCGATGTTCATCGCGAGCCTGTACGCGCTGTACTTCACCCCGCTCTTCGACTTCCTGATGGAGAGCCGCACCGGGCACATCGCGATGATGGTCCACTTCCTCGCCGTCGGCCTGATCTTCTTCTGGCCGATCATGGGCATCGACCCGGGGCCGCACCGGCCGGGCTACGTCATGCGGATGCTGGAGCTGTTCGCGGGCATGCCCTTCCACGCCTTCTTCGGCATCGCCCTGATGATGGCGAGCCAGCCGATGATCAAGACGTACGCGAACCCGCCGGCGTCGCTGGGCATCGATCCGCTGCTCGACCAGCAGTGGGGCGGCGGCATCGCCTGGGCCTTCAGCGAGATCCCCTCGGTGCTGGTCCTGATCGCCCTCGTCTACCAGTGGTACCACTCCGAGCAGCGGGCCGCACGGCGGTCCGACCGGGCCGAGGAGCGCAACGGCGACAAGGAGCTGGAGGCGTACAACTCGTATCTCGCCTCGCTCCAAGCGCGTGGCCAGTAGCGCGATCCCGCCTTTGCGCGCCACCATGGGGCATGACCGGATCCGTTAAGGCGATGGCAGTCATGACCTTCGCCGCACTGGTGGCCGTGGCCGCGTACTCCGTGGCGCTCGGCAGCAACGGCTGGCTGTGGTTCGGCTGGGTGGTGCTGGGAC
>NZ_JBHXRY010000076.1:0-1397 GCF_042714895.1 Nocardia sp. NPDC058666
ACCCCACCCCCGACCTCGAACACCTCGCCGCGCTCCTTGGCAGCCCTGTGCATCAAGGAGGAGCGACGGCCGATGCGTGACGACGAACTTCTCGCCTTCCCCGAAGCCACGGCCCGCCTCAAGATCGGCCCCGCCCGTCTCATCCCCGCCCGCGCGTTCACCGACTGCATCCGGCTGCACCTCGAAGGGCCCCTCGATGACCGTCCCGAAGCGGAAGGTGCGCGCGCCTGGCGACGGCACCATCTACCAGCGCAAGGACGGCCGCTGGGAAGCCGCCGGCTAGATTCTCGCCGCCGACGCCAGCCCCAAGCGTATCCCCGTCTACGACGCCACCCGCAAGAGCGCAGCCGACAAACTCGCCGAGACAGCAACCGCGGCCTGCCCGTCGCCACCGCAGACAGCAGCGTCGGCGACTACCTGGCGTACTCGGCAGCATCGCCGTCCGCCGGCTCCGCGAGAACACCCACACCCGCTACGCCACCTGCATCCGCCTCTACCTCAAGCCGGGCCTGGGCTCGAAGAAGCTCGCCCGGCTCACCGCACGTGACGTCCGGACCTTCCTCGACCACCACCGCACCACATGCCAGTGCTGCGCCCAAGGTCTCGAAGCCAGCCACCGGCGCTGCTGCGCCATTGGCGAATGCTGAGGCAAGCGGCTGTCCCCGCTGACCGTGACGTACGTCCACCCTGTTCTCAAGTCCACCCTGGAACACGCAGTCCGCGAAGACGAACTGCCCCGCAACATTGCCCGCAACGCGAAGGCGGCAACTCCGCGTCCGCGCCGGTTCACACCGCTCACGGCCACTGAGGCCCGCCAATTCCTCCGAGCGGCCGAAACCGACCGGCTCCACGCGCTGTACGAACTTGCCCTGCGCACCTGACTGTGCATAGGCGAACTCCTCGGCCGCCGCTGGGAAGACCTTGACCTCAACACTGGCACCGCCGGCATTCGACATTCCCTCCATCGCACCCGTACGGGCGGCCTGACCGTGCTGCCCACCAAGACCCGCGCTTCTGAGGGCCGCATAGCCCTGCCCACGGGGTGCTGCGCGTGTGAGGGCGGCGGAGTGGGCTTTGGCCGGTGTCCTGTTCGGGTTGGAGTCGGGCATGCTCAGGGGACCGTACGCTGGCCGGCAACTCGGGCAGGCCTTGGGCCTGACCGCAGTGTCAGCCGCACCCTCACCCCACTCCTCCGCAAGGCCGGCGTCCGCCGAATCCGCTTCCACGACCTCCGGCACTCCACCGCCACCTTGCTCCTGGAACAAGGCGTCGAACTCGTCGTGATCAAGAAATTCCTCGGACACGCCCACATCGGCGTCACCGCCACCGCCTACGCCCACGTACGCATCCGCCTCCAACGACAAGCCATCAACGCGCTGGGAGACGCCCTCAACCTC
>NZ_JBHXRY010000077.1:0-1380 GCF_042714895.1 Nocardia sp. NPDC058666
ATGTTCGACCGCGTCACCGGGTTGCGACCCGAGGAAGCCGCGCGATGGACCGCGCTTGTCGAGCAATGTCGCCCTGTGCTCGCGAACGAGGGGATGGAGGCCGTTCAAAATCTGCTGGCCGAGCACGGCATGAGCATCATCCAGTCGATCGCGATTACCCGGGCGGTGCTCGGTTGGGCAGAGACACCTCTACGCATCGCCACCGACATCGTGACCACGAGTGCTGCTCGGACGGTCATCAGCGACGCAAGCTCGCAAGCTGAGCTACGAAGAACAGCACGGACGTTGGTTCAGAGAAGCCTGCGTCCGCTGTTCAATGCTCCAGCCGGACCCAGCACAGCGACCCCGTCTCGTCGAGATTCGCGACAACCTGATCGCCCGCATCGCGGAGGCTGAACGAGAAGGATGGCTCGGCGAGATCGACGGACTTCACGTGAGCCTTGCCGGCGCCGAGGGCAAGCTGGCCCAGCTCGATGCTGAGGCGAGACGTCTGGGGGGCGCAGTGAGCCTCGGCATGCCCACCTTCAGTCAGATCGCTGGCCAAGACGGCGGGTAGATCACCGAGACCTGCGCGCGCCCCTGAAACACACATGCCGACGAGGCGCACAGGTCAGTACCGTGATGGGCGGGCATCCCCATGGGGAGCGTGGAGACTACGCATGGGCGGGCCACATGAAGCAAGTTGAGCTCGTCATAGTGCAGTTTGAGGAGTCAAGAGACTCATAAAGATCGGCCGAGTGCCAGCGAAGCGAAGGGACCCTGACGAGCGCAGTCCCGAGCGGCGGCGGGCAGACGGCGAACCAGGCCAGCACAGGCCGCTCCTTCGGATCGCCTGCAGGCGTGATCTCGGACGCACACTTTGGTGCGGATGCCCCCGCCCCCACGTTAGGGAGACAGTCAAGTGACCTCGGCGATAATACCGGCAATTATTTTGGCGGCCTCGTCACGCGTGATGTAGCCCAGGCGTTCGGCCTCATAAACTCTGGCGATTCGGTCTTTCACGCCCTGCGGCAGCGTTGCCCCAGTGCCGCTGTCGTCAAGTTCGCGCCTTTTGGGATCTCTCCACTCGCCCGTATTTCCGCTCCATACGGCATAGGGGTATCGGTCTTTGATCTGCAGATACACTTTGGTGACAGCCTCAAAGAGACTCGGGAAGTAGAGGCTGGGCGACCACGCGTTATACCCATTCTTTCCGCCTGGCGGAAATTCTCGAAGCACATACTCTATATGCGAATTGGAAGTATCCGCCGAGATTGCGTCCAGGGTCCAGCCGTCTGCCTGGAATCGCCACCACTTTGCATTGAATGGCTGCCATCTCCAACGTTGAGGGTCGTCCGAACCATCCACGTGAGCGTGTACCCCCTCAACGAACTGCATGTA
>NZ_JBHXRY010000078.1:0-1374 GCF_042714895.1 Nocardia sp. NPDC058666
CATGTCGGCAACGCGCTGTAGCGCCATGTCGACATATATCTCCAGCGACAGAAGGGGTCTGGAGTCGATCAGTCCGATCTGTCGGGAAACGTGCGAATGATCTCCACTCGTTCCGGTTACGCCTCGATCCTGTTTGCGGATCTCAGTCGGGCGAAGCTCCGGGCCAGGAGTCGGGAGACGTGCATCTGGGAGACGCCGAGCTCCACGCTGATCTGTGACTGCGTCAGATTGTTGTAGTACCGCAGGAGCAGGATCCGTTGCTCGCGTTCGGGCAGTTGTACGAGGAGGTGGCGGACGAGGTCGCGGTGCTCGACCCCGGCCAGCTCCGGGTCCTCGTAGCCGAGGCGGTCCAGCAGTCCGGGCATGCCGTCGCCCTCCTGGGCGGCCTCCAGGGAGGTCGCGTGGTAGCTGCGCCCGGCCTCGATGCAGGACAGCACCTCGTCCTCGGTGATGCGCAGCCGCTCGGCGATCTCGGCGGTGGTCGGGGTGCGGCCGTGGAGGGTCGTGAGGTCCTCGGTGGCGGCGTTGACCTGGACCCACAGCTCGTGGAGGCGGCGCGGTACGTGGACGGTGCGGACGTTGTCGCGGAAGTACCGCTTGATCTCGCCCACGACGGTCGGCATCGCGAAGGTCGGGAACTGCACGCCGCGGTCCGGGTCGAACCGGTCGATGGCGTTGATCAGGCCGATGGTGCCGACCTGGACCACGTCCTCCATCGGCTCGTTGCGGCTGCGGAAGCGGGCAGCCGCGTACCGCACGAGCGGGAGGTTGGCCTCGATCAGCGCCCCGCGCACCCGGCTGTGCTCGCTGGTGCCCGGCTCCAGGCCCTTCAGCTGCCCGAAGAGGACCTGGGTGAGGGCCCGGGTGTCCGCACCCCTGCTCGGGGGTCTCGGTGCGACCGGGGGCTCCTCGGGCGGCGCCTGGAGGGGCTCCTGGCGCATCTCCCGCTGGGGCTCCGACTGGGGCGGCACCTGGGGGTCCTGCTGGGGTGGCACTTGAGGCGCAGTACTGGCCGGCACGGTCACGCCACCCCTTCAGTCAACTCTCATCCATCAAAAGCGGTCATAGCATCACAAGAGATGTGCACTGTGTGCAAGCACCGTATATCGCCGTGTTGAGGGCAAGTTGGGCATAAGGGGGCATTATGCCCAGTGGTGGGTATACAAAAAGCCCCCCACCCGTCGGAGTGGGGGGCCGGAAGTCCGGGAACCGCTTCAGCGTACGGGTCAGCGCACCAGTTCGGTCATGAACTCGCCGATGCCGGATGCGGCATCCGATATCCCCTGGAAGCCTATTTCGACGATCTCGGCAGCCCTCTTCGGCTGGGTGATGATCACGAAGAGGACGAACACGGTGAGGGCACCCGTGATGAGC
>NZ_JBHXRY010000079.1:0-1365 GCF_042714895.1 Nocardia sp. NPDC058666
CCGTCAGACCGTCCAGCTCGTCCAACGTCACGCCCTCGGTACTGCCGTAGGCGGCCTTCACCGCCGCCAGACGCGCCCCCTGATCGGCGACCGTCGAGTTGATCTCCCCCGACCCCGCGTAACGGTCGTAGGAAGCCACCAGCTCCGACAACGGCCCGTCCTGACCACCCAGCGCCGCCAGCACATGCAACGCCGCCAGCATCCCCGTGTCCGCGTTCCAGAAGTCCTTGAAGTAATAGTGCGCCGAGTGCTCACCACCGAAGATCGCACCCGTCCTCGCCATCTCCTCCTTGATGAAGGAATGACCCACCCGCGTCCGCACCGGCGTCCCGCCGTTCTCACGGACCACCTCCGGCACCGACCACGAAGTGATCAAATTGTGGATCACCGTGCCCGAACCACCATTACGGGCCAGCTCACGCGCCGCGACCAGCGCCGTGATCGCCGACGGCGACACCCCCACACCCCGCTCGTCCACGATGAAACACCGGTCCGCGTCACCGTCGAACGCGATACCGAGGTCGGCGCCCTCGGCAAGGACACGGGCCTGGAGGTCCACGATGTTCTTCGGATCCAGAGGGTTCGCCTCATGGTTCGGGAACGTGCCGTCCAACTCGAAGTACATCGGCACCACATCCAACGGCAGACCCTCGAACACCGTCGGAACCGTGTGACCGCCCATCCCGTTGCCCGCATCCACCACCACCTTCAGCGGACGGATCGAGGACAGGTCCACCAGACCCAGCAGATGCGCCGCATACCCCGGCAGACTGTCCAGCTCCGTGACCGTCCCCGCCACCGTGCCCGACGCCACCGCCGGCGCGCCCCCGTCCGACCACTTCTCCACCAGCTCACGGATCTGCGACAGACCCGTGTCCTGACCCACCGGAGCCGCACCCGCACGACACATCTTGATCCCGTTGTACTGCGCAGGATTGTGCGACGCCGTGAACATCGCACCCGGCAGACCCAGCGCACCCGACGCGTAATACAACTGATCCGTCGAACACAGACCGATCAACGTCACATCCACACCACGCGCCGCCGCACCCCGCGCGAACGCCCCCGACAAACCCGGGGAGGACGGCCGCATGTCATGACCGATCACGATCGCATCAGCACCCGTGACCTCGACGAACGCCGCACCGAACAACTCGGCCAACGACTCGTCCCACTCGTCCGGCACGACACCACGCACGTCATACGCCTTGACGATGTTCGAAAGATCTGCGGCCACTGCCTGCCCTCCTGAAGGTCCTGTGCGGTTCAGCAAAACCTACCCTGAACCGGGAGCAGCTCTTCAGACCGTGGGGGCGTCAGGAATCGGGCGATCTCAGGACGCGCAGGTGGCCGCGACGGGTCTCG
>NZ_JBHXRY010000080.1:0-1356 GCF_042714895.1 Nocardia sp. NPDC058666
ACCCTCGCCTGCACCGCAGCCCTCGCCGCCCTCGGCCGCGCACTGACCCTGCACGGCCGCGCCTCCGCCACCTAGAACACCCCCGGCCCACCACCGGCCCGTCCGTCCGCCACCGCCCCACCCCCCCACCCCGCGAACGGCGCCCGCTCTCTTTCCGTCCCCCGCGGGAGAGCGGGCGCTTCGCCACGCCGTCCGAAAGGATGAGGACATGGACACGCTCACCGGCCTCCTCGAAGGCCCCAAAGCCCGCGGGGCCTTCCTCCTCAAGTCCGTCCTCAACCCGCCCTGGTCCCTGCGCGTCGAGGACCGCGCCCCCCTCTCCGTCGTCACCATGGTCCACGGCGACGCCTGGCTGCTCCCCGACCACGCCACCCCCGTCCTCATCCGCCCCGGAGACGTCGCCGTCGTACGCGGCCCCGACCCCTACACCGTCGCCGACGCCCCCGACACCCCCGTCCAGATCACCGTCGGCCCCGAACAGCGCTGCAACACCACCGAGGGCGAGGACGTCACCGACACCATGGCCCTGGGCGTGCGCACCTGGGGCGAGGCCTTCCAGGACGACGGCTCCGCCATCATGCTCAGCGGCACCTACCAGGCACCCAGCGAGATCGGCCGCCGCCTGCTGACCGCACTGCCGACCATCCTGGTCCGCCCCGCCGAAGCCGCCGACAACACCCTGGTCACCCTCCTCACCTCGGAGATCTCCAAGGACGAACCCGGCCAGGAGATCGTCCTGGACCGGCTCCTGGACCTGCTGCTCATCGGCGTCCTGCGGACCTGGCTCGCCGCCCCCCACAGCGGCGCCCCCGCCTGGTACCGCGCACAGGGCGACCCCGTCGTCGGCCCCGCCCTGCGGCTGCTCCACGAGAACCCCTTCCACGGCTGGACCGTGGAAGAACTCGCCCTCAAGGTCGGCGTCTCACGGGCCTCCCTGGCCCGCCGGTTCACCGACGTCGTCGGCGAGCCCCCGGTCGCCTACCTGACCGGCTGGCGCCTGGCCCTGGCCGCCGACCTGCTGCGCGAACCGGACGCCACCGTCACGGGCGTCGCCCGCCGCGTCGGCTACAGCTCCGCCTTCGCCCTCTCCACGGCCTTCAAAAGGGTCCGCGGCATCAGCCCCCAGGAGTACCGCACCGGCGCAGCCCCCGCCACCGCCCCCCAGGCCGCACAACCGCCCCGCACCGTCGTCCTCCCCGCCCCCTGAACCACCCGCACCCCTGAACCACCCGCACCCGCAACGACCCGGCCACCCCCGCCCGGTGGAGGCCGGCCGGCCCCCGGGGAGTCCCCGGTCAGACCCGGGCGCCGGCGTGCACCGGACGCGCCACCGCCGTCACCACCAGACCCCGCCCC
>NZ_JBHXRY010000081.1:0-1353 GCF_042714895.1 Nocardia sp. NPDC058666
GAACACGCCCATGCCCCTGCCGTTCCCGTACCGCGCCGCTCCCGCCGTGCTCGCCGGTGCCGTGGCCGCCCTGTTGGTGGCGTGCACGCCCTCGGTCGCCGCCGGTCCGGCGGTCCCCGCCACCTCCGCGCCCGCCACCCCCGCGCGGACGCTCACCCCCGCCGCTGCCCCCACACCCGCCCCCGCCCCGCCCTCCGCGCCCGTGGAATCGATGCTCTCCATACCCTCCGCGGGCGTCTCCGGGCTGCGCGTGGTGCCGTACGAGGGCACCACCGACGACGTCCCGGGGACGCGCATCCAGGACCTCGGCGTCGCCGCCAGTCCGTACGGGAAGCGGGGCGGAGTGGGGCCCGGGCAGGTGGGCAACTTCCTCGTCACCGCGCACCGCCTGTCGGCCGGCGGCCCGCTGGGTGACCTGCCCTCCGTGAAGCCGGGCGACACCGTCCTCGTGACCGCGGGCGGGGTGGTGTACACGTACGAGATCACCGCCACCCGGAAGACGTCCTTCCGGTCGGAGCGCTCACTGAGCGAACAGCGCGCCGCAGTGCCCGGGCAGCCGGGGGCGGCCCCGGACCGGGCCATGATCACGATCTCGACCTGCGCGACGCCGGAGGACCACGCCGAGGGCAACTACTGGAGCGACGCCCAGGGCAACCCGGAGCACCGCATCGACAAGATAGGCGTCCTGCGCACGACCTCCCCTACGGGGTGAGCCGGCGGTGTGCGGCGCGCGCGTTGGCGAGGCGCGCGACGACGGTTCCCGTGCTCGCCGCCGCCAGGAGACAGGCGAGGCGCACGAGGTCGTAGGGGGCGTCCCAGGTGAGCCGGCCGATGGGCGCGGTCGCGTAGGCGTTCAGGACGAGCCAGCAGAGCAGGGCCGTGCCCGGCGCTGCGGTGAGGCGGGCGCCGGTGCTCACCACCGCCACGGCGAGGGAGAGCGCCAGGAGGTCGATCAGCGGGTCGCCGGGGCCGTCCAGGAAGTTGAGCACGGCGACCAGGGCGACGGCAGCGAGGGCCGCGGCGGCCCAGACCGAGCCGGTCGGCGCCGGGGTCGGCACGGGACGCATGCCCGAGCTGATCCGTTTCCACTCCAGCATGCGACGCCTCCTTCACGCGGTGGCCCCGCCGTCGGGGCCCTCCGAGATGATGCACCACCGGGCGCGCGCCTTCCTGCCCGTCACCGCCGACGCCCCGCAACGTCATCCCGCCAACTCCGCCCGACCGTAAGGGTGCTGAGCCACCCTCCGGGCCGCCCCACCCTCCGGACCGCCCCACCCTCCGGACCGCAGCCCCCGGCGGGTGCGCCGCGGGAGGGACGGGCCGGGGGATACTGGCCGCATGCGTCAGACGCCG
>NZ_JBHXRY010000082.1:0-1331 GCF_042714895.1 Nocardia sp. NPDC058666
GCCGCTGATGGCGCCCAGGGCCAGCCCGACCGGCTTGTACGCGATCGCCGACGCTTTCACTTCTGCCCCCTGGTGTGCCGTACCTGCCGTACCAGCAGGAACACGAGCAGGGCGGCGCCGACGCCGGCGACCAGTGCGGTGGTCCGGTTGTCCCGGGCCGTGGCCGCGTGGGTCTTCTCCGACGCCAGGTGCGCCGTGTGTTCTGCCCGGTCCCGGATCTGCCCGGTGACGTGGGCGGCCTTCTCCGCGGCCTGGGCCTTGACGGCCGCCGTCTTCTCCCGGGCCTGTGCCTTGACGTCGGCCTTGGCGGCGAGGGCCTCGACCGTCCGGCCCAGTTCGTCGCGGGTGTGTTCGATCTGTGCCCGCAGCGCCTCCGGCGTGGGTTCGTCGCTGCTCATCGGTGTGCCTTCTCCCTGATTGCGGCCACATCGGCCTTGACGCTGTCCATCGCCTGCTCGGGCGCCGGTGTGCCGGCCTTCGCGATCTGCTTCCGGCCGGCCATCGCCACCACGGCGGCGGTCACGGCGAGCACCGCGGTGACGATCAGGGCCGAGGCCCAGACCGGGAGCACGAGCGCCAGCGCGGCGATGCCCGCCACCACCAGGGCCTGGGCCGCCAGCACGCCGAGGAGTCCGGCTCCGCCGAACAGGCCGCCGCCCGTCCCGAACCGCTTGCCCTTCTGCGTCATCTCCACCCGCGCGAGCTGCATCTCCTGGCGCACCAGCTCCGAGAGCTGCTGGGACGCCCGCGATACCAGCACTCCCACCGAATCATCGCCGGGGCGGTACGTCCGTTCGTTCGTGTCCATGATCGTGCCCACGATGTTCCACCTCGTCCTCACGTCGGTCGGCTGTACCCGGCTGCGGCTGCGGCTCCCGTCCGCTGTCCCGGGTCGGGGATCCCTCCACACGGCGACGGTCCTCGTCGCTCCACGCCCTGGTGTCGCGGGGCTGCACGTACGGTTCCTCGTGCTCGGGCAGGCCTCCCGCGATCGCCCGCTGGCGGGTCATCTCCGCGTCGAACTCCAGCCCCAGCAGGATCGCGAGGTTGGTGATCCACAGCCACACCAGGAAGACGATCACGCCCGCGACCGTGCCGTACGTCTTGTTGTAGGAGGCGAAGTTCGCGACGTAGACGGCGAACCCGGCCGAGGCGGCCATCCAGATCAGCAGGGCCAGGAAGCTGCCCGGGGTGACCCACCTGAAGCCCCGGCCCTTGGCATTCGGCGCGGCCCAGTACAGGAGCGCGATCATGGTCGTGACGAGCAGCACCAGGACGGGCCATTTCGCGATCGACCAGGCCGTGAGCGCGCCGTCACCCATGCCCAGTGC
>NZ_JBHXRY010000083.1:0-1329 GCF_042714895.1 Nocardia sp. NPDC058666
GCAGGAATCCTTCTCATTGGTGTGACACAAAGTCAGACAGCCCGTGGAGAACGTCACCCCAGGCGCACGGACCGGGGAAGCCCCCGCCCCGGGGGCCGGGGGTGGCCGCACCACCGACCGCCCCCGACCCCCGCACCGCACCCGCCGCGGCCGACACCCGGCGCACCGCCCGGCCCGTCCGCGTACCTGCGTGCAACGTTCACGGCACACAGACTCGGCGCGGACGCTGTCCACTATCCAGACCCGGCAGCGCCACGCACTGTCCACTGCTGTCCGCACCTGTCCACCCGCACCACCACCCCTACCGCGGGTCGTGCAACTCCCGCTCCCACAACGCCTCGCAGAGCAGGTCCAGGCCCTGGCGCAGATGACGCCGGTAGGTACCGTAGGGAAGGCCCAGCCGGCGGGCAGCGGCCTCCTGGGTGGGCGCCCCCGACAGATAGCCCGCCGCCAGCGCATCCCGCGCCCGCACCCCCCGCGGGTCACCCGCGAGCTCGTCGACCGCCCCCCGCAGCAGGGCACGCAACTCCCCGACCGGCTCACCGAGGTCGGCCGCCAGCCGGGTACGCAGCAGCGCACACGCCGCGAACGCGACCGCGTCCCGCCAGTGCGCCAACGCCTCGCGCACCGCCTGGTCGAACGCCGCACGCGACAGCGGCGACGGCCCCGCCGGGGCAGCCGGCATCTCCGTCGCCGATATGAAGTGCATCAGCCACGCCTCCACCGGCAGCCGGCGCCAGTCCACACCGAACAGCCCGTAGGTGTACCCACCCACCCGCGGCCGCGCCCCCGTGTCCTGAAGGGTGCCCCGCACGCGCTCCGCCCACGTCTCGGCGTCCCGGAACACCGCGAACCCGTACGCCCGCCCGCGCGCCCGCGCCGCCTCCGCCTGAGCCCGGGAACTGCTCAGGTCGATCACCCGCGAAGGAACCTGGTACTGCTCGGGATAGACCGAGAACCGGCTGACGCCGATGTGCTCACCGGGGCTCACCGGCGCGGTGGCCCGCGTGTACTCCCACGCGGCGGCCACCACCGGATCGGTGGCCACGTCCCGGGGGTCGGGAGGCGACGGCAGGACCAGCCGCGCCGTGAACGCCACGATCCGGCCCGTGCTCACCAGCCGGTAGACACTGAACGCCTCCGGCTGGGCCTGCGCCCAGTAGCGGACCAGCTCCGCCGAGGCCGGCCCCTCCGTCTCGGCCGCCATGCGCAGCACGACATCGATGTCCTCCGGGTGCAGCGGACGGTCGTGGACCTCGTCCTCACGGGACCAGGACCGCAGCCGGGCCAGCCTCTCTCCCTCCCGGAACAGGTAGAACAGATCGTCGG
>NZ_JBHXRY010000084.1:0-1321 GCF_042714895.1 Nocardia sp. NPDC058666
CCAGGACCCGGCGGCCCGGGGTGAGCGCCGCATCGAGGGCATCCCTCAGGGGTTGCGCCGTATCGTGGTCCAGTTCTCCCGCGAGCGCGAGGACGACGGCTCCGTCCACGGCCTCCACCGCAACGGTGAAGCGTTCTCTTTCCGCTTCCGGCACCATCCGGCATCACCCTTCCGTCGTGCTCCCCTGCACCTGCCCGGGTTCCAGCGCAATATACCTGTCTGTCCCGTGCGGACGGCTGAGTGCCTCAAGCCGGTTCGGCCTGCGGTTCCTCGGGTTCCTCGGCGAGCAGTCCCTCCCGCAGCCGGCCCAGGATGCGGCCCAGCAGCCGGGAGACGTGCATCTGCGACATGCCCAGCCGCTCGCCGATCTCGGCCTGGGTCAGCTCCTCACCGAAGCGGAGGGCGAGGATCGTCCGATCCCGTTCGGTCAGCTCCTCCAGCAGCGGCTTGAGCGATTCCAGGTCCTCGACCGTCTCGAAGCGCGTCTCCTCCACCCCGAGGCCGCGGGCCAGGGTACCGGGCGCGTCGTCCTCCTCCGTCACGGGGAGGTCGAGGGACAGGCTGGTGAAGCCGTTGGCCGCGAGCCGGCCTTCGCAGACCTCCTCCGCGGTGATGCCCAACCGCTCGGCGAGCTCCTGCGCAGTGGGGGCGTGCCCGAGCTCCTGCTCCAGGGCGTCGTTCGCCTTGGCCAGATCGATGCGCAGTTCCTGCAGCCGGCGCGGTACACGGACGGCCCAGGTGGTGTCACGGAAGTAGCGCTTGATCTCTCCCACGATGGTGGGGAGGGCGAACGACATGAACTCGAAGCCGCGCTCCGGGTCGAACCGGTTGATGGCCTTGATCAGGCCGATCGTGCCCACCTGCATGACGTCTTCCCACGGGGCACTGCAGTGGCGCACGCGCGTGGCCGCGTACTTCACCATGCTCAGGTTCAGCTCGACCAGGGTGTTGCGCACGTACGAGTACTCCGAGGTCCCCTCCTCCAGCGTGTGCAGCCGCCGGAAGAGCGTGACCGACAGGTCGTGGGCGTCGGCGGTGCTCACCGACTGGAGGTCGGCGATCTCGGGGATCTCGGGAAGGGCGGCCGGCGGTACGTCCGGCTGCGGCGCAGGGGTGGCCTGGATACGCAGAGTAGTAGGCATGAGGCCTCCTTGGGCTTTCCCTCCTGCCACATACCCCGATCCCGCCAGGTTGAAGCAGTACGGCTCGTGGCCGTCCCTCACCCTCCGTGTCCGTCGGCGCCGTCGATCGGCTCCTTCGCCCCCAGGTGGTAGACGGCGAAGGCCCTGTCGATGACGGGCATCGCGACGTTGCGCACGCG
>NZ_JBHXRY010000085.1:0-1281 GCF_042714895.1 Nocardia sp. NPDC058666
GAGATCCGGCTCGTCCTCGTCCGCGCCGCCCCCGTGCCCGCCGTGGCTGACGACACCCCCGCCGACCTCGTCGGGCCGGCGCCCGGGGCGCACCGCCGTCAGCTGGTCGGGCCGCGCCGACAACAGCCCGCCCAGCCCCGAGACCAGGCAGTCCACCGCGCTGACCTGTTCCAGCCGGAGTGCTTCGAAGGCAGCGCGCTCCGCAGACATCGTGGCGAGCACGATCTGGGCCTCAAGGCCGGTCGCTGGATCGTGGTCGTCCACGAAGCCGTTGACAACTACCGAGTCCAGCGCGCCGAACTCGTCCGCAGCATAGAGTTCACGGACTACCAGGAGTACGCACTGCGCCAGCAGGTCCCGATACAGCGCCCGTCGCTGGGTGACTGGACGGGCGGTCTCCTTGTCCTGGTCCGTGCTCGGTAGGTACCGCACCGACTTGGCTTCAGGTACCACGCCGTAGCGAGGCAGTTCCCAGTCGAGCACCAATTGCTGAGCCGCCTGATCGTACGCGGCCGAGACCTGCCGTGGCAGCTCCTCCGACCAGGCCGTGGAGGCGTAAAGGGCAGCCGAGAAGTACTCCACCACGGCCTCGGCCTCACCCGCGCGCAGCCTTCCGGCCAGCTCGCTCAGGCCGTTGTTGTGTGCGCGGATCACTGCGAGCTGCTCGGCCGCCCACCGGTCGTACTGTCGCCGGTGCTCAGCAAGTTGCTCCCGGCGCCGCGTCTCCGCCGCCTTCGCCTTCTGGTGCGCCCGGTGGTATTGGGCATGTGCCTCGCGCTCCGCCTGAGCCCTGCGGTAGGAACCCAGCGCCATGCCACTGCTTTGCTGCAAGAACTCATCGATGCGGGGTATCGCCACCGGATGCGCCAAGGGCCCTGGACGGAACGGTTCAAGCTCCTCGTTTCGCACGAGTGAAGCCATCCGGAATGCAGGTGCCCGGCAGCCTGTCACGAGCATGTTCTGTAGCGCCGCGACCTCGGCCTCTATGCCCTCCGTGCGACGTCGGGCCTCGACTTCGCGATGTTGCCGGTAGGCGGCCTGCTGCTCGCGCTCGCCACGGGCCACGTCCCGGTCCCACGCCCGTCGGCGACGCTCCGCCTCGCGCTGCTGGATCACCTGCGTCCGCTGTTGCCTGCGCTGAGCCTCGGCCCAGTTTCCGATCATTCCGCTCGACTGACGGCTCATCAGTTTTCCCCTGCCCCCACCGCAAGCACCAACGGGGAAAACACTAGTCGGCATTCGGGTGGTACGTCCCCCCGGTCGCACCACCCGAATGCCCTC
>NZ_JBHXRY010000086.1:0-1270 GCF_042714895.1 Nocardia sp. NPDC058666
GCCCGCGGAGTCCAACGGGCGCCTGCCGTACCGCTGGTGGGCCCGCAGGAAGCACTCCGCCTCGGCGATGTGCACCCAGGTCAGCAGCTCCGGATCGTCGGCCCGGTACGGCACGCCGTCGGCCGTCCGGCCCCGGATGCGGCCGTGCACCTCGCGTACGTGGGCCACGGCCGCCTCGGCGTCGGCACTGGTACCGAAGGTGGTGAAGGCCAGGAAGGTACTGGTCCGGTGGAGCCGGCCCCACGGGTCGCCCCGGTAGCCCGAATGCGCGGCCACGGCGGCCATCGCGAGGGGGTGCAGGGACTGGAGCAGCAGGGCGGCCAGCCCGCCGATGAACATCGACGCGTCCCCGTGCACCCGCCGGACCGGCCGCTCCGGCGCGAACCAGCGGGGCCCGGGGGTCGTGTGGATCCGCGCCCTGTTCTCGGGCCCGTCGGGCCCGGCCACGCGCAGGAAGACCGCCTCGCCGGCCTGGCGTCTGATCCGCTGGACGGTCGTCGTCTCGCTTGCCATGTGCCCAGTATGGGCCGCGCCGGGCGCACGGCGTAGGGGGCGTGGGGGACGTCGTTCAGATGATGTGGATGCGCTCCAGGGCGCCGGAGGTGTCGCGGACCATCAAATCGTTGCCCTTGGCACGTTCGCGCTCGATGAACCCGAGCAGGAGCACCGCCCGGTTGATCACGTCCGACTTGCTGACGCCGGTCGCGGCGGTCAGCTCGGAGACGATGGTGACAGCCGGGGGGCAGAGGGTGACGGAGTACCGCTCGCTGTCGGGGTGAGGGGGGAGCTGATCCACGGCGAAGCCCTTCCTGTTGATGAAGACTGCACCATGGTTGCACCAATACTGCGCGAAGGCGCACCAATTATTGGCTCGTTGTCCGTGGACAATCCCGTTGTCCGCCCACCCGCCCCTGCTGAGCTGGGTTCTTTCCGCCCGCGCCGCCCGGCCAATGCGCCCGCCCCGCCATCGTGGCGCCGTAACCCCGCCGGACCGGCCGGTGGGCGAGCGAGAGGCGGATCCCGTGCGAGCGACATGGACGAAGGCGAAGAAGACGACGAGGACGAAGGAAGCGAAGGCGCTCACCAGGTCCGTGGGGGCGCTGGCAGCCGCCGTCGGCCTCGCAGTGGTTCTTCCCGTCGGCCCGGCACACGCCAACCCCGGGGACCGGATCATCTGGTCGAACGGAACCAACGACGTACAGTTCCGCGCCAGTGAATGCGTGGCGGACGCGCACTTCGGCTACACCACCGCCGGCAGGCAGGCGGGGAC
>NZ_JBHXRY010000087.1:0-1269 GCF_042714895.1 Nocardia sp. NPDC058666
ACCTCGCGGGCCACGCGCGTCACCTCGTCGGCGAAGGCGGAGAGCTGGTCGACCATCGTGTTGATGGTCTCCTTCAGCTCCAGGATCTCCCCGCGCGCGTCCACCCGGATCTTCTGCGTCAGATCGCCCTGGGCCACCGCGGTGGTGACCTCCGCGATCGAGCGCACCTGGGCGGTCAGGTTGTCGGCCATGACGTTGACCGACTCCGTCAGGTCCTTCCAGGTGCCGGAGACGCCCTCGACGTCCGCCTGGCCGCCGAGCCGGCCCTCGGTGCCGACCTCGCGGGCCACCCGGGTGACTTCGGCGGCGAAGGCGGACAGCTGGTCGACCATCGTGTTGATGGTCTCCTTCAGCTCCAGGATCTCCCCGCGCGCGGTCACGTTGATCTTCTGCGAGAGGTCGCCCTTGGCCACGGCCGTCGCGACCTGGGCGATGGAACGCACCTGCGCCGTAAGGTTTCCGGCCATGAAATTGACCGAATCCGTGAGGTCCAGCCAGGCGCCGCCGACTCCCGGCACGTCCGCCTGGCCACCGAGCGTTCCCTCGGTGCCCACCTCACGGGCCACCCGCGTCACCTCGGACGTGAACAGCGACAGCTGGTCGGCCATCCCGTTGAAGACCGTGGCGATCTCGCCGAGCAGGCCGTCCGCCGTATCGGGCAGCCGGGTACGGAAGTCCCCGTCCCGCACGGCCGTCAGACCGGCCAGCAGCTGGCGCAGTTCCGATTCGCCGATCCTGTCCTCGCCGGGAAGCGCCGGTGCCCTGCCCAGTTCCTCGGAACCCGACCGCTCAGCCATCTGCCAACCTCACTCTAGACAAGGACCGTGCCGGCGCACGGGAAAGGACACGGCAGGGGAACGCACCGGATCCCCCGGACCGACCGGGGGATCCGTCTTTCGCCGTACAACCGATGAAGAAGGCTATCGCCGAGCCGGGCACATCCGATCACCCGATCCCGACCAATCGGAAGCCGTGCGACACACACCGCCCCGGAACCGGCGGATGCATGAGCGGACAGCGGGTAGGCGAACCGTGACGAACCACACGAACGACGCAACCGAAGTGGGGTGAGGACAATGGCGGTCAAGGCCGTGGGATGGGCCCGCACGTTTCCGGTGTCGAGAGGAGTCCGGGCGGCGCGGCAGTGGACCGCAGGGCACCTCGCCTCGCTGCCGTGGGGCGGCGCGGCCCCGGACACGGTGCATTCCGTACTCCTCAGCGTCTCCGAGCTCGTCACGAACGCCCATCTGCACGCGGACGGCCCCGCCC
>NZ_JBHXRY010000088.1:0-1265 GCF_042714895.1 Nocardia sp. NPDC058666
GTCCAGGACCTCGCCGACCAGCTCCGGGTCGAGTGCCGAGGTGGGCTCGTCGAAGAGCAGCACCTTGGGGTCCAGGGCGAGGGCGCGGGCGATGGCCACGCGCTGCTGCTGGCCGCCGGAGAGCTGCAGCGGATAGGCGTCGACCTTGTCGGCGAGCCCGACGCGCTCCAGCAGCCGGCGGGCCGTCCCCTCCGCCTCCTGACGCGGGCGGCCCAGTACGGCCACCGGGGCCTCGACGAGATTGTCCAGCACCGTGAGGTGCGGGAACAGGTTGAAGGTCTGGAAGACGAACCCGATGCGGGTGCGCTGGCGCCGGACCTCCTTCTCCTTCAACTCGTACAGCTTGCCGCGGGAGCTGCGGTAGCCGATCAGGTCTCCGTCGACGCTGATCCAGCCGCGGTCGACCTTCTCCAAGTGGTTGATGGTGCGCAGGAGCGTGGACTTCCCCGACCCGGAAGGGCCGAGGATGACGGTGACCTCGCCGGGGCGGACCAACAGGTCGACGCCGCGCAGCACTTCCAGTGGCCCGAAGCTCTTGTGGACACCGCGCACCTCGACCATGACGTCACTCATGGATTCCCCCTCATGCGTGCTCGGCCGGGTTGATCTGCGACGTGTCGATCGCGGAGGCGGTGGTGCCCCACTTCTGCAGGATCCGCGCGTAGGTGCCGTTCTTGATGAGCTCGTTGACGGCGGCCTGGAGGGCGGGGGCGAGCGGGGAGCCCTTCTTGAAGGCGAATCCGACGTCGAGGCGGTGGTACTCGCCGAGGAAGGCGGTCTGCGCGGCGGGCTGTGCGGCCTGGTGGCGCAGGCCGTTGATCGTCGACATGACGACGTCGATCCGGCCCTGCTGGAGGGCGGTGGTGACGGCCCCGGTCTCGGAGAAGACCTTCACCTCGTACGGCTTCTTGCCGGCCGCGGCGCAGACGCCCTTCTGCGCGGTGAGGGTCTTCTCGAAGGTCGTGCCCGCGCCGGTTCCGATGGTCAGTCCGCACAGCTGGGTGAGGTCGGAGACCTGTGTGGTCAGGGTGGTGTTGCCGGTCCTGACCGCGAACCCCTGTCCGTCGTTGATGTAGGTGACGAAGTCGATGGTCTTCAGGCGTTCGGTGGTGACGCCGAAGTTGCCGGTGCCGAAGTCGTACTTGCCGCTGCCGAGAGCGGGCAGGATCGTCTCGAAGGAGGCGTCCTGGCGCTCCAGCTTCACGCCGAGGACCTTGGCGACCGCGTCGGCGATGTCGATGTCCTGGCCGGCGGGGGGCTTGTCC
>NZ_JBHXRY010000089.1:0-1255 GCF_042714895.1 Nocardia sp. NPDC058666
CCCTACGCTCGGTGCCGGTTCCCGACAGATTCCTTGCCCGCGACCCCAAGGACACGGCCCATGCTGCGACAGCCCGCTTTCGGACACCGCCTCAAGAAGCTCCGGCTGGCCCAGGGCCTGTCGCAGACGGCGCTGGCCGGCGAGGGCATGTCCACCGGCTACCTCTCCCGCCTGGAATCCGGCGCACGCCAGCCCACCGACCGGGCCGTGGGCTACCTCGCCGACCGACTCGGCCTGCAGAGCAGCGACTTCGAGGAGCCCGCCACCGGCTCCCTGGCCCACGCCCTCACCCTGGCCTCCTCCACCGGCTCCCCGGACGCCGTCGTCGCGCTGCGCCGCGCCCTGGCCGCCGAGGCCCACGAGAGCCCCGTACTGCGCTGGCAGGCCCTGTGGCTCCTGGCCCGCGCCGCCCGCCTCCAGGGCGACCACACCACCGAACGCGACTGCCTCACCCACCTGGTGGCCCTCGGCGACGAGGTGGGAGTCAGCGAACTGCGCGTGCGCGGCCTGACCCGCCTGGCCCGCTGCCTGCGCTCCATCGGCGAGATCACCCCCGCCGTGGACGCCGCCGTCCAGGCCCACCGCATCGCCCTGCACGAGGACCTCGGCGTGGAGGACCGCGCCGCCGCCCTGCTGGCCCTGGTCTCCGTCCAGGCCGAGGCCGGCCGCACCGGCGAGGCCCGCGTCCACGCCGACGAACTGACCGCCCTGGTCCAGGGCCGCTCGGACGCACTGTTCGCCGAAGCCATGTGGACCGCCGCCGCCGTCCGCATGCGCCAGGGCGACTACCCCGGCGCCCAGGCCTGCCTGGACGACGCCCTCGAACGCTTCACCAGCCAGGAGGACCTGATCCTGTGGATCCGGCTGCGCCTGGCCGCCGGCCGGCTCCACCTGCAGAAGATGCCCGCCGACCCCGCCCGCGCACAACACCGCGCCGAGGAGGCCGAAGCCGCCCTCGCCCTGGTCGGCACCCCCGCCCTGCGCCAGGACCTGACCGCCCTGAAGGCCGACCTCGCCTTCGCCACCGGCCGCCACGACGACGCCCGCGCCCTGCTCGGCGAACTCGCCGCCGACCGGCCCAGGATGACCTACCGCGGCCAGGTCCGCCTGGAGATCCTGCGCCACCAGCTCCTGATCCTCGCCGGCGACCCGGCCGGCGTCCCGGGACTGCGCACCCTGGCGCAGCAGGCCCAGGCGGACGCCAACATCGACCTCGCGGCGGAGATCTGGCGCGTCCTGGCCGACGCCCTCACCC
>NZ_JBHXRY010000091.1:0-1178 GCF_042714895.1 Nocardia sp. NPDC058666
CAGCGCTTGGACTGGGAGAAGGCGGTGGCGGAGCGGACGCAGCCGGGGGCCGCGTGCCACAGCTCCATGGCCGTGTCGCTGGCCGTCCCGGAGCGGGCGTCCCACTGCGCGAGCCAGTCCTCCAGGCCGTCGGAGTGGACGGTGGTGACGTCCTTGTTGAGGAGGCCGCCGCGGTGGAGCTCGCCGAGGATGGCGGGGATGCCGCCGGCCCGGTGGATGTCCTCCATGTAGTACGTGCCGCCGGGCGCCACGTTCGGCGCGACCTTGGCCAGGCACGGGACGCGGCGCGAGACGGCGTCGATGTCGGTGAGGTCGTACTCCAGGCCCGCTTCCTGGGCGGCGGCCAGCAGGTGCAGGATCGTGTTCGTGGAGCCGCCCATCGCGATGTCGAGGGCCATGGCGTTCTCGAAGGCCTCGCGGGTGGCGATGCTGCGCGGCAGGACGGACTCGTCGCCGTCCTCGTAGTAGCGCTTGGTGATCTCCACGACCGTGCGGCCGGCGTCCTCGTACAGGGCGCGGCGGGCGGTGTGCGTGGCGAGGACCGAGCCGTTGCCCGGGAGGGCCAGGCCGATGGCCTCGGCGAGGCAGTTCATCGAGTTGGCGGTGAACATGCCGGAGCAGGAGCCGCAGGTCGGACAGGCGTTCTCCTCGATACGGAGGATGTCCTCGTCCGAGACGTTCTCGTTGGAGGCGTCGACCATGGCGTCGATCAGGTCGAGCTTGCGGACCGTGCCGTCGACCAGGACGGCCTGACCGGCCTCCATCGGGCCGCCGGAGACGAAGACGACCGGGATGTTCAGCCGCATCGCGGCCATCAGCATCCCGGGCGTGATCTTGTCGCAGTTGGAGATGCAGATCAGCGCGTCGGCGCAGTGCGCCTCGACCATGTACTCGACCGAGTCCGCGATCAGGTCGCGGGAGGGGAGGGAGTACAGCATGCCGCCGTGGCCCATGGCGATGCCGTCGTCGACCGCGATGGTGTTGAACTCGCGCGGGATGGCGCCGGCGGCGCGGATGGCGTCGGAGACGATCCGGCCGACGGGGGCCAGGTGGGTGTGGCCGGGGACGAACTCGGTGAAGGAGTTGGCGACCGCGATGATCGGCTTGCCGATGTCCGCGCTCGCTACGCCCGACGCGCGCATCAGCGCACGCGCGCCTGCCATGTTGCGGCCGCGGGT
>NZ_JBHXRY010000092.1:0-1171 GCF_042714895.1 Nocardia sp. NPDC058666
GCCACTTGGAGGAAGGTGGTGCGGGTGCCGTACCCCCAGTGCGCGCGGCGGGCGGCAGCGGTGGCCAGGCCGAGCGTTTGCGCACGGTGGTGCGCCGTCGGGTCGGCGGCGACGCGCAGGAGGAACGGCACGGCCAGGGGGGCCGCGGAGCCGACGGTGCCCTGGTGGACCAGGCTGCTCCGCAGCCGGCCCAGGGCGTGGTCCGCCGCCTCGGCGTCCGAGCGCAGCCGGGCCAGCAGCCCGGGTACGTCGTCGGCCGAGCCGTAGGCGTGCCCGAAGCGGCTCCACGGCACCTCGTCGAGACGGAACTCGTCCTTGACGTGCTGCGGCATGGCCGCGATCACCGTGCGCACGTCGAGTGGAGTGCCTTCGTACGACTCGATCCCGTTCCTGCGCACCTGCTCGTGATCGAACACCAGCTCCTCGGCCGCCGTCACACGTCTCCCCATCCGCTCTTCTCCCCTGTTCGAAGATCGAGTATCCGGCACCGGGCCCGGTGGGCGGACCAGGCATTCGGGTCGCCACGGCATGGTGCCTGGCCGACGGAGCGGTGCGCCGGGATGCTGGTGGCCGAACGAGGCAGGAGAAACCGTGGACGAACCCGGCTTCCAGGGTGCCCGGAGTTCGGCTTCCACCGGTGCGAGCCGTGGTGTTGCCGGCGAGCCCGGGGTCATCGGCATCGCGCTCGGGGCGGTACTGACCGCCGTCCTCGCACAGGGTTCGTGGCAGTGGTTCGCCACGTACATCGGGGTGACGCTCCTTACCGTGCTCCTCACCCTCTACCGGCTTCCGCGGTGGACGCCCGCGCCCGGTCTCCGCTCTGCGTCAGGAGGCCCAGAACCATACGGCCGTTGCCGACTGCTTGTCCGCCACGACGACGCTGTGGTTGCCGGTGTACGCGGCCGGGGCGGCCCTGCCGGTGGGGCTGGGCGCCTACTGCGTGGATCGGGTACGGGCGACGAGGAGCGGGGAAGGCGGCGCCCGCACCGGCCCCGGCCCTGGCCGGCCGTAGGCCTGCTTCCGGCAGCGCTCCGTCGGCGTTCAGGAGGTGACGTCGTCGGTGCCGGTGTGGTCGAGGACGGCGGCGACGATCGTCGGCCAGTCGGCCCGGTCGATGCCGTGGCCCGCGTCCGCCAGAGCCAACAGCCGTGCGGCGGGGATCTGTTGTGCG
>NZ_JBHXRY010000093.1:0-1170 GCF_042714895.1 Nocardia sp. NPDC058666
GGCCTCTCCACGAGGACGTGCTTGCCGGCGCGCAGGGCGGCCAGGGCGACGTCCAGGTGCGTGCCCGCCGGGGTGGCCACCGCGACCGCGTCGACCTCCGGGTCGGCGAGGACCGCCTCGTAGTCGCCGGTCGCCTGGACGGTGGAGTATCCGCCGAGCACCTGCCGGGCCCGGTCCACGTTCAGGTCGCAGAGCCACCGCAGCCGGAACCGGTCACTGGACTGGAAGTTGCGGACGAGATTGGGGCCCCAGTAGCCCGCGCCGACGACGGCGACACCTAAGGGGGCGGACCCCTTGCCGGTGTCGCCCGCGCCCTGCCCCGCGTCCTTCGCGGTGTCCTTCACGGCGTTCCCCTTCCTTCCGCGCACGCCGGACGGCGTGTCGCCAACGCATGGCCGGGACGCGTGTGATGGAGGGAAATGCCGTCGACGGCAGCCCGGACGCCTACGCGTCCCGTGCGTGACCTGCTCAACGGTGATGGCCCCCCACAACCGATGCTCTGCGTGATACGCGTGCTTCGCCCCCCGGCCCGACCGCCTGTTCCCCACAAGCAGCCGAACCCGTACCGCCACCGCTCCGGGCCGTCTCGGCCCGTTCCGGATCCCGGCGTCGCCGAAGCGTGCCGAATCCGGTCGGCGCCGCTCAATCTAGTCCACCGGGCGTACCCCCGGGCAGAGTTGACGTAATCACCTGGTGCGGGTGTTCGACCGTGCATACTGCCCGGGTGACCAGCATCGTGATACCGGCCCACAACGAAGGCCGGGTCATCGGCCGGCTCCTCGACGCGCTCCTGGCCGACACCTCGGCGACCGGGCCCGACATCGTCGTGGTGTGCAACGGCTGTACGGACGACACCGCCCGCGTGGCCGGCGGGCGCGGGGACCGCGTGCGCGTGGTGGAGGTGCCGACTCCCTCCAAACACCACGCACTTCGGGTCGGCGACGAGCACGCCCGGGGCTTCCCCCGGCTGTACGTGGACGCCGACGTCGTCGTCGGGGCCGCCGACGTACGGGCCCTCGTGGCCGCCCTCGACCGGAGCCCGGAACTGCTCGCCGTCGCCCCCGGCCGGGACATTCCGCTCGCCGGCTGCGCCTGGCCGGTCCGGGCGTACTACCGGGTGTGGCAGCGGCTGCCCGCCGTCCGTGAGGGCCTGTTCGGCCGGGGGGTCAT
>NZ_JBHXRY010000094.1:0-1167 GCF_042714895.1 Nocardia sp. NPDC058666
CGGCGACGCCGGCGGCCTGGAGGCCCTCGACGTAGGCGGCGGTGTGCCGGGCGGCGAGGTGGGTGTCGGCGCCGAAGGACCGTACGCCGATCACCGGGTTGTCCGGGTTGGAGTTGACGTCCGCGGACGGGGCCCAGTTGAGGTTGACCCCGCACTCGGCGAGGCGGCGGCCCAGCTCGCGGGCGACCTCGCGGGTCAGCGCGGTGTCGTCGACGGCGCCGAGGGCCAGGTTGCCGGGGAAGGACGAACCGCCGCGGACCTCCAGGCGGGTGACGTCGCCGCCCTCCTCGTCGATGGCGACCAGGACGTCGTCGCGCTCGGTACGCAGCTGCGCGGTCAGCGCGGCGAGCTGCTCGGGCGAGGCGATGTTGCGGCCGAACAGACCGACGGCGGTGAGGCCCTCGCCGACCCGGCGGAGCAGCCAGGCGGGCGCGGTGGTGCCCTCGAAGCCGGGCTGGAGGACGGCGAGGGCGTCGCGGGTGACCGTGTCGGTGCGGTGCGCAAGAACAGTCATGGGGCCGTTATCCCTTCACGGCGCCGGCGGTGAGGCCCGCGGCCATCTTGCGCTGGACGATGAGGAAGAGGACCACGATCGGGACGGCCATCATGGTGGAGCCGGCCATCATCGGGGCGAACTCGGTGCCGTGCTTGGTGGTGAAGTTGCCGAGCCAGACGGTGGCGGTCTGGTTCTGCTGGCTCATCAGCATCAGCGCGTACAGGTACTCGTTCCACGCCTGGATGAAGGCGTAGACGGACGTGGCGACCATGCCCGGGGCGAGCAGGGGGAAGACGACCCGCAGGAAGGCGCCGGTCGGCGTGCAGCCGTCGACCATGGCCGCTTCTTCCAGCTCCTTGGGGATGTTGACGATGAAGCCGCGCAGCGTCCACACGGTGAAGGGCAGGACGAAGGTCAGGTACGTGATGATCAGGCCGGTGAGCTTGTCGTACTGGCCGAGGTCGTTCAGGAGCAGGAAGACCGGGATGATCATCGCGACGAGCGGGACCATCTGGACGGCGAGGATCCCGACGATCACGACCTTGCGGCCGCGGAAGGCGAAGCGGGAGATGGCCAGGGCGGCCAGCATCCCGACGGCGATGCCGATGACGACCACGACGAGCGAGACGATCAGGCTGCGGCCGACCGGGCCCCAGAAGTCGGCGATGTCC
>NZ_JBHXRY010000095.1:0-1155 GCF_042714895.1 Nocardia sp. NPDC058666
CGTCCACGCTCTGGCGCCAGGTCTCGGGGGTCTGTCCCGCGAAGCCCATGATCAGGTCGGTGGACAGGTCCGGCAGGCCGAGTTCGTGGGCGGTGCGGACCGCGCGGCGGATGACGTCCTCGTCCTCGCCGCCCCGGCCCGCTTCGCGGATCTCGCGGGGGACGAGGGACTGGATGCCGACGTTGGCGCGGGTGAGACCCATGTCGATGAGGGCCTTGAACTCGTCGGGCGCGTCGGCGATCGACGAGGGGGTGGCCTCCACGGCGACCTCCTCCGCCGTGGAGCGCCAGTTGGGGTAGATCTCGCCGATGGTGGTGAAGATCTGCTCGAAGTGCCGGGGCTTGAGCAGGGCGGGCGTGCCGCCGCCGATGTAGATCGTGCGTAAACGGCGGGCCTGGATGATCTCCGCGTGATCGCGGATCTGGGTACAGAGGGCGTCGGTGTAGGCGTCGTAGACGTCCTCGTCGGTGCTGATGATGGTGTAGAGGTTGCAGAAGCCGCATTTGCGGTCGCAGAAGGGGACGTGCAGGTAGAGGTTGAGCTCGGGGACCTGGTAGTTGGCGAGATCCATCGCCCACACGTCGGGGACGCTCCACTTGCCCTCCGGGAGGGGGCGGTAGGTGGAGCGGGGCGGGTACGAGTACTGGTAGGGCGGAATGACGCCCTGTGCGATGTGGTCGGCGAGCTGCTGGTGCAGGCTACTGGTCACGGTGCTGCCTTCCCGTACGGGTTTGCGGGCGCGGGTTTGCCCAGCCTGGCGATCCGATCACGCAACGCTTGTCCGGATCCATCGGGTGGGCGCACCAAATACCCCGTACCTACTGACCAGTTCGTTGTTGCATGCTCCAAAGGGCTGTGCCGCGAGGCGAGTTGTTTTCGTCGATCAGGCCCATAGCCGCGACGCGCGTCCCACGGCTTTGCTGGAGGAATGGAATTCGGGGCGGGTCCGCGCGGGCCGGGAGTGCTGGTGATCGAGCCGATGGGGAACGCGGGGCGTTTCCTCGTCGAGGCGGCCGAGCGGCTGGGAGTGCGCCTGTACGCGGCCACCCACAAGGAGGTCCACGCGGACTACCCGGACCGGCTGCGGGCCACCCTGGCGGGGGTGTGCGCTACGGACCTCACCGACACGCCGAGGGCCCTGGCGGACATGGAAGC
>NZ_JBHXRY010000096.1:0-1153 GCF_042714895.1 Nocardia sp. NPDC058666
CCGCTGTTCCGTGGAAGGCTTCTCTCCCGGTCGCAGCGGCGGCGGTACAGATGGTGCGGCCGGCTGCTGGCCATGGGATCACTCCGTTCTCTTCGAGCCTACCGCCGAGCGGCGGTGCTGGTCGGGTCGGCTCATACGAGAGGTTCGGATTCTGCCTCTCGTACTCGTGGGGCGACCGGACCCGTGCTTTTCCGACTTGCCAGGCGCAGGCGTGGAGCCACTGGGCCCGCCACCCTGGGGAGTGTTCGAAACCGTCCGCGCACCGGTAGGTAGCGCCGGGCGGTGACCGAGCAGCTCCGCAGGCCGGCTGCCTCGTTCACGACGTACGGGGAAGCCGCAAACGCCGTTGAGCACCTCTTGGGCCACGGGTTTCCCGTGGAGAGGGCCCCGGTGTCCTGCTCGACGGCTGTTCGGCTCGGTGAACCGGCTCGACCCCGTCGTCTCCGCCCTGCTCCTCGTCGAGGAGGTCTCCGACGAGGCCGCAGGGCTGATCTGCGGGCTGCAGACCACTGGCAGAGGTCCCCGCCCGTACCTGAACGAACGTGATCCGGACAGTCGGCGCAGGCGCCGTACCGGGAGGAGTTCCTCATGGCCAAGGCAGTGGGCATCGACCTGGGCACCACCAACTCGGTGATCGCCGTGTGGGAGGGCGGAGAGCCATCCGTCGTGCCCAACAGCGAGGGCAACCGCACGACACCGTCCGTGGTGGGCTTCACCGATACCGGGGAACGTCTGGTGGGCCAGCTGGCCCGGCGCCAGGCGATCCTCAATCCCAAGGGCACCATCTACTCGGCCAAGCGGTTCATCGGCCGGCATTTCGACGAGATCTCCGACGAGGCCAGGGCGGTGGCGTACGACGTCGTCGAGGGCGACGGCGGGGCGGCCCGCTTCAAGGTGCGCGACAAGCTGTACGCGCCCGAGGAGATCAGCGCACAGGTGCTGCGCAAACTCACCGACGACGCCTCCAAGCAGCTCGGGGAGCGGGTCACGGAGGCGGTCATCACGGTGCCCGCCTACTTCAACGACGCCCAGCGCACCGCCACCAAGGACGCCGGACGGATCGCGGGACTGGAAGTGCTGCGGATCATCAACGAGCCGACGGCGGCCGCCCTCGCGTACGGCGTGGACAAGAAGGAGCACGAGACCGTCCTCG
>NZ_JBHXRY010000097.1:0-1150 GCF_042714895.1 Nocardia sp. NPDC058666
GGAGCCGTCGAAGGTGGGATCGGCGATTGGGACGAAGTCGTAACAAGGTAGCCGTACCGGAAGGTGCGGCTGGATCACCTCCTTTCTAAGGAGCAATTCTCCAGTCGGTTCCCAACAGAGGTTGGTGAGCTACTGGCAGAGACCGTTTAGTCCTCAATCGTAGGACTGCGGGAGCTCATGGGTGGAACGCTGACAAACTCATCGCACTAGATCAACCGACATCGGTTGGTCGTGGTGATATACCGACACACTATTGGGTCCTGAAAGAACACGCGAGTGTTTTTTCAAGGCAAAACAAACGATCTACTCGGATCTTCGAGACATTGCCGGCCGCAAGGCTGAGTCAATCTCGAGACCAGGTTCGAGTGGGTGTGTTGTTTGAGAACTGCACAGTGGACGCGAGCATCTTTGTTAGTAAGTGTTTAAGAGCGTACGGTGGATGCCTTGGCACCAGGAGCCGATGAAGGACGTAGTAGGCTGCGATAAGCCTCGGGGAGCTGTCAAACGAGCTGAGATCCGAGGATTTCCGAATGGGGAAACCCAGCACGAGTCATGTCGTGTTACCCGCATCTGAATATATAGGGTGTGTGGAGGGAACGTGGGGAAGTGAAACATCTCAGTACCCACAGGAAGAGAAAACAACAGTGATTCCGTGAGTAGTGGCGAGCGAAAGCGGATGAGGCTAAACCGTGTACATGTGATACCCGGCAGGGGTTGTGTATGCGGTGTTGTGGGGTCATTCTTCTCAGTTCTGCCGGACTGGGCGAGAGTAAGAAACCAAGTTGTTAGTCGAAGTGGTCTGGAACGGCCTGTCGTAGAGGGTGATAATCCCGTAGACGAAAACATCTTGGCTCTCGTGAGTGATACCCGAGTAGCAGCGGGCCCGTGAAATCTGCTGTGAATCTGCCGGGACCACCCGGTAAGCCTGAATACTCCCTGGTGACCGATAGCGGACTAGTACCGTGAGGGAAAGGTGAAAAGTACCCCGGGAGGGGAGTGAAATAGTACCTGAAACCGTGCGCTTACAATCCGTCAAAGCCTTCGCAACCTTGTGTTGTGTGGGGTGATGGCGTGCCTTTTGAAGAATGAGCCTGCGAGTCATCGGTGTGTGGCAAGGTTAACCCGTCGAGGGGTAGCCGTAGCGAAAGCG
>NZ_JBHXRY010000098.1:0-1147 GCF_042714895.1 Nocardia sp. NPDC058666
GGCGACGGGACGGGTGCAGGCGGTCTCGCGATCGGTGGTGAGGAAGCCCTTCGGGTCAGCCATGGGTCGCCGCCTCCATCATCTTCTCCGTGGTCTCGGATTCCGAGAGTCCGGCGAGCTCAGCGGCGTCCTTGGCGGCGAGCACTGCCTTGTACGTGGTGGGGATGATCTTGCTGAACCGGTCCACCGCGACGGACCAGTCGGCGAGGAGCTTCGCGGCCACGGTCGAGCCGGTCTCTTCCTCGTGGCGGCGCACCACATCGTGCAGCCACTGCTTGTCGGTGTCGGACAGGACGGTCTCGACCGCGCCCGCGTTGCCGACGTTGACGTTGTGCGGGTCGAGGTCGATGACGTACGCGACGCCGCCCGACATGCCGGCCGCGAAGTTGCGGCCCGTCTCGCCCAGGACGACCGCCCGGCCACCGGTCATGTACTCGCAGCCGTGGTCGCCCACGCCCTCCGAGACGACCAGGGCACCCGAGTTGCGGACGCAGAAGCGCTCGCCGGTGCGGCCGCGCAGGAACATCTCGCCGCCGGTGGCTCCGTAGCCGATGGTGTTGCCGGCGATGGTGGAGTACTCGGCGAGGTGGTCGGCGCCGCGGTCCGGGCGGACCACGATGCGGCCGCCGGAGAGGCCCTTGCCGACGTAGTCGTTGGCGTCGCCCTCCAGGCGGAGGGTGATGCCCTTGGGCACGAAGGCGCCGAAGGACTGGCCGGCGCTGCCGGTGAAGGTCAGGTCGATGGTGTTGTCGGGCAGGCCCGCACCGCCGAACTTCTTGGTGACCTGGTGGCCGAGCATGGTGCCGACGGTCCGGTTGATGTTGCGGATCGCGACCTGGGCGCGGACCGGCTGGGCCGCTTCGGCGGTGGCGGCGTTCAGGGCCTCGGAGGCGAGCTCGATCAGCTCGTTGTCGAGGGCCTTCTCCAGGCCGTGGTCCTGCTCGATCAGGGCGTGGCGGACCGCGCCCTCGGGCAGCTCCGGCACGTAGAAGAGCGGCTCCAGGTCGAGGCCCTGCGCCTTCCAGTGCGTGACGGCCTTGGTGGTGTCGAGGAGTTCGGCGTGGCCGACGGCCTCCTCGATCGTGCGGAAGCCCAGCTCGGCGAGGATCTCGCGCACCTCCTCCGCGATGTACTCGAAGAAGTTGAC
>NZ_JBHXRY010000099.1:0-1137 GCF_042714895.1 Nocardia sp. NPDC058666
CGAGAGTGTTCCCGGAGAGCTGGTGGACCGCACGACAGTTGTGACTGTGGCTCGGCAGGACGACGGGCCCAAGCGGGCCCGGGATGCGCGTAAGCACCTCAGGTCCAAGGGGTTCGTGGTGTTGGGGCATTTGCAGCCGCACCCCCGGATCGCCGCTGATCTGGGCCTGCCCGTGCCGGACAAGGGATCTTGGGTGTCGGCCAGGCTGGCACCCATCGACGATGCCGACGTCCGCGCTGCGGCGGTCATTGGCGGTCATCGCTACGGGCTATGGCGTGAGGGCGATGTTTGTGTGCAGGCGCCCGACATCCCGACCAAGCGCGCAGAGTCCTCCTGAGCGCCGGCCGACGAGGGGTGTCAGTGGGCCGCGATACCCTTGGGGGCGCTGTTTGGCTTGGCCGGTAGGCGCGGAGAAGCCCGAGGTGAGACCCCCGTCCCTGCAATGCCCCCTGGAGATCGAGTGCACCCCGTCCAGATCGTGGACCTGTTTGCCGGCCCCGGCGGGCTGGACGTAGCCGCTGAGAAGCTCGGTATTGCCACGGCTGGTGTCGAGTGGGATTCGGCTGCTTGTACCACGCGTCGCGCGGCCGGACTCGCTACCTGGGAAGGTGATGTGCGTCGTTTCGGGCCGTCCGACTTCCCGGACGCGGATGTCCTGGCAGGCGGCCCCCCCTGCCAGACATTCACCGTCGCCGGGACCGGAGCCGGGCGACGGGCACTGGACGACGTGTTGGCGTTCGTCGATCGAATGGTCGCGAGGGAAGACCGGGAAGAGATCGCGAAGGATCTCTCCAAGCTGGAGGACGAGCGGACCGGTTTGGTACTGGAGCCCCTCCGCTGGGCACTCGAAGCGATTGATGAGCGGGACAAGCCGTATCGGGCAATTGTCCTGGAACAGGTCCCCGCGGTGCTGCCGGTGTGGGAGGCGTACGCCAAGGCCCTTCAGGCGGAGGGGTACGCCGTTGACTGCGGTCTTTTGCGCACAGAGGCGTTCGGGGTTCCGCAGACGCGTAAGAGGGCTGTGCTGATCGCCCGCATGGGGGGTGAGGCCGTCCGGCTTCCTTCTCCCACTCATCGCACATACCGCAAGGGTGTTGCACGCGATTCCGGGGACAGCAGTCTGGAGCCCTGGTCCAC
>NZ_JBHXRY010000100.1:0-1130 GCF_042714895.1 Nocardia sp. NPDC058666
CATCCCGTCCTATGAGCCCCTCCCCCTGGTCGCTCGCGGCCTCTCTGCGGAGCTCGTGCAGCAGATCGGTGTCGACGACATCGAGGAGCGCCTGCTCACCAAGATCGAGACCGAGCTCCAGGGTTCCGTCTGATGAATTACGTCAAGGCCTGTGCGCTCAGCGAGCTGGAGGAGGACACCCCGAAGCGGGTGGAACTCGACGGCACGCCGGTGTCCATCGTCTCCACCGAGGGGGAGGTGTTCGCGATCAACGACATCTGCTCGCACGCGAACGTCTCGCTCTCCGAGGGCGAGGTCGAGGACTGCATGATCGAGTGCTGGCTGCACGGCTCCGCCTTCGACCTGCGCACCGGCAAGCCCTCGGGTCTGCCCGCGACGCGCCCCGTACCCGTATACCCCGTAAAGATCGAAGGGGACGACGTGCTCGTCTCCCTCACCCAGGAGTCCTGAGGTACCCATGGCAACGCTTGAAATCCACGACCTGCACGTCTCCGTCGAGGCCGAGAACGGCGCCCGCGAGATCCTCAAGGGCGTCGACCTCACCGTCAAGCAGGGTGAGACGCACGCCATCATGGGTCCGAACGGCTCCGGCAAGTCCACCCTGGCGTACTCGCTCGCCGGTCACCCGAAGTACACCATCACCGGTGGCACCGTGACCCTCGACGGCGAGGACGTCCTGGAGATGTCCGTCGACGAGCGCGCCCGCGCCGGCCTCTTCCTCGCGATGCAGTACCCGGTCGAGGTCCCCGGTGTCTCGGTCTCCAACTTCCTGCGTACGTCGGCCACCGCCATCCGCGGCGAGGCGCCGAAGCTGCGTACCTGGGTGAAGGAGGTCAAGTCCGCGATGGAGCAGCTCCAGATGGACCCGGCCTTCGCCGAGCGCAACGTCAACGAGGGCTTCTCCGGCGGTGAGAAGAAGCGCCACGAGATCCTGCAGCTGGAGCTCCTGAAGCCGAAGATCGCGATCCTCGACGAGACCGACTCCGGCCTGGACGTCGACGCGCTGCGCATCGTCTCCGAGGGCGTCAACCGCGTCCGCGAGACCGGCGAGGTCGGCACCCTGCTGATCACCCACTACACGCGCATCCTGCGCTACATCAAGCCCGACTTCGTGCACGTGTTCGCGAACG
>NZ_JBHXRY010000101.1:0-1125 GCF_042714895.1 Nocardia sp. NPDC058666
TGCGGGACACCTTCGACGTCGTCGGGTACGACATGCGCGGTGTGGCGCGCAGCGGGCAGGTGGAGTGCTGGAACGACCAGGAGTACGCGGCAGCCGTCGACACCGCACGCGGCGTGCCCGGTCCGGGGGCTCTCAAGGAGGCGGTACGGCAGGGCGCCGACTTCGCCCGCGCCTGCCGGGAACGCTCCGGGCAGATATTGCCGTTCATCGGAACCGGCTCCAACGCCCAGGACCTGGACCTGCTGCGCCGGGCGCTGGGCGAAGAGACGCTCTCCTTCTACGGCCGATCCTTCGGCAGCTACGTCGGCACCGTGTACGCCGCGCAGTTCCCGCGGCGGGTGCGGGCGATGGTTCTGGACGGGGCCTACGATCCGCGGCGGTACGCAGAGGTGCCCTACGCCTACGACGCCGGGCAGTTCGCCGCACTGGACGGGGCGGTGGGCCGTTTCCTGGACTGGTGCGCTGCCGACCCCACCGCCTGCGGGTTCGGTGAGGGGCGGCCGCGGCAGGCGTTCGAGCGGCTGAAGCAGGATCTGGACGCCGATCCGGTGATCACCGCGAGCGGGCGCCCGGCCACCGGCTACACCCTGGCCTACCGGTTGATGTTCAACATCAACTCGGGCCGCGAGGTGTGGCCCTACCTGGGGCAGGCGCTGCGGGCGGCCCAGCTGCGGCAGGGTTCGTTCCTGCTGTCCCCGCCGTCACCGGCGTCGTTCGACTTCCTGAACGTCAACACGGCAGTCGAATGCGCCGACCGCACCTACCCGGGCAGCCGGCTGCTGCTGGGCGCGATGGTCGGCGCGCAGGCCGCGTCGGCGCCACTGCTGGGACCCGCCATCGGGCTGGGGCCACCGACGTACGACCACAACCACGCACCCACCTGCGTCCAGTGGACGACCGAGCACCCGAGCCGGTACGAGGGCTCCTACCGCGCGGCGGGTTCCGCACCGGTCCTGGTCCTGGGCACGACCGGAGACCCGGACACCCCCTACCAGGACGCGGTGGCTCTGGCCGGAACACTCGAGAACGGACGACTGCTCACCTTCGCCGCCGAAGGACACACGGCCTACAACCGCAGCACGTGCGTCAGCACCTTGGTCGAGAGCTACCTCGCCACGCTGGCAC
>NZ_JBHXRY010000102.1:0-1123 GCF_042714895.1 Nocardia sp. NPDC058666
GCCGACCCGCCGAGCGCCGCGATCACCAGCCCGGCCCCGAGGCAGGACCACTCCCGCCACCGTGCCGCCCGCACCCGTACGGCAATCAGCAGCCGCTCCCGGCGCAGTGGCCCGCCCGGAACCACCGCAGGGCCCGCTACGAGCAGCACCCGGGCCCGCCGGGACACCCGGTCCGCCCCTGCGAGGCCCCAGACCGCCGCCCCGGCGCACAGCACCCCCGCGAACAGCGGCACCGGCAGCGCCGCCCCCGCGTTCACCGGGCACCGCGCAACAGTGGACGAAGCCGTTCCCAGCCGCGCTCCCGCACGAAGCCCCGGGCCGCCCACCGCAGTGCCGGTACGGTGACCACCAGCCCGGCGGCGTCCCGCTCCAGCACGTGCACCTCGGCCAGCCGGCGCCGGCCCTCCCGGTCCCGGACCAGGTGGAGCACCAGGGTCAGGGCCGCGGCCAACTGGCTGTGCAGGGCCGCCCGATCGAGCCCGGCGGCCGTCCCCAGCGCCTCCAGCCGCGCCGGGACATGGGCCGCGGCATTGGCGTGGACCGTCCCGCAGCCGCCCAGGTGTCTCGCCTAACACTCCAGGCGATCGACTCACCAGGGACCCCATGTGAGCCAACCAACCTGCGTCATCTACGACCGTCTCTCCCGCCTTCACGCTGACGAAGCCCCCGACCACCGCATCAACGCCTGTAAGGCCTATGCCGCCCAGCGAGGGTGGAAGGTCGTTCATGTAGCGACCGACACAAATGTCTCCGGCGCCACCCGCCTTGAAGACCGGACCGGCATGCGGGAAGTCCTCTCCTGGCTGCCCCGTGTGAACTACGTGTTGGCCGCCAAGCTGGACCGGTACGCGCGCAGCGTTCTGGAGTTTCAGCGGCTACTCAAAGTCGCAGCATCCACGGTCACCACGGTCATCACTGCTGACGGCATGGTCTCGCCGGAAAACTCGTCGTTCATCGTCAACGTTCTCGCCTCATTCGCTGAGTACGAGCGGGAAATGATCACGACCCGCATCACGGAAAGTAAGAAGGACCTCCGCTCGAAGGGCGCCCACATGGGCGGCATAGCGCCTTACGGGTATCGCACCATCGGCGGTATCAACAAGAAGACTTGGGCCATAGACGA
>NZ_JBHXRY010000103.1:0-1120 GCF_042714895.1 Nocardia sp. NPDC058666
CCGTTGAGGACGCGGCGCACCAGAAGTTCAGGGTGGGGGCCGACGGCTCGGTGACCTACCCGCCCGGCGGTACGGAGAAGGACGGGAAGCTGCCCGAGGGCGGCACCGTCACCGGCAGCGCCAAGGGCAAGCCCTCAGGGAACGTGATCGACCCCACGAAGGACGCCAACGACCTGTCCAGCGCCCTGGAGCGGCAGGCGGCGAACATCCACCCCAATCCGAACTTCGGCAAGGCGGTGGAGATCGCCAACCGCATCGCGCAGGCCGTCGCCGAGGCGACCGAAGCCGACGCCCTGTGGGCGCCCAAACTGCGCAAGCTCAAGGCGGACGACGACCTGGTCGTCTCCGACAAGGACTGGGCGGACGTGGAGAGCGACACCGCCGAGGTCCGCAGCGGCGCGAAGGACTACCTGGACCACATCAAGCCCCCGCCCAAGGGCGACGACCCGAAGGCGAACGCCGACTGGTGGAAGGGCCTGAGCCCGGACGAGCAGTCCGCGTACCTGTCCCTGAACGGGGCGCAGGTGGGCGCGATGGACGGGCTGCCCTCGGTGGTCCGCGACGAGGCCAACCGCACCGTACTGGCGGAGACCAAAGCCCAGTTCCAGATCAGGCTGGACGGGATCCCCCCGCAGCCGCAGAAGTACGTGCCCTCGGGCAGGGACTACCCCGCGGTCGTACTCAACCCGGCCTGGTCGGAGTGGGACGAGAAGTACGCCAAGGACAAGGCTTTCCTGGACAAAAACCTCAAGGGCATGAACGCCATCCAGGCCCGGTTCGACGCCACGGGCACGGACGGCCTGCCCGAGGCGTACCTGCTGGGCTTCGATACCAAGGGCGGCGGCCGGGCCATCGTCGCCAACGGCGACCCGGACACGGCGGCCCACACCGCGGTGTTCGTCCCCGGTACGTACACCGACATCACGAAGTCCGAGACCTACATCGGCCACATGTCCAAGCTGTGGAAGGAGACCAACGCCCAGCTCCCCGGCGAGAACGTGTCCACCATCACCTGGATCGGCTACGACGCCCCGCATAGCATCGTCCCCGAGGCCATGAAGGAGAAGTACGCCCACACGGCGGCGCCCGACCTGAACCACTTCATGGCCGGTCTGGAGCA
>NZ_JBHXRY010000104.1:0-1116 GCF_042714895.1 Nocardia sp. NPDC058666
GCGGCGCAGGATGTCGTTGCGCGGATAGCCGCTCTCGACCATCTCGCCGGGGAACTGGAAGGCCCGCTTGAGGATCGGGGTGCTGAAGCTGTTCGGGGACACCAGCATGTCCCAGTTCTGCACCTCCTTCTCCACGCGCTCCAGGTACCGCTTGTCCGCGAAGTGCACGGCTTCGATGTCGTGCCCGATGCGCTTGAGCGGGGTGCCGTGCCAGGTCTGCACGACGACCTGGCCCTCGCGCTTCTCGAACCAGTCCGGCAGGTGGTTGTTGGCCACGACGTACTTGGACCGGGCCATGGCCTCGTACCAGTCGGGGGACCACATGCGGACGGGGCGTGCGGTGGGCGGGACGTCCACCTGGTCGTCGCGCACCACCCACAGGTGCTCGACGTCCACGCCCCGCCGGACCATTTCCTCGTGCAGCGCGCGCGGGCTGTCGGAGTACTGCGTTCCCTTGAAGGCGTCGAACAGGACCGCCCGGTTCAGGGGCGCGCGGCGGGCCTCCGGGTAGGTCTTGGTGCGCATCAGCTTCTGCCGGTACGGGCCGCGGGCCTCGTCCGGCATCGCCGAGTGGACCAGGAGCGAGAGGCGGTCGTAGGCCTCCGCCTGGAGTTCGTAGCGGCGGTCGTTGGTCGCCATCTCGCTGGGGAAGGTGGGGATCAGAGACTGCGTCATCTTGACCATGAGGTCGTTGGACCGAGGGAGCCGTCCTGGAGCCAGGTCGTCGACGTGGCCATCGGCAGGGTGTCCCGCTCGAACAGGACCACGTATCCGGAGCCGTTGCGGTGGACGAAGACCTCGCGGTCCCCGTTGTCGGTCTGCAGGAAGGCCGGGAGCCGGTAGTGGCCGTCCTCGGCCCCCTCGGCCATGACCGGGTAGATGGGCGCCTTGCGGCCCTCGACGTGGAGGGTGGTCTTCCAGCCGTTGCTGCCGGTGTTCCAGGTCTGCGGAACACCGCCGTCGGCCGCTCCGCGGTGTCCGGGGACCAGTGCCTTGAGCGGGATCCTGGTGACGAAGGTGGACCAGCCCTCGCCGCCGTACTTGAAGTGGACCCAGGAGTCGTGCCGGCCGGCACCGCCCATGCTGGTGACCCGGAACTTGCCCCACTCGGGGATC
>NZ_JBHXRY010000105.1:0-1113 GCF_042714895.1 Nocardia sp. NPDC058666
AGTGCCGCGTCAAGCAACGTTGGGTAGGTAATCCGGGCGCCGGATCTTCGAGCCGACCGCGAAGTCCCGGATAGGTCCGGCATGCTGGTTACGCCAGCGGATGTAGTCACCGATCGCAGCGTCCTGCTCAGCGTGGCTGCGGTGGTCGGTCCCGTTCAACGCGAAGTACCGCAACGCGGCGAACTCACACTCGATACGGTTCAACCACGACGAATACGTCGGCAAGAACACCAACTCGACATCGTTGTCCGCGCACCACGCCCCGACCTCTGCTCGCTTGTGGACCGAGTAGTTGTCGCAGATCAGATACAGTTTCTCGCCCGACCACCGAGCCCGCAACGACTTCAGAAACGACAGGAACTCCATCCATCGTTTCCGGTCCCGGATCCGGTAGTACAACTGGCCACTGCGCAGGTCCAGGGCACCGAACATGTGCCGGACACCCTGGGTGCGGTGGTAGGTCGCGCGCAACCGTTTCGGCCGACCAGTGCCGAACCAGCCACGGCCGGCTCGGGGCAGTAGATTCAGCGGCCCGAACTCGTCCACGCAGATCACCCGCCCGTGTTCGGGCGGATTGTCGTAGAGGTCGAGCACCCGGTTCATCTTGGCGACGAATTCCGGGTCGTTGCTGGACTTCCATGTTTTCGTGGACTGCCACGACACCCCGCCAGCCTTCAAGATCGCGCGCAGTGTCTCCCGGCTG
This sequence comes from Nocardia sp. NPDC058666, assembly GCF_042714895.1. Taxonomy (NCBI): domain Bacteria; kingdom Bacillati; phylum Actinomycetota; class Actinomycetes; order Mycobacteriales; family Nocardiaceae; genus Nocardia; species Nocardia sp. NPDC058666. Next base: position 704 of record NZ_JBHXRY010000105.1, read on the forward strand.
ATATCGGCGATTCCGTTGCCCCGCAACACTTCTACCAGCTTCGACAGACTCCACACGCTGAACGGCCAGCCCAGGTCACGGGGGCAGCACCGGGCGATCTGAGTGATCCGATCACGTGTGGCTTGATCGGTCTTCGCCGGCCTGCCCCCGCTCCATTTTGGGTCCAGTGCCTCGAATCCATGGGCGTTGAAGTCGTGGATCACTTGCCGCACATAGGATTCCGAGACTTGCATCAGCTTCGCGATCAGCCCGACCGGCTGATGCTGGGCCGAGGCCATCACCACCACGGCCCGCCGCATCCGGACCGGCACTTTGCTGCGCCTAGCGATCTGGGCGAGTTTGCGGCCTTCCTCTGGGGTTACCGCTCTGACGAACACATCCGGCTTGCGAGCCACCGGCACCACCTCCGT
>NZ_JBHXRY010000106.1:0-1108 GCF_042714895.1 Nocardia sp. NPDC058666
CGAGGTCCTCGCGGCGGGCGAACACCCGATGCTCGCCCGCCGCGTCCTCGAAGCCGAGGAAACCGACCCGGACATCGATTTCACGTTCGGCCTGGACTGCGTACTCGACGGACTCGCGGCCCGGCTGGGTCGCTGAGCGGATCGGAATGCGGCCGTGATGCCGCAGTCGCCTGCCGGGCCGGAGGCCGGCTCCTGCGAGAGCGTGTCCGCCGGCAGTCGTCGAGACGGGATGGGGCCGACCGGATTCGAACCGGCGTCCTCCCACATGCGGTGGGGGCGCGACGACCACTGCGCTACGAACCCCATCCCGCTCGCGATCTTACAAGTAGCTGTACCCGCTGCTCTGAAGGGAGGCCACGACCAGGCCCTGACCGCCGGGCACCGCCGCCGCGTCGTCGCGGAACCGCGGAACCGCGGACCGCCACGAGAGTGCACGTGCGGGCTCTCCGGAAGGGCTTGCCCGGGTCCTGATCGTGGTGTTGGCTGCTGGGGCCGTCCACCGGCACCGACACGGTGTCGGCCGGTGAACTCCCGTTCGCTCAGGCGGCCTTGCGGGGTCCGCCATGCCCTTGAAGCCGAGGCCGCGCATGACCGTTCCGACGTCGCCCTCCCCTGCCGCAAAGGCGCTGGCCACCCGCCACCGCCTGGGCGGACTGGAGCACACCTTCCGTCCCGAGAGCGAGGTCGCGGTCCAGGAGAAGTACCGGATCTGGTTCGTCATCGGCTCCCTGGCCGGCATTGCCGCACTGCTGGGCGGTGGCGTCCTGTTATGGGTGAAAGTGCACTGGGGTGCGGCCATATTCCCGCTGTGGATCGGTGTGGTGGCCGCCGGGCTGGTGAGCCGGAGCCCGCTGTTCCGCAGGGACCTGGCGTCCCGGCGGCTGCACCTGTACGAACACGGGCTGGTCGTGAACACGAGCGGCAGCAAGCTGTTCGCGGCGCGCTGGGAGCGGGTGGTGCTCTACCAGGAGACCGTCCAGGAAGTGATCGACTACAAGGGCACGCAGACGCCCGTCGGACGCTCGCACGCCTCCCGGCTCGTCGCACCGGGCGGCCAGAAGGCACTGATCACGCACGCCTACGCGGGCTCGCACACCTGGGCCCCGCT
>NZ_JBHXRY010000107.1:0-1112 GCF_042714895.1 Nocardia sp. NPDC058666
GCAGCCCACCGTCTTCACCCTCACCCCCGACGGCAGACTCACCGCCCGCCGCCTGCCCGCACCCTGAACGGCGTGCGCCACGCGCCGCACCCCACCGGGCCCGGCTGCCGACACGGCTCAGGAGAGCACCCATCGGGGCGTGTGCCGGGGATCTGCCGGGCAGGTGAAGACGTGCAGGTCCCGGTCACGGCTGGGCGAGCCCCACGAACGGCACCGGCCCGTCCGGCGCATACCCTTCGCTCCCGCGGCGGTGGGGCTCGCGGCAGATCGGCCACGGCTCGCCGTACGGCCACAGCATCGGCCCGCCGACATGGCTGCCGTGCCTGCCGGGCCGTCCCGGCCGGGGGTGCAGACGGGTCGTGCGACCCCGGTAGGGGGCCGGCTCCGGGAACACGGCCGCCACGGACACCGGTCTACGGGGCGTGGTCCTGGTCATGCGCAGACCGTACGGTGTCGGCCGGGCGCCGCGCGAACGCGATACCGCGACCCGATCCGGTGACGGCCCGACAGCGCCCGGTCGCACCGGGCGGCTTCACCACGCGCCGTCGGGCGGCCGGGGCGGCTCGCACCGCCGGGGAAGCGCCACGGTCCCGGGCCGGTGCTCGAAGGTGTCCATGACGAGCCACTCGTCCAGCTCGGGGTCGTAGAGGTTCTGGACACCGAACTGCAGCACCTGCCAGAAGGTGCCCCGGTTGTCCTCGTCGACGTAGATGTCGCCGAGCGCGAGCGGCAGACGCGGGTGGTTCCCGGGAGGCAGCTGGGGGAGTACCACCCCCACCCTCCAGTGGTTCACGCGCCGCTGCGGGGTGCTCCGCAGGGTACGAACCGGGCGTTCTCGAGCCCCTCGTTCAGCGCCTCCAGGTTGAAGCCCGGGATGCGTGAGCAGGGATGCTCGTCCAGACCGGGCCATTTGTACGTCAGCGTGTAGAGCGTGTCGCGGTAGATCAGGTTGGTGAACCAGATCGGGTACTGCGGCCCCCCGGCGGTCATCTGGCTGTCGCCGTCCCTCCCCTCCCAGGTGAACGGCACCGTGATGTCCAGGTCCCGGACGATCCACTTGCCCTTGCCGCGGAAGTCGCGGGGGAGCCGGGGCACGGGCGGCGTCGATGAGG
>NZ_JBHXRY010000108.1:0-1091 GCF_042714895.1 Nocardia sp. NPDC058666
AGGCTGCCGGGCAACGCGGTCCTTCTCGACCACCTTGTCCACGACGTACTTGTTGAACCACTCGATCGGTGTCTTCTCGGGCTCCAGGTCCGGATCCGGGGACCAGCGGACCGGGAAGCAGCGGGTGGTGTTCCCCTTCTCCGTCAGACCGCCGGTACCGACCGGACACGGATCGGAGTAGTCGACGTAGATCTCGCCGCCGGTCTCGGTACGGATCGTCTCCACCCGGAGCCGGTCGAAGTCGGGCGTCGCTTCAGTGGCCGACTTGGCCACCCGGTTGGGCATGTCGACGGTGTTGGCCAGGAAGGAGACCGCCGGCAGGGCGACACCATTGGCGCCGTCCTTGGGTCCGTATCCGGTCCGGGTGATGGACTCGAGCCACAGGGGCGGATGCGTGTCGGTCCGCTGGTGCGGCAGGGACTGGTTCAGTGCCCACTGGTCGACCTTGGAGAGCGCAGTGGAGCCCTCGGTTCGCTGCGCGTAGGTCGTGACGGCGGCCAGACGCTTACGGGACCAGAAGGTCGGAGCGGAGATGTAGCAGTTTTCCGCCTCCATCTTGCAGTACAGGGTGGTGGGGGTGTCCCACCACCCTCGCTTGTCGTCAGCGTTCTTGGAGTCGAACTGAGCGTTCTCACACTTGGTGTCGCGGTCCTCGAAACACCGTTCCTTCACGGTGAAATCGACGCGGCCGGCCGGCGCTCCCGCGAGATTGTCTGCGCGGAGTCCGTAGAGGATGCGGGTCGGGTGGCCCCCGCGGATGTAGCCGACCTTGCTGCGGTCCTTCTCCGTGAAGTTCTCGTTCTTGGCGTAGCGGTTCTCTTCCTTCGCCCAGTCGATGACCATGGCATTGCCGTGGACGTCCTCGACGTAGTCGAGGTTCCAGCGCCATGCCTGAACGCACGAGGAGTTCGCGTAAGCCGTTTGGTAGCAAGGCTCGCCGGGGTGGTTGCCGAAGACCGGGACGGTGAAGACGGAGTCGGTGACCGTCTGCGGTGATGAGCCGTCGCCGTGGGCACCGACGTTGTGCCGGCCGAAGTGGTAGCGAGTGCCGTCACGCGTGGTGACGATCCAGTATTCGCCGTCCTTTGCGC
>NZ_JBHXRY010000109.1:0-1091 GCF_042714895.1 Nocardia sp. NPDC058666
GCCGGCTGATGCTGATGGCCGGCGCGATCAACCTCTTCCTCGGGCTCCTCATCGTGCTGCTCAAGGTCGGCCTCCAGCACTGACCCCTCCCACCCCCGTCCGCGGCGGCGCCGTACTCTGCCGGCGCCGCGCCCGGCCGCGGGGTGGAACCTGCCCGACCCCTCCCCATCTGATGCTGCATCAGATAGACCGTTCCCATGACGACAGGAGAGCAGGACAGGCAGCAGGACACCCGCGTCGACGACTACGCCGAGCTCGCGGCCGTCGGCCCCTACGGCGTCCGCCCGGGCCATGCGCTGATCACCATGGTGGAACCGCACCCGGGCCACGAGTACGCGTACAACCGCTGGTACGAGGACGACCACTACTACGCCGGCGCGATGGCCATGCCCTGGATGTACGCGGGCCGCCGCTGGGTGGCCACCCGCGCACTGCAGGAACTGCGCTACCCCGAGAAGTCGGCCGTCGCCCAGCCCGTCACCGCGGGCTGCTACATATCGACGTACTGGGTCACCGAGGGCCGCTACGACGAACACATGAAGTGGACCGTCGGCATCAACAAGCGCCTGAACCGCGACGGGCGTGTCTACCAGGACCGCACCCACGTCTTCACGTCGTTCCAGGACCACGTGGCCACCGTCTACCGCGACGGAGCCGCCGGCCCGCGGGACCACCACGCCCTGGACCACCCGTACGAGGGTCTCGTCGTCCAGGTCGTCGACGCCGACGGGCGCGAGCAGCGGGCCGAGTTGCTGGAGTGGCTGCGCTCGCGCGCCCTGCCGAAGCGGCTGCACGGCGGTCCGGCCGCGATGGTGACGGTCTTCCGGCCCACTCCGCTGCCCGGCGACCGGATGACGTACGTCAAGCAGGTGGAGGGGGTCGACACCCGCCTCACGCTGCTGTGGTTCCTCCAGGAGGACCCCCGGACCTGCTGGGACCGTTTCCGGGGGCTGGACGAGGAGGTCGCGCAAGCGGGTCTGGGGCGGGTGGAGTTGGTGGCGCCCTTCATCCCCACGGTGCCGGGGACCGACCGTTACGTCGACCAGTTGCGCTGAGGCGCCACCGGCAGGTAGTAGGACGGCGGGACCGGC
>NZ_JBHXRY010000110.1:0-1082 GCF_042714895.1 Nocardia sp. NPDC058666
GTTTTCCACTTCTCCGTTGTGGAACGCCTGGGGCCGGTACTCGTAATGCGCGGCGACGAAGGCCAAGGTGGCGGCGAACTCGTGCTCACCCGACGCAAGGCTTGCCCGCAGCGAGTCCAGTTCAGTCATGTCGGTTCCCCTGGGTTGGACGGACGATCCGAATGCCGTCCGTGACCGGGGGACAGTACCCCCTTGAGGCCGACCGGCAGGAATCGGGCCACATGTCGGAACGAGCGGCGTCAGCGCAGGTCACGCCGTGCGTCCGGGCGGTCAGGGCAGGTTCGGGGCCAGGGGGAGCTTGGCGACGCGCTGGTCGCCGGCGAGTTCGCCGGTCGGCCGGAAGCCGAGGCCGAGGTAGAAGGGCTCGGGGCTGTTCACGCCGGTGCTCCAGCTGACGTACGCGTGGCCGACGCCGCGGGCGCGGAGCTCCTCCGTCACGGCCTGCACGGCGAAGCGGCCGTACCCCTTGCCCTGCCGGCCGGCGTCGATGTTGAGGCGCCACAGCCCGCTGCGCCGGTCGTCGGGGTCCACCGCCGGGTCCCACACGAAGTCGTGGAAGGCCATCACGAAGCCGACGACCTCGTCGCCGTCGACGATGGCACGCGGCCAGGCGGTCGCCGTGTGCACGTACGCCTCGGCGAGCGACTTCACCACGGGGGAGACCAAGTGCGCCTGGTCGGCGCGCACCTGTATCGCGCAGACCGCGTCGAAGTTGTCGGCGGTGACGGGTTCCAGGCGCAGCGTGCCCGGCGCGGGGATGTTCAGGACTGACATGCCCTCAGCGTATCCCCGGCCAAAACCGGGTGCGGCCACTCGCCCCGTCCTGGGATCATCCCGGAATGGTCCACCGACTCGAACCCCTGGTCATCCGGCACACCCACCGCATCCCCTGCCCGACAGGACCCGTCGGGGAAGGCGCGGTCGTGGCACAGCAGTTCGACGCCGCGCTGATGTCGGTGGGCTTCAAACTCTCCGCCGAGCTGCTCGCGCACCTGTCCGGGCTCGCCGAGGGCGCGGTCATCGAGACCGCCGTACGGACGCTCGGCACCGTACGGGAGATGGTCGGCGACCACGTCCGGCAC
>NZ_JBHXRY010000111.1:0-737 GCF_042714895.1 Nocardia sp. NPDC058666
GCTCCACCCCGTCCATGGTGTCGGGGTTGCCGGCCTTTCCGATGCCGCAGATCCGGCCGTCGCGGATGCCGAGGTCGGCCTTGACGATGCCCCAGTGGTCGAGGACGACGACGCCGGTGATCACGGTGTCGGGGGCGCCCTCGGCCCGGGTGGTGCGGGCCTGCCCCATGGATTCGCGGATGACCTTGCCGCCGCCGAAGACGGCCTCGTCGCCGGCCCGCCCGGGGCCGCCGCTGAGGTCCCGCTCGATCTGGACGAAGAGGTCGGTGTCGGCGAGCCGGATCCGGTCGCCGGCCGTCGGCCCGAAGAGGTCGGCGTACGCCCGGCGGGAGAGCTCAGCCATCGATCGGCCCTCCGGTCTCGCCGCGCAGCCCGGGTACGGTGCGCAGCCCGCCCAGGGGTACGAGTTCCACCGCGACCGGGATGCCCGGCTCGAAGCGGACGGCCGTGCCGGCGGCGACGTTGAGCCGGAGCCCGCGGGCGGCGGGGCGGTCGAAGTCCAGGCCGGGGTTGGCCTCGGCGAAGTGGTAGTGGGAGCCGACCTGGACCGGCCGGTCGGCGGCGTTGAGCACGGTGAGGCGGGTGACGGGACGGCCCTCGTTGAGGAGCACCGGGCCGTCCCCGTGGACGATTTCGCCGGGGATCATGCGGGTACTCCGTTCAGACGATGGGGTCGTGGACCGTGACGAGCTTGGTGCCGTCCGGGAAGGTCGCTTCGACCTGGACGTCGTGGATCA
>NZ_JBHXRY010000111.1:745-1078 GCF_042714895.1 Nocardia sp. NPDC058666
CGGCCCGAGGCCATCAGCTCGGCCACCGTGCGCCCGTCGCGGGCGCCCTCCAGGAGGTGGGACGTGATCAGCGCGATCGCCTCCGGATGGTTGAGGCGGACCCCGCGCGCCCTCCGCTTCTCGGCCACGTCGGCGGCCACGTGGATGAGCAGTCTCTCCTGCTCGTGCGGTGTCAGTTGCACGTGTATCACCAAGCTTCCGGGACAAGATCAACTGTGGGCGGGGCGACCCTAACGGCCTTCAACACTCTGTTGACCTGCGCTTATCCGAACCAAGCGAGTCTTGCCCCATACGGGGAAAGGCTTTCCGCCCCGACCACCAGCGCTTTACCGG
>NZ_JBHXRY010000112.1:0-1076 GCF_042714895.1 Nocardia sp. NPDC058666
ACTTGGGGCTGGTGTGGCGTTCAAGGGTGAAGGTGCCCGACGGGTTCGCGAACGTGCGGGTGTCCTCCGTCCGCTGCTCCAGGACCTCCACCGGCTTCCCGCCGGAACGCGCGGCGTTCTGGGCCTTTTGTTCCGGCGTCACGCCCTTCGCGTCCGCGGCGGGCGCAGCTTGGGGCGCGGAAGTCGCGTGGCCGGGCGTCAGGCTGACGCACAGACCGGTGAGCGCCAGCACGGCCAGGGCCTTCGGCCAGGCGTGTGGTCTTCGTGGGCTCCTCGAGGGAGGGGCGGAGTGCATGGCGAAACCATCCAAGGGTGACGGCGATCGGATTGGGCGACCGCCTCGTCGGCGGCACACGTGAAGAGTTCGGGGGCTCCGCGTACTGGCGGGTGGATGACCGAGGGCGAGCCGAAGATCACACACACCCAGAACCTTACGGAACTAGATCATACTTATACTCATCCTTGACCTTCCTCTGGGTTTACGGGCAAGTCGGAAGGGGTTCGTCCGGTTCCACTATGGGACTATCTTGACTTATGCATGACCATGACAGGATTGATCGTTTACTGTGTGCGTGATAGGTGCGTTGGTCGTCAACGCGCCTCATTCTGCATAGAGGAATTGCGTGAGTCCGTCGCAAATACCCAGGAGATCCGAGCCTCATTGGAGCTCCGACAACGTCTGGAACTGGCCCACATACATTCGCCGTTCCGCCCAGGCCATTGCCATTACCGTCAGCTCCGCCCTGCTGATCTCGGCAGGTGTGAGCACCGCGGCCGCGGCCACCGAGAAGTTCAAGGTCCGCGGCACCCAGAGCGAGCCGGTACTCGCCGGCGCCTCGGTCCCGGTCAAGTCCGCGCCGAAGAACGAAGCAGCGCAGAACGCCCAGAAGAAGGCTCCCAAGGTCACCTGGCCCAAGGGCGGCGAAGCCCTCCTGGAGCCCGGCTCCCCCGTGGCTGCCCGCGCGCAGGCTGCTGCGCCCGCCCGTAGTGACGTAGGCGGGCTTCCCGTCGCAATACGTTCCACGGCCACGGCAGTTCCGTTCACCCGGGCGGGAGCATCGGCCGCTCCGGCCGCC
>NZ_JBHXRY010000113.1:0-1073 GCF_042714895.1 Nocardia sp. NPDC058666
CGCCCTTGCCTGATCTGACACCAGGTGCCGTGACCCAGGGGATCGGAGCGCAGAGGACCAGTTACGACACGGTCGAGGAGCAGGAGGCTTTGGAGGAAGCCGAGGCCGGTGCCGACGGCGCTGGACCATCCCGGCACTCGGCACGGCGCCCCTTCCCGTCCCATAGCCGCACGAGGACCAGACTGAGGCCGTCTCCCCACCTCAGGAGACGGCCTCCGCCTTGCCCCGTCCCGGCACCTCCCGCGAGGAGAGTCCCTCGGGGCTGGTCGACCTGTTCGTGCGACGCAAGCACGTGAGGGAGCCTCAAGAACAGCGAACCATCACCGCGCATTGCAGTACTGGTCCCTCAGTCAGGCACGACGAAGGAGTAGTAGATGTGCTTCGGGTCGTTCCAGGACAGGCCCTTGTCGATGTATGCGGCCGCATATCCGGAGTCCTGGCAGTCTCCTTTGTAGAGGTAGATCCTCGTATTGGTCCGATTCTGGCCGGCTACTGCCCCGTAGGTCATGTTGTAGCAGGAGCTTCTCCACGGCCTGAGAACATTGTGCTTCGTCCCGTCAGGTTCGATGTAGTGGAAGTAGCACACTTTGGCGCCTGGATCGCAGGCTGCCGGGGGGTCCGCATGTGCGGCTGTCGGAACACCCACGGCCCCCAGAGCGATACCGCACGCACAAGCCAGGGCAATTATGGATCTTTGATGAGACATCTCATTCCTCTTTCTCGTGCTGGTGCTGGTGCTGGTGCTGCGACGTGAAAACGACTCCTTCCTCTCTCAGCCTGCAAGAGATCGTCCAAGGGCTGCCTTCCGGCCCGTCACATCCTCGGCCCACATCGTCAGCTTGGCCCGACGACCTGCTTGTCCTCGCCTTGCTTTCCTGGGCGACCAGATCTCGAGCAGCATTCCGTCATGGAAGATGCCGTTCCTTCGGCCGGTGCCGATCGTGGTCTCGTCGGCGATGCAGAACATGGCGCAAGACCGTGCCGGGGCGTATACAAATCAGTCTCAGTTCCGTGTCCTGAGCCCGCAACTCCACTCTTCCGGCTCGGCGTTCCCCGATGAGCCGGTCCAGGAG
>NZ_JBHXRY010000114.1:0-1072 GCF_042714895.1 Nocardia sp. NPDC058666
GGCTCACTTCCTTTCCGCTTCCTCGATGGTCCACCCGGGGGGCGCACTTCGCCGCTCAGGGCTCGTCCTCCAGGCCGGGTGCCTGCGAACTGCGCCTGTGCATGCCGATTTTGATCGCCCCGACGAGTGCTTTGGCGATGACCCCGATGAGGATCAGGTCGGCGACCATCTGGGCGGTGACCAGCACCCGGCTGCCCTGGTCGGTGGGGACGATGTCCCCGAATCCCACGGTGGCGAAGGTGGTGATGGTGAAGTAGAGCGCGTCCGTGCGGGTCAGGGGTTCCGAGAACGACGTGGCGTCCTGCTCCGCGAGCAGGTAGTACGTCGAGGAGAACAGCAGCAGGAACAGCGGTACGCCGGTGGCCATGGCCTCCAGAGCGCGCATCCGGGGGAACTGCGCATGGGAGACGGCGGTGATCTGCCAGGCCGTCAGCAGGCCGAAGACCGCCAGCCCGACCACGAGCGTCAGGACGGTGCCGATGCCGAACCCGCCCTCCAGGGGCGCCACGTAGTACAGCGCGGTGAGGAGGGCCACCGAGGACACCGAGCGCAGGACGTGGCCCAGCAGGACGCGTCGGCGCCGGTCGGCTGCTGTGCGTTCCATGGCTTCAGGAGAACGGCCGAACGCCCATCGCGCGACCGGAGCCGGCCGCCGGCATGCGAGTGGCCGGGGTCACCTGTATGAATGGATTACCAGGTGCATGATCGGAGTCGAGCATGGACGACTACCCGCTTCTGAACCTCTTCTGGACGATGTTGTGGTTCTTCGTCTGGGTCATGTGGTTCTTCCTCCTCTTCAAGGTCATCACGGATGTCTTCCGTGATCACTCCCTTGGCGGCTGGGGGAAGGCCGGCTGGCTCATCGTTGTGCTGGTGCTGCCGTTCGTCGGCGTTCTCCTGTACCTGATCTTCCGCGGGCACAGCATGCACGAGCGGGACCGCAAGCAGGCCGAGGAACAGCAGGCGGCCTTCCGCTCCTACGTGCAGCAGGCGGCCGGGACCGGCGGCGGCAGCGCGGACGAGCTGCACAAGCTCTCCGCGCTCAAGGACAAGGGCGACATCACCCAGGAGG
>NZ_JBHXRY010000115.1:0-1070 GCF_042714895.1 Nocardia sp. NPDC058666
GCGTCTCCGCGAGGTCCATGAGCAGATGACGCGCACGGTCCGCCGCTCTGGCTCCCGCCCTCACCAGCAACATGCGCTGCTGGGTTGGATGCGTTACGCCGATGTGGATGTCGTGGGGGCACTCGGGGAACAGGCGGCGCGTGGAACGCCCTCGATCGGGCTGAGGAGCCTCCAGTTCTTTCCAAAGGCACTCGTCGATCACCTGACATCCTCGTTCGCTTCATCGGCATCGACCTCATCGTCCTGGGTCCACCAAGGAACGTTGACGACATACTCCTTGGCGTTGTCGACTCGGGAGAGGGGGAAGCTTGCCGCGAACCCGATGAGCGGCATGCTCACCCCAGAACCCTCCGGGGCCTCGATGAGGTAAAGGAGCAGAAGGGGCTGGTCGGTTCGCCGCTGCGCACGGGTCTGGAAGCTGGATGGCAGCTGCGGGTTCCGTGGTTCCCCGTTGCGCTTGATCTCCCCGAGCGCCAGCTGCTTGGTCTTCGCCCACGCGCTCTCGTACTGCTGCGGATCAAGGTCGTACGTCTCGTCCTTGGGGCTCAGGACGCGTTTGATCGTGTGGCGGCCAAGGGTCGTGCCGTTCTTGCTGGAGGCTGCGCGGACGACCGGCCCGAGGATATGTCCTGCGAGCTCTGTGGTGGTCGGTGCACCGCTCCGGGAGACGATGCGGACGGTCCAACGGCCGAGTTCACCCTGCCGCGCGCAGTGGCGGATGTAGTCGGCGATGAGTTCAGGTCGAATGCGGTTCGCTTCCGGAGCCGACTTGTAGACATCGAAGAACCCGGAGGCCACCGTCTCCGGGTTGACGTCGGACCACACCAAGCTGCCGGTCAGGTCGTCGACAGTCGGCTTCGAGTGTGCGAGCAAGGTCTCGGTGAAGACCTGCAGGTTCTTGAAGTTCTTCTCGGGGATCCCACCAGTGAGCGGGAAGATCGTCGTTTCCGCCAGTTCCCCGGAGTAGCTGAGCCTGACCCGGGTACCCTGCCGCATTTTGTTGGCCGCCGTGATGCTCAGTCCCAGGGACGACGTGCGTACTTTGAGGCCGAACCGGCGCGGTGTGTAGC
>NZ_JBHXRY010000116.1:0-1069 GCF_042714895.1 Nocardia sp. NPDC058666
CGGCGCGGTACACAGCACGGAACGCGTTCTCGTCGCCGTCCTGTGCCGCGAGCACCGCGGCGGTCAGCTCCGCGTCGTCCCCCAGCAAAGTCCCCAACCCGTTCACTGTCCTGTACGTGTGGCGCAAATCAGCACGTTACGGCTTTCAAGTACCTCGCGTCCACGAGTGATACAACGCGCAACCAACCCTGTGCGGAGCGAGGTGTGACACAAAACGCACTTGCGGCGCTGACAGGGGTACGGGCTTGTCGCACGAGCCCGTGACGGATGGCGGCCGGGGCCTCTCCTGTGGGGGGTGGCGGCCTCGGTCGCCCTCCCCTTCCCGGGGCCCTCACCATGCCTGCCCGTGGCGCTCACGTCATCCTTTCGGCTCACTTCCGGGTGAAATCCCCGAATCGGTACGACACACCCTGCCCTGCGTCGATAGCGTGGCGGTACACCCCCGCCGCGCCCCGAGGAGCCCCCTGCTGTCCAGCCACCTTCCGGCACAGGCCCCAGGGGGCATTTCCCGGACCGAACGCGGGGGAAGCTCCGATCCTTCTCACGGCTGCGGGCTGGGAAGGTTCAACACCCTGTCCCCCGAAGCCGCCCGGGCCGTCCTGCTGCACTGCTGCGGAAGCCGGCGCTGGGCGCACCGGGTGGCGGCCCACCGCCCCTACCCCGATGCCGGGGCCCTGATCGCCGCCGCGGACGAGGCCTCGTACGACCTCTCGCAGGGCGATCTGACCGAGGCGCTGGCCGCGGAGTCCTCGGCGGAGCTGGCCCACGGGGCTTCGTACGCCGCACTGCTGGCCCTCGACGCGGCCCACGCGGAGTACGAACGAAAGTTCGGACACGCCTTCGTGATCTGCCTCGACGGACACCCTCCGGAGGAGCAGGCGGACCAGCTGCTGGGCGCGATCCGCCGCCGGATGGGGCACGAGGTGGACGAGGAGCGCTCGATCTCCGCAGACGAGCTGCGTCGGGTCGCGCAGTCCCGGCTCCGCGATCTGACACGCTGGCTGACCTCACCCGATGGGCCGACTGCCACGGAAATCGGCCTATTCGCCCCTGTGGGATAGTCCGTACG
>NZ_JBHXRY010000117.1:0-1058 GCF_042714895.1 Nocardia sp. NPDC058666
CCGGAGACCAGGACGGTGCCGTCCTCCTCGACGTCCGCCTCGACGGAGACGCGGGCCGAGACCTCGTAGTCGAAGCCGGAGAGGCTCAGCGTGCCTTCCTCGGCCTTGAGCAGCAGGCCCGCGAGAACGGGCACCGGCGGCCGGGCCGGGAGGCTGCGGGCGGCCCAGGCCACCGCCTCCGCGAGTACGTCACGCTCCACCCGGAACTTCACCGGAACCGCCTCCTGCTGTTGCTCGCTCGTCTGCCGGCCTTCGTCGTCGGCTCGTCGATGCCTCGACCGATGCCGGGGACCAGTCTGACGTACGGCGCCGACAGTCGGTGCGGCCGGCGGTCAAGTCGGGAGCGAGGCGTCGGGGCGGGCGATCGACGAGTTGTGCACAGGACCCGCTTGAAAACCGAAACCGGCCTAACTCTCTATGGGGGTAGTAGTAGGGCCTGTGGAAACGGTGGATAAGCCCGTTTTCGCAGGTCAACCCCGGTTTTTTATCCACCGACCCTGTGGGTGACACCGGTGGACAACCCCGTGTCTCTGTGGAGAACAGAAAGTTCTGCACAGGCTGTCCCCAGGGGACCCCGACTACTCCACAGGTGTGTCCCCAGCTTTCCCCCGGTACTCCACAACCCAAACGTCTACATCCGTGTGACGGCTTTCACTCCGGGCGGTGAGAGGGGGTGGTGTGTTGCCGAACAGTGGACAAGGGTGTGGAGAAGGCACCGGATCCTGTGCACAGGACGTGGAAACCTGTGGGCCGGCGGTGGACAACGCCGTGGACAGTGCTGTGGACGAAATATTCGTCCACAGCCTGTGGACAGTCTTTGTGCACAATTCCACAGGGGTCTGACCTGGCCTGATGGAACCTCACCCGGCACCCCTGTGGACAGATTGTGGGCGACGCGGGGCGTCCCCAGGGTGTGGACGGAAGAAAGTCTCCCAATCTGTGGATGAGTTGCTCCCGCGGGGGCGTATTCGAACAGGTCAGGGGCGCGCGAACGAAGAAGGGCGCCCCCGTTGTGGACCGGGAGCGCCCTCTGCATGTGCGGGGAGGAGCCCTGAAGC
>NZ_JBHXRY010000118.1:0-1057 GCF_042714895.1 Nocardia sp. NPDC058666
GTGGTGGAACAACCCCCGGGCGCCGCCCCCCTGACCCTCCCCCAGCTGACGGCCCACCTCCGCGCGGAAGGCCTGGCCACCCACAAACTCCCGGAACAACTGGAACTCCTGGAATCCCTCCCCCGCAACGAAACCCTGCGCAAGGTCCTGAAGTACAAACTCCGCGAACGGTACGCCTAGCCCAGCGCCGCACCGGGCTCACCACCGCACCGGGCAACCTGCCGACGGAGGCATCGAGCATCACCGCCGCCACGTGCGGAATCTCAACGGTGGTCGGGGCTCAGCAATGTGGCAGCCGCGGCGACGAAGGCCGCTGACGCCTCCTTGGCCGCATGCCGCCGGGCGTCCAGTTCGGCGCGGTCGGCCGCCTTGCGCAGCGCGTAGGTGGCCTCCGCGGCCTGCTCGGCCGGGCCGGCCAGCTCGGGGACCAGGACCTGAAGCCGGATGTGGGGCGCGGTGATCGCCGTTCGGGTGTCGTGGGACCTCGTCTGGGCCTCCAGCCGGTGCTCGGCACCTGCGTCGGCCAGGGTCAGGCGCTCCCGATGGAACATCGCCGAGCGGTGCGCGTCCAGGGCGGCCGCGAAGTCGGTGACGGCGCCGAGCTGGTCCTGACGGTGGCTGTCGGCGCGCAGCTCGGCACGTGCGGTGCGTGCGGCACGGTGCTGGAGGAAGCCGGCGGCCAGAGCACCGGCGAGGGTACCGAGCACGGCAACGATCGAGGGCCATATGGACAAGATGGTGGGGCCTCTCCGGGAGTCGGCGGACGGATGCGGCTTCGAGGGCACGTGCACCGTATGTTCCCAGGACTCAGCCCCTCACGGGGTTGAACTCCGCCCCTCCGGGAGGAGGATGGGGACGCTCGACACGGACAGGTACCGACGGTTGGAGGAATCATGGCCAAGGAATTCCAAGTCACTTACGACTGCGCCGACCCGGGTGCGCAGGCGGTGTTCTGGGCCCAAGCACTGGGCTACCGCGTCCAGCCGCCGCCCGAAGGGTTCCCCGACTGGCCGACCGCACTCACGGCGTGGGGCGTGCCTCCCGAACTGCACAACAG
>NZ_JBHXRY010000119.1:0-1053 GCF_042714895.1 Nocardia sp. NPDC058666
GGGCTGTACCGGAACGCCCTCTGGAACTGCTGCAGCGCCTCCTCGGCCCGGCCGAGTTGCTCGTATGCGCCGCCGCGCAGATAGGCGACCTCCCCGAGAAAGCCGGCGTTGTCGCCGAGCGCCAGCGGGAGCGGGTTCAGCACATTGAGCGCCTCGTGGGAGACGCCCTGAGCGATGAGGCCGGCCGCGACACAGAGCTGCGACTCGTCCCGGAGCAAGGAGTCCCGGATCCCCTCGGCAAACGTCAGCAGGAGTGGCCAGTCCTTCTTCAGGACGGCGTACCGCGCGCAGACGAACCGGGTCTCGTCGCAGTCGAGCACGGCGTGGGAGAGCATGTCCCACGCCTGGTCGAGCAGCCCGTCGTCCAGGAGTTTCGCCGCCCGCGCGAGCCACAGGTCGCGGGGCGTCTCCAGGCGAAAGGTGACGTAGGTCCCGATCTGGAACCGGGAGGACAACGGGGTCTGGAGCATCGTGCGCATTTCCCCGAAGGACTGGGCCTGAGCGTGCATGGCCTCGACCGCCTGGCCCTGGAGCTGTCCGGCGGCGTGAAGCCCCAACCAGGCATCGGCGGCGTGCGGATTGTGCTCAACGGCAGCGCGGAAGGAATCTGCCGCAGCGCCCCGGTTGCCCAGCCTCAGCTGCGCGACCCCCTGAAGCCATGCCTGCTCGCACTTCTTCGAACTCCGTGATACGGACGGCCCCTGCACCAAGCTCTCCCCTGCTGTCGTCCGGTGACCTGCTCCAGGCGCACGGAACGTGCGGCTGGTCCTGTCATCAAGTGATACCTGAGAGCTGCCGTTCAATGGCGGGAGCTCTCCCCTCGGTCAGCCCCAGGGGTCGGGGTCGATGAGTCCCGGTGCGGCTTCGTTCAGCAGCTGGTCGAGGGTGCGGGCGAGTCCCTGTTCGTCGTCCACGTGGGCGATCCACCGGACGCGGTCGAGGTCACGGGCCAGGTCGGGGGCGGAGACCAGAGCATCGAGCACCGTGCGCAGCTCGTCCGGAACGGGGTCGTCCACGAGGCAGAGCCAGCCGAGCGCGGCAGCCACCCGGACG
>NZ_JBHXRY010000120.1:0-1055 GCF_042714895.1 Nocardia sp. NPDC058666
GTTCGGCCGGGCTGTGCAGGGTGATCTGGGGTCCGGTGGCGGCACCGGACGGGTTGATGGAGGGCCGGTCGGACGGGATGCGCGATTCGTGGTTGTTCGTCATGCCACGAAGGTCCCGCGCATGATCCGATCCCGAAAGCCCTGTGGATAACTCCCCGCGCTGCTGTCCACAGGCCCACAGCCGCATTGGCGCGATGTCGGAGGCATCAGGTTGCATGGGGGCATGAACGCAGACCTGAGGTCATCGGCCGACTCCGTACTAGCCCGTCTCGTGGGCGACCCCACGGGCGCCGCCAGGCTGCGCGAGGACCAGTGGCGGGCGATCGAGGCCCTGGTGGCGCACAAGCGGCGGGCCCTGGTGGTGCAGCGCACCGGCTGGGGCAAGTCGGCGGTGTACTTCGTCGCGACCTCGCTGCTGCGGGCGAGCGGCGCCGGCCCCACCGTGATCGTCTCCCCGCTCCTCGCCCTGATGCGCAATCAGGTCGAGGCCGCGGCGCGGGCCGGCATCCGTGCCCGCACCATCAACTCCGCCAATCCCGAGGAGTGGGAGGGGATCCAGGCCGAGGTCGCGGCCGGCGAGGTCGACGTCCTGCTGGTCAGCCCGGAGCGGCTCAACAACCCCGACTTCCGGGACCAGGTCCTGCCCAAGCTGTCCGCCGCCACCGGCCTGCTCGTGGTGGACGAGGCGCACTGCATCTCCGACTGGGGTCACGACTTCCGCCCCGACTACCGCCGGCTGCGCACCATGCTGGCCGATCTGCCGCCGGGCGTTCCGGTGCTCGCCACGACCGCCACGGCCAACGCCCGTGTGACCGCCGACGTCGCCGAACAGCTGGGCACCGGGGCCGGCACCGACGCCCTGGTGCTGCGCGGCCCGCTGGACCGGGAGAGCCTGAGCCTGGCGGTGCTGACCCTGCCCGACGCGGCGCACCGGCTGGCCTGGCTCGCCGACCACCTCGGCGACCTCCCCGGCTCCGGAATCATCTACACGCTGACCGTGGCGGCCGCCGAAGAGGTCACCACGTACCTGCGCCACCGCGGCCACACCGTGTCCT
>NZ_JBHXRY010000121.1:0-1047 GCF_042714895.1 Nocardia sp. NPDC058666
GGCCGGGGAGAACCCCGGCGGTTCGCCGCCGCAACCCGGATCGGCGAAGGGCACCCTGTCCGAGCCGGCCCGCGGGATCCTGCGGCAGGCGGGCAACATCGACCCGAACCCGAACTACAAGATCGCCCAGGACATCGCCAACCGCATCACTGAAGCCCTCAACGAGGCCACCGAGGCCGACACGAAGTGGGCGCCGCAGGTGCGCAAGCTCAAGGCGGACGACGACCTGGTCGTGTCCGACGGGGACTGGGCGGACGCCGGGAAGGACATGGAGGGCGTCCGCGGGGCGGGCCAGCACTACCTGGACTCGCTGCCCCAGCCGCCGAAGGACGGCTCGCCGCAGGCCAACGCAGACTGGTGGAAGGGGCTCGACGCCGACCAGCAGGCGGCATGGCTCTCGCTGAGGCCGGACGCCGTCGGCGCGATCGACGGCCTGCCCGCCACGGTCCGCGACGAGGCCAACCGCGCCGTCTTCGACGAGAAGCGCGGCACCTACCAGATGACGCTGAACGGCATCCCCAAACCACCCGCCAACGAGTGGACGTGGATAACCGCCGGCATGTACCCCTCCAAGGTGCACACCGACGAATGGATGCAGTGGGACAAGAAGTACGGCGACCAGTACCGGCACCTGCAGAGCTCCCTCAAGGGCATGGAGAGCATCCAGAAGCGCTTCGACGCGACGGGACAGAACAACCTGCCCGAGGCGTACCTGCTCGGCTTCAGCCCGGAGGGCAACGGCCGCGCGATCGTTGCCAACGGGAACCCCGACACGGCCGCGCACCAGGCCGTCTACGTGCCGGGCACGACGTCGAACCTGAGCAGCATCGGCGGCGACATCGGCCGCATGGAGAACGTCTGGCGTACGGCCACCGACGCGGCCGACGGCAAGCCGGTCTCCACGATCACCTGGCTCGGCTACGACGCCCCGCAGGACATCGTCAAGGACTCACCGTTCAGCCACTACGCCAATGACGGCGCCCCGGCCTTCAACCGGTTCATGGACGGCCTCGACGCGTCGCACACCGGCGACTCGGATCCGCACCG
>NZ_JBHXRY010000122.1:0-1039 GCF_042714895.1 Nocardia sp. NPDC058666
CCCGCCGCAGGAGCATGCCTTCCGATGCTCCTGCGGCGGGCTGACGACCAAATTCCATCTCGCGGCCGACGGCATTCGCCATCACGCCTGGGCAGGCCGGTGACACGCATCGCTCCCCATCCCAAACGGCTGAGCACCACCTCCACCACGGGATCGAGCACCCAGGGCGCCCGGTCGGCATCTCTCGGGACCGTGGTCACTGCAGTCGACGCCTTGCAAGGACCCCTGGTCCGGGTCGAGGAGTGCACTGAACGGCGGGGTTCTGTCGGATGTCTGTCAACCTGCCCAACCTCTGCCTACACGCGGACGGTGCTGGCCGGTCGCCCGCTGCGACCATCCGTCCCAGCGGGGCAATGCAAGCCCGACAGGGCTGATGAGCTGCCGACCCCATGTGCTCGAGGCGTAAGCCAGCACGACGGTGCCAAGCGAGTGGTACCGAGCCGCCGTTGCCGCCTCCGGTGCCGGTACCCACCCGTTGGTGGACATGCCACTGGGAAGGTTGGGACCCCACACGCGCTTCCAGGGATGCAACTTGTCTCTGCATCCGGATTCATGGGTCTGTTGTCGATCACATCGTCTAGATTCGTGTGCAGTCGGGATATGGCTGGTTGCGTACGTCCGACCTTCGAACGATCACAACGTAGGGGTCAATGTTGCGACATGGGGATGGGGCCGGGGCGCGCGAGGCCCGTGGCGCTGCCGAGCGGATCGACACTCGTCCGTGCGTCCGCCCGGAGGGTGGGGTGGCCCGAGTCGCACGTAAGGTGACACCTCGCCCGGCCGTAATCGGCCTGAGTGGACTCCGGGCCGCCACGAGTGTGCGGACGTCCGTTGGTCGCTGGGGCGGCTACCTCGAGGGCGGTCGCGCGTGACCATCATGCAGGCCTGGACCCCGGACGCAGATCTCGTGCGGCAAGTCCGGCAGCAGTTCGACAAAGCCCTCGACTCGTACCGTGCCAACGCCCACCTCGTCACCGAGCACGCCAATCACGAGGAGTCCATCAGGGTCGGCGGATATGCACATCGGACTCTCCTGGAG
>NZ_JBHXRY010000123.1:0-1024 GCF_042714895.1 Nocardia sp. NPDC058666
GTGATCAACGTGGCCTCGGTGGCCGCCTTCGTACCCCGCGGTACGTACGGGGCGAGCAAGGCCTGGGTCGTGCAGTTCACCCAGGGCGCGGCGCGGGACCTGGGCGGGTCCGGGGTGCGGCTGATGGCGCTGTGCCCCGGCTTCGTCCGGACGGAGTTCCACGAGCGGGCCGGGATGGGCACGGACAACATCCCGAGCTGGATGTGGCTGGACGCCGACAAGCTGGTGGCTTCGGCCCTGGCCGACCTGGCGCGGGGGAAAACGGTGTCGATCCCGGACCCGCGGTACAAGGCGCTGATGGGCGTGGTGAAGCTGACGCCGCGCGGACTGCTGGGCGGGGTGTCCTCGCGCACGGGCCGCAAGTACGGCCCCCAGTAGCCCCGGAGGCCACCCGGACGGGCCTCATCACAAGCAGCCGATCGGGTGAAATCTCCCTAAACTGGACCTGTCCCATCCAGCGCGGGAGGCGACGCCATGACATTCGTACAAGTGATCGATTATGAGACCAGGCGGTTCGACGAGATGAACGCGCTCATCGACCGCTGGGCGGAGCAGAGCAGCGGCAGGCGCACGGCGACGCACACGATGATCGGCCAGGACCGCGAGGCCCGGAACCACTACGTGGACATGGTGGAGTTCCCCTCGTACGAGGAGGCCATGAAGAACTCCCATCTCCCCGAGACGGACCGCATGTTCCAGGAGATGGTGGCCCTCTGTGAGGGAATGCCGAAGTTCATGAACCTCGACGTCGTCCGCGACGAGCACCTCAACAAGCAGCTCGCCCGGCGGGTGTTCGAGGAAGCGGCCATGGGCGGCAACATGGGCGTCCTCGACGAGTGCTTCGCGACGAACTACATCGACCACGACGTCAGTAAGGCGGAGTCCACCGTCATCGGACGCGACGCCATGCGGTCGGACATGGAGACGTGGCGCGCCGCCTTCGACATGACCTTCGAGCCGCAGGCCATGCTGGCCGAGGGCGACATGGTCACGACGGTGTGGAACTGGCGCGGCACCCACAAGG
>NZ_JBHXRY010000124.1:0-1020 GCF_042714895.1 Nocardia sp. NPDC058666
GGTACTTGCGGCTGCCCCACTCGCCGTACGGGCCGGCGTGCATCAGATAGCCGGCCTTGGTCGAAAGGATCAGCTCGTCGCGGTGGGACGCGAAGTCCTGGGCAAAGATCTTGCCGAAGTTCAGCTCGGCCGAGCCGGGCGGCGGACCGTAGTTGTTCGCCAGGTCGAAGTGGGTGATCCCGAGGTCGAAGGCCCGGCGGAGGATCGCCCGCTGGGACTCCAGCGTCCTGTCGTCGCCGAAGTTGTGCCAGAGGCCGAGGGAGATCGCGGGGAGCTTGAGGCCGCTGTGGCCGGTGCGCCGGTACTCCATGGAGTCGTAGCGCGAGGGCTCTGCCCGATAGGGATTGGTATCAGTCACGTTGTCCTCCCTATCACGGAGTTGTGACGCACCGAGTTGGGTACCCCCTCCCGGCGCGCAGTAATGTGGCGCACTCGGGGGCACCGCAATTCGCACGGGGGCACTGCACGGAGGGGCTGGAAGATCGTGAAGCTGCGCGACCTGGTGTACAGGCTTTACGCACGCCGGGTGGAAGGCCGCCTCGACCATGACGCGGCGCCCAAGCACATCGGCGTCATCCTGGACGGAAACCGCCGCTGGGCGAAGGCGTCCGGAGGGACGACGGAGCAGGGCCACCAGGCCGGAGCGGACAAGATCTCCGAGATGCTGGGCTGGTGCACCGAGACGGACGTCGAGGTCGTCACCCTGTGGATGCTCTCCACGGACAACCTGGACCGGCCCGAGGTCGAGCTCCGTCCGCTGCTCAACATCATCGAGAACACCGTGCGGGGCCTCGCCGCGGACGGCCGCTGGCGCGTCCACCACGTCGGCAACCTCGACATCCTGCCCGCCCGGACCCAGACCGTGCTCAAGGAGGCCGAGCAGGCCACCCACGACGTCGACGGGATACTGGTCAACGTCGCCGTCGGCTACGGCGGCCGCCAGGAGATCGCCGACGCGGTCCGCTCGCTGCTGCTGGAGCACGCGCGGAAGGGCACCTCCTTCGAGGAGCTCGCCGAGAT
>NZ_JBHXRY010000125.1:0-1019 GCF_042714895.1 Nocardia sp. NPDC058666
GCCCCTTGGTCGTGCCCTCACCGCCGGAGGCGCAGGCGGACAGGAAGCTCATCGTGGGCACCGAGATCAGTCCCAGCGCCGCGGAGCGCTTGATCAGGTCACGGCGGCCGAGGCCCTCACCAGTGGATCCCATGCTCATGTCCTCGCCTTCGTCAGAAGTGTGAAGGAGGCCGGAAATCACGACGGCACCGCGCGTGCGGACATCACCGCAGGTCCCCGCCATCCCCCGGTCCGGTGCCGCCCAGTACCGCGGCGATCCGGACGGGCACAGGTATAGTCCACTTCCGCTCCTGTGAGCAAGATCATGCACACGGTTGCCTGTCAGCTTTTCCGAGTTGAGACCTCCCCGAAACCTGGCCCCGGCCGGAAATGGCGGAAGGGCCGTACCCCCTTAACGGGGATACGGCCCTTTGGTGCCGCTACGGTCCTCAGCCTCGGATGAGGTTCCGGAGGACGTACTGCATGATGCCGCCGTTGCGGTAGTAGTCCGCCTCACCCGGCGTGTCGATGCGGACGACCGCGTCGAACTCCACACCGGTGTCGGTGGTGACCTTGACCGTGCGCGGGGTGGTGCCGTTGTTCAGCTCCTCCACACCGGTGAAGGCGAAGGTCTCCTCGCCGGTGAGGCCCAGGGAGGCGGCGGTGGCGCCCTCCGGGAACTGCAGGGGCAGGACGCCCATGCCGATCAGGTTGGAGCGGTGGATGCGCTCGTAGGACTCGGCGATGACGGCCTTGACGCCGAGCAGCGCGGTGCCCTTGGCGGCCCAGTCGCGGGAGGAGCCGGAGCCGTACTCCTTGCCCGCCAGGATGACCAGCGGGATGCCGGCGGCCTGGTAGTTCTGCGAGGCGTCGTAGATGAACGCGACCGGCGCGCCGTCGACGGTGAAGTCGCGGGTGAAGCCGCCCTCGGTGCCCGGCGCGATCTGGTTGCGCAGGCGGATGTTGGCGAAGGTACCGCGGATCATGACCTCGTGGTTGCCTCGGCGCGAGCCGTAGGAGTTGAAGTCGCGCTTCTCGAC
>NZ_JBHXRY010000126.1:0-1004 GCF_042714895.1 Nocardia sp. NPDC058666
GGCCATGGCCGTGTGGTCGTGGCCGCGCCAGTGTCCCGGGACGGCGAAGTACTCGGCCTTGGACTCGCGCAGGGCGAAGCCGACCTCGCGGTCCCGGTAGAAGGGGATGACGGGGGTCTGGACGGCGCCGATGCGGGCGAGGGCGACGGAGAGCAGCACCGTTTCGATGCGGGTGGGGAGCTGCCAGGCGACGACGGTACCGGGGCGCACCCCCATGTGGTGGAGGCCGGCGGCGACGCGTTCGGAGCGGTCGCGCAGTTCGCCGAAGGTGAGGCGGCGGTCGTCGGACGGGTCTTCGGCCGCCTCGATCAGGACGGGGGTGCCGGGGGTCAGTGCGGCCCGGTGGGTGATCAGTTCCCACAGGGTTCGGGAGCGGCTCAGTTCTGTCGCGGTCGCGGTGTCCGTCATCCCAGACCTCCCCATAGCTGACGGATAGTCAGATCAAGCGCAGAGCGTAGAGCGCGCACGCTTGTCGGTCCAGGGGTGGCGGGGCTAGCTTGTTTCTGACGATCCATCAGATCAGTGAATTCGGGAGACTGTCATGGAACTGGGACTGCCTCGGATCATCAGCGTCGACGACCACGTGATCGAGCCCGCCCACCTGTTCGACGTCTGGCTGCCCGCCAAGTACCGCGACCGCGGCCCCAAGGCGCTCACCGCCGGCATCGGCGAACTCGCCTACACCGGTGGCAAGTACGTCATCACCATGGACCCCGACGGCCCGCCGACCGACTGGTGGATCTACGAGGACCTGAAGTTCCCGTACAAGCGCAACATCGCCGCCGTCGGCTTCGACCGCGACGACATGACCCTGGAGGGCATCACCCGCGAGGAGATGCGCCGCGGCTGCTGGGATCCCAAGGCCCGCCTCGCCGACATGGACCTCAACCACGTCGAGGCCTCGCTGTGCTTCCCGACCTTCCCGCGCTTCTGCGGGCAGACCTTCGCCGAGGCGCACGACAAGGAGGTCGCCCTCGCCTGCGTGCGCGCCTACAACGACTGGA
>NZ_JBHXRY010000127.1:0-1001 GCF_042714895.1 Nocardia sp. NPDC058666
ACCCTGTCGAGGTGGTTGATGCAGCGCAGGAAGGTCGACTTGCCCGAGCCGGAGGGACCCAGCAGACAGCACACCTGTCCCCGTTCGACGGTCAGGTCGATTCCCTTGAGGACTTCGAGCTTCCCGAAGTGCTTGCGCACGCCCTGGGCGTGGACCATGGGGACGTTCACGCTGCCGCCTCCTTGGTGTTCTTCGTGCGCGCGGGCTGGACCAGTGCGCCGGTGAGCATGCGGCGGAGCGGTGAGATGTGGCCGCCGCGGTCCGAGCCGCGGCCGTAGCGGCGCTCCAGCCATGCCTGCGGGATGCTGAGCAGGGTGACCAGGCCCAGGTACCAGAGGCTGGCGACGACGAGCATGGGGATGACCTGGTAGTTCTGCGCGTACACGTCCTGGATGTTGGACATCAGGTCGTGCGCCGAGATGATCGATACCAGGGCGGTCATCTTCAGCATGTTGATCGTCTCGTTGCCCATGGGCGGGATGATCACCCGCATGGCCTGGGGCAGCACGATCCTGCGCATCGTCTGTGCGGGCCGCATGCCGAGGGAATGCGCGGCTTCGCTCTGGCCGGGGTCCACCGACTGGATGCCGGCCCGGACGATCTCCGAGGCGTACGCGGCTTCGTTGAGTCCGAGGGCCAACAGCGCTGCGACGGCCGGGGTAAGGAGGGAGTTCGTCTCGACCTGGAAGAAGGTGACGCTGGTGAAGGGGATGCCGATTTTCACGTACTGGTAGAGGGCGGCGGCGTATCCCCAGAAGATGATCTGGACCAGCAAGGGGGTCCCGCGGAAGAACCACACGAACAGTGAGGACATGCCGTAGAGAACCGGGTTGGACGACAGCCGCATCACTGCGACCAGCGTGCCCAGAAGGAGTCCGAGGGCCATCGCCGCCACGGTGAGCCACAGGGTCGTGACGAGTCCGGAGAAGATCAGGTCGGCGAAGAGGAAGCGGCCGATGATCTCCCAGTGGAGATTGCCGTTCTTCGCCAGCGATCCGGCC
>NZ_JBHXRY010000128.1:0-284 GCF_042714895.1 Nocardia sp. NPDC058666
TCGATGGTGGCGGTGGCCAGTGTGCTGAGGACGTCCTCGCCCGGGTTGCGGCGGCGCTCCGCCATCAGGCCGGAGATGTAGAGCACGATCTCGTTGCGCGCCATCAGCGACACTTCTTCGCCGTCGTCGGCGCTGTACCGGGACAGGGTCTGCGCGTTCCAGTCCACGAGCTGTTCGCGGTCCTCGGCGGGGATGCCCATGAGGTCGCCGATGGTGTGGATGGGGATCCGGTCGGCGACCGCGGTGACGAAGTCCAGTTCGCCGATCTCGACGGCTTCTGAGAT
>NZ_JBHXRY010000128.1:488-1001 GCF_042714895.1 Nocardia sp. NPDC058666
CGGTGAGCTTCTGGACGTTCTCCACGACGGGGGTCAGGACGCGCGGGGAGAAGGACTTCATCATCAGGTTGCGGATCTCGCGGTGCCGCGGGCCGTCGGTGACGGCGAGCATCTTCCCGGCGGCGGAGTCCTCGCCGAGCAGCAGGGTGCTGAGCACATTGCCCTGCTCGGAGGTGTACCGCTTGTTGTCGCGGTAGGCGGCCATGATGTCGTCGTACTTGGTGAAGACCCAGAAGCCGGGGTTGCCGCCCCTGGGGGCGTGCCAGAACACCGGGTTGTGGGCGCGGTAGGGCCGCCACATCTCGTGGGGGTCGTTGTCGTCGAACGTCTGCGGGTCGGTGAGGTCGAGGGCCGCCGGGTCGGCCGCGGCGGCGAGTTCGGCCACCGGAAGGGTCGGGGCAGTCATGGGTGTGTCTCCTCCAGGGCCGCGGGCCCGGGGGCCCGCGGCGCGTTAAGGGTCTTCGACGGAGGTCGGCGGGGACGGGGACGTGGGCGGTGGCGGCGGCGGAGTAC